>NZ_JBEZGN010000002.1:0-612026 GCF_040650055.1 Spirillospora sp. NPDC048819 | reverse complement strand
CTGGGGTTGCTGGACCGGCTGGTCGACTCGGGCAAGTCGGTGATCGTGATCGAGCATCACCAGGCGGTGATGGCGCACGCGGACTGGATCATCGATCTGGGCCCCGGCGCCGGCCACGACGGCGGCCAGATCGTCTTCCAGGGCACTCCCGCCGACCTGGTCGCCGCCCGCACCACCCTCACCGGCCATCACCTCGCCGACTACATCGTCAGCTGAGCCACGGCGGTCAGGGCTTCGCCAGGCCGGGTGAGCGTCGTGACGAGTGGATAGATCGGTCCGATGAAGCAGCGGACTAGGGTGACGCCATGACGCGGGACACCCGACCCCGGCCGCTCGAGGCCGGCGCGCTCGTGCTCGGCCGGGCGGCGCGCGACACCCGTCCGCTCAACGTCATCGCGGACGTGGTGGCCGGGACGCTCCGCGCTGAACTGCCCTGAGGTGCGGCTTCAGCGCGTCAGGGTCGGCGCCGTCTACGGCGGGGCGCTGCTCGGGCCGCTCGGCGGCGGGGTCGTGGCACCGATGCTTCCCGAGATCGGGCGGTCCGTGCACGTGTCGCCGGAGGCTGCGGCCGCGTCGCTGACCGCGTACTTCATCCCGTTCGCACTGCTGCAGCTCGTGTCCGGGACGCTCGGGGAGCGGTGGGGGCGCAGGCGGACGGTCCGCGCCGCCTACCTCGTGTACGCGGTGGGCGCGGTGGTGTGCGCCGCCGCCCCGTCGTTCGCCGTGTTCCTGGCGGCGCGTGCCGTTCTCGGGACGGCCAACGCGTTCACCTCGCCGCTGCTGCTCGCCGGCCTCGGCGACATCGTGGCCCGCGACAGGCTCGGACGGGCCGTCGGCGTGTACTCCAGCTGCCAGTCGGCCGGGCAGTCGTTCGCGCCGCTGGTCGGGGGGCTGGTGGTGGCGTCGTCCTGGCGCCTCGGGTTCGTCGTCGTGGCCGTGGCGGCGGGCCTGCTGGCGTTCGCGCCGCCGCCCGGGGAACCGCGTCCCGCCGCGTCCGCGCCGCCGTGGCGGCCGCTCGTCAGCCGGCGGATGGCGTCGCTGTCGGCCGCGGCGTTCCTGTCCTACACCGGCGCGTCGGCCCTGCCGTTCATGGTCGCGCTGTACGCGCGGGAGGAACTGGACGCGGGCGCCGACCTGACCGGGCTCGCGCTGCTCGGGTTCGGCGTGGCCGGGCTCGTGCTCGGCGCCGTGTGGGGACGCGTCACGGAGCGGTTCGGGGCGAGAGCGTGCGGCGCCGTCGCGGCCGTGGTGACCGGGGTCTTCGTCGCGGTGGCCGGGGTGTCGGGGTCCGTGGGGGAACTGGCGCTGTGGTGGACGCTGGCCGGGGCGGGCGCCTCGATGCTGACCGTCGCGCTGCAGAGCCTGACGCTGCGCGCGGTGCCGCGCAACCGGGGCGGGGCGCTGTCGGCGGTGTCGGCGTTCCGGTTCGGCGGCGGCGCCCTCGCGCCGCTCATCTGGCTGCCGATCTACCACGTGTCCGCTGCCGCGGCGTTCGTCGCGTCGGCCGCCTCGCTGCTGATCGTGCTTCCGGTCCTGCTGTCCCTCGGAAAGCCCGGCTGATCACAATCGCGCGGTATGGGCCGGGTCGCCGTCCGGATGTGCCAGTCTGGTGGGGCCTGGCCCCGCCCTGAGGAGAACGTCCCGTGTCGCAGCCCGACCTGCCGGAACGCATCGGCCGGTACCGGATCGTGGACCGCCTCGGCGAGGGCGGGATGGGCACGGTGTACGTGGGGCTGGACGGCACCGGGCGCAAGGTCGCCATCAAGGTCATCAGACGCGAGTTCGCCGCCGACCGGCAGTACCGGGCGCGGTTCCAGGCCGAGGTCTCGGCGGCGCAGCGGGTCCGGCCGTTCTGCACGGCGCCGGTCCTGGACGCCGACCCCGCCGCCGAGCCGCCCTACCTGGTGACCGAGTTCGTCAACGGGCCGAGCCTCGGCGCCGCCGTGGACAAGGACGGCCCGCTCCGGGGCGCCGACCTGGAGGCCGTCGCGGTCGGCATCGCGACCGCGCTGACCGCCATCCACGACGCCGGCGTCGTCCACCGCGACCTGAAGCCCGCCAACGTGCTGCTGTCGACGTTCGGTCCGCGCGTCATCGACTTCGGCATCGCCCGGTCCCTGGACGGGACGAGGCTCACCGCGACCGGCGGCATCGTCGGCACGCCCGCGTTCATGGCGCCCGAGCAACTCGACGGGCGGGGCGCCACCGCGGCGTCCGACGTGTTCGCCTGGGGCGCGACCGTGGCGTTCGCGGCGCGCGGCGGGCCGTGCTTCGGCGGTAACTCGATCCCGGCGATCATCCACCAGATCGTCAGCGGCGAGCCGGATCTGAGCGGGCTGGACGGTTCGCTCCTCGGCGCCGTCCGCGCGGCGCTCGCCAAGGACCCGGAGCGGCGCCCGTCCGCCCAGGCACTGCTGGACGGCCTCATCTCCAGCGGCGTCCGGCAGCAGCCCGCACAGGCCCCGCCCAGGCCGCCTGTGCAGCAGACCCAGGCGCCCGCCCCGCAGCGGACCCAGGCTCCGGCGGCACGGCACACCCCGGCCCCGGCGCTCGCCGCTGGGGAGGCGGAGGCGCTGGTCGAGCGGCAGTACCGGCAGGCGGCCCAGGCCGGAGACCCGGGCGCCATGCGCAACCTCGCGGTGCTCCTCAACGGGCAGGGCCGCACGGCCGAGGCGGAGACCTGGAACCGGTACGCCGACGCGATCGCCGCCCGTCCCGCCGCCTACCGGCAGCCGACGGCCTACAACGCCCAAGCCGTCCCCGCGCCGCCGCAGCACCCGTACCCGCCCGCACAGCACCCGCCCGCACAGCACCCGCCCGCACAGCACCCGCCCGCACAGCACCCGCCCGCACAGCACCCGCCCGCACAGCACCCGCCCGCACGGCACCCGCACGCCGGTCCGCACGCCAAGCCGCCCATGAACAGCCTCGCGATCTACGCGATCTCGATGGGCGCGGTCGGGCTGATCACCTGCGGGCTCCCGTCCATCCCGGCGATCGTCGCCGGGCATATGGCCTGGATACGGGTACGGCGTTCGGGCGAACGCGGGATGGGGCTCGCGGTGACCGGGATCGCGCTCGGCTGGATCATGGTCGCGTTCTGGGCCCTGGTCGCCTTCGGCGCGGCCCTGCCGGACGAGCAGTGATCCGCGGCGCCGGAAAACCCGTTGCGGCGGTTCCCGTGCGATGGCACCGTGGACGACGTCAGCCCGTCCAAGACGGTGACACGAGACCTTGAGAGGAGGACCGGCCATGGCTCTGGAGCAGTATCGACTTCGACTGCCCTCGGCGTCGCACGCCCGCCCCGGCCGGTATCCCGTCTCCCTGTAGACCTCCTGGCCGAGCCACCGCGAGTGACGCCGCCCTCGCGAGATCCCTGCGGCTCTACTCCAAAGGCAGAGAGGCCACTTTCAGGAAGTGGATGTTCCGGGTTCGAATCCCGGGAGCCGCACGCATGCCTCCGTAGTCCAACGGCAGAGACGGCAGCATGAGGTGCTGTGCGATGGGGGTTCGAATCCCTCCGGAGGTACGACGCGGGCCCGTCCTCGGACGCGGCCCGCGCAAGGGGCGGCGCCGACGTCCGGAGAGTCGGGCCTGGCTGTAACCCAGGTGCCTCGCGCTGAGTGGGTTCGAATCCCACCCGCCCCACAGGCGTCCGAGGAGATGGACGAAGGCGCCGGAGAACTGACGTCCATCAAGCCGTCTCGGTTTCCTTCCGCGTGGTGAGGCGCCGCGTCCGTGGGCGTCGGACGGCGAATCCGATGGCGACGAGGGTCGCCGCCGCGCACAGCCAGGCGAAGACGTCGCCGATGACGCGGTACGGAGTCGTCGTGCCGCTCGTGGGGACGTCCACGATCCAGGGGTCGTTGGCGCCTGGCGTGGTGTCCTGCTGGGACAGGACGTTGCCTTGGTGGTCGAATGCCTGGGAGGAGCCGTTGAAGTCCTGCCGCACCAGGGCGTAGCCGTTCTCGATCGCCCGCAGACTTGCCATCTGGGTGTGGATGCGGCCCATCTCCGGCCAGTCGCCACCGGGGACGAGCATGATGTCGGCGTCGACGCGCATCATCGCGGGGAAGTCCGCGTCGTAGCAGATGACGTTGGTCAGGCGCCCGTACGGCGTCTCCACCACCGGCACCGGGCCCACGCCTGGAGTGTTGGGTTCCAGGCCCGGGATGGGGTGGTGCTTCTGGTACGTCCACAACACGTTGCCGTCCGGGCCGATGAGGACCGTCTCGTCCTGGACGTAGGGCGCCTCGGGCAGGTAGATGTTCAGCGCCATGTTGAGGTAGATGCCTTCTTGCCGGGCCAGTTCCGCGGCCTCGGCCTGAAGGGCGGGCTTGTCGGCGGAACGCACGCGGCCCGCGTTCTCCGACCAGAAGACGATCTTCGCGCCCGCCCTGGCCGCCGTGCGCGTGTCGGCGAACAGCTGATCGGAGATCAGGTCGAAGCCCGCGCGCACCGCCGCCGGGTCGGCGGACCGGGACACGGCCTCGAAGTCGCCGAGGCCAGCCCCGGCCAGCCGCTCGGCCCGCTCGTTGACCGCCATGTCCGGGTTGAGGCCCGCGACGCGGACGGTGGGCGCGGTCGAGGCGGGGGCGAACGCGAGCCGTGCCTGCCCGCCCATGATCACCAGGGCGAGGAGGGCGGCCACGGCCAACGCGGGCCTGGCGCTGTGCCAGGAGACGCCGCGCTCCCACAGGTGATTCGCCGCGGTCGCGACGATGCCGATGAGGAACGAGATCGCGTACGGGCCGGTGACGGCGAGCACCTGGAGAAGCGCCAGGTCGGCGTGCTGTGTGACGGCCGGCAGCCCGTAGGCGGTACCGAACGGGTTGAAGGTTCCGAGCAGGAACGCGGTGGCGGTCAGCGCGGCCGGGAACGCGAGCAGCCGACCGAGCGTGCCGAGCCTCGGTGAGACGAAACGGTCGACCGTGAAGGGCACGAGGGTGCCGGACGCGAGGCTCAGCACGCCGATGAACGTCAGGAAGGTCAGCGGCACGGCGAGCTGCACCACCCAGAACATCCCGCCGGCGACGCCCACCAGCCACACCAGCGGCAGGGCCGTCAGCGCCCGGCCGGTCCGCAGGAACCGGAGCAGGAAGATCTGGAAGACCCACGCGACCAGGGCGAGATCCCACCGCCCGCCGACGGCGAAGAGCTGCAGGAGCAGCCCGAGGGCCAGCCAGAGGTACCGGCGTCGCTCCGGTGGGAAACGGCGTTCGGAGTCGCCGTCACCCTGCCGGGGCGCAGGCCCCGGAGGCTCGGTCGCGCCCGGATTCGGGTCGGTGCCGGTGGTCGTTCTGCCCATGATTCCTCCACTCACCGTTCTGCCGGGCGGTAGGCCGTGCCGACGGCGGTGCCGCCGAGGCCGATGTCGTGGGCGGGCGCGGCCACCTTCTGCGTACTGAACATGCTCCGGAAGCTACGGATCCGGCGCGCCCCGTCCGAGCACCGTGCCTCGCAGGTTTCATGACCGCCGCGCGCACGGGACCCCGCTCCGGCCAGGCGTTATGGTGCATTCGTGAGCAGTTCGACGTTGCCGGGGGACATGGTCCGGCGGCTGGTGAGCGTCGGTGAGCGACAGGGGCTGGACGGAGCCTCCCTGTTGCGGCGCGCGGGTGTTCCCGCCGACGCCGCGCGCCTGCCGGGTGTGGCGATCTCCCAGGCGGCGGAGCTGACCCGGGAACTGTGGCTGCTGACCGGGGACGAGCTGTTCGGGCTGGGACCGCCGATTCCGCTGGGCTCGTTCCGGTTCATGATGCGTTCGATGATCCACGTGCCCGACCTGCGGGCGGCGCTGCAGCGGCTGACGGAGGCCGGCGAGGTCCTGACGGGCATGCCGGGTGTGCGCGTGATGGCCGGCGAGACGCTGGTCGAGGTGGAGCTCGACGTCAGCGAGCTGGACGATCCCGACCATCTGGGCGCCGAGATGTTCGCCACGGTGATCCACCGGATGCTGGGATGGCTCGTCGGACGGCGGATCGCCCTCCTCGATCTGCGCCTGCCCTGGCCGGCGCCCCCGTACGCCGCGGACTACGAGATCGTCTTCGGCCGGCATCCGGTGTTCGACGCCGCCCGGCTGTCGCTGGCCTTCGATCGCCGGATGCTGTCCGCGCCGCTGGTACGGGACGAGGAGCAGCTCGACGACTACCTCACCGACCAGCCGAACGTCTGGTTCGCGACCCGCGACTACGGGTCGTCGACCGCGGACCGGGTGCGCAAGATCCTCGCCCGCGGGCTGAGCGGGCACTGGCCGGCACCCGACGACATCGCGGCGCGGCTCAGCGTGAGCACCCAGCATCTGCGCAGGCTGCTGAGGGCCGAGCACACGTCGATCGGCCGGCTCAAGCAGGACATCCTGCTTGAGGCCGCCGTCGCCAGCCTGTCCCGCGGCGAGGAGTCCGTGGAGGAACTGGCCCGGCGGCTGGGGTTCTCCGAGGCCAGTGCCTTCCGCCGTGCGTTCCGCCGCTGGACGGGCCGGCCACCCGGCGCCTACCGTCCCGCGGGCGGGCGCGAGTCGGCGTCCACCGGCGAGGGAGCGGGCCGGTAGAGGGCCTCGATCTCCTCCGCGTACTTCTCCGCGATCGCCCGCCGCCGGGGCTTGTTCGTCGGGGTCAGCTCCGCACCGCCCGGTGCCCACGAGACCGGCAGGACTCGGAAGTACTTGATCTGCTCGACCCGGGACAGCATGGCGTTCGCCCGCTCGACGCCCGCCTCGACGGCAGCCCGGACGGCGGGCAGCTCCGAGAGCACGGAGACGTCCTCCTCGCCGGACGACCCGTCGGTGGCCGTGAGGGCCCGCGCGGCGACGGGGTCGAGGACGATCAGCGCGACCACGTAGGGACGGCGGTCGCCCACGACGACCACGGAGGCGGCCGGCGGGCAGGAGACGAGCACGGCGTTCTCGATGTTGGACGGCGACATGTTCTTGCCCGAGGAGTTGACGATCAGGTCCTTCTTGCGGTCCACGATGGTGACGTATCCGCCGGAGTCGACGGTGCCCACATCGCCGGTGTGCAGCCATCCCTCGGCGTCGATCGCCTCGGCGGTCTTCCGCGGTTCACCGCGGTACCCCCTCATCAGCGTCGGGCCGCGCAGCAGCAGTTCCCCGTCGCCGGCCACCCGCACCTCGACGTCGTGCATCGGCACCCCGACCGTCCCCGGCCGGATCCGGCCCGGAAGGTTGATGGCCCCGGCGGCGGCCGTCTCCGACATCGCCCACCCCTCGCAGAGTTCGATGCCCAGCGACTGGAAGAACCGGATGACCTCCGGGGCGATCGGCGCGGAACCGGTGATGACGGCGCCGGCCTCGTCCAGGCCGATCTGCGCCCGCAGCCTGCTCAGCACCAGCCGGTCGGCGGCGGCCAGGCGGACCGCCAGGTGGGGCGGGACGGGGCGGCCGGCGTTGCGCAGGTCGGCGGCCTGCCGACCGACACGGGCGGCCCAGCCGGCCAGACGGCCGCGGACCCCGGTCTGCGCGGCGATCGCCTGGCTGATCACGGCCTGCATCTTGTACCAGAAGGCCGGGACGCCCAGGAAGACGGTCGGACGCACGGCGGGCAGCACCTGGGTCATCGTCTTCAGGTCGGCCACGGTGGTGATCGAGGCACCGGCGGCCACCGCAAGGTAGTGGGCGAAGAACCGGTTGGCGACGTGCGCGTCCGGGAGATACGAGACCAGCCGCCCGTCCCGCGCGGACGAACCCAGGTGAGGCAGGAGAAGTCCGCTGCGCAGGCACGCGAGCATCGCGCGGTGTTCCACTTCGACGCCCTTCGGCGGCCCCGTCGTCCCGGACGTGTAAATGAGGGTGACGAGGTCATCGGGGCGCACCGCCCGCCAGGCGGCCTCGAAGTCGAACCTTTCCGGCCGCCGGGCCTCCAGGTCGGCCAGCGGAACGGCGCCCGCGGCCGCGCCGTCGACGCAGACGATGTGCTCCACCGCCCCGCCCGCCTCCCTCACCGCGGGCACCCACTGCCGCTCGGTCACCACGACCCGGTTGCCGGCGTTGGAGAACAGGTGGGCGACCTGCGACGGCGGGCTCGTGTTGTAGACCGAGAACGGTGTGGCGCCGAGGTGCAGCACCGCCATGTCCACGAGGTGGAACTCGGGCCTGTTGGTGAGCATGAGCGCCACGGTGTCCCCGCGGCGGACGCCGAGCGACGCCAGGCCCCCGGCGATGCGCCGCACACGCTCGGCGTACTGGCCCCATGTCAGCTCCACGGCGCCGTCCGAGCTACGCAAGGCGACCCGGTCGCCGTGTGCCTTCGCGGTGTGCTGGAAGAGTTCGGCGAGGCTCCGCGCCGACTGCAGCGTGTCCTTGACGTCCATGGGGACCTGGCTCCTATCCCCGGGTCGCCCTGACCCCTACCGGGTCACCTTCGACCTCCCGGACACCCCATCATCGGTTCGGCCGCGCGGAACCGCACAGGACCGCCCCGCGCCCGTTGCGGGACCCTCGCGCGCAGGCGGCAGGGCTCACCGTTGCGATCGACGCGCTTCTGAACTAATGTCTGGACACGTGTCCGGTAATGAGCAGCTGACGACCGAGCCCACACGACGCCGCCTCACCGAGCGGCAGGCCGACACGGTGCGGCGGCTGACCGACGCCGCCGTGGTGGAGGTCGGCGAGACCGGCTACGAGGGGCTGACCGTCCGCAACGTGGCCAAGCGCGCCGGGGTCGCGCCCGCGACCGCCTACACCTACTTCGCCTCCAAGAACCACCTGATCACCGAGGTGTTCTGGCGGCGGCTCAGTGCGCTGCCGCCGGTGGAGGCCGACGGCACGCTGCACGAGCGCGTGGAGGAGGTGCTGCGCGAGATCGCCCTGCTGGTGTCGGACGAGCCGGACCTCGCCGCCGCGTGCACCACCGCGCTGCTCGGCACCGACCCCGACGTCCGCGAGCTGCGGATGCGGATCGGCGTCGCCATCCGCGAGCGGCTCCAGGCCGCGCTGCGCGACCACGACGACCCCAAGATCCTCGGCGCGCTGGAGCTGGCCTACACCGGCGCGCTCGTGTACGCGGGCATGGGCTACACGTCCTACGCCCGCATGGCCGACCGGCTCGCCGAAATGGCAGAGCTCATCCTGCCCGAACCCCCCGAGTGAGGTGACGGCCGTGGACCCTGCTGCGCAGGTCTTCTACAGCCCCTTCGACTACGCCGTCCACGAGGACCCGTATCCCTTCTACACGCGGCTCCGCGACGAGGCGCCGCTCTACCGCAACGACGAACTCGGCTTCTGGGCGCTGTCCCGGCACGCCGACGTCTCCGCGGCGTTCCGCGACCACGCGACGTTCTCCAACGCCAACGGCGTCTCGCTGGAGCCGAGCGCATGGGGGCCGCAGGCCCACCGGACGATGTCGTTCCTGGCCCTCGACCCGCCGCGCCACACCCGGATGCGGGCGCTGGTGTCCAAGGGCTTCACGCCCCGGCGGGTGAAGGCGATGGAGGACGACATCCGGGCGCTGGCCCGGCGCCACCTGGAACCCGCCCTGGACAAGCGCGAGTTCGACTTCGTGTCCGACTTCGCCGGGCTGCTGCCCATGGACGTCATCTCCGAGATGATGGGCGTCCCCGAGGCCGACCGGGTGGAGGTGCGCCGGCTCGCCGACCTCGTCGTCCACCGGGAAGAGGGCCTCAACGACGTCCCCCAGGCCGGGATGGAGGCGGCGCTCACGCTCGTCGGCTACTACCAGGACATGGTCGCCGAGCGCAGGCGCGGCCCGACGGACGACCTGACGTCGGCGCTGCTGGACGCCGAGATCGACGGCGACCGGCTGGACGACAAAGAGATCATCGCGTTCCTTTTCCTGATGGTGGTCGCCGGCAACGAGACCACGACCAAGCTGCTCGCCAACGCCCTGTACTGGGGGGCGCGGAACCCCGAGCAGGCCGCCAAGCCGTTCGGCGACCCGGCCCGCGTGGACGACTGGGTGGAGGAGACGCTCCGCTACGACACCTCCACCCAGATGCTCGCGAGGACGGTCACCCAGGACGTCGAGCTGCACGGGCAGCGCGTCCCCGAGGGCGACCGGCTGCTGCTGCTGGTGGGCTCGGCCAACCGCGATCCGAGGGTCTTCGAGGACGCCGACTCCTACGACCTCGACCGCGACACCTCGCAGCTCGTCAGCTTCGGCGGCGGCCGGCACTTCTGCCTGGGCGCCAACCTGGCCCGGCTGGAGGCGCGGATCGCGCTGGACGAACTGGTTCGGCACGTCTCGTCCTACGAGGTCGACCACGCGGGCGCCGAACGCGTGCACTCCGTGAACGTGCGCGGCTTCGCCGCTCTGCCCGTGCGTGTGGTCGGCCGGGGGCGGAGGGAGAGCTAATGCCACGGTTCGATCCGCACCCCGAGCGGCGTCCGGTCGTGGTGGCGGGCGCGTCGTCGGGGATCGGCGCGGCCACCGCGACCGCGCTGGCGATGGCCGGGCATCCGGTCGCGCTCGGCGCGCGGCGCGCCGGCAAGTGCGAGGAGCTCGCCGCCACCATCCGGGCCGGCGGGGGAGAGGCGCTCGCGCATCCGCTCGACGTCGGCGACTCCGACTCCGTCAAGGCGTTCGCGGCGGCGGCCGCCGACGCGCTCGGCCCGGTCGAGGTCGTGATCTCCGGCGCCGGCGACCTGGCCGCGGGACGCCTCCACGAGCTCGACTCCGCCGACTTCCTCGCACAGGTGCAGGTCCACCTCGTCGGCGCGCACCGGCTCGTGTCGCACTTCGTCCCGCAGATGGTGGCGCGGCGGCGCGGCGACATCGTGTTCATCTCCTCGGACACCGTGCCCGCCCCGCGCTCCTGGACCGGTGCCTACGTCGCGGCGAAGAACGGCGTGGAAGGCATGGCGCGCACCATGCAGATGGAGCTGGAGGGAACGGGGGTGCGGGCGTCCATCGTCCGGCCCGGACCCACCGCGACGGGCATGGGCATGAGCTGGGACGCGGAGACGACCGGCGCCGTGCTGGAGGACTGGGTGAAGTGGGGCCACGCCCGCCACCCGTACTTCCTGCGCCCGTCCGATGTCGCCGCCGCCGTCGCGGCCGTCGTCGCGACCCCCCGCGGCGCCCATCTCCGGCTCGTCGAAGTACAACCCGAAGCCCCCCTGGAGGATTCATGACCGCTTTGGTGGAGCCGCGCGTGGTGTCGGGCGGGCCCGACCACCTCGAGGAGCTGCGCTCCGACCCGATCGGGCTGATGCAGCGCGTCCGGGACGAGTGCGGCGACGTCGGCGAGTTCCGGCTCGCGGGGCGGCGCGTCGTCCTGCTGTCCGGCGCCGAGGCCAACGAGTTCTTCTTCCGCTCCCCCGACGAGGAGCTGGACCAGGCCGAGGCGTACCCGTTCATGACCCCGATCTTCGGGGAGGGCGTGGTGTTCGACGCCACCCCCGAACAGCGCCGCGAGGCCCTGCACAACCAGGCGCTCAAGGGCTCGTTCATGAAGGGCCACGCCGCCACGATCTCCGCCGAGGTCGACCGGATGGTCGCCGGCTGGGGCGACGAGGGCGAGATCGACCTGCTCGACTTCTTCGCCGAGCTGACGATCTACACCTCGTCCGCGTGCCTGATCGGGCGCAAGTTCCGCGAGCAGCTCGACCGCCGGTTCGCCGACCTCTACCACGACCTCGAACGCGGCACCGACGCGCTCGCCTACGTCGACCCGTACGCCGACATCGAGAGCTTCCGGCGGCGCGATTCCGCTCGCGCGGCGCTCGTCGAACTCGTCCAGGGGATCATGGACGGCCGTCCGCCTCGGGGGGTGGCGGGGCGTAGCCATGGGGGCGAAACACAGCCGCCGAAGGAGGACCGCGACCTTCTGGACGTCCTCATGTCCATCAAGAACGGGGACGGCACCCTCAAGTTCGACGCCGACCAGGTCACCGGCATGTTCATCTCGATGATGTTCGCCGGGCACCACACCACGTCCGGCACCGCCGCGTGGACGCTCATCGAGCTGCTGCGCCACCCGGACGTGCTGGACGGCGTCGTCCGCGAGCTGGACGAGCTGTACGAGGACGGGAGCGAGGTGTCGTTCCAGGCGCTGCGCGCCATCCCGTACCTGGAGTCGGCGATCAAGGAGGCGCTGCGGCTGCACCCGCCGCTGATCCTGCTGCTGCGCGTCGCGCAGTCCGACCAGGAGGTCTGCGGGCACGGCATCCCGGCGGGCACGATGGTCGGCTGCAGCCTCGCCGTGTCCAACCGCATCGAGACCGACTTCCCCGACCCCGACGCCTTCCAGCCCGAACGCTACGTCGCGCCCCGCGAGGAGGACCTCCTCAACCGGTGGACGTGGGTGCCGTTCGGCGCGGGACGGCACCGCTGCGTCGGCGCGAACTTCGCGATGATGCAGCTCAAGGCGATCTTCTCGGTGCTGCTGCGGGACTGGGAGTTCGAGCCCGCCCAGCCGCCCGAGACCTACCGCAACGACCACTCGAAGATGGTCGTCCAGCTCGCCCAGCCGTGCGCGGTCCGCTACCGCCGGAGGCGCCGGTGAGGGTCGAAGCCGACCTGGACCTGTGCCAGGGACACGCCATGTGCGAGCTGGAGGCCCCGGACGTCTTCGAGGTCCCGCCCAAAGGCAAGGTCCGCGTCCTGGACGCCGAACCGCCCGAGGACATGCGCGCCGAAGTGAAGGCCGCCGTCCGCTACTGCCCCACCCAGGCCCTCAAACTGCTGGAGACGTGATGCCCTCGTTCCCCCGTGAAGAACTCGACGCGATGGTGGAGTACTGGCTGGAGGCCAACCGGCGCTGCGAGGAGGCCGGCGACTGGCGCCCCCTCGCCGACCTCTACACCGAGGACGCCACCTACGGCTGGAACATCGGCCCGAAGCAGGACTTCATGGCCGTCGGCCGCGACGAGATCCGCAATCTGGCACTGGGCTCGGAGATGGGCGGCCTGGACGGCTGGACGTACCCGTACCAGAGCATCCTGGTCGACGAGGTCAAGGGCGAGGTCGTCGGCTTCTGGAAGCAGGTCGCCGACGCCAGGCGCCCGGACGGGTCGCCGTACGAGGTGCTCGGCATCGGCGGGTCCTGGTTCCGGTACGCCGGGAACCGCCGGTGGTCGTGGCAGCGCGACTGGTTCGACCTCGGCAACGTCACGTCGGTGTTCGTCGAGATGATGAAGGCGGACGTGCTGTCGGACGGGATGAAGCGGCGCCTCGACCGGGCCGCGGCCGGCGAGCCGATCCCCGGCTACTACGCGCGAGGGGAGAGCCCCGTCCCGATCTGGTGACCGCTGATCAGATCTGCCCTTCGGGCTTCTCCGGGATCGTCGCCTTGATCGACGGGCCGAGTTCGATGAGCACGTCCCCGGCCGGGTTGTACTTGGGCGGGACGGTGACCTCGACGTAGGCCTGCCGCGCCACCGCGGTGAAGGTGACCGGCCGGTCGACGGGGTACCCGAACCAGTCGATCCCGTTGATCGTCACCAGCGCCGACGCCGGCTGCAGCGCGGCGGGCCGCGGCACGCCGCAGCGCAGCGCGATCGCGGGCGAACCCCAGGCGGCGGTCAGCGGGGACTTCGGGGAGGTGTCGCGGCGCTGCTGCCCGTGCACCTTCTCGGGCAGCCGCAACCCTTCGCACAGGCGCTGCGTGGCCGTGTCCGGCTGCGGCACGGGGACCTGCACGGCCCCGTCGCCGCAGGCGGCGGCCACCAGCGCCACCCCCGCGACCAGGACGGGACGGAGCAGCCGTTTCACACTCAGGGGACGACCCCCCAGACCCCCCGGCAACGGCCGTTTAGATGTGAACAATCGGGCACGTGAGGGTACGGGTGATTCCGTCGACCGCCTGGATCTGCGCGACGACGAGCTTGCCCAGCTCGTCGACATTGCGCGCCTCCGCTCGGACGATCACGTCGTACGGCCCCGTGACGTCCTCCGCCAGCGTGACACCCGAAATACCGGAGATGTGACCTGCCACGTCGGCCGCTTTGCCGACTTCGGTCTGGATGAGGATGTAGGCCTGCACCATCACGTCCTCCCCGGGCGGAGAATGAACCGTCGGACGGTTCACCGTATCGTGTTACGCGCCGCGGCGGGCGGCCGGGGGAGGGCGTGCCGCGATCACGCCGCCCGGATGCGGGAGACACGGGGAACGGCGCGCATGGGCACCATCGGTGAAGCGGGCGAGTTCGGGCTGATCGCCCGGCTGACGCGGCGGCTGCCGCACGGCCCGGCCGTGCTGCTCGGCCCCGGCGACGACGCGGCGGTGGTCGCCGCGCCGGACGGGCGCGTCGTGGCCACCACCGACCTCCTCGTCGAAGGCCGGCACTTCCGGCGCGACTGGTCCGGCCCCTACGACATCGGACGCAAGGCCGCCGCACAGAACCTCGCCGACGTCGTCGCCATGGGCGCGCGCCCCACCGCGCTGCTCGTCGGGTTCGCGGCCCCGCCCGCCACCGCCGCGGACTGGGCCGAGCGGCTCTACGACGGCCTCGCCGACGAATGCCGCGAGGCGGGCGCCGCCGTCGCCGGCGGGGACGTCGTCGGCGCCCCCGAGATCACGCTCGCCGTCACCGCGCTCGGCGACCTGGGCGGCGGCGCGCCGCTCACCCGGTCCGGGGCGCGTCCGGGCGACATCGTGGCCGTCCGCGGCCGGCTCGGCCACGCCGCCGCCGGGCTTGCGCTCCTCGCCGCGGGACGCGGCGGTCCCGCCGAGCTGATCGCGGCCCACCGCCGTCCGAGGCCCCCGTACGAGGCGGGACGGGAGGCGCGGTCCCACGGTGCCACCGCCCTGCTGGACGTGAGCGACGGGCTCGTCCAGGACCTCGGGCACATCGCCGCCGCGAGCGGTGTCCGGATCGACGTCGACTCCGCGGCCGTGCCCGTCCCGGAGATCCTCGGGCCGGACGGGCTGCGCCACGCCCTGACGGGAGGCGAAGACCACGCATTCGCCGGAACATTCCCCGCGGACGCCGTTCTGCCCTCATCCTGGAGAAGGATCGGGATCGTCGCCGAAGGGACGGGGGTACGCGTGGACGGCCGCGAGCCGCAGGCCGGCGGATGGGACCATTTCCCAGCGTGAACGCGCCGATCACGGAGCGCGTACAGCCCTGTGGGTTGACGGATGCTGTAGGCATGTTTGGTACTGGTTTGGTATACATCCTGTGATCGAAGAGGGATGGGATGGGACGACACAGCAGGGTTGAGCGGCAGGACGACGACCCCGTGCCGGGCGACGGTGCGCCCCGGGGGCCGTTCTACGGTGCTCCACCCGGCCGGCCCTACGACGCCTTCTCCGGACCGACCGACGACCGGGTCTACGTGTCGCCGCACGACCGCATCTCGACCGGCCCGCCGCCCGACGCGGAACGCCAGAACGGGCCTCCGCCCCGCCGCCTGTTCGAACCGCTCCCGGGCGACTATCCCGGTGACTATCCAGGCGCCCCCGGTTCCTACTCCGCCGCAAGTCCCCACCCCGCAGACCCCGAGTGGCCCCCCGATCCGCCGGAGCCCCGCACCCGCCCGGCCGCGTCCGGCGGCCGCCGGTGGCTCAGATTCCTCTCGGTGCTCCCCGTCCCCCTCATGCCGATCCTCGCGCTGGTCATCGCCGTCGGGATCGTCTCCTACGCGCTGAGCACCCAGCAGATATCCCTCAACTTCGCCGGCGGCGCACCCCAGAACACCCAGACCAACCAGCGCGACAGCCAGGTCTCCCAGCGCGGACCGGGCGAACGCGCCAGCCGCGGCGCCGGCCGCTCCGACGGCCTCGTCATCGCGTTCCGGGTCGCGTCCAAGACCCCCGACGGTTTCAAGGCGACCGCCACGATCGCCAACAAGGGCCCGCGGCCCGTCTCCCAGTGGGCGCTCGCCTTCAAGATCCCGACCGCCTCGGTCACCGCCGTCAGAGGCGCCACCGTCGTCCGGACGGGCTCGGTCCCTCTGGTCCGCGGCCGCACCGGGATCGCGCCCGGCGAGACCGTGCGGATCGTGTTCGCCGCGCGGGGCACAGCCGCCACGCCGACCTCGTGCATCCTGAACAGCCTGCCCTGCGCCATCGTCTGACCCGCGCCGGCGGCCGGACGCCGCCCAGCCCCCCAGCTCGCCATAAAGTGGACGGCATGTCGCATTCTCCGTCCACGGCCCAGGCCCCGCCCCTCGTGCTCACCGTCGCGGGCTCCGACTCCGGCGGCGGCGCCGGCATCCAGGCGGACCTGAAGACGATGCTCGCCCTCGGCGTCCACGGGATGAGCGTCATCGCCGCCGTCACCGCGCAGAACTCCCTCGGCGTCCAGGGCTACTGGGAACTGCCGCCCGAGGCGGTGCGCGCCCAGCTCGACTCCGTGCTGTCCGACATCGGCGTCCACGCGATCAAGACGGGGATGCTCGCGTCCACGGTCCTGGTCGAGACCGTCGCCGAGGCCCTCGCCGGGTCCGGGGCGCCCGCCGTCGTCGACCCCGTGGGCGTGTCCAAGCACGGCGACCCGCTCCTCGCCCCCGACGCCGTCCACGCCGTCCGCGCGGCGCTGCTGCCGGCCGCGACCGTCGTCACCCCCAACCTGTACGAGGTGGAGCAGCTCACGGGCGTCAAGGTCGTCGACGAGGCCGGACTGCGCGAGGCCGCCGAGGCCGTCAAGGCGCTCGGCCCGCGATGGGTCCTGATCAAGGGGGGCCATCTGCCGGGCGAGCCCGCCGACCTGCTGTTCGACGGGGAGCACGAGCACCGCTTCACCGCGCCGCGGCACGACAACCGGCACACCCACGGCACCGGCTGCACGCTCGCGTCCGCGATCGCGTCGCATCTGGCGTTGGGCGACGACGTCCCCACGGCGGTCGGGAAGGCGAAGGAGTACGTGACGGGCGCGATCGCGGCGGGCTTCCCGCTCGGCGCCGGCATCGGCCCCGTCGACCACGGCTGGCGGCACCGCGCCTGAGACGACCGGGCGCACGGGCCCCGGGAACACGAAAGCCGGCTCACCGGACGGATCCGATGAGCCGGCCGAAGCCCGCGGTCCCGGTTCAGACCGTGGGCTTGACGACCTTGCCGGCCTTGATGCAGGACGTGCAGGCGTTGATCCGCTTGGTGCTGCCGTTCACGACGGCGCGCACACGCTGGATGTTGGGGTTCCAGCGGCGCGGGGTGCGGCGGTGCGAGTGGGAGACGCGCATGCCGAAACCGGGTCCCTTGCCGCAGACGTCGCAGACGGAAGCCACGGGAAACTCCAAGTGGGTGTCGATGCTCTGACCGGAGCGCCGCCCGATGCCGCCGACGCCGGCCGGGGATCACGGGTGCTCACTGATGAGCGCCTCGGACGAGGCGCACGGATCAGAGTAGCCGACGCCCGGTCGGCTGCGCGAATCGCCTCGCGATCCACCCGGTTTCCCGGGACGGTGCCCGCACGATACAGAAGAGGTGCGAGACGGCGAGAGGGGCGGCTCCGTGGGCGAGGTCCTCGATGGGGTGGCGGTACGAAGGTGGTGCAGGTCCGCGGCCGAGGCGCTGGGGCGGACCCGGACGGAGATCGACGCGCTCAACGTGTTCCCGGTCCCGGACGGCGACACCGGGACCAACCTGCACCTGACCGTGATCGCCGCGGCGGACGCCCTGGACGAACTCCCCGAAGCCGCCGACGCCCCGCGGGTCTGGCGGGCGCTGGCGCAGGGCGCGCTGCTGGGCGCGCGGGGCAACTCCGGCGTGATCCTCAGCCAGGTGTTCCGCGGGCTCGCCGACGTCCTCGGCCCGCTGGAGGCGCCGCCGGACGGCACGGTGTTCGCGGCGGCGCTGGAGCACGCGTCCGGCCTGGCCCGCGGCTCCGTGGAACACCCCGTCGAGGGGACGATCCTGAGCGTCCTCGCCGAAGCCGCCTCGGCCTGCGCGCCGGGGACGTCCGGAACCGGTCTCGCCGAGGCGGCGCGGACCGCGGCCGGCGGGGCCCGGCGGGCGCTCGGCCGCACCACGGCCCAGCTGGACGTGCTGGCCCGCAACGGCGTCGTGGACGCGGGCGCCGCCGGTCTCTGCGTGGTGCTCGACGTCCTCGCGGCCGTGATCACCGAGGAGTACCCCGAACGGTACGAGGTCCCCGCCCGCGCCGCGGGGACGCCGCCGCCCGCGGAGGAGCACCAGGAACCGCACGGTCCCGGCTACGAGGTCATGTACCTGCTGGACGCCCCGGACGACGCCGTCCACGCCCTCCGGGAGAAGCTGGACGTCCTCGGGGACTCCCTCGTCGTGGTGGGCGGCGACGGCCTGTGGAACGTCCACGTCCATGTGGACGACGCCGGCGCCGCGATCGAGGCGGGCATGGCCGCGGGACGCCCGCACCGCATCCGCGTCACCTACCTGCACGCCGGTGCCGGCGAGCAGCCGCAGGCGCCGCACACCGGGCGCGCGGTGATCGCCGTCACCGCCGCCGACGGGCTGGCCGCGCTGTTCGAGCAGTGCGGCGCGCGCGTCGTCCGGCGCGAACCCGGCACGGTGCCGCCGCTCGCGGTGCTGGCCGAGGCGATCCTCGCGGCGGGCGACGAGGTCACCGTCCTGCCGAACGAACCCGAGGTCCTCTCACTCGCCGAGGCCGCCGCAGAGCGCGCGCGGGACGGCGGCGCGCGGATCGCGGTGGTACCGACGAAGGCGTCCGTCCAGGGGATGGCCGCCCTCGCCGTGCACGACCCGCTGCGCCGCTTCGGCGAGGACGTGATCGAGATGACCCGCGCCGCCGGCGCGACCCGCTTCGGCCACCTGGAGGTCGCCGAGCAGGAGGCGGTGACGAGCGTCGGCCTCTGCCAGCCCGGCGACGTCCTCGGCCTGATCGAGGGCGATGTCGTCACGATCGGCGCGGACGTCGCCGAGGTCGCCCGGAACCTCCTCGACCGCATGCTGTCCGGCGGCGGCGAGCTCGTCACGCTGATCGCCGGGACCCACGCGCCGCCCTCGCTCACCGGGATTCTCGAAGGACACCTGCGCGGCGATCACCCCGACGTCGAGGTCGGCGTCTACGGCGGCGGCCAGGAACGGTACCCGCTCCTCATCGGCGTTGAGTGATTCCCGTCGCCGCCATGGGCTAGAAAAGACTGCGTGGCGAACCTCGACGAGCCGTTGCGCAAGGTCCTCGGCGACAAGACGGCCAAGGCGCTGGAGAAGGGCCTCGACCTGCACACGGTCGGCGACCTCCTGCACCACTACCCGCGCCGCTACGCCCATCGCGGCGAGCTGACCCAGCTCAGCGGCCTGCAGGACGGCGAGCACGTCACGGTCATGGCGGAGGTCGTGAAGGTGCAGGGCCGCAGCCTCACCCGCAGCCCCGGCTACGTCCTGGAGATCACCGTCACGGACGGCACCGGGCAGCTGAAGCTGAGCTTCTTCGGCCGCAAGGGCTCCTACCGGCCCGAGAAGGACCTGTCGCCCGGCACCCGCGGCCTGTTCGCCGGGAAGATCAGCACCTACCGCCCCCGCAGCGGCAAGGAGGTGCGGCAGCTCGCCCACCCGCAGTACAAGGTCGTCGCGGAGAAGGGCGCCGAGGAGGCCGCGCAGGAGTGGGCCGACGAGATCATCCCGATCTACCCGTCCAGCAAGGCGCTGCCCATCGAGACGATCGGCACGTCCGTCGGAACCGTCCTCGACCAGCTGGCCCTCCCCGCCGACCCGATGCCCGGCGCGCTCCTCGGACGCCGCAGCCTGATCGGCCTGCGCGACGCGTACGAAGGCATCCACCGGCCCCGCACCTGGGACGAACTGAGCCGCGCCCGCGCCCGCCTCAAGTGGGACGAGGCGTTCGTCGTCCAGGCGGCCCTGGCCCAGCGCCGCCTTGCCGCCGCCGCACTCCCCGCCACACCCCGTCCCCCCTCCTTCGGCGGCCTCCAGGCGGAGTTCGACGCCCGCCTGCCCTTCGAACTCACCAAGGGCCAGCGTGAAGTCGGCGACGAGATAGCCGCCGACCTGGCCTTGGAACACCCCATGCACCGCCTCCTCCAAGGGGACGTCGGCGCCGGTAAGACCGTGGTCGCGCTGCGGGCGATGTTGCAGGTGGTGGACAACGGAGGGCAGGCGGCACTGCTCGCGCCCACCGAGGTCCTCGCCCAGCAGCACTACCGGTCGATCACCGGCATGCTGGGCGACCTGGCCGAGGCCGGCCAGATCGGCGGCGCGGACAACGCCACACGGGTCGCACTCCTCACCGGGTCGCAGGGCGCGAAGGCGCGCAAGGCGGCACTGCTGGACGCGGCGTCAGGCGCCGCGGGCATCGTCGTCGGGACCCACGCGCTTTTGCAGGAGAGCGTCCAGTTCGCCGACCTCGGGCTCGTCGTCGTGGACGAGCAGCACCGCTTCGGCGTCGAGCAGCGGGACGCGCTGCGCGAGAAGACCGACGGCGGCCGCCCGCACGTCCTGGTCATGACGGCGACACCGATTCCCCGCACGGTCGCGATGACCGTCTTCGGCGACCTGGAGACCTCCGTCCTCGGTCAGCTGCCGGCGGGCCGCTCGGAGATCCAGACCCACGTGGTGCCGCCGGAGAAGCCCGCGTTCTTCGCCCGCACCTGGGAGCGCATCAAGGAGGAGGCGGGCAAGGGACGCCAGATCTACATCGTCTGCCCCCGCATCGGCGAGAAGGAGGGCGACGAGGGCGACACGATGGACGCGGAGGACGAGTCCGGCCGCCGGTCCCCGCTCGGGATCATGGAGGTGCTGCCCAAGCTGGAGGAACTGCTCGCCGGCGTGCGCATCGGCGTCCTGCACGGCAAGCTGCACCCGGACGAGAAGGACGCGGTCATGCGCCGCTTCACCGACCGGGAGCTGGACGTCCTGCTGGCCACGACCGTCATCGAGGTCGGCGTGGACGTCCCCAACGCCACCGTCATGGTGATCATGGACGCGGACCGGTTCGGCGTCTCGCAGCTCCACCAGTTGCGCGGACGCGTCGGACGCGGCTCCCTGCACGGCCTGTGCCTCCTCGTCACCGACGCCGAACCGGGAAGCAAGGCCCGCGAGCGGCTCGACGCGGTCGCGTCCACCACCGACGGCTTCCGGCTCTCCCGCCTCGACCTGGAGCAGCGCCGCGAGGGCGACGTGCTCGGCGCCGCGCAGGCCGGCCGGGCGTCCAGCCTCCGCCTGCTCACCCTCCAGCGCGACGAGGACGTCATCCGCGACGCCCGCGAGGAGGCCACGGCGCTCGTCGAATCCGACCCCGACCTGTCCGCCCACCCGGGCCTGGCCACCGTCCTCGCGTCGCTCCTGGACGAAGACCGCGCCGACTTCCTGGAGAAGGCCTGATCTCTGCGGGTTCGGCCGGCTGCGCGGATGACGGAGAACGCATGGCCGATCACGGACGTCTAACGTGTGCGGATGGTCAGTGGCCATCCACGGCTCGTGTGGGTACAGGTTCCCGTGCGGGTTCGTGTGCGACGGAGGAGCTCCCATGACGGCCGTTGGTCCCCTGCTGCCGGACGACCCGGTGCGGCTTGGACGGTATGAGCTGGTCGGGCGGCTGGGGGAGGGCGGCCAGAGCGTCGTCTACCTGGGGCGCCGCGATGACGGCGTCCAGGCGGCGGTGAAGCTGCTGCGCGACCGGCTCAGCCGTGATCCGGAGTGGCGGGCGCGGTTCGAGCGGGAACTGGGGATGATCGGGCGGGTCGCGGGGTTCTGCACCGCGCAGGTCGTGGACGCCGACGTCTCCGGTGATCTGCCGTACGTCGTCAGCGAGTACGTGCCGGGGCCGTCGCTGAGCGGGCTCGTGAACGAGCAGGGGCCGCGGACGGGCACCGATCTCGACCGGCTGGCGATCGGCACGGTGACGGCGCTGGCGGCGATCCACCGGGCGGGGATCCTGCACCGCGACTTCAAGCCGTCCAACGTGCTGATGGGGCCGGACGGGCCGCGCGTCATCGACTTCGGCATCGCGCGGGTCATCGGCTCGGCGGCGGCCAAGGGCAGCGGCGTGGTGGGGACGCCGTCGTACATGGCGCCCGAGCAGGTCACCGACGCCGAGCTGGGCACGGGCGTGGACATGTTCACGTGGGCGGCGACGATGGTGTTCGCGGCGACGGGACGCCATCCGTTCGGCAACGACACGATCTCCGCGGTCTTCCACCGGATCCTGCATTACGAGCCGGACATGTCGGCGCTGCCGGAGTCGCTGCGCGGGGCCGTCGCGTCCTGCCTGGCGAAGGACCCGGCGATGCGTCCGGAGGCGCAGCAGGTCCTGCTGAACCTGCTGGGCGGTGCGGCCGGGCAGGGGGACGAGGGGACGCTCAGCACCGGCGCCGACTTCGCGAGGGCGCCGCTGGCGCCGCCGACCGTGGGGCGGTCGGGTCATCTGGCGGGCACGGACTCGGGCGGGACGGCCCCGCAGCCGCGGACGGTCCCGCCGGTGCGCCGGCGGCGGACGCTGGGGATCGTCGCCGCCGTCACGGCGCCGCTGCTCGCGCTGGCCGTGGGCGGGACGGCGTGGGCGCTGCTGTCGGGCGGCTCGGGGAAGGATCCCGCGAAGGCGGACACCGGTTCCGCCGCGCCGCCCGCCGCGGCGGTGGAGGCGGTCGAGCCGGCGTCCCGGGCGATCGAGACGGTGCTGTCGTTCGACCACGCGTCGCTGGAGGAGAACATGGCCGCGGCGCACCGGGTGTCCACGCCCCGGTACGGCGCCGACTACGACCGGCAGCTCGCGACTCGCGACTACCGCGAGGAGCTGAAAGCGAAGAAGGGCTCGGTCACCGCCGACGTCGTCGACTCCGCCGTGGTGGCCTCATCGTCCGGCAGGGTGACGGTCCTGTCGTACGTGCGGCGGACGGTCCGCGCGGAGGACGCCGACCCCGGCAGGCTCCAGGACCCGATGCGGGCGACCATGGTCAGACAGGGCGACGGCTGGCTGCTCGACAGCCTCTACTCGCTGAAGGCGGGCTCCACCCGGGCCGACACGACGGGCGCCGCCTGGCCCGGCCCGCAGGCCCGCGGGGCGCTGGACGCCGTGTCGCGGGACCCGTCCGTCGCGTCGGGGACGCCCGTGGAGATCGGCCTGCGTCCGGCCGGGCAGGAGGACCGGCTCCTGGCACTGGTGATGCTCGGCGAGTGCCAGGGCGGCTGCACCGACCAGGACCCGGTGTCATTCCGGAGGCTGCTCCTTCAGCGGTCGGGCGACGGCTGGAAGGTCGCGAGCTCCGAGCGGCTCTGAAAACGGAAAGGGCGCCTCCGCGGCGGGAGACGCCCTTCCGGCGGGGTGCTCAGGACTCGCGGGCTGTCCGCCTGCGGGTCGCGGCCACCGCGGCGCCGCCCGCGGCGATGGCGGTCAGGCCGAGCGCCACCAGCGGCAGCGCGTCGGCTCCGGTGACGGGCAGCGCCTTCGGCGGCGTGAAGTCGCCGGTGGCCGTCGCGCCGGGGCCCATCGCCGTGCCGGACGGGAGTTCCGGCAGCAGCGGCGACGACGGCAGCGCGGGAGGGGCCGGTGAGGGGCTCGGCGGCGCCGGGCTCTCCGGCGGCACCGGCGGGCTCGGCGGTGCAGGCGGCGTGGGCGGGGTCGGCGGCGTCGGCGCCTCGCAGCCGCCGCCGACGCACGCGTTGGCCGACACGTTCGCCGACAGCGGCGTGCCGCCCGCCGGAGCCACCGACGCGCCGACGCCGGCTCCGGCGCTGACGACCTGCTTGCCGCCCGACACCTCGGCACCGGTCTTGACCGTCACCCCGGCGCTTCCGGCGGACGAGGCGGCCTTGGCCTCCACCTCGGCGCCCGCCTGGACGGTGGCGCTGGGCAGGGACGCGCTCGCGCCGGTCTTGACCCGGATGCCCGCGCCGCCACCGGAGGTGTTGACGCCGGCGCCGAGGTCGAGGCCCGCGGAGGCGGTCCTGGTGGCCTCGTCGTAGTTCAGACCGGCGCCAAGATGAAGGTCGAGCACGGGCTCCTGTGTGCGCTTGACAGGGGGCTGGGAGGTCTCGGCGTGTGAGACGCCGCTCATGGCGGCAATGCCGAGAACCGTCGCTCCGGCCGTCACCGCCAGTCTCCTACCGTGATGCACAGAGTTCTCCTGAGGGGATTGGTTGCACAACCTGCGAGCACGTTTACACGTCCAGTAGTCGCTGTGAACAGCGTTCGGATCATTTAGGTGTGGTTTCACAAGAGACCGCGGTGCGCGTTGTGCAGTTTTCGCGAGCCGTCCGCCGGCGGACCGACGCGGGCGTTCGGCGGGACGTTGCGCCGTGCACGCGGGGCCGCCGCGATACTGGAGGGATGACCAGGGTCATCGCGGGAAGCGCGGGAGGGCGGCGGCTGGCCGTCCCGGCGGGACGGGACACCAGGCCGACCAGCGACCGCGCCAGGGAGGGCCTGTTCTCCACGGTGCTGGCCCTGCTCGGCCCGCTGGACGGGCTCCGCGTCGCCGACCTGTACGCGGGATCGGGGGCCGTCGGCCTTGAGGCGCTATCCAGGGGCGCCGCCCACTCGCTGCTCGTCGAGTCGCATCCGCGCGCGATGAAGGTGATCCGGCAGAACGCCGAGGCCCTCGGGCTCCCCGGCGCCGTTCCGTGCCCGGACAAGGTGGAGCGGGTCGTCCGCAGGCCGCCGGACGAGCCGTACGACCTGATCTTCGCGGACCCGCCGTACACGCTGGCGGACGCGTCCGTCACCGTCCTGCTGGAGAACCTGCGCGACCACGGGTGGGCGGCGCCGGACGCGCTGGTCGTCGTGGAACGCGCCGCGCGAGGTCCGGCGCTGCGGTGGCCGGACGGGTACGAGGCCGAGCGGGACCGCCGTTACGGCGAGGCGGCCTTCTGGTACGGGCGCGCCGGAGGCCATGGCGGGAACGGATTCGGGTAGGGGCACGCGCATGGGACCCGGGACCGACCGCGCGCTGGCACGTACCTGGGTCGTCACCCTCGTGCTGATCGTCGCGCTGATGGCGAACATCACCTACGTGCAGGGATTCCAGGCGCAGGAGCTGCGGGACTCCGCCCTCAACGCCCGCCGGCTCGACGACCGCTTCAAGATCGACCGCGGGCCCATCGTGGCGGACGGCGAGCGCCTCGCCTGGTCGGAGAAGATCGACGGCGAGCGCTACCGGCGCCGGTACGAGGACGGCCCGGTCTTCGCGCCCGTCACCGGCTACTTCTCCGTGTTCTCCCAGACCGGCCTGGAGGAGGCCGCGAACCATTTCCTGGACGGGACCGACGACCGGCTCGCCACGTCCAACCTCATCGACAAGATCCTCGGAGAGCACGTGCCGGGCGGGACGGTCGAGGCCACCGTCGACGTCGAGGCGCAGCGCGTCGCCTACAGGGCGCTGAAGGACGCGGGCGTGCGGCGGGCGGCGGCCGTCGTGCTCGACGCCGACACGGGCGCGATCCTGGTGATGGCGTCCACGCCGGCCTACGACCCGAACGAGGTCTCCACCCTCGACCGCGAGGAGGCGGAGGCGGCGTTCCAGCGGCTCAACGCCCAGAGGCTGAAGCCGCTGCTCAACAAGGCCACCGGGGAGCTGTTCCCGCCCGGCTCCACGTTCAAGACCGTGGTCGCCGCGGCCGCGCTGGAGGCGGGGGCGAGCAAGGACACCGGGGTCAGGGCGGGACGCAGCTACAAGCCGCCGGGCGCCGGGCAGGCGATCAACAACGACGCGGGCGACATCGGCGGGGCGTGCGATCTGAGGCGGATCCCGCTCATCGAGGCCTACGCGCAGTCGTGCAACACGACGTTCGCCTACATGGGCGCGGAAGAACCCGGCAACGACGCCGTCCATGAGGAGGCCGCCGAGTTCGGGTTCGGCGACCGGATCGAGTACGCGGACGGCCTGCTCAGCGCCGCCAGTTCATTCCCGCGGACCGACCAGCCCGCGCTCAGCGCGCTCGGCTCCATCGGGCAGGGCAGCACGGTCGCCACGCCGCTGCAGATGGCCATGGTCGCCGCCGGGATCCTCAACGACGGGGTGATCATGCGGCCGCATCTCATCGACAGGCTGCGCGCCCCCGGCGGCCGGACGGTGGACGACATCTCGCCCGGCCGGATGTCCCGGGCCCTGACGTCCGAGCAGGCGCGGCAGATGCGGGACATGATGGAGGCCGTCGTCGAGAGGGGCACCGGCAAGTCCCTGAAGGGCACGTCCATCCTCGGCGGCAAGACGGGGACGGCCGACGTCACGGGCGCCCCCTACAACGACCGCTGGTTCATCGGCTTCGGCCCGCGCGAGGACCCGGAGTACGCGGTCGCGGTGATGACCGAGGCGCCCGGCTACGGCATCGAGTCCGGCCCGATCGCCGCCGAGATCGTCGGCGCGCTGGCCGCCTGAACCGCGCCGGGCCGGGGAGCCCGCCCGGCGGCCTCGCGCGTCTCGGACGAGCCCGGGTGAGAGGGAGCCGAATACGATTTGGTACGTTCGCGCCGCAGGTCAGAAACCGGGACCGAAGGGGTTCGTGCCGTGCGCCGTGTCGTCTGTCCGGGATCGTTCGACCCCGTCACCAATGGGCATCTCGACATCATCAGCCGCGCCTCCCGTCTCTATGACGAGGTGGTCGTCGCCGTGCTGATCAACAAGAACAAGAAGAGCCTGTTCACCGTCGACGAACGCGCCGGCATGATCTCCGCGGTCACCAAGGAGTACGGCAACGTCAAGGTGGACACGTTCTACGGGCTCACCGTCGACTACTGCAAGGAGCAGGACATCCCGGTGATCGTCCGCGGGCTCCGGGCCGTCAGCGACTACGAGTACGAACTGCAGATGGCCCAGATGAACCACCGCATCGCCGGCGTGGAGACGCTCTTCATGGCGACGAACCCGGAGTACGCGTTCCTTTCGTCAAGCCTGATGAAAGAGGTCGTGAAATTCGGCGGCGACATCTCCGGGCTCGTCCCCGACATCGTGCACGACCGGCTGGTGGACCGGCTCCGTCAGGACGAGTGACGGCCCCGCGCTGGTGAGGGCGCCGCGAGTTGGGGCAATGGCCGGGTCTTCGGTACCCTAGGACATCGGCCATCACCCGCGGCCGTCATTCTCATGCCTCACGAAAGCAGGAAGCCACTGACACGCCTCGACCCCAACGCCCCACTCGTGCTCGACACCCGAGCGCTGGGCAGGCAACCCGGGTCGTCGCGGGAGGAGCACCTGTCCGTGCCGGCACCGGAGAATTTCGGCGTCGAGATGGTGGGCGTCCCCGAGGGCGCCGCGATCGAGCTGGACATCCGGCTCGAAGCGGTACTCGAAGGGGTGCTCGTCACCGGCACGGCGACGGTCCCCCTCGAGGGGGAGTGCTCCCGCTGCCTCGACCCGATCGCCTCGACCTTCGAGGCGGACTTCCAGGAACTCTTCGTCTACGACGACACCCGCTCCGGCGGGAACGCCGGCGACGAGGAACTCCGCCTCGAGGGCGATCTGATCGACCTCGAACCCGTCCTGCGGGACGCGGTGCTGCTCGCGCTGCCGCTGTCCCCGCTGTGCCGGGAGGACTGCCCGGGCCTGTGCCCGGACTGCGGTGTACGGCTGGCGGACGCCGAACCCGGCCACCGCCACGACGTCGCCGACCCCCGATGGGCGGCGCTGCAGGACATCACCGGCGACCTGGCGCCGGCTCCCCCCGGCCGGGGGGACGGGGGCTCAGGCCCCCATGGTTCATCCGACCGACGAGAAGGAAAGCAGGAGGGCTGACGTGGCCGTCCCCAAGCGGAAGAAGTCGCGCAGCAACACGCGGCACCGGCGTGCGCAGTGGAAGACCGCGGCGCCGAACCTGGTCGAGTGCCCGACGTGCCGCGACCACAAACTGCCCCACACCGCCTGCGCGACGTGCGGCACCTACGACCGGCGGCAGGTCATCACCCCGTCGTCCTGAACGAACACCTTTCATCCTCGGCCGCCGGTACCCGGTGACGGCTCCGGCGGCGGGCCGGATGAAAATCTTCGGTCTTCTCGCATCCTGGGGGGCGGATCCGCGCGGACGGCGCGGCCCGCCCCCCGCGATGCGGCAGGACGGGCACCCGACCACCGGCATCCCGACCACCCCGGCGCGCGACGTCGGCGTGGTGAGCGGCGCGGAGACTGCGCCCGGAGCCGTGGTGCACGCCGGGATCACCGACCGGCGCGCACCTCGTCTTCGCGGACCCTCCCCGCCGAGCGTCCTCGCCGTCCCGGCCGCAAGGCCGCGCGCCACATGAGCGACCGCGCCCAGCGCGCGGTGCACGGCCCGCGAGGAGGGCTTGTGAGCGGCAAGAAAAGCGACCCCGCGCCGGAGCGCGCGGAACTCAGCGACGCGCTCGGCGTCGCCGTGACGGACGACCTGCTCGAACGCGCACTCACCCACCGTTCCTACGCCTACGAGAACGGCGGGCTCCCCACCAACGAGCGCCTGGAGTTCCTCGGCGACTCGGTGCTCGGCCTCGTCGTCACCGACACCCTGTTCCGGGGCCACCCCGACCTGCCCGAGGGGCAGCTGGCCAAGCTGCGCGCCGCCGTGGTCAACATGCGGGCCCTCGCGGGCGTCGCGCGGGGCCTCGGCGTCGGCGCCCACATCCGGCTCGGCCGCGGCGAGGAGGGCACCGGCGGCCGCGACAAAGCGTCGATACTGGCCGACACGCTGGAGGCGCTGATCGGCGCGGTCTACCTCGACCGCGGCCTCGACGAGGCGTCCGCCCTGGTGCACCGGCTCTTCGACGGGCTGATCACCCGCTCGGCGGGCCTCGGCGCCGGCCTGGACTGGAAGACCTCGCTGCAGGAGCTCACCGCGGTCGAGGAACTCGGCGTCCCCGAGTACCACGTCGCCGAGAGCGGCCCCGACCACCAGAAGACGTTCCGCGCCACGGTCCGGGTCGGCGGGACGAACTACGGGGCCGGTGAGGGCCGCAGCAAGAAAGAGGCCGAGCAGCACGCCGCCGAGGCCGCCTGGAACGAGATCCGCCGGATCGTCGTGGAGCGCGAGTCCGCCGAGCAGGCCGAGGATGCCGAGCAAGCCGAGGAGGCCGGCCGGCGGCAGGCCGGTCAGGCGGCCCAGACCGGTGCCTGAGCTTCCCGAGGTCGAGGTCGTCCGGCGCGGCCTGGAACGCTGGACGGCCGGCCGCACCATCGCCTCCGCCGAGGTTCTGCACCCGCGGTCGGTGCGCCGCCACGAGCCCGGCCCCGCCGACTTCGCCGGACGCCTCGCCGGCCGCACCGTCCTGACGCCCCGCCGCCGCGGCAAGTACATGTGGCTGCCGCTGGGCGCGGACGGCGGCGGCGCGCCGGGGGAGGCGATGCTCGCCCACCTCGGGATGAGCGGCCAGCTGCTCGTCGGCGAACCGGACCGGGAGCGCGAGAAGCACCTGCGGGTCCGGATCGGCTTCGACGACGGCGGCCACGACCTCCGCTTCGTCGACCAGCGCACGTTCGGGCATCTCATGGTCACCGACCTGGTGCCGGACGTGATCGGCGGGCCGGACGGCCCCGGGCTCGTCCCCGAGCCGATCGTGCACATCGCCGCCGATCCGCTGGAGGACGCCTTCGACGCCGAGGCGTTCTTCCGCGCCCTCCGCCGCCGCAGGACCGGGATCAAGCGGGCCCTGCTCGACCAGTCCCTGATCAGCGGCGTCGGCAACATCTACGCCGACGAGGCGCTGTGGCGGGCCAGGCTGCACTGGGCGCGGCCCACCGAGACGATGACGCGGGCGGAGGCCACGCGCGTCCTGGAGGCCGCACAGGACGTCATGGGCGCCGCCCTGGCCGTCGGCGGGACGTCGTTCGACAGCCTGTACGTCAACGTGAACGGCGAGAGCGGCTACTTCGAACGGTCCCTGGACGCCTACGGGCGGCGCGACGAGCCCTGCCGCCGCTGCGGTACCCCGATCCGCCGCGACGAGTTCATGAACCGCTCGTCCTACACCTGCCCCGTGTGCCAGCCGCGTCCCCGCAGGGCACGGTATTAGGGCGACCGGGGCCACGATCGAGAGGGGGACGGAATGGACGGCGGCGACGAGGACATCGTCCGGCTGACGGCCTGGGTGCGCGGCCACGTCCAAGGGGTCGGTTTCCGCTGGTGGGTGCGGGCGCGTGCGCTCGAACTCGGCCTCGACGGCAGTGCCGCCAACCTGGCCGACGGGCGCGTCGAGGTCGTCGCCGAAGGCCCCCGCCGGAAATGCCGGCGGCTCCTTGACCTGCTGGACGGCGACGCTTCCGCGTCCGGCCGCGCCCGTCATGTGCCCGGGCGGCCCGGCAAGGTGACGGGCGTGATCAGCCGCTGGAGCGAGCCGCGCGGGGAGGGCTCCGGTTTCCACGAGCGGTGACCGGGTAGGGGGTTCCGGTTTATACCTGCTAAACTAGTAGAGGAAGGTTGTTACCGGCCTGTGATGTGCGTCTTGACCAGGACACCGGCCGGTGCGACTCTAGACGATACGCGCACCGACTTCAGCTGATTCTCGTGCGCGATCCCTGCTGGTTACTCAGCGTGGAGGACCCTTAGTCATGGCGAAGGCTCTACTCGGCCACGTCGGCGGTCCCGACCCCCGGATGGTCGCGGAGATGCGGCGCCTTCAGCAGCGCGTACGTGATCTGGAAGCCGAGCTCGTACGGCTTCAGGCAGAGAACGACGCGCTCGCGACGGCGCCGGACGACGATGTGATGTCCCTTGCGGTCAAGGACCGTGAACCCGCGCTGACCTGATCGGCGCCTTTCTCAAGAGTGACAGGGACGCCATGACCTGGCGTCCCTGAAGTTTTTCTCCGGCTCCTCCTCATTCGGCTGTCACGGGCCCGTCCGTGTATCGGACCGCCTGCAGTGCGCAAAGGCGATCGCACGCAGTGACCGACGGTGGATGGCCGCCAAGGGCCGAAGGAGGAGGGCACTGCCATGAGCAGGTGTACCCTCGGGCTGATGTACGGGGAACGGTCAGGATTCGGTCAAACCTTAGCGCGCATTCTGTCTGTCCGAATCTGATGGCATCTGTAGCAATCGGCCGTATTTGGGGCATCCGGTGGTTCATGACCGCCGTGACCCGAATCCAGGGTGGTGACCGCGCGTCCCGCGCCCGAGTCGACCCCGGCCGTTGTATAACGAACACGGCCGCCCGGCCATCGCCCAGTCACCCCAGGAGGACGGCGGACGCGTGTACCTGAAGAATTTGACGCTGCGCGGCTTCAAGTCCTTCGCGTCCTCCACCACGCTGAAGTTCGAGCCGGGCATCACCGCCGTCGTCGGGCCGAACGGGTCGGGCAAGTCCAACGTCGTCGACGCGCTGGCCTGGGTGATGGGGGAGCAGGGCGCCAAGTCGCTGCGCGGCGGCAAGATGGAGGACGTCATCTTCGCCGGCACCGCCAGCCGGGCACCGCTCGGCCGGGCCGAGGTCGTGCTGACGATCGACAACGCCGACGGCGCACTGCCCATCGACTACACCGAGGTCACGATCAGCCGGCTCATGTTCCGGTCCGGCAGCAGCGAATACGCGATCAATGGTGACTCGTGCCGGCTCCTCGACATCCAGGAGCTGCTGTCGGACTCCGGCATCGGCCGCGAGATGCACGTCATCATCGGGCAAGGGCAGCTCGACCGCGTTCTCCACTCGGGTCCCGAGGGGCGCCGGGCGGTGATCGAAGAGGCCGCCGGCGTCCTGAAGCACCGCAAGCGCAAGGAGAAGGCGCTCCGCAAGCTGGACGCGATGCAGGGGAACCTGACCCGCGTCCAGGACCTCACCGGTGAGCTGCGCCGCCAGCTGAAGCCGCTGGGGAAGCAGGCCGAGATCGCGCGCAGGGCCGCCGTCATCCAGGCCGACCTGCGCGACGCCCGGCTGCGGCTGCTGGCCGATGACCTGGTCACCCTGCGGACGAGGCTCGAGCAGGAGGCGGCCGACGAGGCCGCCGTCCGGGAGCGCCGCACCGAGACGGAGCGGGCGCTGAACGAGGCGCAGGAACGTGAGGGCGTGCTGGAGGCCGAGGAGGCCGAGCAGGCGCCCAGGCTCGCGCTCGTCCAGGACACGTGGTTCCGGCTGTCGGCGTTGAAGGAGCGGCTGCGGGGCGTCGCCGACCTTGCGGCCGAGCGGCACCGCAACGCCGCCGAAGCGCGCGAGGAGGAGCGGCGGGGGCGCGATCCCGAGGACATGGAGCGTGAGGCCGCCGAGATCCGTGAGCAGGAAGAGATGCTCCGGGCGGCGCTGGAGGAGGCGCAGGACGGGCTGTCGGCGGCCGTCGAGGAGCGGTCGGGCGCCGAGGAGGCGCTGGCCTCCGAGGAACGTCGGCTGCAGGCCGCCGCGCGCGCCGCGGCCGACCGGCGGGAGGAGCTGGCACGGCTGCGGGGGCGTGTCGAGGCGCTGCGCAGCAAGGCCGCGGCCGGACGCTCGGAGATCGGCCGGCTCGCCGACGCGCGGGAGGAGGCCGGGCAGCGCGCCGAGTCCGCGCAGGCCGAGTTCGAGGCGTTCGAGGCCGAGGTCGTGGAGGACCCGGAGCTGGCCGCCGAGCACGAGGTGGTCCAGGAGGCGCTCGCCACCGCCAAGGACGCCGCCGAGGCGGCGCGGGCGGCGGTGGAGGGGCCGCGGCGGGCCCTGAAGGAGGCCCGGTCGGCGGTGGGCTCCGCGCGGTCGGCGGATCAGGCCGCGCAGAAGAGGGTCACGGCGCTGCAGGCCCGGATCGAGGCGCTCAACCTGACGCTGGCCAGCGCCGCCGACGGCGGGGAGGCCCTCCTCGCCGCCGGGGCGGACGGTTCGCTGCAGGGTGTTCTCGGGACGGTCGCGTCGCTGTTGAACGTCCGTCCCGGGTACGAGACGGCGATCGCGGCCGCGCTCGGCAACGCGGCCGAGGCCATCGCGGTCGGCTCCCTGGATACGGCCGAGGCCGCGCTGACGCTGCTGCGCTCCCGCGACGCCGGGCGTGCCGGGCTGCTCATCGGCGGGGGAGCGGCCGTGGCGGGCGGGCGGCTTCCCGGGGTCGACTACGCGGCCGACGCCGTCACGGTGCCGGACGTCGTGCGTCCCGCGGTCGAGCATCTTCTGCGTGACGTCGCCGTGGTGGACGATGTCCCGTCCGCTGCGGGGCTGGTCCGCAGGGAGCCTTCTCTGCGGGCCGTCACACGTGATGGGGAGCTTGTCGGCGCGCACTGGGCTCAGGGCGGCGCGGCGGGTGGAGGGCAGAGCCTCCTGCAGATGCGCGCGACGCTCGACGAGGCCACCGAGGATCTGGCGGCGGCCGAGACGGCGGCCGGTGTCGCGGCCGACGACCTCACGGCGTCCATCGAGCGCGAGCAGGCGGCGCAGACGGCGGTGGAAGCCGCCGAAGCGGCAGCCAACGAGACCCAGTCAGGGGTCAACCAGGCGCAGGCGGACCTTGACCGTGTCCGCGCGCGCTTGCGTGAGTTCGACGCGCAGGCCGCTCAGGAGGCCAAGCGCGCCGCCCGTCTGGAGGCCGACGTCCGTGCGGCGCGTGGCGAGGCGGAGCGGCTGACCAAGGCGCTCGACGCGGCCGGCGAATCCCTGGAACGCGATACCGAGGCGGCCGAGGAACTGGCGATGCGGCTCGCCGAGTCGGAGGAGGCCGCGGAGGTCGCCGACGAGGCCGGGCACGACACGGAGGCCCGCGACGAGCTGAACGCCCGCTGCCAGGAACTGCGCACCGCGGAGATGGAGTCGCGGCTGACGGTCCGCACCGCCGAGGAACGCGTCCAGGCCATCTCCGGCCGCGCCGACGCGCTCGAACGAGGCGCCCAGCGCGAGCGCGAGGAACGCGCTCACGCCGCCCGGCGCCGCGCCCGCCGCGAGGAGCAGGCCAGGGTCGCCAAGGCCGTCCACCGGGGCGCCAGGACCGCCCTGGACCGCATCGAGCACTCCCTGGCCGCGGCCGTGCGGCGGCGGGAGGCCGCCGAACAGGCCAAGGCCGCCCGCGAGGCGGAGCTGAAGGTCGTCCGCACCCAGGTCCGCGAGCTGTCCGGGACGCTCGAACGCCTGGTCAACGTCGTGCACGGCAACGAGGTGGCCCGCGCCGAGCAGCGGCTCCGGCTGGAGCAGTACGAGCAGCGGGCCCTGGAGGAGTTCGGCCTGGAGGTCGAGTCCCTGGTGTCGGAGTACGGGCCGGACCAGCCCGTCCCGCCCGATCCCGACAAGGGCGAGGACGCGCGGCCCGCGCCGTACGAACGGGCCGTCCAGGAGAAGCGCGCCAAGAGCGCCGAGCGGCAGCTCAACCAGCTCGGCAAGGTCAACCCGCTCGCGCTGGAGGAGTTCGCCGCGCTGGAGGAGCGGCACGCGTTCCTCACCTCGCAGCTTGAGGACCTGAAGAAGACCCAGCGGGAGCTGCTCGGTCTCGTCAAGGAGGTGGACGAGCGCGTCCAGCAGGTGTTCGGCACCGCCTACGACGACACCGCCCGCGAGTTCGAGCGCATCTTCGCGCGGCTGTTCCCCGGCGGGGAGGGCAGCCTGTCGCTCACCGAGCCGGACGACATGCTCGCCACCGGCGTCGAGGTCGCGGCGCGCCCGCCTGGCAAGAAGGTCAAGCGGCTGTCGCTGCTGTCGGGCGGCGAGCGGTCCCTGGTCGCGATCGCGTTCCTCGTCGCCGTCTTCAAGGCCCGCCCGTCGCCGTTCTACGTCCTGGACGAGGTCGAGGCCGCGCTGGACGACACCAACACGCAGCGGCTGCTCACCGTCTTCGAGGAGCTGCGCGAGGCGTCCCAGCTGATCGTGATCACTCACCAGAAGCGGACCATGGAGGGCGCGGACGCCCTCTACGGTGTCAGCATGCGCGGCGACGGCGTCACCCAGGTGGTCAGCCAGCGGCTGCGCGACTGAGGGTTCGTCCGCGGATTTCAAATAATCGCAATACCGGTCACCCTTTCTTTTGGAACGCTACATCGCCCAACGTTTAGCATTTCGGACGGGCCATGAGATGTGGTCTTCCTCATTTTCGGGCTCAGATAACTGCTCGGTCACGACGCATTCGCGCCGGTGGCGGGGAAGCGGCGCGACCGCCGTGCACCGACCGTGACCCCGCGGCGACGCTGGCGGACTTGTGCGGGTCGGACCCATCCACTACGCATATGCACCGTCGGTTCTCTGCTCCCTCGCCGGACAAACCCCGCCCGGTACGGAGAACCGTCTGGAAGGTGACGCCTGTGGACCCCCAGAAACTCAAAGACAATTTCGCTCTCGTCGGCACGAACGGCATCGATGTCGCCGAATATTTCTACGCCGACCTTTTCGCGCGGGAACCGCAGCTCAGGTCGATGTTCCCGGCGGCGATGACCAAGCAGCACGAGGTCCTGCTCGGCGCGCTGTCCCAGATCGTCTCGACCGTCGACGACACCGAGGCGCTCATCCCGTTCCTGCGGGACCTCGGCCGGCGGCACCACGGCTTCGGGGTGCTCGGCGACCACTACGCCCCCGTCGGAGCCAGCCTCCTGGCGACCCTCGCCTACTTCAGCGGCCCCGAATGGACCGAGGACCTCGAACGCGACTGGACGGCCGCCTACGGCCTCGTCGCCAAGGTCATGGCGGAGGCCGCGGCCGAGCCCGTCTCCTGATCCGGCCGCCACCCGATCCGACATGGACGCCCAGCGCCTCAAGGACAGCTTCGACCACGTCGCCGGACAAGGCGACCAGGTCGCGCTCTTCTTCTACTCCGACCTCTTCGTCCGCAACCCCCACCTGCGCGACATGTTCCCGATCGGGATGAGCGGCCAGCGCGACAAGCTGCTGCGCGCCCTCGGGCACATCGTCTCCCAGGTCGACGACCTGCCCGCCCTCGTCCCGTTCCTCCAGCAGCTCGGCCGCGACCACCGCAGGTTCGGGATCGTCGCCGAGCACTACCCGCACGTCGGCGCCAGCCTCCTCGCCACCCTGCGGCACTTCTGCGGGCCGTCCTGGACCGACGACGTCGAGGGCGACTGGAACGCCGCCTACAGCCTGGTCGCCAAGGTCATGCTGGAGGCCGCCGACGAGAACGCCCTCACGAGCCCCGCCTGGTGGAACGGCCAGGTCGTCGGGGTCGAACGGCGCCGGTTCGACATCAGCGTCCTGCGCGTCCAGCCCGACCGGCCGCTGCCCTACCGGCCCGGCCAGTCGGTCGCGCTGGAGGTGCCGTCCCGGCTGCGGCACTGGCGCTACTACTCGATGGCGAACGCGCCCCGTCCCGACCACACCGTCGACTTCCACGTCCGGCTCGTCGACGGCGGGCCGGTGAGCCCCGTGCTGGTCCGCGGCATCGACACCGGCGACCGGGTCCGCATGGGCGCCCCCGTCGGCACGCTCACGCTGGACGAGGCGTCCGGACGGGACGTCCTCCTAGTGGCGGGCAGCACCGGCCTGGCCCCGCTCAAGGCGATCCTGGAGCAGATCTCCCGCCGCACCGCCCCTCCGCGCGTGCAACTGTTCTTCGGCGCCCGCACCAGGGACGGCCTGTACGACCTGGAAGACCTGACCAAACTGGCCGGAGAGTTCCGCTGGCTCACCGTCGTGCCCACCGTGTCGGACGAGCCCGGCGGCCACGGCTTCTCCGCCCTGCTCCAGTCGGGGCTCCAGCCGGGGCTCCAGACGGGCGACGGTGACGTCGAGCACGGAAATCTGTCGGACGTCGTGGCCAGGCACGGCCCCTGGGACGGCCACGACGCCTACGTGTGCGGGCCGTCCGCGATGGTCGGGCACACGGTCGAGCAGCTCGTGCGGCTCGGCCTCGCGCGTGACCGCATCAGGCTGGAAACCTTCGCAGACGCACAGAGGTGAGCGCGATGAACTCCCCGAACCTTCCCGTCGTCTCCGAGGGCACGCGGCTGACCCCCGGCGAACTGCAGTCGGTGGTCTTCGCCCGAGCCGCCCTCGGCCGCCGCGGATACGACGAGGAGCAGGTCCGCAACTTCCTGGCGTACGTCGAGCGGGAACTCGTCCAGATCTTCGGCGACAAGGCGGCCCTGGCCGAAGAGGTCAACCGGCTGCGCGCCCAGGCCGCCAAGGGCACGCCCGGCGTGATGGCGCCCGAGGACGCCCACTTCCAGGCCGTCCGCATCCTGTCGCAGGCCCAGCAGACCGCCGACCTGTACGTCGCGGACGCCGAGCGCTACACGCGCGAGCTGGCCCACGAGGCGAGGCTGCACCGGGAGGCGATCCTGTCCGACGCCAAGGGACGCGCCGAGCACATGCTGGAGGACGCCCACCGCAAGGCCGCCGCGGTCGCCGACGCCGCCGTCCGCAACGCCGAACAGGCCGCGCCGCCGCCCGTCATCCGCCAGGAGGCCCTGCCGGCCGACGAGCGCCGCGCCATGGAACGGGAGATCGCCTACCTGCGCACCTACAGCGACGTCTACCGCACCCACCTCCGCTCCTACCTGGAGGCCCTGTTGCGGAACGTCGACGAGTGGGAGAACTCAGAGCGCGCCTCGTTGCCGGCCTCCGGCCCAACACAGTGACCAGCTCACACCCGACCCCGGCAGGTTGAACCTCAACCATCGGAGCACGGGTCGGGCGGCCGGAGGGCGCCCAGCGCCCGGAGGCCGCCCGGCCCGCCGAGCCGGGCGACCACAGCGACACGCCACTAACCTGCACGGTCACAACAAACCGAAACCGTGGCGCGAGGATCGACCGGCTCGCGACGGGGGTTCCAGGGGGTCGCCCCCCGGGCAGGCACAGACCGGCTCGCAACGGGGGTTCCAGGGGGTCGTCCCCCTGGGTAGACACTGTCTGGAAAACTGGGGGCGCTATGGAATATCTGATCGTCATCGCCGCGCTGGCCGCGGTCGCACTGATCGTCGGCGGCGTCATGCTGCTGCGGCCCCGCCGCGGGCGGCCGCGGCCGCCCGCCGAGCGGCCCACGGAACGGGCGGGAGGCGCGACCGCCGCCGACGAGGCGGAGGGCGGCGCCGCCACCATCGAGAAGGCGCCGCCGACGGAGGTGCCGCCGCCGCGCCCCACGGTCGAGATCGAGAAGCCGCCGCCCGGTGCGGGCCGGCTGGTCCGGCTGCGCGCCCGCCTCGCCCGCTCCCAGAACACCTTCGGCAAGACCCTCCTGGTGCTGCTGTCGCGCGAAACGCTCGACGACGACGCCTGGGAGGAGATCGAGGACACCCTGATCACCGCCGACATGGGCGCCGCCGTGGCCCGCCAGGTCACCGACGACCTGCGGACCCGGGTCCAGGTCCTCGGCACCCGCGAGGTGGGCGAGGTCCGCGCGCTGCTCAAGGAGGAGCTCGTCAAGCAGATCGGCTCGGACCTGGACCGCTCCCTGCACACCGAGACGCCGGGCGACCGTCCCGCGGTGCTGATGGTCGTGGGCGTCAACGGCACCGGCAAGACCACCACCTGCGGCAAGCTCGGCCGCGTCCTGGTCGGCGACGGCAAGACCGTGCTCCTCGGCGCCGCCGACACCTTCCGCGCCGCCGCCGCCGACCAGCTGGAGACGTGGGGCAACCGGGTCGGGGCGCAGGTCGTCCGCAAGGAGGAGGGCGCCGACCCCGCCAGCGTCGCGTTCGACGCCGTCAAGCAGGGCATCGACACCAAGGTCGACGTGGTGATCGTCGACACCGCGGGCCGGCTGCACACCAAGACGGGGCTGATGGACGAGCTGGGCAAGGTCAAGCGCGTCATCGAGAAGCAGGCCGCGGTCGACGAGGTCCTGCTCGTCCTGGACGCCACGACCGGGCAGAACGGCATGCAGCAGGCCCGGGTCTTCGCCGAGGTCGTCAACATCACGGGCATCGCGCTGACGAAGCTGGACGGCACCGCGAAGGGCGGAATCGTCGTCCAGGTGCAGCGCGAGCTGGGCGTCCCGGTCAAGCTGGTCGGGCTGGGCGAGGGGCCGGACGATCTGGCCCCGTTCGAGCCCGAGGCCTTTGTGGACGCGATCCTGGGAGACTGAAAAAGGGTCCAATATCGCCTAAATACGGCATGTGAGGTTTTGGAAACACCGGTGAAACACACCGGGGTCGGTTTTCACACCGGGGAAACGTAAGAGCCCCTCGGGTGAAACGGCCGCGCCAGAGTCTCTGAGCAGTCACGTTCCCCGGCGAGGAGGGACTCTCTCAGAGATGAAGATCGATAGCGGTAACACCGCCTGGATGCTGACGAGCACGGCGCTCGTTCTGCTGATGACACCGGGCCTGGCCTTCTTCTACGGCGGCATGAGCCGGGCCAAGAGCGTGCTCAACATGATGATGATGAGCTTCGTCAGCATCGCCGTCGTCGGCATGGCGTGGGTCGTCTACGGCTGGTCCCTCGCCTTCACCTCCGGCGGCGGGCTCAGCTCGTTCATCGGCGGGTTCGGCGAATGGGGACTGGTCGGCCTGGAGACCGCCGCCACGGCCGACGACGGCACCGGCATCCCGAAACTGGTGTTCGTGGCCTTCCAGGCGACGTTCGCCATCATCACCGTCGCGCTCATCAGCGGCGCGGTCGCGGACCGTGCCAAATTCGGGGCCTGGGTCCTGTTCACCCTGGCCTGGGTGACGCTCGTCTACTTCCCGATCGCCCACTGGGTCTGGTGGTCGGACGGTGAAGAGGGCGGCAAGGCCGGCTGGATCTTCGAACTCGGCGCCCTCGACTTCGCGGGCGGCACCGTCGTCCACATCAACGCCGGAGTCGCCGCCCTCGCCCTGGTACTCGTCCTCGGCAAGCGCAGGGGCTGGCCGAAGGAGCCGATGCGCCCGCACAACCTGCCGTTCGTCCTGCTCGGCGCCGGGCTCCTGTGGTTCGGCTGGTTCGGGTTCAACGCCGGCTCGGCCGTGGCCGCCAACGAACTCGCCGGCGTCGCGTTCATCAACACGCTCGCCGCGACCTGCGCCGCCGCGTTCGCCTGGATCGTCGTGGAGAAGCTGCGGGACGGCTCGTCCACCACGCTCGGCCTCGCGTCCGGCGTCGTCGCCGGCCTCGTCGCCATCACCCCGGCCTGCGCCTTCGTCACCCCGCTCGGCGCCATCGTCATCGGCCTCGTCGCCGGCGCTGTCTGCGCCTTCGCGGTCAGCCTCAAGTACAAGCTCGGCTACGACGACGCGCTCGACGTGGTCGGCGTCCACATGGTCGGCGGCATCGTCGGCGCCCTGCTGATCGGCCTCCTGGCCACCACCGCCGTCAACGACGGCGGCGCCGACGGGCTGTTCGCCGGCGGCGGCCTGTCGCTGCTCGGCAAGCAGGCGGTGGCCGTCCTGGCCACCCTCGCCTACTCGTTCGTCGTCACCTACCTGATCGCCAAGCTCATCGACCTGGTGATGGGCTTCCGCATCGCCGAGGACGACGAGGCCGCCGGAATCGACAGCACCGCGCACGCGGAGACCGCCTACGACTTCGGCACCATCCGGACGGGCGGGGGTCCCGGTGCGACCCTGGCGGCGGCCGCCGCGCCCGCCCCCGCCGCGGACGCGGCGAAGTCCGAGAACGCGGCCGAGTCCGAGAAGGCGGAGAAGTCCGAGGACGCGGCCAAGAAGGTGGAGGCGTAGGAGATGAAGCTCATCACGGCGGTCATCAAGCCGTTCAAGCTCGACGAGGTCAAGAAGGCCCTGGAGACCTTCGGGGTCAAGGGCCTGACCGTCAGCGAGGCGAGCGGCTACGGCCGGCAGAAGGGCCACACCGAGGTCTACCGCGGCGCGGAGTACCAGGTCGACCTGGTGCCCAAGCTGCGCGTCGAGGTCCTCGTCGAGTCCGAGGACGCCGACGACATCATCGACGTGATCGTCAAGGCGGCCCGCACCGACAAGATCGGCGACGGCAAGGTGTGGGCCGTCCCGGTCGACACCGTCGTCCGCGTCCGCACCGGCGAGACCGGCCCGGAAGCCCTCTGAGGCGCCCCGGTGACCCTCGCCGCCCCACCTCCCGGAGACCGCCGGCCGGGCCGTCCCGGGCCCGGCGGCCCCGGGACGGCCGGGGACGCGGCCCGTGCCGCCCTCGCGGCGGCGCGGGCCGCGCGCGCCGCCGAACTGGACCGCTGGCTCGGCTCGCTCCTCGCGGACCGCGACGTCCCCGGCGACGTGGCGCTCGCCGCGGTCGGCAGCCACGCCCGCCGCGAACTGACGCCCGGCGGCGACCTCGACCTCGTTCTCCTGCACCGCGGCCGCGCGGACGTCGCCGGCATCGCCGACCGCCTCTGGTACCCGGTCTGGGACTCCGGGCTCCGCCTCGACCACTCGGTCCGCACCGTCCACGAGGCCCGCACCGTGGCGCGCGGCGACATGAAGGCCGCCCTCGGACTCCTGTCCGCTCGCCGGATCGCGGGCGACCACACGCTCGTCGACGAACTGCGCACCGCCGTCCTCACCGACTGGCGCGCCGACGCCCCCGTCCGGCTGGCCGAACTGTCGGCGATGTGCCGTGAACGCTGGGACGCCCAAGGCGAACTGGCGTTCCTCCAGGAACCCGACCTGAAGGAGGCGCGCGGCGGGTTGCGTGACGTCCACGTCATGCACGCCGTCGCCGCCTCCTGGGTGGCGTCCGCCCCCGGCGCGCGGGTCCGGGCGGCCCACGACCTCCTCCTCGACATCCGGCACGCCTTGCACGAGGTCACCGGCCGGTCCACCGACCGCCTCGTCCTGCAGGAACACGAGCCGGTCGCCCGCGCCCTCGGCCTCCCGGACGCGAACGCCCTGCAACGCTCGATCGCGGAGGCGGCCCGCACGATCACCTACGCGGCCACCCACCTGTGGCGCCGCGTGGACCGCTTCACCAAAACCCACCCCCACCGTCCCAGAACCACGTCCCCCACCCCGACATCCACTGGCCCGACCTCCCCGGCCCCAACACCGCCTGCCACGACCCCGCCCAACCCGGCGTCCCGTGGGTCGATCTCGCAGGACGAGCGCCACGACCTTGAGCGCCACGACCTTGAGCGCCACGACCTTGAGCGCCACGACCTTGAGCGCCACGACCTTGAGCGCCACGACCCTGAGCGCCACGACCCTGAGCGCCACGACCCTGAGCGCCACGACACTGAGCGGCGGGGTGTTGAGCGGCGGGGTGTTGAGCGGCGGGGTGTTGAGCGCCACGACCCTGAGCGGCCCGGTGTGGAGCGGCCCGGTGTTGAGCGGCATGGCCTTGAGCGGCATGGCCTTGAGCGGCGGGGTGTTGAGCGGCGGCCCGTCGGGGACGGCGCCGTCGAGCATGAGGGCGAGGTCGTCCTGGCGCGGAACGCCGACCTGAACGACCCCGCGCTCGTGCTCCGCGTCGCCGCGGCCGCCGCCCAGGCGGGCCTGCCGATCGCTCCCGCCACGGTCGCCCGGCTCGCCGAGCGCGCCGTCCTGCCGCGTGCGCCTTGGCCCGCCGACGCCCGCGACGCACTCGTGTCCCTGCTCGGCGCCGGGCCCGCCGCCATCGGCGTCTGGGAGGCCCTCGACCAGGCCGGGCTGATCGTCCGGCTGCTGCCCGACTGGGAACACGTCCGCAACCGTCCGCAGCGCAACCCCGTGCACCGCTTCACCGTGGACCGCCACCTGGTGGAGGCCGCTGCGGGAGCGGCCGCCCTCACCCGCGAGGTCGCCCGGCCCGACCTGCTGCTCGTCGGAGCCCTCCTGCACGACATCGGCAAAGGCCGGCCCGGCGACCACTCCGCCACCGGTGCCGTCATCGCCCGCGACATCGGCGTCCGCCTCGGCTTCCCCGACGACGACGTCCGGGTCCTGGAGACGCTCGTCCGCCACCACCTGCTGCTCCCTGAGACCGCGACCCGCCGCGACCTCGACGACCCGGTGACCGTCCAGACCGTCACCGCCGCCGTCTCGCGGGTGCCCGGCCGCGAACGCGAGATCATCGACATTCTCGCCGCCCTCGCCATCGCCGACGGCAACGCCACCGGACCCGCCGCCTGGGGCGCCTGGAAGGCGGGCCTGGTCGCAGAACTCGCCCGCCGCGCCGCCGCCGCTCTGTCCGGCGGAACACCGCCGCCCGCTCCGTCCCTCGGCCCCGACCAGCTGGCCCTCGCCCGCCACGACGGCGCCGCCGTCCGCGTCACCGGGTCCCGCATCACCATCGCCGCCCCGGACCGTCCCGGCCTCCTGTGGCGCGCCGCGGGCGTCCTGGCCCTCCACCGCCTGGCGGTGAAGACGGCCCGCACAACCTCCTCCGCGGAAGGCTCCGGCGGGACGGCCGTACTGGACTTCACGGCCGTGCCCGAGTACGGGACGCCGCCGGATCCGGCCAGCCTGGAGGCGGATCTGCGGCGCATGCTCGCGGACCGGCTCGACGTGGCCGACCGCCTCGAACGCCGCGCCCGGTCGGCGCGGGTGCGTCCGGGCGTGACGGTCCCCCCGCCGCGGGTGATGATCGTGGACGACGCGTCCCGCACCGCCACCGTCGTCGAGGTGCGCGCTCACGACCGGCCCGGGCTGCTTTGGCGGATCGGGCAGGCCCTGGGCGCGAGCGGCCTGCAGGTTCGCGCCGCGCAGGTAGACACCCTCGGCGCCGAGGCCGTGGACGTCTTCTACGTAGTGGACGAGCAAGGCCGCCCCCTGGACGATCCCGCAGCCCTGGAGGCCGCCCGCGTCGAGGTACTGGCAGCTCTGCAGTAGCTTCATCCGCTCGTCGAACACGCAACCGTCTCCGCCGGGTCTCCTGGGAACAGGATCGTGCTCGGGGTCGGAGGAGTGATCCGTCCCGGGTGGGAGTCGACCGTGTCCGCGCATGGCCTGGGTGATCACGGGCGTTTATGGGGGCTACGCGGAGCACGCGCGTTAGATCTTGTGGAGCCGCCGTCGCCAGGGGAGAAGGCGGAGAGGACGAGCGCCTTCCGAACGGGCTTGGCGAGAGGGGTGGGGCTTGGCCGGTGACCCGATACGCTGATAGGCGATCCCAGACGCTTTCCAAGGACGGTCCAGACACGTGTTCGAGACGCTCTCCGACCGGTTGACGACGGTCTTCTCGTCGCTGCGCAGCAAGGGCCGGCTCTCCGAGGCCGACATCGACGCCACGGCCCGCGAGATCCGGATCGCGCTGCTTGAGGCCGACGTCGCCCTGCCCGTGGTCAAGGACTTCATCGCGGAGGTCAAGGAGCGGGCGCGGGGCTCGGAGGTCTCGCAGGCGCTGAACCCGGCACAGCAGGTCGTCAAGATCGTCAACGAGGAGCTCATCAACATCCTCGGCGGCGAGACCCGCCGGATCAGGCTGGCCAAGACCCCGCCCACCGTGATCATGCTCGCGGGCCTGCAGGGCGCCGGTAAGACGACCCTCGCGGGCAAACTGGCCCGGTGGCTGAAGCAGGAGGGCCACGCGCCGATGCTCGTGGCCGCCGACCTGCAGCGTCCCAACGCCGTCCAGCAGCTCGAGGTCGTCGGCGAGCGCGCCGGGGTCCCGGTGTTCGCGCCCGAGCCCGGCAGCGGCGTCGGCGACCCGGTGGACGTGGCGCGCCGGTCGATCGACCAGGCCCGGCACGCCCAGCACGACGTCGTCGTCATCGACACCGCGGGACGTCTCGGCATCGACACCGAGATGATGCAGCAGGCCATCGACATCCGCGACGCCGTCGACCCCGACGACGTGCTGTTCGTCGTCGACGCCATGGTCGGCCAGGACGCGGTCAACACCGCCCAGGCGTTCATGGACGGGGTCGGCTTCGACGGCGTCGTCCTCACCAAGCTCGACGGCGACGCCCGCGGCGGCGCGGCGCTGTCGGTCCGGCACATCACCGGCCGGCCGATCATGTTCGCCTCGACCGGCGAGAAGCTCGAGGACTTCAGCGTCTTCCACCCGGACCGCATGGCGGGCCGGATCCTCGACATGGGCGACATCCTCACCCTGATCGAGCAGGCCGAGCAGGCGTTCGACGCCGAGCAGGCCGAGAAGATGTCCACCAAGTTCGCCTCGGGCGAGGACTTCACGCTCGAGGACTTCCTCGAGCAGATGATGATGATCCGCAAGCTCGGCCCGATCGGCAACCTGCTCGGCATGATGCCGGGCATGGGCCAGGTCCGCGATCAGATCAGCCAGATCGACGACAAGGACCTGGACCGCATCGCCGCGATCATCCGCTCGATGACCCCGCAGGAACGCTCCCAGCCCAAGATCATCAACGGTTCGCGCCGGGCCCGCATCGCCCGCGGTTCGGGCGTCGGCGTCGGCGAGGTCAACAGTCTGGTCACCCGGTTCTTCGACGCGCAGAAGATGATGCGCCAGATGGCCGGCGGAATGGGCATCCCCGGCATGCCCGGCGGACGGAAGAAGGCGACCAAGGCGGCGAAGGCGTCCAAGAACAAGAAGGGCAAGCAGCGCAGCGGCGACCCGCGCAAGCGCGCCGCCGGCAAGGGGCGCCAGGACGACCAGCAGCCCGCGGCCGACGGCATGCCCCAGGGCCTGCCGCCCGGTCTCGGCGGCGGTCAGGGCGGGCTTCCCCCCGGCCTCGGCGGCCAGCTCCCGCCCGGTCTCCAGATGCCCGACCTGAGCAAGCTCCAAGGCCGCAAGAAGAAGTGACCGCGCTCGTCCCGGTCTGGGGGCCGGGCGGTGGCGGCGGAGGCCGCCGGGTTCCGGACACGGCATCGTGCGATTGCGCGTTTGCCGCCATCGTCTGGCAGAATGACTTGCTGGAAACCCCGGATCGTGAGGCGCCCTCTCTCGTCCTGCGCGGCCGGAGTCCATCGGGCGGCCGTTGGCCGGTGTTCCCCACCTGGCGCGGGCCCGCCCACCCTGTAATGAAGTCTGGAGTACACCACACCCGTGGCAGTCAAGATCAAGCTCAAGCGTCTGGGGAAGATCCGGAACCCGCAGTACCGGATCATCGTCGCCGACGCCCGCACCAAGCGTGACGGGCGCGCCATCGAGGAGATCGGGCTCTACCAGCCCAAGCAGGAGCCGTCGCTCATCAAGATCGACTCTGAGCGGGCGCAGTACTGGCTCGGCGTCGGCGCGCAGCCGACCGAGCCCGTCCGCAACCTGCTGAAGATCACCGGCGACTGGCAGAAGTTCAAGGGCGAGCCGGGCGCCGAGGGCACCCTCAAGGTCGCAGAGCCGAAGGCCGACAAGAAGGCCGTGTTCGAGGCCGCCGTCAAGGAGTCGATGGGCGACGTCGAGGCCGCCGCTCCCGCGACCAAGGGCAAGAAGAAGGCCGAGCCGAAGAAGTCCGAGGCGAAGGCCGCCGAGACCACCGAAGCTAAGAGCGAGGGCTGACAGTGCTCGAAGAAGCGCTCGAGCACCTGGTCCGCGGGATCGTGGAGAACCCGGACGACGTCCGGGTCCGCGCCCGCCGGATCAGGGGCGGCCGGGTCCTCGAGGTGCGCGTGCACCCCGAGGACCTCGGGAAGGTCATCGGCCGCAGCGGTCGCACCGCCAAGGCCCTGCGCACGGTGATCAGCGCCCTGTCCGGGGGCCGCTATGTGCGCGTTGACCTGCTCGACGTCAACGAGGTCCGCTGAGTGGCGTTCCGATGAGCGAACCGCTCGTGGTGGGACGGATCGGACGGGCGCACGGCGTCCGCGGTGAGGTCGCCGTCGATGTCCGCACGGACGAACCGGAATCCCGGTTCGCCGCGGGCACGCAGATCGTCACCGACCCGCCGGCCGCCGGCCCCCTCACCATCGAGCGTGTCCGCTGGCATTCGGGACGCCTGCTCGTGCGCTTCGCCGGGATCGGCGACCGCGGCGCCGCGGAGGAACTGCGCGGCACCTGGCTCGTCGTCGACCCCGGTGACATCTCCCCGTCCGCCGACCCGGACGACTTCCACGACCAGGAACTGATCGGCCTCGCCGTCGTCACCGCCGACGGCGCCGACGTCGGCCAGGTCGCCGACGTCCTCCACCACGGCCAGGACCTCCTGGTCGTGCGCGGCGACGCCGGCGAGAAGCTGGTCCCGTTCGTGGCGGCACTCGTCCCCGAGGTGGACGTCCCCGGGGGGCGGCTCGTGATCGACCCGCCCCCCGGACTGCTCGACCCATCATGAGACTCGACATCGTCACGATCTTCCCCGAGTACTTCGCCGCCCTGGACATCTCCCTCCTCGGCAAGGCCCGCCGGGCCGGACTGCTGGACGTGCACGTCCACGACCTGCGCGACTGGACCAACGACCGGCACCGCACGGTGGACGACACCCCGTACGGCGGCGGCCCCGGCATGGTCATGAAACCCGAACCCTGGGGCGAGGCCCTGGACACGATCGTCCCGCCCTCACCGTCGGGCACACCGGTTTCATCACCACCGCCGCACGCGAACGATCCCCGGACGCCTCCATTCCCTTCCGGTCCGGCGTCCCAGCACCCAACAGGCTCCGGCGGAGCATCCTCCGCCCCACCGCCCTCCGCCGCGGCGCCTTCAGGCATGCCGCCTCGGGGTGCGGCGCCCTCGACCCCACAGTCCCTGAATCCAGCGTCCCCCGATGCGGCGCCTTCGGGCGCGCCGTCTTGGAGCGCGACGTCCTCCGGTGCGGATTTCTCGGCTTCGATCGCGGCCCCTGGACCGGGAACTTCTGAGACGGTTTCCAGCGGGGCGGCGACCGGCCGGGCGGGCCCCGGGGCGGTGCCGCGGCTGATCATTCCGACGCCGAGCGGGCGGCCGTTCACCCAGGCCGACGCGGCCCGCTACGCCGCCGAACCCTGGCTGGTGTTCGCCTGTGGCCGCTACGAGGGCATCGACACCCGCGTCGCAGAGGAGGCGCGTACCCGGATGCCCGTGGACGAAGTCAGCCTCGGCGACTTCGTGCTCGCCGGCGGAGAGGTCGCCGTCCTGGTCATGGTGGAGGCGATCGGGCGCCTCGTGCCGGGAGTGCTCGGCAACGCCGACTCGGTGGCCGATGACTCGTTCGCGCCGGGCGCGATGGAGTCGCTGCTGGAGGGCCCCGTTTACACCAAGCCTCCCGTCTGGCGTGATCGCCCCGTCCCGGACGTCCTCCTGTCCGGACACCACGGCGCGATAGCCCGCTGGCGCCGCGACGAGGCACTGTGCCGCACCGCGCGGCACCGTCCCGAACTGCTCGCCCGCCTCGCCCCGGAGGACCTCGACGAGCGGGATCGCGCCGTGCTGCGCGAGGCCGGTTTTCCGGTTGACGGCGAAGGTATGGCAGACTAAAGCGTCCGTGCGTCCAGATCGCACGGCACCCCACGACCACTTTCCGCGGCGCGACGCCCCCACGAAAGATCCACCGGGGCCTCTCGACGCCCGCGTTCGACCATGAGGAACCGCAGCGATGCACACCCTGATCCAGGAGATCGAGAAGGCCGCGATGCGCGCCGACGTGCCGGACTTCCGTCCGGGCGACACGCTGAAGGTGCATGTGCGTGTCACCGAGGGTAACCGGAGCCGAATCCAGGTCTTCCAGGGCGTGGTGATCCGGCGGCAGGGCGGCGGCGCCCGCGAGACCTTCACCGTCCGCAAGGTCAGCTACAGCGTCGGCGTCGAGCGGACGTTCCCGATCAACAGTCCCTCCATCGACAAGATCGAGGTCGTCACCCGCGGCGACGTCCGCCGCGCCAAGCTCTACTACCTGCGCAACCTGCGCGGCAAGGCCGCGCGCATCAAGGAGAAGCGCGACCACTGAGCCCCGTCTCCTCCGCCGCCGAGACCGCGATCCATGTGCCCGCCGAGGATGAGAAGGGCTCGCTGAGCGGATGAACCACGACGCCCCGGAAACCCGTAACGGTGACCGGGGCGTTGGGCGTTTCGGAGCGAGTCGGCCGCCTTGTCCGCTGGCGACACGCCCACTGGAGGCGTCCCGCGGGCCCCGCGCCGCTAGGCTTTCGCTCTGATGACTGAAGAGGACGATCGGAGAGACGTGCGATCCGAAGCCGAGGGCGCGGTGCCCGAAGAGAAGGAGCCCGTGGACTCGGAGGAGGAGACGGCCGAAGACTCCGAGGAGACGGCCGAAGACTCCGAAGACGACGGCAAAAAGAAGAAGAAGCAGGGCTCGTTCTGGAAAGAACTCCCCGTCCTCATCGTGGTCGCCGTCGTCCTCGCCCTCGTCATCAAGGCATTCGCGGTTCAGGCGTTCTACATTCCGTCCGGTTCCATGGAGAACACCCTCCAGGTCGGTGACCGCGTCCTCGTCAACAAGATCGTTTACCATACCCGCGACATCGCCCGCGGCGACGTCATCGTCTTCAACGGCCTCGACTCCTGGGACCCGGAGGTCCAGGTCGAGGAGCCCGGCAACCCGGTGTCCAAGGTGCTGCGCGCGATCGGCACCGCCTTCGGCGTCGCGCCCAACGAGAAGGACTACATCAAACGCGTCATCGGCATCCCGGGCGACCACGTCAAATGCTGCGACGCGCAGGGCCGGGTCACCGTCAACGGCGTCCCTCTGGACGAAAGCTCCTACCTCTACAGCGATCCGTTCACGCACGAGCGGAACAAGCCGTCCAACGACCCGTTCGACGTCACCGTGAAGCCGGGCCAGCTGTGGGTCATGGGCGACCATCGCGAACTCTCCTACGATTCCCGCTCGCACCGAGGCGACCCGGGGGGCGGCACCATCCCGATCGACCGCGTCATCGGCCGCGCCTTCGTCATCGTCTGGCCCCTGGACCGCGTCGGCACTCTCCCGATCCCCGACACCTTCAAACAAAGCGGCCTGCAGAAAACCACCGCCGCGGCCCTTCCCGCCACCCCCTACGCACTAGGCGTCATCTGCACCCTCCCTCTGGCCCACTTCAGACGCCGCCGCCGCTTGAAGACCACCTGACCCACCAACCCGCCACCACCCCGGGCCGGGCCACCGAGACCACCCGCGACGCCCTTGCCCCGAAGGCGTATCCACGTCGCCTTCGAAGGCCGCCTCACCGCCGCCCGCAACGGACCTCCGCGAGATCGAGCTACACCGACTCGTTGGATCGGTGGCGTCGATCGCGGTCTGCAGCCAAGATCAACAAGGCTGTGGCCGGGGTCGCTCCAGTTACACCTGCCGCCCTCCGGCCGGCTCATTCAACGGCCTGGCTCATTCAACGGCGTTAACTGGACACACCCGCGGGTGGAGGCCGTCCAGCGAGTGTTCCGTGGTTCAGGCCAGGTCGGCGCGGACCTGCCGCAGCCCGGGGCGGTCTTGGGCACTTGGTTGATGAACCGTGGGTGCAAGCCGGTTGAGGCTGTCGCCTGCGGTAACGGGAGGCGGCGCCAGGGTGGCGGGGGCGGCCTCGTGCTCGTCCGGGAGGTCTGGGACATGACGGGAACGGGGCGTTCGGGGCGCGGTGGGAGGTTGTGGGGACGTACGCTGCGGGCATGAAGGGTCGTCCGCTTCGCTTCACGCCGCGCCGCGACGCGGGGATGCACGCGTATGAGCGTGCCCTTGATCATGCCGGGTTCAGCCCCGTCGCCGGCGTCGATGAGGCGGGGCGGGGGGCGTGCGCGGGGCCATTGGTCGTCGCGGCGGTGATCCTTCAGGGCGGACGGCGCAGGATCGACGGCCTCACCGACTCCAAGCTGCTCACGCCCGCGCGCCGCGAGGAGCTGTACGCGGAGATCGTCGAGCACGCGTACGCGTGGAGCGCCGTGGTCATCCCGTGCCACGACATCGACCGGATCGGCCTTCACCGCTGCAACGTCACCGGCATGCGGCGGGCTCTGGCCGCGCTGGACAAGCGGCCCGCGTACGTGCTCAGTGACGGGTTCCCGGTGCCCGGCCTGGATGTTCCCGGGCTCGCGATGATCAAAGGGGATCAGGTCGCGGCCTGCGTGGCGGCGGCGTCGATCGTCGCGAAGGTCACCCGAGACCGGATCATGGTGGGCCTTCATGAGCGGTATCCCGAGTACGGATTCGACCTCCACAAGGGGTATGTGACCCGTGCGCACGGCAGGGCGCTCGCCGTCCACGGACCTTGTCCAGAGCATCGTTTCTCCTACGTCAATGTCGAGCGTGCCTTGCGTAACAATGGAGAGGTGGACGTGGAGGAGACCGAAGGGGAGGTCCCCGGCGAGGACCGCACGGAAGGGGCACGGGCGTGAGCGCGGAGGATCTCGAGAAGTACGAGACCGAGATGGAGTTGCAGCTCTATCGCGAGTACCGCGACGTTCTCGGGCTGTTCGGTTATGTCGTCGAGACCGAGCGCCGGTTCTATCTCACCAACTCGGTCGACCTCCAGGTGCGCAGCGCCGACAACGGCGAGATCTTCTTCGAGGTCACGATGCAGGACGCCTGGGTCTGGGACATGTACCGTCCTGCCCGGTTCGTCAAGAACGTGCGTGTCGTCACGTTCAAGGACGTCAACGTCGAAGAACTCGCCAAGAGCGACTTCGAACTCCCCGCTGATCAGTGATGGGGCGGCGCCCGGTTCCCGGACGGTTCGCGGGGCGCCTTCGCGGATTTGGTGAGGCGCCACCCGGCGGGCGCGCGTTCGACGAAACCGGCGGCGGCCAGGAGACCCAGTTTGGCGTTGACCGCCGTCAGATCTACTCCCGCTTTGACGGCGAGCTGCGCGGGGCCGGTCGCGCCGCGGGCGGGGAACGCCTCCAGGACGGACCGGGTGACCGGTTCGAGGCGGTCGCGGGGCAGGACGGGTGTCTGCGGGGGCGGGGCGAGGTCGGCGCCGATGCGTCCCACCGCCTCGATGATCTCCTCGGTGCGGGTGATGAGGGTGGTGCCCTCCTCGCGGAGCAGCCGGTGACTGCCGACCGATGACCGGCTGGTGATGGGCCCGGGCACGGCCATGACGACGCGGCCGAGCTTCGCCGCCCAGCCGGCGGTGTTGAGGGCGCCGCTGCGGGCCTCCGCTTCGACGATGAGCGTCCCCCGGGACAGCGCGGCGATCACCCGGTTGCGGACCAGGAACCGCAGACGGTGCGGGTGGGTGCCCGGTGGGGACTCGCTGACCAGGAGTGAACGTCGGGCCATCTCGGCGAAGAGCCCCTCGTTGGAGGCCGGGTAGGGGACGTCGACGCCGTTGGCGAGGACCGCGACGGTGGATCCGTCGGCGGCCAGGGCGCCGCGGTGGGCGGCCGCGTCGATCCCGAGGGCGCCGCCGGAGATCACCGTCCAGCCCTCGTCGGCCAGGTCCGACGCGAAGTCGGCGGCGGTGCGCAGGCCGTACGGGGACGCGGCGCGGGAACCGACGATGGCGACCGAACGCAGGCATCCGTTGCGCAGGTCGCCGGGGCCGCGCAGCCACAGGGCGTAAGGGCGTCCGCCGCCGAGGTCGTCGAGGGTCGTCGGCCATTCGGGATCTCCCGGGCAGATGAGGCGCCCGCGGAACCGGGCGCAGACGGCCATGTCCTGATCGGGTTCCGCGGCGATCAGCCGGATCCGCCAGTGGTCGAGCCGCTGGACCTCCTTGGCGTCGGCGGATACGCCGTCGGGGAGCCCGCCGGTGCGGATCGATTCGAGCGCCCGCTCGGGGCCGGAGTGGTCGATGATCCGGTTGAGGAAGGTGTCGCCGGGCTCCGCCACGGCGGTGAGGGTGGCTCGGGCGGTTCGTTCATCGCTCATCAGCGCCCCGCCGACCACAGGGTGAGCGCGCCGCCGACGTCGTCCGGGCAGGGTTCGTCGTGGCCGGCCAGGTCGGCGATCGTCCAGGCGACCCGCAGGATGCGGTCGAGGCCGCGTGCGCTGAGCGTCCCTCTCTGCAGGGCTTCGTCGGCTCCGCGCATCGCCTCGGAAGTGGGCGTGAAGCGGCGCCGCAGCTCCGGCCCGGGAATCTCGGAGTTGGAGCGCCACGGGGTGTCGGCCAGGCGTCTGAGCGTCCGTTCCCTGGCGAGCAGGACGCGTTCGGCCACGACCTTGCTGGATTCGGCGAACTCCAGGTCGTAGCGGAGTTCGGCCCGGCTCGCCGGCGATAGTTCGAGCTTGAGGTCGATGCGGTCGAGCAGCGGCCCGGACAAGCGGGAGGCGTACCTACGGCGGATGCCGGGTGCGCAGGAGCAGTCGACCTGCTTGGCCGCGGCGCACGGGCACGGGTTCGCCGCCAGGACGAGCGTGAACCGAGCTGGGAAGCGAGCCATGCCCTCGATCCGGCTGATCCGCACCTCGCCCTCTTCGAGCGGCTGGCGGAGGGCGTCGAGCGTTCCCGCGAAGAACTCCGGGGCCTCGTCGAGGAAGAGGATCCCCCGGTGGGCGAGGGAAACGGCGCCCGGCTGCAGGACGCGGCCCGAGCCGCCGCCGACCATGGAGGCGCGTGAGGCGGTGTGGTGGGGCGCGTAGAACGGCGGCTGGGTGATCAGCGGCTGGCCGGGCCGGAGGGTCCCCGCGACGGAGTGGATCGCGGTGACCTCCAGCGCGATGTCGGGCTCCAGGGGTGGCATCAGCGTCGGCAGCCGCTCCGCGAGCATCGTCTTCCCGCAGCCGGGCGGACCGGCGAAGAAGAGATGGTGGCCACCCGCGGCGCTGATCTCCAGTGCCCTGCGCGCTTCGGCCTGCCCCCGGACGTCGGCCAGGTCGAGATCGGGCGGGATGTCCTGCTGCCGTACGGCGAACCCGTTCGTGGGGGAGTGAGGGTCGCCGTCCTCGTCCTCCTCCAGGGGAGGAGGCTCGTCGCGCAGGAGGCACAGGAGACCGCGCAGTGTGCTGGCGGACACCACCTTCATGCCGGGGACGAGCTCCGCCTCGGCGGCGTTCGAGCGGGGGACCACGACTGTGTGGCAGCCCTGGTTGGCCGCGGCCAGCACGGCGGGCAGGATGCCCTGAATGGGACGCAGACGGCCGTCAAGGCCGAGTTCGCCGATCAGCACGAGCTCGGCGCAGGCCCGTGCCGGAACCGCCTCGGCGGCCGCGAGAAGCGCGATCGCGATGCTGAGATCGAAGGTCGACCCCTTCTTCGGCATGCTCGCCGGGCACAGCGACACTGTGACGTGTCTATTGGGCCATTCCTCGCCCGAATTGAAGATCGCGGCGCGGACCCGGTCGCGGGCCTCGCTGAGCGCCGTGTCCGGGAGGCCGACCAGGTGCAGGCCCGGGACACCGCTGGTGATGGCCGCCTCCACGTCCACCACGAAGCCGTCGACCCCGACCAGGGACACCGAGCGGGTCTTCGCGAGCGTCATCTAGCACACCTCCCGCAGGTGATCGACCGAGAAGCCGTCGCCATCGGCGACCAGGCCGAGGGCGTCCACCCTCACGGGTGCGCCGGTGACGCCGCGCGCGGCGGCCCACCTCCAGGCCAGCCGCCTCAGCCGGGCCGCCTTGTCCGTGGTGATCGCTTCGAGGGGATCGCCGAAGCGGGCGGAGCCGCGGGTCTTGACCTCGCAGACGACGTGCCCGCGGCCGTCATGGGCGACGATGTCGAGTTCGCCCTCGCGGCATCGCCAGTTGCGTTCGATGATCGTCCAGCCGAGTCCGACCAGGTAGTCGGCGGCGGCGTCCTCACCGCGCCGGCCGAGAGTGATGTGGGCGTTCATGGGCCTCACCTCCGGACTTCGACGGTGCCGGAGCGTCACCGTGCGCATCCGGAAAACGACTGCCTGTGGATAACTCGGCGAACATCAGCGGCGATTCGCTTGAAACCGGTCGGCGGTGCTTGCTTCGGCCGGGAGGTTGGCGGAGCGTGACGCTGTGACCGACGCGCTTCAGGACGCCATCGCCGACTTCGAGCGGCATCTGCGCGCCGAACGCGACGTCTCGCCGCATACGCTGCGGGCTTATCTCGGTGATCTGAGCGACCTGACCGGCTACGCCGCCGACAGCGGCGTGACGGAACCCGCTGGCTTGGACGTGCCGCTCCTACGTGCCTGGCTCGCCCGCCAGCACGCTCTAGGACGGTCCCGCGCCACCCTGGCCCGCCGCACGGCCGCCGCACGCGCATTCACCCGGCATCTGCACCGGCGTGGCCTGCTCCAGGACGATCCAGGTCTGCTGCTGGGCACTCCCAAACGCCAACGTGATCTGCCCGGGGTCCTCACCCAGGACGATGCCGCACGCCTGCTCGACAACGTGGACGCCCAAGGCCCCCTGGGGCTTCGCGATCTGGCCGTTCTGGAGACGCTCTACGGGACCGGTGTCCGAGTCAGCGAACTCTGCGGCCTCGACATCGACGACTTGGACACCGGCCGCAGGACGATGCGCGTCCTCGGCAAAGGCGGACGGGAACGCACCGTCCCCGTGGGCGAACCCGCCACCCGCGCCGTCCAGGACTGGTTGCGAGCGGGACGGCCCGCCCTGGTGGCAGAGGACAGTGGCCCTGCCCTCTTCCTGGGGGTTCGCGGGGGCCGCCTCCACCCGACCAGTGCGCGCCGCATCGTCCACGAGCGGATCTCCCAAGTCGGCCAAGTGCCCGACCTGAGCCCACACGGGCTGCGCCACACTGCCGCAACCCACTTGCTCGAAGGCGGAGCCGACTTGCGGAGCGTCCAGGAGATCCTCGGCCACGCCTCCCTGCAGACCACGCAGATATACACCCACGTCTCCGCGGAGCGGCTCAAACAAGTCCACCGCCAGGCACACCCCCGCGGCGCCCAGACCGACTAATAGGCCAGAACCCGAGCCTCACCCCACCCCACCCACACCCGCCCGCTACGGCCTGCCCCTCGCGCGGAGCCACCAACCCACCCCGTCGACTCAATCCCGAGGCGGTGCGGCCACAACGGCGTCGGGCTTCTCGGCGCAGGCGGCGCGGGCGGCGGGCGGCGCGGGCGGCGAGCGGCGCGGGCGGCGGGCGGCGCGGGCGTGCGGGGGGTGCAGGCGGTGCTTGCGGTGCCAGCGGTGCCAGCGGTGGCGGTGCAGGTCGAGTTCAGCCGAATGGCCGCTAGCGGCTGGAGACGCGCGTGCCGAGTTGCCGGGCCCGGCGCGTTGGTTGGATGCCGGGCGGGTGGCAGGGACGGGGTCGAGTTTTGCGGTGCAGGTGGTGTTCAGTTGAGCTGTCGCTCTAGTGGCTTGGGTGCGCGTCTGCGGTTCAGTTGAGTTGCTGTTCGGTCCCGCCGGGTTGGCTGGGGTCGTCGGCGGTGGGTCAGGGGGTGCGGCGGAGGCGGCGTTCGCGGGATAGGTCGACGACGCCCGGGGGTGGGCGGCGCCGGCCGCGCAGGCGGTAGCGCACGCGGGTGCGGCGCCAGGCGAAGGCCAGGGTGAAGGCCAAGGCCATGCCGGTCAGTGCTCCACCCGTCGCAGTGGTGGCGTCACGCAAGGTCATCCTCGGCTCCGGCGAAGGCGCGGGAGTGCGGTCGGTCGCCGATGGTGAGGGGCGCGACCAGAGAGGGAGCAGGCGTACCTGGCGCCGGACGAGACTGAGCGGGTCCAGGTAGAGGGAGCCGCGGCGCAGCCCCCAGTGCAGGCACGGTGCCGGGCAGTGGACCAGGCCGTCCTCCAGGACGCCGATCCGAGTGCCGGAGACGACCCGGCGGCCGGCGCGGACGCTGGGGCGGACGGGCAGGTAGGTGGTCCGCAGCGCGCCGTGATCGATCGCGATGACGCCACGTCCCGCCAGCCGGTCGGCGTAGGAGACGCGCCCTGGGCCGGCGGCGTAGACGGGCTGCCCCGGGTGGGCCGCGAGGTCAACGCCGCGGTGGCCCGCACCCCACGCGGACGCGGGCGGAGAGAAAGCCCGGACGACCTTGGGGGCGGGTGGTCCTAAGGGCCACCTCCAGGCGTCCAGGCCCGGCGTCCCGGTGGCGATCACGCAGGTGAGGAGCATCGTCAGCAGCGTCATGGAGGGAACCCTGCCGGTCCGGCACCGGGGCCCGCAGCCGGGTCCGCGAACTGTGGATAACTCCCGGGACCGTTGATTCCCGGACGCCTCCGCGCCCTGATAATCTGTAGGAGTGCCCGAGAGGACACCGGCCAGGGCCAGGCCGTCACCGATCCGTCCCCAGGGCGGAGAGATGAGAAGCCGCTCCCGGTGAGCGGAGGAGTCACAGACCCGGGAACGGGTCACAGCCGCCTGGGGTTCCCCGGCGGCTGATTTCACGCGTCCGCATGCCACCGCAGACATGGTGGGGCGCCGTCCCTCGGTCCGTCGCAACGGCGACGGTGGGACGGCACCCGGGCGTAGGAGACCAACCAAATGCGGCCCAGTAGGGCCAGAGAAGGAGAGCACGGGCAATGGCACCCGTCGTCACCATGAGGCAGCTCCTTGAGAGCGGCGTTCATTTCGGTCACCAGACCCGCCGGTGGAACCCGAAGATGAAGCGCTTCATCCTCACCGAGCGCAACGGCATCTACATCATCGACCTGCAGCAGTCGCTGTCCTACATCGACCGCGCGTTCGAGTTCGTCAAGGCCACGGTCGCCCACGGCGGGACGATCCTGTTCGTCGGCACCAAGAAGCAGGCACAGGAGTCCATCGCCGAGCAGGCCACCCGGGTCGGCATGCCCTACGTCAACCAGCGTTGGCTGGGCGGCATGCTCACCAACTTCTCGACCGTCCACAAGCGGCTCACCCGGCTCAAGGAGCTGGAGGAGATCAACTACGACGACGTGGCCGGCTCCGGCATGACCAAGAAGGAGCTCCTCGGGCTGCGCCGCGAGAAGGACAAGCTGGAGCGCACCCTCGGCGGTATCCGCGACATGGCGAAGGTTCCGAGCGCCATCTGGATCGTGGACACCAAGAAGGAGCACATCGCGGTCAACGAGGCCAAGAAGCTCGGCATCCCGGTCGTGGCGATCCTCGACACGAACTGCGACCCCGACGAGGTCGACTACCCGGTCCCGGGCAACGACGACGCCATCCGCAGTGTCAGCCTGCTGACCCGTGTCGTCGCCGACTCCGTCGCCGACGGCCTGATCGCCCGCGCCGGCGCCGCCCCCGGTGGCGACGAGAAGCCGGCTGAGGGCGCCGCTGCCGCCGGCTCCGCCGAGCCGCTGGCCGAGTGGGAGCGCGACCTGCTGGAGAACAAGCCGGCCGAGGGTGCCGCAGAGGCTCCCGCGGAGACCCCGGCAGAGGCTCCCGCGGAGGCTCCGGCCGAGCCTGCTGCGGAGGCCCCTGCGGAGGCCCCTGCGGAGGCCCCTGCGGAGGCCGCTGCAGAGGTTCCCGCCGAGCCCGCCGCGAGCCCCGAGGCCGAGGCCGAGGCGCCGGAGCAGGAGGCCCCGAAGCCCGCCGAGGCCGAGCAGGCTTGATCCCGTGGTCCGGCGGCCGCCGCCCGGGCGCCGCCGGACCGTCGCGGGTCCCACGACCAACGACGAGAGAAGCGATAGAGAGCGATGGCTAACTTCACCGCCGCTGACGTCAAGCGGCTACGCGAACTGACCGGCTCCGGCATGATGGCCGTGAAGAACGCCCTCACCGAGGCGGACGGCGACTTCGAGAAGGCCACGGAGCTGCTGCGTCTCAAGGGTGCCAAGGACGTCGGCAAGCGTGCCGAGCGCACCGCCGCCAACGGCCTGGTCACCGAGCACTTTGCGAACTCCGGTGACGGGGCGCTCCTCGAGCTCAACTGCGAGACCGACTTCGTCGCCAAGAACGAGCAGTTCATCGAGCTGGCGAACCGGCTGGTCGAGTTCGCCGCGGGCAGCGGCGCCGCCGACGCCGCGGCACTGCTCACCGCCGAGATCGAGCCCGGCAAGACCGTCCAGGCCCTGATCGAGGAGAACAGCGCCACGATCGGCGAGAAGGTCGAGCTGCGCCACTTCGCCCACTTCCAGGGCGCGTACGTGGCCAGCTACCTGCACAAGTCCGACCCGTCCCTGCCGCCGACCACCGGCGTGCTGGTCGAGTTGGACGCCGAGAACCCCGAAGTCGCCAAGGACGTCGCCCAGCAGATCGCGGCGATGGCCCCCAAGTACCTCACCCGCGACGAGATCCCCGCCGAGGTGGTCGAGAAGGAGCGGTCGCTCGCCGAGCAGCTCACCCGCGACGAGGGCAAGCCCGAGCAGGCCATCCCGAAGATCGTCGAGGGCCGGGTGAACGCCTACTTCCGCGACCTCGTGCTCCCGGAGCAGACCTTCGTGAAGGACAACAAGAAGACGATCGCGAAGGTTCTCGACGAGGCCGGCGTGAAGGTCGTGCGCTTCGCCCGGTTCAAGGTCGGGCAGGCGTAGGGGCACTCTGGAGACGGGTACCCGACAGATACCGCGAAGCAACGAGGAGGCCGCCGACGTGCCGGACAAGACGACCACTAGCGCGACGGCGGCCTCGTCGTCCGATCGGGACGTCGCCGATCAGGGCGCGTCCGACCGGAACGGGTCCGGCGGCGCCGCGTCCGGCGGCACCTCGTCGGGTACGCGCGAGACCGGTCGGCGGCGTGAGACCGGCGGGCACGCGTCCGCCCAGCATGCGCCACGCGCGGGCTGGAAACGGGTGCTGCTGAAGCTCTCGGGGGAGGCCTTCGCCGGCCGTGACCCGCTCGGCATCGATCCCGAGGTCGTCCAGCATGTGGCGGAGGCCATCGCCGAGGCCGTACGCGACGGCGTGCAGGTGGCGGTCGTCTGCGGCGGAGGCAACATGTTCCGCGGCGCCGTCATGGCCGAGCGCGGCATGGACCGCGGCCGTGCCGACTACATGGGGATGATCGGCACCGTCATCAACTGCCTGGCCCTGCAGGACTTCCTGGAGAAGCTGGGCCTCGACACCCGCGTGCAGACCGCCATCACCATGAGCCAGGTGGCCGAGCCGTACATTCCGCGGCGCGCCATCCGGCACCTGGAGAAGGGCCGCGTCGTCATCTTCGGGGCGGGTCTCGGACAGCCGTTCTTCTCCACCGACACCACGGCCGCCCAGCGCGCGCTGGAGATAGGCGCCGAAGCCGTACTGAAGGCCACTCAGGTGGACGGTGTCTACGATGCAGATCCAAGGAAAAATCCAGACGCGGTCAAGTTCGACCGCTTGGATTACGGTGAAGTTCTACAGCGGGGTCTGAAGGTCATGGACGCCACGGCCATCAGCCTCTGCATGGACAACGCGCTCCCCATCGTGGTCTTCGACCTCATGGGGCAAGGCAACATCGTCCGGGCAGTCCGGGGTGAGAAGATCGGCACGCTGGTCAGCCCGGCGGAGGGCTGACCACAGCCTGGAACCGCAATGCGTGACGCGGCACGGAACGCAATGTGGAACCGTAGGATCAGGGCCGACCAGATGACATGGGAGTCACAGTGATCGACGAGACCCTCCTCGAAGCCGAGGAGAAGATGGAGAAGGCGGTCGCGGTCGCCAAGGAGGACTTCCAGGCCATCCGCACCGGCCGCATCACCCCCGTGATGTTCAACAAGATCACCGCCGAGTACTACGGGACGCAGACGCCGATCAACCAGCTCGCGTCGTTCACGCTGCCGGAGCCGCGGATGGTCATCGTCCAGGTCTTCGACAAGTCGTCCATGCAGGCGGTGGAGAGGGCGATCCGCGACAGTGATCTGGGCGTGAACCCCACCAACGACGGCAACGTCATCCGGGTGGTCTTCCCCGAACTGTCGGAGGAGCGCCGGCGGGAGTACGTCAAGGTCGCGGGCGGCAAGGCCGAGGACAGCAAGATCGCGATCCGCAACGTCCGCCGGCGTGCCAAGGACACGCTCGACAAGCTCGCCAAGGACGGCGAGGCCGGCGAGGACGAGGTCCACCGTGCCGAGAAGGAGCTCGACGACGTCACGCACCGCTACGTGGCGCAGATCGACGAACTGCTCGAGCACAAGAAGGCCGAACTGCTCGAAGTCTGATGAAAATCGACGACGCCGGGGAGCCCTCGGGTTCCCCGGATGAGCCGGAGGCCGACATGGCCGGGCATGTACCTGGCGCCTCCCCCGAGGACACCTCGCCCTCCGGCCCCACCCCCTCCGGCCCCGATCCCTCCGGTCCCACCCCCTCTGCGGGCGCACACCCGTCCAACGCCGGCGTGTCCCGCGCGCACGAGTCTCCCGCTGACGCGGCGTCTGACGATGCGGCTTCCGAAGGTGCGTCCTCTGCGGCGCCCGAGGAGAAGCGCGAGAGCAAGACCGGCCGTAACCTCCCGCTCGCCATCGTCGTGGGCGCCGCTCTCGGCGCATTGGTGCTGCTCTCTCTCTACACGGTCAAGGAGATCTTCCTTGCCGTGATGATCGTGTTCCTCTTCCTCGGGATACGTGAGCTGACCGACGCGTTCAAGAGCCGCGACATCGGCGTCCCGTTCATCCCCGTCGCGACGGGCATGGTCGGCACCCCGGTCGTGTCCTACGTGTGGGGGCCCACCGCCACTGTCGCGGCGGTCTCCCTCACGATCCTCGCGTTGCTGATGACGCGGATGATGGAGGGCGCCGACGGATACGTGCGGGACGTCGCCGCCGGGGCTCTCCTGACGGGCTATCTGGTGCTGATGGGCGGGATCGTCGCCCTGCTCATGCGCCCGGACGACGGTGACCACCGCACCGTCATCTTCATCGCCATCACGGTCGCCAGCGACACCGGCGGCTACTTCGCGGGGTCGTTCCTCGGCAAGCACAAGATGGCGCCCACCATCAGCCCGAAGAAGACCTGGGAAGGCCTCACCGGCTCGGCGCTCATGTGCATGCTCGTCGGCGGGTGGCTGGTGTGGTGGCTGCTGGACGGCGGCCAGATCTGGCAGGGCGTGCTGGTCGGCCTCGCCGCCGTGGTCACCGCGACCGCGGGCGACCTCGTCGAGTCGATGGTCAAACGGGACCTCGGGATCAAGGACATGGGAACGCTCCTTCCCGGCCACGGCGGAGTGATGGACCGCCTCGACTCCCTCGTCGCGACGGCCCCCGTCGTGTGGCTTCTCCTGGAACTGTTCGTCCCCAGCTAGGACGCTCGTCCGGAGTCCTGCCGTTCACTTGGAGCGTTGGAGCCGGGCCGTTCGCTCGGAGCCCGACGCGTTGTCCCTCAGGAGACCACCCAGGAACGGCCCTGCTGGGCGAGACGCCGGATGAGCGCGTCCGACCCTTCGTTCTTGGCGTAGCGGTGTTCTTCGCCGGTGATGGGCACGAGCCACAGCCACCGGACGGGGTCGCCGTTGATGTTCATGCCGGTCAGCCCGGGAGCCTCAGGGCCCGCCATACGGCTCGGATCGTCCAGGAGGAGCACACCCTCCCACTTCGTCTCGTCGTTGCCGAGAGGGAAGGTGCGGGCCTCGTGGTACCACTTGACGACGTCTCCGGGGGCGAACCACGTCACCGACCGCCATGGGTACTGGGACAGCCACGGGAAGATGCTGCCCGCCCGCTGGCTGGGCAGAGTGCTCGCGACCGCCAGTTCGATCCGCCCGTATGGGGCGACGTCGTCCTCGTACAGTTCGACGGTGGGCATCCGTTGGCGGCACATTCCGACCGTGCTCAGCACGGTGAACGCACGGTCGCCCCGCGCAGGACGTTCGGACACGCCCACCGTCGGTGCCACGCCCGTACGTCCGCTGCCAAGTTGCCGGCCGACGTCGTGCCAGTAGTGGCCACCTGGCCCGAGCCGTTGCAGCAGGTGGCCGAGCACCGACTGCTGGAACTCCGCCCAGGCGTCGTCGGCGCGGCACATCTTCCAGTGCTCGCGGGCCCGGTCGATGCGGGGTCCGAAGTCCTCGATCTCCTCGTCCAGGGGGAAGGCGAACGGGCTCTGCCGCGTGGCGTCACGTGCGTAGCCGGGGATGCCGCGTCCCATGTCGGACCAGCCGGGGATCACGAAAAGCGGGTCCCCTGCCTCAAGGACGGCGACGCCGTCGCCCTCCTCGAACCAGACGACCTCAAGGCTCTCGGCGTCCAGGGCCTTGCGTCCGGCGGGGTGGCGAACATGGGATTCGGGCAGGAGGGGGGCGCGGCCGGCGTCCAGGCGGGACTGGTCCAGTTCCGGCGGGGCCTTGCGGTGGTTCCCGACCCAGGCCGCCCCGACCACCGAGTCTCGCGCGTCCTTCAGGTAGGCGGCGGTGACGTCGCCGTCGGTCTCGATGGTGAGCCGTCGGCTGCCGTACGGGCTGGCCGCGGCGTGGACGACCGTCGCCGCGGATCCCCGGGACGAGGCGGAACCCCTGCGCAAAACCGACATGATCGAGACCTTAGTCGCAGACAAGGTCATGTGCAGGAATGTCGTGGTACGGGTAAAGATGCGTGCCTACGGACGGACGGTGCACGGGGCAGACGGACGAGGCACGGGCCGGTGTTTGCGACACTGGAAGGACCATGTCTAGCACCCAGCCCGCCGCCACCGGCTCCGCGCCCGAGAAGACACCGGCGAAGCTCGTCTTCGCCGCCCCGAGGCGCGGCAAGCCGCCGAGGCATCTCGCCGACCTCACCTCCGCGGAACGCCGCGCGGCGGTCGCCGAGCTGGGCGAGAAACCGTTCCGCGCCGACCAGCTGTCGCGCCACTACTTCGCCCGCCTGGTCGACGACCCGGCGAAGATGACCGACCTGCCCGCCTCCGTCCGCGATCGTCTCGTTTCCGAGCTGCTGCCGCCGTTGCTGACACCGGTGCGCGAGATGGACTGCGACGACGGCACCACGCTGAAGACCGTCTGGAAGGCGTTCGACGGCGTGCTGTTCGAATCGGTGCTGATGCGCTATCCGGACCGGGCCACGATGTGCGTCTCGTCCCAAGCGGGATGCGGCATGAACTGTCCGTTCTGCGCGACCGGCCAGGCAGGACTCACCCGCAACCTGTCCACGGCCGAGATAGTCGAACAGGTCGCCGCCGGCGCGCGCGCACTGGCCCGTGGCCGCATCCCAGGCGGTCCCGGACGTGTCTCCAACATCGTCTTCATGGGGATGGGGGAACCGCTGGCCAACTACAAGGCCGTCATAGGCGCGGTACGCCGCATCACCGATCCGGCGCCCGCCGGCTTGGGCATCTCCCAGCGCTCGGTGACCGTTTCCACGGTCGGGCTGGTCCCCGCGATCGAGAAACTCGCCGCCGAGGACATGTCCGTGCGGCTGGCAGTGTCCCTGCACGCGCCCGACGACGAGCTTCGCGACGACCTCGTACCCGTCAACAACCGCTGGAAGGTCGCCGAAGTCCTGGACGCCGCATGGGCCTACGCAGGCCGCAGCGGACGCCGAGTGTCGATCGAGTACGCCCTCATCAAGGACATCAACGACCAGGCGTGGCGGGCCGATCTTCTCGGCAGGCTCTTGCGCGGGAATCTCGTACACGTCAATCTGATCCCGTTGAACCCAACGCCGGGTTCCAAGTGGACCGCTTCGCGGCCCGAGGACGAGCGCGAGTTCGTCCGGCGCCTTGAGGCCCACGGGATCCCGGTCACGGTGCGCGACACTCGGGGCAGGGAGATCGACGGGGCCTGCGGCCAGCTGGCCGCGGCGACCAAGGACTGAGCGCGCCGCGGGCGTGTCGCTGGCGCCTCGCGGCCGCGGGGATGCGGGCTGAGGAGCACGGTGCCGGTGAAGACGGGTACGCGGCTGCCGGTGGTCTTGCGCGGCTACGACCGCAACCAGGTGGACGCGCTGCTGCGCAGGATCTCGCAGGCGCTGAACGGCGGACCGCGGATGTCCGCGGACGAGGTGCGCGAGACCCGCTTCGACGTCGTGCTGCGCGGCTACGAGCCCCGCGCCGTCGACGAACTGGTGCGCGAGTGCATCAGGGAACTGCAGGCCATGGCCCCGATCGGCGAACGTCCCGGCCGTCCCCGCGCGCAACCGGCCTGGCTGATCAACTGGATCCAGAACGCCCGCTTCTCAGGCGCGGGCCTGCGCTCCGGCTACGACGTCCGGGACGTGGACGCGTTCCTGGACCGGATCGTCGCCGGCCTGCGCGGCATAGCGCCGCCGGTGACCGCCCGCGACGTGCGGGAGAGCGCGTTCCGCGTCGTCCGCCTCGGGCCCGGCTACGACGAGCAGGAGGTCGACCGCTTCCTCCTGCAGCTCGCGAGCGCCCTCGAACGCCGCTGACGAAGTTATCCACAATTTCGCCGCACACGGCGGGCCGCTGCCCCGCCGCGCAACGCTACGTGCATGGAACATCTCGCGGCACATTACCGCCGGCTCCGGTCCCTCTTCGCCGTCTTCCTCACCCCTGAGATCATCGCCGCCCTCGTGTCCCTGACCAGGCCGGCGCTGCGGCTCGGTCCCGACGGCGACGTGCCCGTCCACCTCGGCGGCGCCCCGATGCTGCCCGCCGGCGAGCCCTGGCCGCAGTGGAACGGCCGTCCCCTCGACTTCCTCGGCGCGATCGACTTCGCCGGCCTCGTCCGCTTCGGTGAGATCGCCGGCGTCCCGACGTCCGGCAAGGCCGCGTTCTACTACGCGAGCGAAACACCCCGCCCCTGGGGCGACGCGGCCACGCAGCGGGACGGCTGGCGCATCTTCACCGGTGACCTCAGAGGAGCCGCTCCGCCATCCGGCGCCTTGACGTATCCGCAAACGCGCCTCCACGCCACCCCCTTCCTCTCCCTGCCCTCACCCCAGGAACCCGCCGTGCGCCGCCTGGAGGCCGTCTACACCGGTTTCCTGCCTGTCTACGAGCAGTTGCACGCCGTCTGGTTGCAGCACAGCTGGCCCAACGACTTGCCCGCTCACCAACTGGGCGGCTGGCCGACCCTCGTCCAGCGCCCGATCGGCCCCGACTGCCTGTACGCCTCGACGGGACGTCCCCTGAACACCCTCGGCCCTCCGCCACTGTCCCCGGACGAAGAACGCGCCGTAGAGGACTGGCGCCTCCTACTCCAACTCGACTCCGACCACCGTCTCGGCTGGTACTGGGGCGACCCCGGCCGCGTCTACTTCTGCGCCCGCCCGGACGACCCCCTGGAACAAGCCTGGCTGACCCTCCAAGCCATATGAGGGACCAGTCGTCAGGTGCTTGGCCGCATCAGGGGCGCCGGGGGTGGCGCGATGTTGGCGGCGTGGGGGGATTGGGGGCGGTGGCGGGCGTTGTCGGCGCACTGAGGGGGTTAGGGACGCTGGCGGGCGACTGCGATGTAGGCGGCGCCGACGATCCCGGACCAGAGTGCCAAGTGGAGGGCGATGGAGGGGAAGTCCGAGGTGAACTCGCGGGGGCCGGCATGCGCTGCGCGGAGCCACTCGATCATCGGGACGGAGAACCAGGCCAACCGTCCGATGCCGAGGAGCACCAGGGCCGTGACAGCGCCAAGAAGGGTGAGCAGGGAGATACCGGGATCGGGGATCAGCGCCCTGCTCGTCCACGCGCCCACCAGTGTGGCCGGGACGGCGACCAGGAGGTTGAGAACACAACCCATCAGGATGGCGTGACCGGGCGAACCCACCTGAATCGCCTGCATGAGAGGAACCGCCAATGCGACGACGCTCAGGCAAACGTTCACGCTGTAGGCCGATAGCAGCCCGGCCCACGTTGGCATGGAAGGGCGGCGTGCCGCGGTGGCCGTCAGGAGTCGCTGCTCGTCCGGCTGCGTGTCGAGGAGGGCGCGCGCCGCCCATGCCCATATCGGGAACATGAACGCCGCCACGTCCCCGAGCGTCCCGACGGCGAGGTCTGCGGCGTCCGGCCCGCCCGGGCCATGGGCGAGGACCAGCACCACGACCAGCGCCACGACGATCAGAGGGTGCAGAACGCGCAGCGAGCGGACGTAGCCCGCGACCTGAAACCGGACGAGCGCGATCATCGCTCGGGCCTTCGCACCCGGTAGCCGTCCGCGCGCAGCTTGGTCTCCACGGTATCGGCCTCGTCCTCGGGGACCTCGACTTCCAGCAGGGTCCATGGGGTCCCAGCGGACGGGTGGTAAGTGACCGTTGCGTCGGCCACGTGCAGCCGGTCGATGCCGGGGAGGGCTTCGATGCAGCGCTGGTGGTCGCTGACGACCACGGTGGTGCCTCCGGCAGCGAGTTCGGAGATCAACGCGGGCAACGCGTCGCGTGTCGCCGCGTCCAGTCCGGCGAACGGCTCGTCCAGGATGAGGAGATCCGGGGCGCCCATGAGGGCCTGTGTGAGCCCGACCCTCTGCGCGCTGCCCTTCGAAAGCTCGGGGAGCCGCACATCGAGGAGGTGACCGCACCCGAGCCGCTCCACCCATGTGCCGACGGCATCAGCGGGGACGCGGCGTATCGCGGCCATGTGGCCGAGGTAGGCGCGGACGGTGAACGGCTGGTCCACCGGGAAGCGCTCGGGCGCGTATCCCACCCGGCCGGGTCTGTCCTTGACGACGCCTCTGCGCGGCCTGCGCAGGCCGGCGATCACGCGTAGCAAGGTGGACTTTCCGGCGCCGTTGCGTCCGGTCACCTCGGTGACGCCGCCGGGAGGGAGTGACAACGTCACGTCCCTGAGCACCCAGGGACTCCGCCGGCGGTAACGAAAGGCCACACCTTCCAACCGCATGAGACCCGCAGACTAGCGCCCCACACGTAAGAACCCCGTTAACCACCAACCCCCACCCTGCCCTCCAGCGCCCCCGTCACCCGGCCCCTAACCCCGTGCCGCGCACCCCCGGCACCCCCGCGCTCCGTGCCCATGCTCCGCGCCCCATGCCGCGCGCCGTGCCCCCAACGCCTCGCGTTCGGCGCACCGCACCCACATTTGACGTCCCGGCGCTCCGTGCCTCGCGTCCCGCGCTCCGTGCCGCGTGCCGCACCCGTGTCCCGTGCCCCGCGCTCCGCGTCCCGCGCTCCGTGCCACGCTTCGCCTCCCGCGCCCGGTGCCCGTGCTCCGCACGCACGTTTGGCGTCCCGGCGCCCCGTGCCCCGCGCCCGGTGCCCGCGTCTCGTGGCCCGTGCTCCGCGCCCCGCGCCTACGTTTGGCGACCCGGCGCCCCGTGCCTCGCGTCCGACGTCCGACGCCCGGTGCCCGCGTCCCGGGTCCCGCGTCCCGTGCCGTGCCCTCTGTGCCGTGCGCTCCGCGGCCTTGCCGTGCGCTTCGCGTCCCGCGCCGCGTGCCGTGGCTCCTGCGCCCCTGCATTCCGTGCCCGTGTACGCGCTCCTGTGCCCAGCGCTTTGTTCCCGCGCCCCGCGTCCCGCGCCGCGCCCTCTGTGCCCTGCGCTCCGCTGCCCGTGCCGTGCGCTCCGCGTCCCGTGCCGTGCGCTTCGCGTCCCGTGCGTGCGCTTCGCGTCCCGTGCGTGCGCTTCGCGTCCCGTGCGTGCGCTTCGCGTCCCGTGCGTGCGCTTCGCGTCTCGTGCCGCGTGCCGTGGCTCCTGTGCCCCTGCATTCCGTGCCCGTGTACGCGCTCCTGTGCCCAGCGCTTTGTTCCCGCGCTCCGCGTCCCGTGCCGCGCCCTCTGTGCCCTGCGCTCCGTGGCCGTGCTGTGCGCTTCGCGTCCCGTGCTGTGCGCTTCGCGTCCCGTGCTGTGCGCTTCGCGTCCCGTGCTGTGCGCTTCGCGTCCCGTGCTGCGTGCCGTGGCTCCTGTGCCCTGCGTTCCGCGCTCCATGCCCGCGCCCGCCCTCCTGTGCCCTGCGCCGCGCGCCCCCGCGCCCGTGTCCCGCACCCGGCGCCACGCGTCGCGCGTCCCCGCCTGGCCCGCCGTGCCCGCCGTGCCCGCTGTGCCTTGTGTTCCGCGCCCCGCGCCCGCGCTTCGCGGCACGTGCCCAAGGCGAGCCCCCATGCCACGTGCCGCGCCCCGCGCCCCCTGCGCCTTGCGTTCCGCGCCCGTGTTCCGCGCCCGTGTTCCGCGCCCGTGCCCCGCGTCCCGCGCCCCGTGCCGCGCCCTCTGCCCTGCGCTCCGTGGCCGCGCCGCGCGCTTCACGTCCTGTGCCGCGCGTTCTGTGCCGCGTGCCGCGCGTTCTGTGCCGCGCGCCCTAATGCGGTGCTTCGGGCCCCGTGCCCTGTGCTCCGTGCCGCGCCTCCTGTGCCCCGCCCCCGCACTTCGTCGCCCGGCTCTCCGTGCTGTGACCCCGGTCCCTACGCCTCGCGCCTCGCGCTCCTCGCCTCGCGCTCCTCGCTTCATGTCCCTTGCTCCGTGCTCCGCGCTCGAGGTCCGCGCCGCGACGTCCGCGCCGCGACGTCCGCGCCTCGCGCTCCGCGCTCGAGGTCCGTGCCGTGAGGTCCGTGCCGTGAGGTCCGTGCCGTGAGGTCCGTGCCGTGAGGTCCGCGCTCGAGGGTGCATGCCGCTAGGTCCGTGCCGCGCTTCCCGGTGGCCGGTTTCCTGTGCTTCGTGGCTGCGCTTTGTGTCCCGCGCTCCGTGCTTGGTGTCGGGTGGGCGGGTTTGGGTGGTCGGGGGGTGGGAGAGGCGGGGAGAATGTCGGTATGGGTGGTGCGGTGGGTTGTGTGTTCTGCGAGATCGTTGAGGGGGAGCGGTCCGCGCATGTGGTGATGGACGCGCCGGACGTGGTGGCGTTCCTGGATATGCGGCCGCTGTTCAAGGGGCACACGCTGCTGGTTCCGCGCACGCACATCGAGACGCTCACCGACCTGCCCGCCGAATCGCTCGGCTCGTTCTTCGGGCATGCGCAGCGGCTCGCGGTGGCGATGGAGTCGGTGCTCGGTGCCGCCGGGTCGTTCGTGGCGATGAACAACCGGATCAGTCAGAGCGTTCCGCACCTGCATGTTCATGTGGTGCCGCGCAACCGCAAGGACGGGCTCCGCGGGTTCTTCTGGCCGCGTCAGAAATACGACTCGGATGCCGAAGCCGCCGAGTACGCAGCGCGCCTGTCCGGCGCCGTCGCCGGCCCAGCATGATGGCGTGGCTGGATCGCACAGGTGTGAAGCGGCGCCCTGTCATCTGACGCGAGAGTCGATGAACCACGCGCAGTAATCGCGTCACCGTCGCGTCCCGACCCACACGTCATGACCCCCCGGATCGCCTTGACGCACCGGACCGGTATGGCGTCCCGGATCGTTTTGACGTCGCGGATCGGCATGATGCCTCGAACGAGCACGACGGTCCGAGCTGGCATGGGTCGGTGGTGTTGCCGTGGTGGTACTGGGTGGGTGGTGCGCTTTGGGCTGTGTGAGTGGGTCAGGTCAGGGCCAGTAGTAGGGCTACGTAGGGGTCGGTCGGGTCGGGGTCGGCGGGGGCCGCGGCCTCCAGGGCGGCGGCGTGTTCGTACAGGTCGCGTTCGGCCCGGTCCAGGGCAGCGGACAGGACGTAGTCGGTGACCGTCCAGCCGATCAGCTCGGCCGCCTTACGGATCACGAGGATCTGTTCCGCGGATGTCCGGAAGGCGATGTGGTCGTCGGCTTGGCTGGCGGGAAGGTCCTGGCGAACCGACTCAGACATGGCCGGTCTCCTTCCTTGCGGCATCTAAAAGTACGCCGGGAGGTGTTGTCAGAACATCCCCACTGAGAAGGAGAATCGCCGGGTGCCGTCAGCGGGTGCCCCAGGAGTAGGTCTGCTTGCGCAGCTTGAGGTAGACGAAGCTTTCGGTGGAGACGACGCCCGGGACGGCGCGGATGCGGCCGAGGAGTTCGAGGAGGCGTTCGTCGTCCTCGCAGACGAGTTCGAGGAGGATGTCGAACGAGCCGGCGGTGATGACGACGTAGTCGATCTCGTCGAGGCCGGCGAGCTCGTCGGCGATCTTCTCCAGGTCGCCCTCGCACTTGACGCCGATCATCATCTGGCGGGAGAAGCCCAGCATGAGGGGGTCGGTGACGCCGACGATCTGCATGACGCCGGTGTCGAGGAGTTTCTGGACGCGCTGGCGGACGGCGGCCTCGGAGAGCCCGACGGCCTTTCCTATGGCGGCGTAGGAGCGGCGGCCGTCCTGCTGGAGTTGCTCGATGATCTGCTTGGCGGTCTCGTCCAGCTGGACGCGGGCTGCGCGTTCCATCGGTGGGTCTCCTAGCTGCGGCATCGAGGGTATGAGGCTGCTGGGTCAAGTGAATTAGTTGTGAAACTCGATCGTAACAACGGAATCACTTGTACTGGAGGGAATCGTCTGTAAGGGTCGGGCCAACAGGGCACGGCGGTGCCCAGAAGGGACCTGAGCATGAGTGGCGAGCGGCTGCGCAACTTTATCGGCGGCGGGTACGTGGACGCCAAGGACGCGCGGATGCTGGAGGTGGCCGACCCCAGCACCGGTGAGGCGTACGCGGAGGCGCCCGTGTCCGGTGCCGAGGACGTCGACGCGGCGTTCCGTGCGGCCGCCGAGGCGTTCCCCGCGTGGCGGGACGCCACGCCGGGGGAGCGGAGCCTCGCGATGCTGCGGTTCGCGGACGCGGTGGAGGCGCGGGCCAGGGAGATCGTTGCGGTGGAGAGCCGCGACACCGGCAAGCCGCTCCAGATGACCCTGGACGAGGAAATGCCCGCGATGGTGGACAACCTCCGGTTCTTCGCGGGGGCCTCGCGTGTGCTGGAGGGCCGGGCGTCCGGTGAGTACATGGCGGACCACACGTCTTCGGTCCGGCGGGAGCCGGTGGGTGTGTGCGCGCAGGTCACGCCCTGGAACTACCCCATGATGATGGCGGTGTGGAAGATCGGGCCGGCGTTGTCGGCGGGAAACACCGTTGTGCTCAAGCCATCGGAGACGACGCCGGCGAGCACGCTGATGCTGGCCGAGATCGCGGCCGAGTTCCTGCCGCCCGGCGTGTTCAACGTGGTCTGCGGCGACCGGGACACGGGACGGGCCCTGGTCGAGCATCCGACACCGCAGATGGTGTCCATCACCGGGAGCGTGCGGGCGGGGATGGAGGTCGCCGCGGCGGCGGCCAAGGACCTCAAGCGCGTCCATCTGGAGTTGGGCGGCAAGGCTCCGGTGGTCGTGTTCGATGACGCGGACATCGAGTCGGCGGCGGCGGGCATCGCGGAGGCCGGGTACTTCAACGCAGGGCAGGACTGTACGGCCGCGACGCGTGTCCTGGTCGCAGAGCGGCTGCACGAGGATTTCACCGAAGCGCTCACGGAGGCGGCCAAGGGAACCGTGGTCGGTCCTCCCAGTGACACCGACGCCTTCTACGGGCCGGTGAACAGCCAAGGGCAGCTTGAACGCGTCCAGGGGTTCATCGACAGGGCGCCCAGCCACGCACGGGTCCTGACCGGTGGCGGGCGTGTCGGGGACCGTGGCTACTTCTTCGCGCCGACCGTCGTCGGAGGCCTCAAGCAGGACGACGAGATGGTCCAGAACGAGGTGTTCGGACCGGTCATCACCGTCCAGAGCTTCACGGACGAACAGCAGGCCATCGAGTGGGCCAACGGCGTCGATTACGGCCTCGCCGCCAGTGTGTGGACGCAGAACCACGGTCGTGCCATGCGCATGAGCAAGGCCCTGGATTTCGGCGCGGTATGGGTCAACACCCATATCCCGCTGGTGTCGGAGATGCCGCACGGCGGCTTCAAGCACTCCGGCTACGGCAAGGACATGTCGATGTACGGAATCGAGGACTACACCCGAGTCAAGCACGTCATGCACTACATCGGCGGCTGAGCACCGCCGAACCGAGTCCGTGAAGGAACCCGGCCATGACCGAGACCCAGCCCGCCCCGGCACGCGACGATCAGGGGCGCGCAGTTCCCGCCATCGAGCTCACGGGAGTGGAGAAGGCCTACCACGCCTATGGCGAGACCGTGGCAGCGGTCCGCGGCATCGGCCTGACGATCGCGCAGGGGGAGTTCTTCTCGCTGCTCGGCCCGTCCGGCTGCGGTAAGACGACGACCATGCGCATGATCGCCGGCTTCGAGGAGCCGACGGCCGGCGAGATCCACCTGCACGGGAAGAACGTCACCGGTGTGCCCCCCAACCGGCGCGACGTGAACATGGTGTTCCAGTCGTACGCGCTGTTCCCCCACATGAGCGTCTTCGAGAACGTCGCGTTCGGCCTGCGCCGGCGCGGCGTCCCCAAGGCGGACATCACGCGGCGGGTCGCGGAGATGCTCGGCATCGTCGACCTGGCGGGACGGGAGCGGCGCCGTCCCGCCGAGTTGTCCGGCGGCCAGCAGCAGCGGGTGGCGCTCGCCCGGGCGCTGGTCAACCGGCCCAGCGCCCTGCTGCTGGACGAGCCGCTCGGCGCGCTGGACCTGAAGCTCCGCCAGGCCATGCAGGTGGAGCTGAAACGCATCCAGCGGGAGGTCGGCATCACGTTCGTGTACGTGACGCACGACCAGGGTGAGGCGCTGACGATGTCGGACCGCATCGCCGTCATGAACGACGGGCTGATCGAGCAACTGGGCACGCCGAGGGAGATCTACGAGCATCCCGCGACGCGTTTCGTGGCGGGGTTCATCGGGACGTCCAACCTGCTCGGCGGGGAGGTCACCGAGACCGGGCCGGAGAGCGCGGTGATCTCCTACGGGCCGGACGGCCGCATCGAGGTGCCCGTGCGGGACGGCCTGGACGTCGCGGCGGGCAAGCGGCTAGAGCTGACCGTCCGTCCCGAGAAGATCGGCATAGGGATGGCGAAGCCGAAGGACGATCTGTGCGGCGTCCGGGGGACCGTGACCGAGGTCGTCTACCTCGGGACGTCGACGAACTACAACATCACCACCTCCGCGGGCGCCGACGTCGTCGTGTTCCTGCAGAACGCCACGTCCGCCGACGACATCGCCGTGCGCGGCGACAGCGTCTGGCTGTCGTGGGATCCGCGCCACTCGTACGCCATAGGAGCCCCCCAGTGAGCCACATCGACCCCGCCTTCCTGCGCGGACTCACACGGCCGCGTTCCGCGTTCTCCGAGGCGTCCCGCCGGGACGTCCTGCGGCTGATGGGCGCCGCGGGCGCCGGTCTCGCCCTGTCGGCCTGCGGGGTGCAGGGGCAGGGCGGCAAGGAGAAGGTCAGCAGGAACGACGTCCAGGAGTACTGGTCGGGCAAGGTCAAGAACGGCAGCCTGAACTGGGCGAACTGGCCGGGATACATGCAGGACGACCGCGAGACCATCAAGGCGTTCGAGAAGGAGACGGGCATCAAGGTGACCTACAAGGAGGTCATCCAGGAGATGGGCCCGTGGTTCGGCAAGATCCAGGCGCCGCTGGCCGCGGGGCAGTCCATCGACTTCGACCTGATGGTCATGACGAACGGGATCCAGCTGGAGAAGGCCCGCCAGCTCGGCTACCTGGCCCCGCTCGATCATTCGAGGCTGAAGAACTTCGCCGCCAACGCGGGGGCGCGCTTCAAGAACCCGTCCTACGACCCCGGCAACACCTTTACGGTCCCGTACGAGTCGGGCATCACCGGCATCGCGTACAACACGAAGTACGTCAAGGACGAGATCACCGGCATCGCCCAGCTGTTCGACGCCAAGTACAAGGGCCGGGTCGGCATGATGGGCGACTCGCAGGAACTCGGGAACTTCGGGATGTTCCTGCTCGGCATCGACCCGGAGAAGTCGACGAAGGCCGACTGGGAGAAGGCCGCCGCCAAGCTGCGCGAGCAGCGCGACGGCGGCATCGTCCGCAAGTACTACAGCCAGGACTACGTCGACGCCGTCAGCAAGGGCGACGTGTGGCTGACGATGGCGTGGTCGGGCGACGTCTACAGCCTGACGAGCCCGGACGTGAAGTTCGTCGTGCCCGAGGAGGGCGGCACGATCTGGACCGACAACCTGTGCATCCCGAAGACCGCGGAGAACCCGGTCGACGCGCTGACCCTCATGGACTGGCTCTACGTCCCGGCGAACAACGCGCCGCTGACCGAGTACATCAACTACATGCCGCCCGTCCCCGCGACCCAGCGGATCCTCGCGCAGAAGGCGGCGAAGGCGGCCGGCGAGGAGAAGAAGGACCTGACCAGGCTCAGCACCAGCCCGCTGATCTTCCCGACGGAGGCCGATCTGGCCCGGCTGCGGCACTACCGGCGGCTCACCCAGGCGGAGGAGGCCGAGTACCAGAAGATCTTCGAGCCGATCTCCAAGGGCTCGTGATGGCGCGAGGGCGGGGGCGGCTCGCCCCGTACCTCATGATCCTGCCGAGCGGGCTGTGGCTGGCGGCGTTCTTCCTCGTCCCGATGGTGCTGATGGTGTCGCTGTCGCTGCAGACGGGGAACCTCATCGACGGGTTCCGGCAGACGCTCCACTGGCAGAACTACGCGGACGGCCTGAGCACCTACGGCGACAAGTTCGTCCGGTCGCTCTGGTACGGGCTGCTGGCGACGGTCGCCTGCATCGCGATCGCCTACCCGGCCGCGTACTGGATCGCGTTCCGCGGCGGCCGCCACAAGTCGACGTACCTGTTCCTGCTCCTGCTTCCGTACTTCGTGTCGTTCATCCTGCGGACGGTCTCCTGGAAGCTCGTCCTGACCGACAACGGCCCGATACTCGGACCGCTGCGCAACCACGGCATCCTCCCGAAGGACTTCCACCTGCTCGACACCGGCGTCGCGGTCGTGTCCGGGCTCACCTACAACTTCCTCCCGTTCATGCTTCTGCCGATCTACGTGGCGCTGGAACGGATCGACCCGCGCGTCGTGGAGGCCGCCTACGACCTGTACGCGAGCCGCGTCCAGGCGTTCGCGCGGATCATCCTGCCGCTGTCGCTGCCCGGCGTGTTCGCCGGCGTGATCATGACGTTCGTGCCGGTGTCGTCCGACTACGTCAACGCCGAGGTGCTCGGCGGCCCGCAGAACACCATGATCGGCAACGTGATCCAGACGGAGTACTTCAACAACAGCGCCTACCCGACGGCGTCGGCGCTGTCGTTCACGCTGATGGCGATCCTGCTGGTCGGCATCTTCCTCTACGCGCGCACCCTCGGTACGCAGGACGTCCTGGAGGCGGCGAGACGATGACGACGACACTCGGGAAGGCCGCGCCGGAACGTCCCGCCGCGCCGCGAACGCGCCGGAGAGGCTGGACGCGGATCTCCGGCCTGCACCTGTACACGCTGCTGCTGATCGCCTGGCTGATCCTGCCCATCGCGATCATGATCCTGTTCGGGTTCAACGACATCCAGGGCAAGCAGAACTTCCGCTGGCAGGGCTTCACGCTCAAGTGGTACGCGCGGCTGTTCGACAGGAGCGACCTCACCGCCGCCGTCGTCAACTCCCTGACCATCGCGCTGCTCAGCACCCTCATCACCACGGTCCTCGGGACGTTCGCGGGCCTCGCGCTCGGCCGGTACCGGTTCCGCGGCAAGGGCTCGACCAACCTCCTGCTGTTCATGGCGATCTCCTGCCCGGAGATCGTGATGGGGGCGTCGCTGCTGTCGATGTTCGTCACGTTCAACCTGCCGCGCGGCTACCTGACGATCCTCGTCGCGCACGTGATGTTCTCCGTCGCGTTCGTGGCCGTGACCGTCCGCGCCCGCGTCGTCGGCCTCGACCCCGCGGTGGAGGAGGCGGCGCAGGACCTCGGGGCGGGGCCGTGGACGCGGTTCCGCCTCGTCACCCTGCCGATGATCATGCCGGGGGTGCTGGCGGGTGCGCTGCTCGCCTTCGTGCTGTCCGTCGACGACTTCATCATCACCAACTTCACCAGCGGCGCCACCGTGACGTTCCCGCTGTGGATCTACGGCTCGACCAGGACCGGGACGCCGCCGCAGGTCAACGTGATGGGGACGCTCATCTTCGCGGTCGGCGTCGTGATCGCGGTCCTCTCGGCGCGGCGCACGTTCCGCGCGTCCCGCTGATGGACCGCAGGCGACGGAGCAGAGGCATCATCGTGGGGGAGCGGAGGACGACGTGGACGTGGTGAAGGCGCTCGCGGACGCCGGTCCGGAGCCGTTCTGGCTCCAGGACCCGGCCCGTCCCGAAGCCGGCCCCGCCCTGGCCGGTGCGCGGACGTGCGACCTCGCCGTCGTCGGCGGCGGGTACAGCGGCCTGTGGACGGCCCTGCTCGCGAAGGAACGCGACCCGTCCCTGGACGTCGTCGTCCTGGAGGCGGGCCGGATCGGCGGAGCCGCGTCCGGGCGCAACGGCGGGTTCTGCGCCGCGAGCCTCACCCACGGGCTGGACAACGGCCTCGGACGCTGGCCGGACGACATGCACACGCTCGAACGCCTCGGCTGGGACAACCTGCGCGCCATCGCCGACGCACTGGCGAGGTACGGCATCGACGCGGAGTGGGAACCCACCGGCGAGATGAGCGTCGCGACCGAGGAGTGGCAGGTCCCCGCGCTCGAAGAGGAGGCGGAGAAGGCGTACGAACTCGGCTGGGAGCCCATTCTCCTCGGCCCCGACGCCGTCCGCGCCGAGGTCGACTCGCCGGCTTTCCTCGCCGGGCTGTGGGACCGCGACGCCGTCGCGATGGTGCATCCCGCCAAGCTCGCCTGGGGCCTCGCGGACGCCTGCCGCTCCCTCGGCGTGCGCGTCTTCGAGAACACCCGCGTCACGGGTCTGCGCTCCGACGGTGGCGGGCTGCGGCTGGCCGCCCGGCACGGGACGGTCACCGCCCGGCGCGTCGCCCTCGGCACCGGCCCGTATCCGTCGCTTCTGAGGCGCGTTCGGGGCTTCGTCGTCCCCGTTTACGACTACGCCCTCGTCACCGAACCGCTCACCGCCGCCCAGCGCAAGGCCATCGGCTGGCAGCACCGTCAGGGACTCGGTGACAGCGCCAACCAGTTCCACTACTTCAGGCTCACCGCGGACGACCGGATCCTGTGGGGCGGCTACGACGCCGTCTACCACTATGGCAGCGGGCTCCGTCCCGACCTGGAACGCCGCCCCGCGACGTACGCGACTCTCGCCCGGCACTTCTTCAGCACGTTCCCCCAGCTCGAAGACGTCGGCTTCACCAACGCGTGGGGCGGTGTGGTCGACACGTGCAGCCGCTTCTGCGCGTTCTTCGGGACGGCCTACGACGGCAGGCTCGCATACGCGGCGGGCTACACCGGCCTCGGTGTCGGAGCCACCCGCTTCGGGGCCGACGTCATGCTCGACCTTCTGCACGTCGGGCTGGCGCCCGGCGAGGAGACCGAGCGGACACGGTTGAAGATGGTGCGCTCCAAGCCCGTCCCGTTTCCGCCGGAGCCGTTCCGGTACGGCGTCATCGAACTGACCCGCCGCGAGATCGCCCGCGCGGACCGCAACGCCGGACGCCGCGGGCTCTGGCTCCGCACCCTGGACCGCCTCGGCCTGGGCTTCGACTCCTGATCGGCGGCGAACTCGAGGGCTAGTCGGGGGACTCGTCGATGGTGCCGAAGATGACGGACGACACCTCGAGGTAGAGCTGCTCCGGGTACGGCATGAACCCGATGTTGCGGATCGCCTGCTTCTGGCCCGCGGACTCCGTGACGAACTCGCCGTAGCCGAGCATCCGCCCGGCCATGGAGCGGTTCAGTGTGATGTCGGTGACCTTGGACAGCGGCATCATCGCGACGCTGCGGTTGAGCACCCCCTTGATCACCATCACCCGGTGCTCGGTGACCAGGAAGAACTCCAGCGACCAGGCGATGACCTTCCAGAGCAGGTAGCCGATCGTGAGCAGCCAGAGCCACCAGATCCACATCAGGCCGGCGACCGCGCCCGCCGCGCCGCACAGGACGAGCCCGGCGACGACGATCGCGACCGGCGGGATGAGGACCGCCGGGTGGCGGCGGACCGCGATGACGCGCCCCTCATGGGACATGAGGTACTTGTCGACGGTGCGCGACGAGTTGTCGTGCTGCACCATCATGTCCTGCAGATTCACGGCGGCGTCCTCGTCATGATCCGGTTGGTCCAACGGTAGCCGACGCGGTCCCGCCGCCGCAGGGGCCGCGCGGTAAGGGATTCGGGGCCTTGTCGAAGGGGGATCGGCGGCTTGATGATGATCGGCATGGACGGCGTCAGGGAGCCCGCGGCGGAGCCGCACGGCCGGGCGGACGCGGGCGGGACGCGGGGGGCGCGGGGCGAGTTCGCGCCGGACGTGACGGGACGTCCCATCTGGCGGCTGCTGCTGCGGGGCCTCGGCGTGTACCTGCCCGGCTGGGAGATGCCGGCGGGCGCGCTGCGCGTCCGGGACGGTGCGGCGCCCGGGTTCGGGCCGCCCGCGTACCTGAACGGCGACGCCGGGTTCGGTGTGCAGGTCCCCGACCGGCGCAAGGGGCTGGAGCCCGACCGGGAGATCTACGTCCGCGGCCGGGAGAACCCGAGCTTCGGCATCGTCGTCGCGGGCCCGGCGGCGGCGATCGGCAGCCGCGTCGTGGACGCCGGGGGGCTGATGCGGTTCGCGCGGCGGCTGACGTTCGAGGAGCTGTTCGACACCGGCGACGCCGACTCCGTCCCGTACGCGGTCCGGGGGGCGCGGGCGGTGGAGAACGCGGTGTTCCTCGACCGCGCGGCCGGGATCGGGCTCTGCGCGGAGGTCGACCCGGTGACGCGCGACCTCACCTGCCCGCTGTACGTGCGGCTTGGCGGCCCGGCGGAGCGGACCGTGCGGGTCTACGGGGGCGCCACGCCTTATGGGGCGGCCCAGCCGGTGAGGTCCCACAGCTGATGGGACGGCAGGCGCCGCAGCCGGACGGTCGCGGCGGCCGGGTCCCAGAACACCTCGTCGCTCTCCAGCTCCAGTGACTGCGCGGCGGTCAGCACGGCGCACAGGAGCTCCTCACGCGTCCTGACGGCCATGAGCGGGCCGATCTGCGCGACGGCGCCCGAACACTCCGACAGCGTCCGCAGCAGGGCTTTGAGGGCCGCCTCGTCCTCGGGCGGCCGGGCCGGCTCGACGCCCGGCGGGACGCCCGGTTCGACCCTGGCCGGCCCGCGTCTGGACCCGCCGCCCGGCGCGCCCTCCTGCAGGCCGTTGCGCAGCCCGTTGCGCGGCAGGTCGGCGCCGGTCGAGATGAGCAGCGCGCTGAACGACCCCGCGAGGTCCTCGGCGGCCTGGCCGCCGAGGAAGTACCGGCGGCGCTCGGGGGAGCCGGGCGCGGGGCCGTCGGACCCCTCGGCCGTGCGGAAGCGGACGTTCAGCCGGCTCGCCCGCACGCACCGCTCGTACATCTCGCCGAGGATGTCGTCGAGCTGGTCGTCGCGCGTCCACAGCCGCCCGGTGGCGGTGACGGCGTCGCCGTGGGCGCGGGGACGGCCGGTGAGCGCCGCCGTGACGGTTTCGTCCAGCTCGCCCTCGGTGAACTGCAGCAGCTCGGCGACGACGTCCTCGACGTCCTCCAGCGTCCGGGTGAGGGTGCGCTGCAGCGCCAGGATCTCCTCGCCGCCGCGTTCCAGGTCGGCCAGCCGGTCGAGGGCGGTGTCGACCTTGCCCTCGACCTCGTCGCCGCCCGCCCGGGTGACGGCGCGGACCGACGTCTCCACGTCGCCGAGCTTGCGGCGCAGCGCGGCGAGCGTGATCCGCTGCTGTTCCAGGTCGCGCAGCCGGCCCGCCTGGGTCCGCAGGAAGTCGTCGGCCTGGTGGACGAGGCCCGCCAGCTCCTCCACCTGCCCGGTGTTCTGCCGCAGCCGGGTGTCGAGCGCGGGCAGCACGTCCTGCTTGACCCGCGACAGTTCGGCGGTGAGCTGCTCGCCCACCGTGACCAGGACGTTGTTCTGCTTGGTGACCTGCTCGTTCAGCTCGTCGATCCGGCGGGTGAAGGCGTTCGACTGATCCCGGCTCTGCTTGCCCGCGTACAGTTCGAGCGCCCCCACCACGACGCACATCACCACCAGGATGACCGTCGTCATTGCACTCCTCGGGCGTGACGGTGATTACCGGACCGGGTTTTGATCGCGACCATAACTTACGATCACGCGGGCCGACCGGAACTTACGTAACCGACTGATCTCAGTGACCGGCCGGTCTCACGGCCCTTCTCACGCCATTCCGTGAGCAATTCCGTGCCGTCGGTGACGGCCGGTTCAGATGCAGCCTTCGAATTGCGGGACGGTGGTGGTGAGTTCAAGCCCGGTGGGGCCGAACCATCGGTTCAGCTGCAGCCGGACCGTGTCGTCCTGGTACATCTTCGTGATCGCCTCGTTCACGGCCTCGCAGCCGTCCACGTCGTCCTTCTCGAGGCCGACGCCGTACCGCTCGTCCGAGAACGGCTCGTTCACGAGCTTCATGTAGTCGCCCGTCTTGGCCGCCATGGAGGCGAGGCCGGCGAGGATCAGGTCGTCGGTGGACACGGCGTCGAGTTCGCCCGCGATCAGTTTGTTCAGGCAGTCGGTGTACCCCTTGGCCTGGACGGGCACCGCGGAGACGCTCTGCTCGGTGCGCACGCGGTGGAACGACTGCGACCCCGCGACCGAGCAGAGCCGTTTTCCGCCGAGATCGTGCAGGTTCCGGATCGAGGCGGGATTGGCCTTGCGGACGAGGATGTCCTGGTGGGCGACGTAGTACGGCCCCGCGAACCCCACCATGGTCTTGCGTTCGGGCGTGATCGAGTAGCTGCCGACGACGAGGTCGACCTCACCGGACACGATCGCCTCCTCACGCTTCTCCGAAGGCACCGGCGAGAACGACACCTTCCTGGCGGGGAATCCCAGATTCCTGGCGAGTTCCTTGGCCACCGTGACGTCGAAGCCGTCGTAGGAGTCGTAGCGGCCGGACACGGCCCCGGGGATCTGGCGGCCCAGGCCCGGCTGGTCCGTCTGGACGCCGATGGTGAGGAACTCCTCGCCGACGAGGGAGCCCGCCGCGGCGTCCGCCGTGCCGCAGGCCGCCGCGGCGACGACCGACGCCGCCGCCAGCACCGCCGCCGCCGCCCGCTTCACCGAGCCGGCGGGACGTGCGGCCGGTGTCGTCACCTCGACCACCGGTACTCCGCGAGGCGGGGACGCACTCCGACCAGCACGAGCAGGGCGATGATGACGCCCGCGGCCGGGAGGACGGCGTACCAGCCGCTCGTCCCGTCGTCCCCGTCCTTCACGGCCTCGTCGAACGCCTTCTGGTGGATCCCGATCAGCTCCTGCAGGGACCGGTCGTACTTGGCGAAGTCCGCCGCGGCCGTATTGCGCGCGGCCACGGCCTGGGCGCCCTGCTCGTTGTGGACGAGGTCCCTCATCCGCCGGTCGTTCGCCTGCACCTTCTGGTAGTCGCGCAGCACCTTGTTCAGGCCGTCCACCAGTTCGGCCCGCTCCTTTCCAGGCTCCGTGGGCCTGTTGGCCTCGGTGCCGAGAAAGCCCAGGAACGGCGCACGTCCGGGCTCCCAGGACAGCTTGTTCTGCACGGCCTGGTTGTACTCGGTCAGATTGCCGGCCTTCAGGTACAGGACGGTCTGGGACTTGCTCAGATAGACCTGCTCGTAGGCGTCGGCCCGTTCCGGGTCGAGGAGGAAACGGGTCTCGTCGGCGCTCGCGCTGTTGCTGATGGCGCGTGCCCGCGCGAGGGCGAGGATCGAGTCGAAGCCGTCCTCCTTGGCCTTGCGGAGATGGTCCGCCTGACCGGACAGCATGGTGGCGCCCGCGACGACCAGGACGAGTGAGCCGAGCGTGGCCAGCGCCAGCGGAATGTTCATGAGCCGGCGGAAACGCCTGGACAGGTACAACTGGAAACCGGCCAGGGTGGCGAGCAGCGCCAGCCCGATCGCGATGATCCACGTGCGCCCGCTGAGGACCGCCGACCGCTTGTCCTCATAGGTGTGCCGGACGAGGGTGCCGTTGTCGAGCGTGAGGTTGTACGCCTTGGGCAGCAGATCCAGCTTCATCAGGTCGGTCGCCTGCCGGTAAAGGTCGATGACCTCCTTGGACGGCGGGCCGGACGCGCGGTCGGACTGCCGGTCCAGCATCAGGGCCTGCCCGGCGAGCCGTTCGTAGCGGCCCAGCGCGTCGAGCACGTCGCGGGCCGTGTTCTCCTCGGTCCTCTCGTCGGCGAGCTTGGCCGCCTTGAGCAGCGCGTCGCCCGCCTTCAGCCGGTTGTCGTCGTAGCGGGCCAGCGCCTTCTCGCGGCCGTCGCCCGCCGCGCCGCCTATCAGCAGCGCGTTGGCGAGCTGGGAGTCCATGTCGGTGAGCTGGAAGTAGAGGTCGCCGGTCGCGACGACCTGCGGGCCGGCGTCGTGCCCGATCACCCGCACGCCATCGCGCGCGTTCGCGATCGCCGCCCACGTGATCGCCAGCAGCGCCACCAGCAGGACGATCGCCAGCGCCGTCAGCGTCCGGAGGCGGGTCGCGACCGTGCGCGGCAGCATCCTGGCGACACGCGACGGCGGCGCGCCGGGGGCCCGCCTGAGCAGCCCTGACGGGCGCCGCCGGTCGGGCGGGCCCGGCTGCGGGGCGGGGGCGGGCTGCCGGCCCGTCGCGGGAGCCGGCTGAACGGCCGTCATGTCGCCTCGCCTCGGGTGATGGTGATGGTGGTCCATGCGCCCACGTGGATCCTGTCTCCGTCGGAGAGCCGGACTTCCACGTTGTAGGGGATGGGCTCGGTCGACCCGTTCATGCAGGTCCGGTTGGTGGATCCGGGGTCGACCAGCGTCCAGGTGCCGTCCGGCTTGGCCAGCAGGACCGCGTGGACGTGGGAGACGCCGGGGTCCTCGGGCGGCTCGCGCAGGTCGATCTCGGGCGGGGACGGCTGGGAGGAGCTGCGCCGGCCGATGCGGATCTGCTGTCCGACGAGGGGAATGCTCCTCGGGGGCGCGTACGGCGGGAACGTGAGCGACGCCGAGTCGGGGCCCTCCTCGGCGATGACCCGGTCGTAGTAGTCGCGGTCGGCCGTCACGACCGCCGTCCAGGCCGTCCCGGGGACGGGCGGCGCGGGGATCGGCGGAGCCGGCACCGGAGGCGCGGGCACGGGCGGTGCCGGTACCGGCGGGGCGGGGACGGGCGGCTGCGGGACGGGAGGCGCGGGCGGCGGAGGACCGGGTGCTGGCCCGGGGCCGGGCGGTCCCGGGACGTGTGCTGCCGGCTGGGACGGCCTCGCCGGGGCCGTCTTCGGCGTGGGCTTGCCGCCGCCCGTGGCGAAGTCGTAGCCGCACGCCTCGCAGAAGCGGTCGGTACCGGGCGTCCCGCAGTCCGGGCAGGCCGTCGCTCCGCCGCCGGTGCCTCCGCCGGGCGGGGCGGGCGGGGCATGCGGTACGGGCGGGCCGGGCGAGGCGCCCGGGCCGGAGCCGGAGCCGGGGCCGGACGAGGCGGCGCTGACGCGCTCGCCGCAGACGTCGCAGTAGTCCGGCGACTGTGAGGTGTGTCCGTTGGGGCAGTTCGCCATGTTCAGTGCTTGCCCGGGCGCGGAGTGGTCAGGGTCTCGTCCTTACGTGTCCGGACGGTCTTGCTGGAACGGGTGTCGAGCTCCATCTCGTCGGCCTTGTCGACGTTGCGCTTGAGCCGGACGGTGCCGGTCGCGGGATCGACGACGTCCACGACCTTGCGCAGCATCGCGGTGATCGCGTCGTTGCCGGCCTCGTCGGCGAGCACCACCGCCCGGCCGAGCCGCGCGGTCGCGGTGTCGAGGTCGCCGTCCTTGCGGGCCTGCAGCCCCTCCTGGATGACGGAGGCCAGCTCGGCCTGCCCGGTGTAGTGCGCCACCCTCGGGTTGATCCTCGTGGACTGGACCTCGTCGTCCGTCCACTGGGCGAGGACGTTGCCGCTCGCGAGGACCTGCGCCTCCTCGCCGGGCGCCCCCGGCACGACCAGCTTGACCCACGCGGCGCGCAGTTCCTTGCCGATCTCGCCCGGCGGGACCTCCACGCAGATGTGGTAGTCGCGGCTCTCGGCGCCCCACGCGCCGAGCGGGTAGTCGCCCGCCTGCGGCGCCGACTCGACGCGCTTGCCGGTCAGGTCCTCCACCGAGGGCATGACCTGCTTGACGAACCGCAGGCTCGCCGTCTGCGGCGTCCACACCCGCAGGGCGACGTCGGCGACGGCCTTGCCCATCGCCGCCTCCGTCATCGCCTGGAAGTCGGCGACGAGGCCCGCCGGGTCGGCGACGATGTCGACGCTGCCGAGCAGCGCGGACGCGATCTTGCGCAGTTCGGCGACCTCCCAGTCGGTGCCGACGCCGCGGCAGTCGCAGACGAACCGGCCGCCGCAGCGGAACAGGACCGCGTCGAGCTCCTCGGGCGTCTCATGCTGGTTCTTGCCGTCGGTCAGCAGGATCGCGTGCCGGATGCCGCCCCGGTCGTCGTCGAAGAGCTCGTCGGCCAGCCGCAGCCACGACCCGATCGCGGTGCCGCCGGACGCCTTCAGTCCGTTCAGCGCCCGCTTGGCCTTCTGCCTGCTCTGCGCGTCGGCGGCGACGAGGCCGCCGTGCTGCGGGTAGACCATCGAGGCGGTGTTGGATCCGGAGATGACCGCGAACTCCACGCCGTCGCGGAGCGTGTCGATCGCGACCTGCGCCGCCGCGACCGCCGCGCGCAGCTTGGTGTCGGGGTAGGACATCGAGCCCGAGGTGTCGATGATGATGACCTCGGACGCCTTCGCGGTGGACGCCGCCGCCGCGACGCCGCCCTCGGCGGTCGCCTCCACGGACACGATGGCGTGCACCTCGCGGCCGCCCTCGGGCAGGAACTTGTTCTGGTCGATCTTGACGGTGAACTGTGGCTGCTCGCTCATCGGGGCTGCTCCGTGCTCTGCGGGGTGCTCTCATGGATGCGGCTCTGCGGGGCGGTGGGGGACGGCAGCGGGATCACCGCGACCGTGATGTTGTCTCGGCCGCCCGCGTCCAGGGCGTGGCGCACCAGCGCCCGCGCGACGCCGAGCGGGTCGGCCGCCGGGTCGTGCCCCGGATCCGGTGCGGGACCGCCCGTCCCGTTCACGGCGCCGGGGCCGGCGGCCAGCAGCGCCGCGATGTCGCGGGCCGCCGGGAAGTAGTTCCACAGGCCGTCGCTGCAGACCAGCAGCGTGCCGGGGCCCGCCGGGCGGAACGTCGCCACGTGCGGGCTGACCTGCCCGGCGTCGGCGCCCAGCCACGCCGTGATGACGTGCGCGTTGGGGTGCTCCTCGGCCTCCGCCTCGGTCAGCGAGCCCTGGGCGACCATGAACGCGGCCCACGAGTCGTCCTCGGTGAGCCGGCGGGACGGGCCGAGCTCGGCCATGTCGCCGGTGCTCACCTCCGCCTCGTCCGGGCCCGCCGCCTCGTCCGGGCCCGGTTCCCGCGCGCCGTCCGCGCCGCCCTCGCCGGGGTCCACGGCGCCGTCGGCGGACAGCCAGTAGACGCGGCTGTCGCCGATCCAGCCGACGGTGACGGCAGGGCCGCGCGTCACCGCCGACACGTACGTGCACGACGGCGCGTCGGACGGCGACGTGGCCAGCGCGGCGACCGCCGCGGCCGCGCTGAGCGCCGCGCCGCGGGTGGCGTCCTCGGGGTCCTCGCCGGAGTCGAGCAGCGCCACCAGTTCGGCGGCGCCGGTGTCGGCGGCCGTGCGGGAGGCGTCCTCGGGACGCTGCGAGGAGCCGACGCCGTCGGCCACCACGGCGGCGACCCCGGCGGAGTGGGCGGCGATGGCGAGCGCGTCCTCGTTGCGGGGGTAGCGCCGGCCGCGATCGCTCGCGCCCGCCGCGATCACCGGCCGGGCCCCGTTCCCGTCGCCGGCCGCCGGAAGCTCGATCTCGACGTGGTCGCGTTCCGCGGGCTGGCGCAGCCCGCACGTCTCGCAGTAGCCGTCCGCGTCGATCGCCGTCCCGCCGCAGCCCGGGCACGGCCGCCCGCCCGCCCGCCGGCCCGCGGACGACGAGCTCTGCCTGATCGTGGCGTCAGGTCGTCCCTCCGCCGAGCCCGTGCCGGCCTGTTCGGCGGGCGGCGCGTCGGCGACCCGGTGGCCGCACTCCTCGCAGAAGATCTCCCCCGGATACACCATCTCGCCGCAGGACGGGCACGACAGCTCCGCCGCCTTGGCCCCGACCGGGTCCGCCCCGTTCTGATCGTCTGTCACAGCAGCGTCCTCGGGCGTACGGCGTTGGCGGAGTCGACGAGCCGGCGGCATTCGTCCCGGTCCCTGGTGCGCCGTGCCAGCTCCCGGTACGTCCCCTCCAGCAGCTGGCGCAGCGGCGCCTCGGCGAGCGGGGAGCCGAGCAGGGAGCCGCCCTGCGCACCGCCCGTGGCGCCGGGACCGTCCAGGAGCCAGTCGAGCGCGGCCTCCAGGACCTCGGCGGCGAGCCGGTCGCGGCGTTCGGCGTCCAGGTCGAGCGCGGTGAGACGCCCGCCCGCGGCGACCAGCTCGGCCGCCGTCAGCTCCGCCGCCGGACGGCCCCGCACCGCCGTCGCGACCGCCGCCACCTGGGCGGGCACGTACCGGATCGAGATCTTCGGCACCGAGTCGAGCGCGGCGACCGCCGCGCGCCGGTCGCCCGCCGCCAGATGGACGCGGGCGAGGCCGAACGCCGCGTTGATGTAGCTCTGGTCGGTCCGCCACACCATCTCGTACAGGCGGACCGCCTCGGCCGGCGCCTTCGGCTCGCGGCAGTAGGCGAGGGCCAGCTTGGGCGCCGCCTCGCCGGGCAGCAGCCCGTACAGCCGGTCGAAGCGCGGTTCGGCCGCGTCGACGTGGCCCTGGGAGAGCAGCGCGACCGCGCGGTACCAGTCGATCCGCCAGTCCCCGGGGCGGTCGGCGGCGACCTCGTCCAGCAGCCCGCCCGCCTCGTCGGGGCGGCCGAGCTCGATCTGGGCGCGGGCCTGCGCCAGCTTGACCTCGGGGGTGCGGACCGGGGCGTTCGCCGCCGCCTCGGCGGCCTGCTCGGGCTCCAGCGCCGACAGCCCCGAGACGAACGCGGCGGCGGGGTCGGACCCGTCGACCAGCGGCACCGGCAGCGCCGCCGCGGCCACGGCCGGCGGGACGGGCGGCAGCGCGGACTCGTCCGACTCGCCGCCCGCCATCCGCGTCGCGAACCGCTCCGGCCCGAACAGCCCGGACGGCGCCGGAGGCGGCGCACCGCCCTGCGCGGCCAGGACCTCGCGCAGCACACCGGTGAGCTGCTCGGCCATCTCCCCCGCGTCCTGGAACCGCTCCGCCGGGTCCTTGTGCGTGGCGCGGCGCAGGAAGCGGTCGAACGACTCGAACCGCTGGAGCAGCGGGATCTCCGCGCGCGGCGGAAGGGAGTCGACGTACGTCCTGGTGTAGCCCCGGAACGGGAAGCTCAGCACGGCCAGCGCGCGGCCGACCGTGTAGAGGTCGGACGAGATGGACGGACCGTCGTCGGCGATCTCCGGGGCCTGGTAGCCGACAGTGCCGTAGATGGCGCCGTCCGGGTCGTCCAGCCGCCGCACGCCGCCGAGGTCGATCAGCCTGAGCTCCTCCGCGGACTGGATCACGTTGTCCGGCTTGAAGTCGCAGTAGACGAGGCCCTGGGCGTGCAGGTACTCGAACGCCCGCAGCACCTCCAGCCCGTACGCGATGGCCTGCGGGAGGGGGAGGTGCTTCTCGCCGCGCGCCTGCGGCTGCTGGAGCAGGATGTCCTTGAGGGACTGCCCGCCCACGTACTCCATGACGATGTAGCCGTCGCCGTCGTGCTGGACGAAGTTGTAGATCTTGACGATGTTGGGGTGCTCGACCTCGGCGAGGTAGGCGCGCTCGGCCGCCGCGGCGGCCATCGCGTCGGCGTCGCCGCTGTCCAGCAGGCCCTTGAGCACCACCCACCGGTCGCTGACGTTCCTGTCCTTGGCCAGGTAGATCCAGCCGAGGCCGCCGTGGGCGAGGCAGCCCAGCACCCCGTACTGCCCGCCGACGAGGTCGCCCGGGTTGAGCTTCGGGGTGAAGGAGAAGCGGGTGCCGCACTTGGCGCAGAATCCCTCGGTGCGTCCCGGCCGGTCGCCGCGTCCCCGGCCGACCTGCTCGCCGCAGTTGCTGCAGAACCGCTTGCCCTCGGCGACCTGCGGGTTGCTCATGACCGCGGTGGACGGGTCCCGGTACGGGACGCGCGGCACCTCGACGAGCCCCGCGCCGAGCATTCCGCGGCGTCCGGAGGAGCGCGCCGACCCGGTTCGGGTGCTGCCCGTCCGCGTGGCGCCGGTGGCGGAGCTTCCGGCCGTGCCCGCGGTGCCGCCGCGGGACGTGAGGGTCGTGTGGGCGGGCGGTGAGCCGCACACGTCGCAGTAGCCGTCCATGATCGTCCCGGTGCAGCCCGGCTGGCGGCACCCGTCGTCGGGCACGGCGGCCGGAGGGCGCGGGGCGGGCACGCTCGGGGCGCTCGCCGGGGGATTGCCGCAGACGTCGCAGTAGCCGTCGGAGATGGTCCCGGTGCAGCCGGGTTGCATGCACCCGTTCGGCGGGGTAGGAGCGGGCTGCGGGGGAGGGGTGGACGGCGGGCTCGTGGAGGCGGCCACGCCGCATAGGACGCAGTATCCGCCGTCGACGGTTCCGCCGCAGCCCGGCTCGGCGCACTGGCTCATCGATTCGTTCCCTTCGCCCGCGCGTTGATGGCCTGCTGGTATTCCGACAGCGTCACGGTCGCCTTCCGGAGATCGCAGGGAGAGGTCCACAGCATTCCGCGGGCCCGGTCGTAGATCCGGGCCAGCTCGGCGTCCTCGGCGTGCCCGAGCCTCGCGGCCTTCACCCGGTAGGCCTCCAGCCGGCCGCGCAGTTCCTCGCGCCGGTCCAGCAGGCCGCGGATCACACCGGCGGTCTCGCGGGCGCGTTCCAGCGCGCCGTTCGCCGCCTTCTCCAGATCGGCGACCCGCGCCGCCAGATCGGTCCAGCCGCCGCCGCGCGCCGCCGCCGCACCCTGTCCCGGACGGCCGACGGCGGCGAGCCGGTCGGCGAGGGAGGCGGACATGTCGGGCAGGTCGGGCAGCACCGGTGAGGCGATCTTGGCGAGCACCTCGTCGCGGAGGCGGCGGGCCTCCGCCTCCGTGCCGCGCAGCAGGTCCAGGACGGCGGCGACGCCGCGGAGGCGGTCGGCGAACCCGTCGCGCACCCGCTCCGCCTCCTCCAGGCCGCGGCGCACCTCCGCCAGGCCGGTGCGGATCACGTCCAGCCGCCCGGTGTCGGCGCGGTCGCCGCGCGCCAGCGCCATCGGGTCGCCGCGCACGAGGGCGGCGACGGCGTCGAGCTCGGCGCGGAGCCGGTCGAGCTCGGGCTCCGCCCCGCCGAGGGAGTGAAGCAGGTCCTCCGCGGCCCGGCGCTCGGCCTCCACCTCGGCGAGCCGCGACAGCAGCGCCGACCAGACCGTGTCGAGCGCCGCGACCGCCTGCGCGACCTCCTCGTACAGCGGGGTCATCCGCTCGACCGCGGCCCGCAGCGTCAGCTTCTCCCCTGAGGGGACCGACAGCAGCGTCCGCCGTTCCAGCGGCACCTCGGTGACGGGCAGCTCGACCGACGGACCGGCGAGCAGCCGGGTGAGCTCGGTGAGCTGCGCCTGCCCCGGCTTGGGGTGCCGGGCGCGGAGATCCTCGGCGGCGCCCAGCGCCCGCCCGTAGAGATCGAACAGGCCCCACAGCGAGGCCATGCCCGCACGCACTTCGGACTGCACGCGCAACGTCTCGCCGTCCAGTGCCGCCCCTTCCAGTAACTGGTAGCCCTGGTGGACCTCCAGTTCGAGCAGTGCCGTGCTGATGCGCTCCTTCTCGTCGCGGAGGCGCGCCAGCGTGCGGTCCACCTCGTCACGGCTCATCGGAGGCCGGCCCATGCGCGCGTCACTCAAGGCCGGTCCGCCGATGGCCCATGTCCGCCCCGTTTCCCCCAAGTTGAGCACGTTTCGGTGTCCAAGTTTTCACCATGCGCGGTCGCGTTCTCAACCATGTAACCGATCATCGTCCCCCGGGCTCCCCAACTGCGTCACACGACCCGATCCGGCCGTGCCCGAACGCTGCAAAATGTCAGTGTTCGAACGTATGATCGAACCATGGCGAACGTTGCGACGCACCCCCAGACCGCGCCCACCGCACCCACCGCGCTCACCGCGGCGGAGATCGCCGCCCTCGCGCTCTCCCTCGCGCACCTCGGCGCCGGCCCGCAGGCCACGACCGCGCGCCGGGCCCTGCACGCCCTCCTCGACGCCACCCCCGCCGACGAGGTGGTCACCACCACGCTCGGCACCCTCACCACGCCGCTGGACGCCTCCACCTCCGACCGCGCCCGCGTGATCGCCGCCGCCATCACCGAGCACCGCGTCGTCCGGCTCTGCTACGGCGACGCCGGCGCCAACGTCACGATCCGCGAGGTCGAGCCCGTCACCTGCCTCGTCCACCGCGACCACTGGTACCTCGTCGGCTGGTGCCGCATGCGCCGCGGCGTCCGCGCCTTCCGCTTCGACCGCATCCTCGCCGTCGAGTCCACCGGCCTCCTCGCCCGCCCCCGCCGCGCCGACCGCTACCTGCCGTTCCAGCGCAAGGCCGCCTGAGCCGCGCCGGCCGGCCCGCGGCGCGCGCGGAACCCCGCCGCGCCGCGGGCGTAGCATTGCGGCGGTGAGTGTTCAGGATGTCTTGGCTCATCTGCAGCGGCTCGGCATGTCCGGGTATGAGGCCAAGGCCTACGTGGCGCTGGTGGGGGCGGGGCGGCCCGTCAACGGGTACGAGGTCGCCAAGCGCTCCGGGGTGCCGCGCAGCACCGTGTACGAGACGCTCGGCAAGCTCGTGTCGCGCGGGGCGGCGTACGAGGTGCGCGGGTCGTCCGACGCCACCGAGTACCTCCCGCTGCCTCCGGAGTCCCTGCTGGACCGCATGCGGCGCGAGTTCGACGGGTCGGTGTCCGCGCTGCGGTCGGCGCTGCCGGCGGTCGCCGCCGCGCCCGAGGGGCACCTGATCCACAACCTCAAGGACGCCGACGCGATGCTCGACCGGGCCGGGGACGTCGTCGCGGGCGCGCGCCGGGACCTGTTCGCGTCGATCTGGCCGGAGGAGATGCGGGTGCTGCGCGGCCCCCTGCTCGCGGCCGCCGACCGGGACGTCGAGGTGTCGGTCGTGTCGTTCGGAAAGGAACCGTTCGACGGGCCCGGGAACGTCCACGAGCACCGCTACTCGGCGCCCGAGGCCGTTCTGGAGGATCTCGGGTACCGGCTCATCGTGGTCGTCGGCGACCGGCGCGAGGCCGTCGTGGGCGGGTTCGGGGAGGGTGCGGCGTGGGGCATCTACACCGCCGACCCGGCCGTCGCCCTGATGGCCGCCGAGTACGTCCGGCAGGACATCGTCCTGCAGATCCTCGCCGACCGGGTCGGCGCCGCCGAGCTGGACCGCCTGTTCGCCGCGGACCCCGGCCTGCGCCGGCTGCTCGGCAGGCGCTGACTACACGTCCACGGTGCGGTCGGCGGCCGCCGCGACGACGGCGGTGAGGTCGCGGGTCCGGGCGTGCACGGCCCGCTGGACCTGCGCGCCGTTGCCGCGTTCCAGCAGGTCGTGGAGCATCGAGGTGACGGCCTTCAGATCGCCGGACCTTTCCAGCGCCGGGCTCAGATGATCGAGGAGCGCGCCGACGACCTCGCGGGCGGGGGCGGCGCACCGGGTGGACGGGTGGACGAGGTCGCCGCGCAGCCCCGACCGCCCGGCCCGCCACATCGCCAGCCGCATGAGGTCGGCCCGCACCGGGTCCGGCGGCTCGCCCCGGTGCCAGGCGCCGGCGGCGGTGTCGACCAGGGCCCGCACGCACGCCGCCATCAGCACGGCGTCGCCGGCGTCCAGGCACACGTCCGGCACGCGGATCTCCACGGTCGGGTAGTGCCGCGACAGCCGGGCGTCGAAGTAGATCATGCCCTCGTCGACCAGCGCGCCGGTCGCGAGGAGGGCCTCCACCGTCGCCCGGTACGCCTTCGCCGAGCCGAACAGCTCGGTCGGGCCGCTGGACGGCCAGCGTCCCCACACCTGGTGCCGCCAGCTCTCGTAGCCGGTGTCGGAGCCCTGCCAGAACGGCGAGTTCGCGCTGAGGGCCAGCAGCGGGGGCAGCCACGGCCGGATCCGGTCCAGGACGGCGACGCCCTCGTCGGGGGACTCGATGCCGACGTGCACGTGGCAGCCGCAGGTGAGCTGCTCGTCGGCGGTGGTCCCGTAGACGTCGGCCATCCGGCGGTAGCGGTGCGACGGGGTCAGCGACGGGCGCACGACGACCGGGGACGTCGCGAGGGCGGCCACCGCGACGCCGACACCGGCCGCCGACTGCGCCGCCGCCAGCCGCGCGGACCTGATGTGGTCGGACAGCTCGCCCAGCGAGGTGCACACCGGGGTGGCCGTCTCCAGTTGCTCGCGCTGCAGTTCGGTCTCCAGCGGCTTCGACCGCCGCCCGCCGGTGAGGAACAGCTCGTCGTGCCGCTGCGCGTACCGGATCACGGAACCGGAGATCGACTGGGGCACGCCCGTCACGGGGTCGACGAGGAGCAGCTCCTCCTCGACCCCGAACGTACGGGGACCCAGGTGAACGGTCACCAGGTGTTCCTGCCCGTCAGCGCGCCGATGTACAACCCGGAACGGCAACGTCCGGGCCGGGCCGCCGGCCGGGGCGGGCCGGTCGCGGGCGCCCCGCGCCGGAGATCACCGGACGCCGTCGCCCAGCCACATGGCGAGCAGCGTCCCGGTCTCCTCCTGCCGGTCGGTGTAGAGCATGTGCCCGGCCTCGATCTCGGTGATCACCAGGCCGGGGCCGAGCGCCGCGCGGCAGTCGACGACGAACTCGGGCCGCACCAGGTCGGCCCGCGTCGCGATCACCAGGTGCGTGGGCATGTCCGGGGGCGGGGTCAGGTGGGGGCGGGCCATCTCCGAGTACGCGGTCACGACGGCGGCCGGCTCGTACCGCCAGCGCAGCCGGCCATCCGGCTCGTGTTCGAGGTGCTCGGCGACCTCGTCGTCCACCGCCTCGCCTGGCGCCTCGGGCCACCGCGCCGCGCGGGCGGCCCGGGCCTCGGCGACGTCGGCGAACGACACCGGCGCCATGTGGCCGCGCGCCTCCCTCGCCGCCTCCGCCGGGTCCAGCCCGATCGCCGGGTCCAGCAGGACAAGACGCCGTACCCGCCGCGGCGCCGTCCGCGCCAGATGCAGCGCGATCATCCCGCCGTAGGAGTGCCCGACGAGGTCGGCCCGCTCGATGCCCTCCGCGTCCAGGACGGCGAGGACGTCCGCGACGTGCCGCTCGACCGTCCACGGCGGCTCGTGCGGTGATCGCCCGTGCCCGCGCAGGTCGGGCGCCAGGACCAGCCGGTCCGCCAGATGCCGCTCGGCGGTCCGCCGCCAGCGCGCCCCGTGCCCGCTGACCCCGTGCAGCACGACGACCGGGGGGCCCGACGGATCCCCGTACCGATGAACATGCAACGCAGCGTCCGTCATGGAGTGAAGCGTATGCGGGGAAGGCCCGTCCCGGACGGCCTTCACCGGCCAATCCGGTGTCAGGGGCGCTCCCAGCGCACGGAGCTGAGGGCCAGGAGGGCGACGTGGAGGGAGACGCAGGAATCCACGTCGTCGAGGTCGGCGTCCAGGACGCGCTCGATGCGGCGGAGGCGCTCGTAGAAGGCGGGACGGGACAGGTGGGCATGCTGGGCGGCGACGGCCTTGTTCCGCCCGGATTCGAGGTACAGCTCCAGGATGCGGGTGAGGTCGCTGCCTCGCTGGGCGTCGTACTGCAGGAGGGGCCCGAGCTCGCGTTCCACGAACGTCTGGACGCGGGCGTCGTCGCGGAGCAGATGCAGGAGGCCGCGCAGGCGCAGGTCGGGGAGCCTGTAGTACAGGCGGGCGCCGGAGCCGCGCGCGGCGACGTCGGCGACCTGCTCGGCCTCCAGGAAGGAGCGGCGGACGTCGCGGATCGTCTCGACGACGGACCCGGCCGCCATCACCGTGTCGCCGGACCGCTTGCGGACGCGGGTGGCGACCTCGGTGAGCGCCGTCTCCACGTCGGCGCGGGCGGGCAGCGAGGCCAGGACGCCGACGCGGGCGTGCGGGCCGCCCTCGTCCAGGACGCCGACGAGCGCGGCGAGCCGGGCGTCCTTGCAGGCGGCGGCGGCCGTCTCGGCGAGGGCGGACAGTTCCCCGACCGGCGGGGCGGGCGTGCCGGGGCCGCGGTGCCTGAGCACCACGCCGAGCAGCCGCCGGCCGGACAGCGGGACGCCGAGCGCGCGGGCGCGGGCGGCGGCCTCCTGCGGGTCGGAGTAGGCGTGCGCGAGGATGCGGGCGATGATCGTCCCATGCGCCTGGCGTTCGACGCTCTCGGCGTGCCGGTCGAGGAGGCGGCCGAGGGCGAGGGTGGTGGCGGCCCGCTCGATCAGGACGGTCTCGCGGGGCGACGGCGGGGCGCCGAGGTCGATGATGAGCCGGCCCCAGTCCTCGCCGCGCGCGCCGACCATGGTCACCAGCCAGCCGGACGTCGCGTCGTAGCCGGTGCGGCGGCCGGGCCGGACGGGGCGGGAGCGGGTCTCCCACGCCGACAGCAGCTCGGACGGGTCGGCGCCGCCCGCGTCGGCGGCGAGCACCTGGTGGGCGAGGTTCTCCAGCACGACCGGGTGCCCGCCGAGCGCGGCGACCTGCCGGACGACCTCGTCGGTGGAGGCGCCCTCGACCGACAGCTGGGTGAAGATCTCGTGGAGCTGCTCGGAGGCGCGCAGCTCGGCGAACTGGTCCTGCACGATCCGGGCGTGCACGGACTCGGTGATGTCCACGAACGCGGGCTCGTGGGTGAAGACGATCACGGGGAGGCCGTGGTCCTCGGCGGCGGCGATCAGTGCGGGCGGCAGCGCGGTGGCGTAGCGGCGGCCCAGTTCGATCATGAGGCCGCTCACCCCGACGTCGGCGAGTTCGCCGATGTAGGCGCGCAGCGGCTCGGGCTCGTCCGGCAGCGCGATCCCCGTGGTGAGGACGAGTTCGCCGCCGTGCAGCAGGTGCGCGATGTCGGTCACCTCGGCGACGTGCACCCAGCGGACCCGGTTGCCGGTGCGGTCGGCGCCCGCGACGACGCGAGGCTGTCCGCGGCGGACCGCCTCAAGCCGGAGCACGTCGTCGACGGTAGGCAGCATCGACCACGAGGATATCCCGACAGGATGTCAAGGAGCGACCGGTCCGCCGTTACAGGATGTCAGCCCGCCAGCAGAGCGTTAAGCGCGGGCGCAGGGTCGTGACACTCTGCGGGTGGCCCCGGCGGCCTGCGGGAACGAGACTTGAGGCATGTCGGAACATGCGAATCTGCTCCGGCGCCACCAGGCGGTCCTGCCGTCGTGGATGGCGCTCAACTACACCGAACCCATCGAGATCGTCGGCGGCAAGGGCAGCCGTGTGACCGACGCCGAGGGCAACGGCTACCTCGACTTCTTCACCGGCATCCTGACGAACATGCTCGGCTACGACGTCCCGGAGGTGCGGGAGGCGGTGGAGCGGCAGCTCGCCACCGGCGTCGTGCACACCTCCACCGCGTACCTGCTGCGCGGGCAGGTCGAGCTGGCCGAGAAGATCGCCCGCCTGTCGGGGATCCCGGACGCGAAGGTGTTCTTCGCCAACTCCGGGACCGAGGCCAACGAGACGGCGCTGCTGCTGGCCGCGTACGCGCGCCGCAGCGACCAGGTCCTGGCGATGCGGCAGAGCTACCACGGCCGGTCGTTCGGCACGACGGGCATCACCGGCAACCGGGCCTGGACGAACGTGTCCTACTCGCCGCTGAACGTGCACTTCCTGCACGGCGCCGACCGGCACCTCCCGCAGTTCGCCGGCATGTCGGACGAGGCGTACATCGACGCGTGCGTGCAGGACCTCCGGCACGTCCTCGCCACCGCGACCGGCGGGGACGTCGCCGCGCTCATCGCCGAGCCGATCCAGGGCGTCGGCGGGTTCACGATGCCGCCGGACGGCCTGTTCGCCGCGTACAAGACCGTCCTGGACGAGTCCGGGATCCTGCTCATCTCCGACGAGGTCCAGACGGGCTGGGGACGGACGGGCCAGAGCTTCTGGGGCATCCAGAACCACGGCGTGACCCCGGACATGATGACGTTCGCCAAGGGCCTCGGGAACGGGTTCGCGATCGGCGGCGTCGTCGCCCGGGGCGAGCTGATGGACTCCCTGCACGCCCTCGGCGTCTCCACGTTCGGCGGCAACCCGATCTCGACGGCCGCCGCGAACGCGACCCTCGACTACGTCCTGGACCACGACCTGCAGGCCAATGCGGCGAGACAGGGCGCCACGATCATGGGCGGGCTGCAGGAGGCGGCGGGCCGCCTCCCCATCGTCAAGGACGTGCGCGGCAAGGGCCTGATGTTCGCGATCGAGCTGGCCGACCCGGGGACCGGGGAGCCGAGCCCGCCGATCACCGCGGCGGTGATGGAGGCGGCCCGCGAGCGGGGACTGCTGATCGGCAAGGGCGGCCTGTACGGAAACGTGCTGCGCATGGCGCCGCCGATGAACCTGACCGACGCCGAGGCCGCCGAGGGCCTCGGCATCCTGACCGCGTCCCTCGACGCGGTGAACGGGGAAGCCACCTCATGACCGAGAACAAGCACGTCACGCACTGGATCGGCGGCAAGCCGCACGCCGGCGGGGCCGAGCGGCGCGGCGACGTCTACGAGCCGGCGTCCGGGCGTCTCGCCGGGACCGTCGACTTCGCCGCGCAGCCCGAGGTCGACGCCGCGGTCGCCGCGGCGAAGGCCGCGTTCCCCGCCTGGCGGGACACCTCGCTGTCGCAGCGGACCAAGGTGCTGTTCAGGTTCCGCGAGCTGGTGAGCGGGCACCGGGACGAGCTGGCCCGGCTGATCTCGTCCGAGCACGGCAAGGTGGTCTCGGACGCGGCGGGCGAGGTGGCCCGCGGCCTGGAGGTCGTCGAGTTCGCCTGCGGGATCCCGCACCTGCTCAAGGGCGGTTTCTCCGAGAACGTCTCGACGCGGGTGGACGCCTACTCGATCCTGCAGCCGCTGGGCGTGGCCGCCGGGATCACCCCGTTCAACTTCCCGGCGATGGTGCCGATGTGGATGTTCCCGGTGGCGATCGCGTGCGGGAACACGTTCGTCCTCAAGCCGTCGGAGAAGGACCCGTCGGCGTCGGTCCGGATCGCGGAGCTGTGGGCCGAGGCGGGGCTGCCTGACGGGGTGTTCAACGTCCTCCACGGGGACAAGGCCGCGGTGGACGGGCTGCTGCACCACCCCGACGTCAAGGCGGTCAGCTTCGTCGGCTCCACCCCGATCGCCCGGTACATCTACGCGACGGCGGCGGCGAACGGCAAGCGGGTGCAGGCGCTCGGCGGAGCGAAGAACCACATGCTCGTGCTGCCGGACGCCGATCTCGACCTCGCCGCGGACGCCGCCGTGTCGGCCGGGTTCGGCTCGGCGGGGGAGCGGTGCATGGCGATCTCCGTCGTCGTCGCCGTCGACCCGGTCGGGGACGAGCTGATGGCCAAGGTCCGCGAGCGGGTCGCGAAGCTCAAGGTGGGCCCCGGCGACGACCCCGAGTCCGACATGGGGCCGCTGGTCACGCAGGCGCACCGCGACAAGGTCGCGTCCTATCTGGACGGCGGGGTCGCGCAGGGCGCCGCGCTCGCCATCGACGGCCGTGCCCTGGACGTCCTCGGCGGCGCAGGGGACGGGTTCTGGCTTGGTCCCACCGTTCTCGACCACGTCACCCCGGAGATGGACGCCTACAAGGACGAGATCTTCGGCCCGGTGCTGTCGGTGGTGCGGGCCGGCTCCTACGAGGAGGCCATGGAGCTGATCTCGGCCAACCCGTACGGCAACGGCACCGCGATCTTCACCAACGACGGCGGGGCGGCGCGCCGCTTCCAGAACGAGGTGGAGGTCGGGATGGTCGGCGTCAACGTGCCGATCCCGGTTCCGATGGCTTATTACTCCTTCGGCGGATGGAAGGACTCACTGTTCGGTGACAGCCACGCCCACGGGATGGAGGGCGTCCACTTCTACACCCGGACGAAGGCGGTCACCTCGCGCTGGCTGGACCCAAGCCACGGCGGGGTGAACCTGGGCTTCCCCACCAGCGGCTGAACCCCGTCCTTCCTGCGGATCGCCCGAACGTGCGGCCGGTCGCCATGACCGGCCGCACGTTCGTCCGTGTGGAAAACGGCGAATCGCCCAGAAAGTGGCAAAAGCTATCAAACCGAGCGGGCCGGGATCGCATGGCGTGAGAACCGTTCGCCCACCGTGAGAACGCCCAGGTCGGGGAGGTACGGGATTTTCCCACGCCCGTCGCTTTTCGTCGTCAATTTTCGTCCGGCGGCGGACGACGAATAATGCCAACACCCATTGACGGGCTCTGTGGCGGGCGACACAATCTGACTGTCTGCATTAAATGAGGCGAAATAATAAGTCAGGGTCCGCAGTCAGAAACATGAGGTCCGGAGCCGCCCGAGTCCGGTGGGGCCGATGTGCAGGAGAGCCGCGCTATGACCGCAGCCGACCACGCAGCAGAGGTGGACGCGCTCGCAAGGCGATTTCCGGGCTGGACCATTTGGTTCGGCCTGTTCACCGGCCACTGGTGGGCACTGCCGCCGAAGGACCGCGACGTCGGCGACTTCCTGGAAGCCGACACCCCGCAACGGCTCATCGCACGGATCGAGGTGGTCAAGCACGCCGCAACGAGCCGCCCCCTGATCGAGCACGATCGTCCGCGGACGTCCCGCGACACCCGGCCTGACGTGCGACGTCCCTCGAATCTCCTCCGTCTCGAGGGCGTCACACCGTCGCCGTTCGGCCGGGTACCGGCGATCGCGTGGCCAGGCAGCACTGCAAGGTGATCCGCTGTTCCCCAACCTCGCCACGCCCGCCGGTGCCGCCGCGGCCCCGGGAAGGACGGCAGTCCCCGCCATATCCCTCTCCAGCAACCTCCGTGTATGGCGCGGACGCCGGCACCCACCGTCCCCCGGGGTCGTGGCGGTTTCTCCATTAACAACCCGTCCGAAAACACCGATGTGGCAATCGGCCGCGGAAACTCGGGCGGGAATCGCCGGTCAATGGACACACTTGCCTTACCTTTGAGAAACGGAACCGGAAACACCGGGTCGCGATCAACGGTAAGCGCCGTGCGCGCCGCCGCGAGTCGGAGGGGAAATCGAAGAAAACCGGCGATCGGCTCGTGCCCGCGCGCCGGGACGCGCCGGAATGGCGGCCGGGGGCGGCGCGGACCGCCGTCCGGGGCGGGTACGGGCCTCCCCGCCGCGGCGGAGACGCTACGCTCGCCGACGGGCCCGTTCACGAGGGGGAGGGCCCCGGGCACGGATCGGGAGCGACATGCGGCTGAAGGCCACGGCGCGGGTCAGGATGTGGTCGGCCCTGGCGGCGGCCACCGCGCTCGCCGCCGCGGGCCTCGCCGCCTGCAGCGGCGAGGACGACGAGCCGGTCGGCGTCGCCAAGGCGGCGAGCACCCTCGGGCCGGGCGAGGGGATGCTCAACCTCGTCACCATGCCCGGATCGATCGAGAGCGGCACCAGCGACCCGCGCGTCGACTGGGTCACCCCGTTCCAGGAGCGCACCGGCTGCAAGATCGGGCTGAAGGTCGTCCAGACGCCCGAGGAGATGGCCGACCTGATGCGCGACGAGGACCGCCGCTACGACGGCGTCGCCGCGCCGCCCGAGGTCGCCGGGCGGCTGATCGCCGAGAACCAGGTCGCCCCCGTCAACACCGACCTCGTCGACGGCTACAAGAAGCTGGAGCCGAAGCTGCGCGGCCTGCTCAGGCGGGACGGCAGGCAGTACGGCATCCCGTACGTGTGGGGCTCGAACCTGCTCATGTACGACACCGGCGCCGTCCCGCCGCCGGCGAGCTGGGCCGCGCTGTTCGGTCCCGGGCAGGCCCGCCGGTACTCCGGGAAGCTGATCATGCGCGACAGCCCGCTGTCCATCGCCGAGGCCGCGCTCTACCTCAAGGGCGCGAGGCCCAAACTGAAGATCGACGATCCGTACTCGCTGACCCCCGGGCAGCTCGAGGCGGCCGGGCGCGTGCTGGCCGAGCAGCGCCCCCACGTCGGGGACTACTGGGAGCGGCCCGCCGAGGCCGTCAGCGCGTTCGCGGGCGGACGGGCCGTGCTGGGCCAGGGATGGCCCTACCACGTGGACGTCCTGAACCGCGCCGCCCGGCCCGTGCGCGGCGTCGTCCCGTCCGAGGGCGTGACCGGCTGGATGGACGCGTGGATGATCGGCGCACGGGTGGAGCACCCCAACTGCATGTACCAGTGGCTGCAGTGGACCGCGTCGCCGGACGTCCAGCAGCAGGTGGCGGAGTGGACCGGGGTGGCGCCCGCCAATCCGCAGGCGTGCTCCGGCGACCGGCTCAAGCCCGGCTTCTGCGCCGCCTACCATGTCGGCGACCGCGACTACCTCGACCAGATCGAGTTCGCGCACGCGCCGGCGAAGGACTGCGACGACGAGTCCGACAAGAACGACTGCACCGACTACGCCGAGTGGAAGAAGACGTGGATCGAGGCCACGAAGCTTTAGTGCGCTGCGTCCCTCGGCGATCGTGAGGAGTCTCTCCGGCGCGCCCGGCCGCCCCCAGCCGGGCGCGCCTGTCAGGTGGTCCCGGACTTCCCCCCGAATGCCCGGGTCACCCTTCTCCTTGGAGAGACCTCCATGACGACGGCGTCCAGCGCCGCCGTCCGCTCGGGCGGCCGCTCCCCGGCCGGCCGTCCGGCATCCGTGACGGGCCCCCGGGAGCCCCGCCGTGCGCGGGGTACCGGCGGGGCGGGTGCGCAGTCATCGCACGCGAACACCCCGGTCGAATCCGGCAGGCGGCCGACGCGTACGCGCGGCCGGGGCCACTTCTTGCGGCAGACGACGCACGCGTCGCCCAGGCGCTGGGCTGTGGTCAGCCCGCCCGGGTCCACGGTCGGTTCGCCTGTCTGGCCCATGTCCCTCCCCCTGACGGGAGTCGACGTCACGTGCCTCCTTTATAGGCCGGGAAGGGTGTTGTCACCGCTACCGAAGGTGAAAAGGGTGGCAAAGGCTTACGTGTCGCCCACCCGTCCAAGGTCATCTGAGCTATGCCGCCCAGACGGGGCCTGCGCGGGGCGAAGCGGGGACGCCGCAAGTCCAGGGCGTATGCAGACCATGCGCATACGGTCGCCGACCAGGTGCTTTGCTCTTCCTTGGAATGATATTGCGTACAAAGGAGACATGTCGGTCCGGAATGCCGTGTCGCGCGTCCTGCCGCACGGGCCCGGCTCCGCACGGGCGCGCGGGACGCTGACGGCGATCGGCGCGGCCGGCTCCCTGCTGGTGGCCGCGGTCGCCGTGGCGGCCGTCGCGCTGCACCTGCTCGCCGACGTCCCCCGCACCGGTGTCCTCGTGGCCGTCATGGCGGTCCTCTGCGCCGCCGCCCTCGCGATCCTCGGCTGGGGCGGCCGCGGCTCCGCCCGCCGCGCGCTGCGGCCGCTGGAGCGGCTCCAGGCGGACCTGGACGGGCTCGAAGGGTCCGACCTGAGCCGCCGGGTCCGGGTGCCGTCCACCGGAGACGACGTCGAGGGCGTCGCCCGCCGCGTCAACGTGGTCCTCGCCAGGCTGGAGGACGCGTTCCTGCGGCGGCGCGCGTTCATCTCCGACGCCTCCCATGAGCTCCGCACCCCGATCACGGGCCTGCGGACCCGCATCGAACTCGCCCTCGACGCCCCGGAGGACGGCGACCCCGCCGAAACGCTGAGGCACTCGCTGGACGACATCGAACGCCTGCACCGGATCGTCGACGACCTTCTGGTCCTCGCCCGCCTGGACTCCGGCGACACGCCCGCCCACGAGCCGGTGGACATCGGCGCGCTGGTCGAGGCCGAGGTCGGCCGCCGCGACCCGTCCGTGCCCATCACGGTGAAGGCGGAATCGGGCCTGATGGTCGAGGCCAACCGGCTGCACCTGTGCCGCGTGCTGCTCAACCTGCTCGCCAACGCCGAGCGGCACGCCGTCACGCTGATCGAGGTCGAGGTGCGGGCCGAGCCGGGCGAGGCGGTCGTCGAGGTCCGCGACGACGGACCCGGCATCCCGCCCGCCGACCGCGACCGGGTCTTCGAGCGCTTCGCCCGGCTCGACTCCGCCCGCAGCCGCGCCGACGGCGGCAGCGGCCTCGGGCTGTCGATCGCGCGGCAGATCACCGCCGCCCACGGCGGCCGCCTCTACGTCGGCGACGGCGTCCACGGCGCCCGCCTCATCCTCCGCCTCCCCCTCACCGGATTCCGCTGAGCCGAGTCGCGGCCGGAACGGGACCGGGGCGCGGGCATGCCCGACAATGGAACGGTGATGTCTCCTTCAAGCCCCGACGCGCCCGTCCGCGAGCTGGTCGTGCTCGGCTCCACCGGTTCGATCGGCACCCAGGCGCTGGACGTGGTCCGCCGCAACCCCGGCAGGTTCCGGGTGACCGGCCTCGCGGCCGGCGGCGGGCGCGTCGATCTGCTGGCCGAGCAGGCGCTGGAATTCCGGCCCGAGGTCGTCGCCGTCGCCAGGGCGTCCGCCGCGCAGGACCTGCAGCTGGCCTTCTACGCCGAAGCCAAGCGGCACGGCTACGCCTCCGGCGACTTCGCCATCCCGAAGATCGTCGCGGGCCCCGACGCCGTCGCCGAGGTCGCGGCGTGGCCGTGCGACGTCGTGCTGAACGGCGTGACCGGCGCGCTCGGCCTCGCCTCCACGCTGGCCGCGCTGGACGCCGGCCGGACGCTCGCCCTGGCCAACAAGGAGTCGCTCATCATCGGCGGCCCCCTGGTCAAGGAACGGGCGCGGCCGGGGCAGATCGTCCCGGTCGACTCCGAGCACTCGGCGCTCGCCCAGTGCCTGCGCGGCGGACGCGCCGAGGAGGTGCGGCGGCTGGTGCTGACCGCGAGCGGCGGCCCGTTCCGCGGCCGGAGCCGCGACGAGCTGACCGCCGTCACGCCCGAGCAGGCGCTGAACCACCCGACGTGGGACATGGGCCCGGTCGTCACGATCAACTCGGCGACGCTGGTCAACAAGGGGCTGGAGGTCATCGAGGCGCACCTGCTGTTCGACGTGCCGATGGACCGGATCGAGGTCATGGTGCACCCGCAGTCGGTGATCCACTCGATGGTCGAGTTCACCGACGGCTCCACGCTGGCGCAGGCGAGCCCGCCCGACATGCGGCTGCCGATCGCGCTCGGCATCGACTGGCCGGACCGCGTCCCGGACGCCGCGCCCGGCGTCGACTGGACCAGGGCGCACACCTGGGAGTTGTTCCCGCTCGACGACGAGGCGTTCCCCGCGGTCGCGCTGGCGCGGCGCGCCGGTGAGCTGGGCGGGACGTTCCCGGCCGTTTACAACGCCGCGAACGAGGAATGTGTGGACGCGTTCCGCGCGGGACGTCTGCCGTTCCTCGGGATAGTCGACACGATCGCGCGGGTAATGGACGAACACGAGCACGGCGAACACGACGAACACGACGAGCACGACGAGCGGGGTCCGGGCACGGCCGGGGAACTGACGCTGGACGGCGTCCTCGCGGCGGACGGCTGGGCCCGGACCAGGACCAGGGAACTGACCGCGACCGAATGACCCTCCCGGGGCCCGCCCCGGGACGAACCCCAAGGGGACCGGGATGGCCTTCCTCCTCGGCGCGGTGGCGTTCGTTGTCGCGCTGCTGGCGTCGGTGATGCTGCACGAGGCCGGGCACCTGCTGACTGCCAAGCGGTTCGGGATGAAGGCGACGCAGTACTTCGTGGGTTTCGGTCCGACCCTGTGGTCGACGCGCCGGGGCGAGACCGAGTACGGCGTCAAGGCGATCCCGCTGGGCGGCTTCGTCAAGATCGTGGGCTACACGCCGCTGGAGGAAATCGACGCGGCGGACCGTTCCCGGGCGTTCTACCGTCAGCCGGCCTCGCGCCGCGCGGTCGTCATCGGGGCGGGCATCGCCGCCAACTTCCTGTTCGCGTTCCTGCTCCTCATGGTGATGGCCATGACGATCGGCGTCCGCGAACCCGGCACCGTGACCAGCACGGTCGACGAGGTCACCCCCTGCGTGCCCGCCGGGGCACGGGTGGGCTGCGGCGAGGGCAGGCCGCCTTCGCCCGCCGCGCAGGCGGGGCTGCGCGCCGGGGACCGCGTCATCGCGTTCGACGGCACGCCGGTCGCCGACTGGGACGGCCTCACCCGGGCGATCGACCGGGCGGAACCGGGGCAGGCGGTGCGGCTCGTGGTGCGGCGGCCCGGCGCGGAGGAGCCGCTGACGCTGCCGGTGAAGCTCGCGAACGTGGACGGGGAACCGTTCGTCGGCATGTCCGCGAAGGTCGTCGGCGCCGGGTACGAGCGGACCGGGCCGCTGAACGCGGCGGTGTTCGCCGCCAACGGCACCGGACGGATCCTCGCCGCCGTCGGCGAGGTCGCGGTGGACGTGCCGTCGGCGATCCCGAAGCTGTTCTCGCCCGAGCGGGAGAGCACGCCCGGCGGGCAGGTCGGCAGCGTGGTCGGCGCGACCGACGTGTCCGGCCAGATCTTCGCCTCCGACACCTCCGCCCGGGACAAGATCGCCCTGTTCCTCTCGCTGGTCGTGTCGCTGAACATCTTCCTCGGAGCGCTCAACGTCCTGCCCCTGCTGCCGCTGGACGGCGGGCATCTCGCGGTGGTCGGCTACGAGCGGGCCCGCGCGGGCGTCAACCGAATCCGCGGCCGTCCGGATCCGGGCACCGTCGATATGACCAAGCTCCTGCCCTTGACATACCTCGTCGTCCTGTTGCTCGTGGGATTCGGGGTGCTGCTGATCCTCGCCGACCTGTTCAATCCGCTCCAGCTACCGGAATGACCCAAAACGTTTACGGACCGTGGTCGGAAGGTCACACTATTGATTGCCGGGCGCCGTCACCTCAGCGGCACGGGGCGCTTAGGCTTTGTACCGGGGCCGGCAAGCAAGAGGAGAGGGATGAGCGTTTCACTGGGAATTCCGAGCGTCCGCGGCGACGGTGACGGTCAGGAGGCGCGGGGTCCCATCGCGGCACGCCGCAAGTCCCGGCAGATCATGGTCGGGAGCGTGCCGGTGGGCGGCGACGCCCCCGTGTCGGTGCAGTCCATGACCACGACGCTCACCGCCGACGTGAACTCCACGCTGCAGCAGATCGCGGAGCTGGCCACGTCGGGCTGCCAGATCGTGCGGGTGGCGGTGCCGTCGCAGGACGACGCCGACGCGCTGCCGGCGATCGCGAGAAAGTCACCGATCCCGGTCATCGCCGACATCCACTTCCAGCCGAAGTACGTGTTCGCGGCGATCGACGCGGGCTGCGCGGCCGTCCGGGTCAACCCCGGCAACATCAAGAAGTTCGACGACCGGATCGGCGAGATCGCCAAGGCGGCCTCGGCCGCGGGCGTGCCGATCCGGATCGGGGTGAACGCCGGCTCGCTGGACAAGCGGCTGCTGGAGAAGTACGGCAAGGCCACGCCCGAGGCGATGGTGGAGTCGGCGTTGTGGGAGTGCTCCCTGTTCGAGGAGTACGACTTCCGCGACATCAAGATCTCGGTCAAGCACAACGACCCCGTCGTGATGATCGAGGCGTACCGGCAGCTCGCCGCCGCCTGCGAGTACCCGCTGCACCTCGGCGTCACCGAGGCCGGCCCGGCGTTCCAGGGGACGATCAAGTCGGCCGTCGCGTTCGGCGCGCTGCTCGCCGACGGGATCGGCGACACGATCCGGGTGTCGCTTTCGGCGCCGCCGGTCGAGGAGGTCAAGGTCGGCACGGCGATCCTGGAGTCGCTGGGGCTGCGTCAGCGCGGCCTGGAGATCGTGTCCTGCCCGTCGTGCGGGCGGGCGCAGGTGGACGTGTACACGCTCGCCGAGCAGGTCACCGCCGGGCTGAAGGACTTCCCCGTCCCGCTGCGCGTCGCGGTGATGGGCTGCGTGGTGAACGGGCCCGGCGAGGCCCGTGAGGCCGACCTCGGCGTCGCGTCCGGCAACGGCAAGGGCCAGATCTTCGTCAAGGGACAGGTCATCAAGACCGTGCCCGAGGCGCAGATCGTGGAGACGCTGATCGAGGAGGCCATGCGCATCGCCGACGACATGGGCATCGAGATCGGCGAGGACGGTTCGGTGTCCGGCCCCGGCGCGGACGTCGTCGTGGGCTGAGGCGGCAAGAGAAGCGAGGCCGAGTGCGGCTCGTCCCAAGGAAGGGGCGGCTGCGCGGCCTGCGGGACGGAAGAGGGTCCTGGGTGACGAACCCGGGGCCCTTTCGCATGCACGGGCCTCTTCGACCGCACCGCCGGCATCGACCGCATCGGCGGGTGAGCGCTCCGCGACGCGGAACGTTCCAGGTGATCACGAAGTTCCGCTGATCTTGTCACGATTCCGCATCCACTCGTGATGGGCCCTGTCGGGGCTCAGCCGAGCAACGTCACAATCTTCACTCATTTACCCGTATGTCTGACTCGACCGAGTCGGCACGTTAGGGGGATATGTGAAGAAGATTGTCGTCGTGGCCTCGGTGGCCGTACTCGGTCTCACCGGTGTGGGCGCCACAAGCGCACAGGCCGCGAGCCCTTCCGCCGGACCGGCCGGAGGCTTCAACCCAGCCCCGCTGAACTGGCACACCTGCCCCGCGGACTTCGTCAAGACGGTGCACGACTTCTACGACGCCCTGTACCCGGTCTCCGAGATCGTGCAGTGCGCCGAACTGTCGGTGCCGCTCGACCACGCCAGGCCGCACGGAAAGAAGATCACCCTCCAGCTCACCAAGACGCCCCACACGGGCGACGGCGAGGCGAAGGGCGACATCGTCGTCAACCCGGGCGGACCGGGCGGCGGCGGCGCGCTCTTCGGGCCGCGCGTGTTCGCGCAGAACTCCCCGGAGATGCGCGAGGCGTACAACGTCATCGGGTTCGACCCGCGCGGAGTGGGGATGAGCGTCCCGGCGATGAGCTGCGACCGGAACTACACCAACGCCCCGCGTCCCGACTACGGCCACGGCGAACGGCAGGCCGTCTCGACCTGGCTGAAGCTGGCCGAGGGCTACGCGGAGGACTGCGAGAAGGCCGACGAGATCGGGCTGCTCGACCACGTCAAGACCATCGACTCCGTGCACGACATCGAGACGATCCGCAAGGCGCTGGGCAACGACAAGCTCGACTACTACGGCGCCTCGTACGGCACCTACCTCGGCTCGGCCTACGCCACCGTCTACCCGGACCGCGTCGACAAGATGGCGCTGGACGGCAACGTCGGCCCGTCCGGCGTCTGGTACGACCTCAACCTCAAGCAGGACATCGCGTTCGACGAGAACATCGAGTACTACTTCGGCTGGATCGCCGAGTACGACTCCGTGTACGGCCTGGGCGACGGGCAGCGCCGGGTGCGCGACTTCGTCTACGACCTGCGCCGCAAGCTGGCGAAGAAGCCGCTCTACTACACCGACCCCGACAGCGGGCAGACGCTCGCCGTCGGACCGGACGAGCTGACCGACACGCTGCTGAACGCCGGCTACCGCCGGAGCCAGGCCGTCTGGCACACGTACGCCGCCGGGCTCGCCGCCTACAAGGCCGGTGACACCGCGACGTTCGCGGGGACGTTCGGGGCGCCGACCACCGGCGGCTCCGACGACAACGGCTACGCGATGTACCTCGCCACCGAGTGCACCGACGTCCAGTGGCCGCAGAGCTGGCGCAAGTGGTACCGCGACAACTCCCGGATCGACCGCAGGCACCCGTTCATGACGTGGAGCAACGCCTGGTTCAACGCGCCGTGCCTGTCCTGGCCCGCCAAGGCCGGCGAGCCGGTGAACATCGGTCACACCCGGAACCTGCCGGACAACATCCTGCTGTTCCAGTCGACCCACGACGCGGCCACCCCGTACAAGGGCGCGCTGGACATGCAGAGCCGGCTCCGGGGCTCGCGCATGGTCGTCCAGGACGGTGACCGCACGCACTGCATCGTCCACCGCGGGTCCGCCGAGGTGGACGCCTACTTCGACGCCTACTTCCTGCGCGGAGAGCGTCCGGAGAAGCGGACCGTGCACGTCCCGCAGCTCGGTGACCCGGTGCCGCCGTCGCAGACGTCCGCCAGGACGCTGACCGGCACGGTCTCGCCGAAGGCCGCACGGCTGAAGGCCGACGTCATCCGCTGACGGAAGCCGCCGCCTGCACGAGGGGCCCCGGGGAGCGATCCCCGGGGCCTCCGGCATGCCGCCGGGACCGGCGTGGGCGCCGGTGCCGGCGCGAACGTCGCGCAACATCACGAAGTTCCGTTGATCTTGTCACGATTTCGCAACCAGTCACGACGGGATCTGCCGTCATAAGCGGCCAAACAGCAACAATCTCCACGCAATTCCTCATCCGCTATGCATCGGCGTCGCTCCCCCCTCCGGTCCCGATATCGGGGCGTCCGGAGCCGCCGATCTGAGGGGGTCCAGTGAGAAGGATCGTTCTCGTCACGGCCGCGGCGGTCGTGACGGCCGGCGGCACCGGCGCCGTCGTACCCGCGAGCGCGGACACCGGCCCGGCCGGCGCCGGCGCCGCCGCGATCGCGGCCCAGGGCATCGACTGGGGCGAATGCGAGGTCAGCGGCCCCAACGACCCGATGAACAACGCCCAATGCGCCCAGGTGGAGGTGCCCCTCGACTACAGCGACCCGAACGGGCGCAAGATCTCCATCGCGGTGTCGCGCTTCAGGCACACCGACGAGGAGAACTACCAGGGCGTCCTGTTCGTGAACCCGGGCGGCCCCGGCGGCTCCGGACTCGCGTACGCGCCCGCCCTCGCCCGCTGGATCGGCGGCACCGGCCACGCCGACGTCGCCGCCAAGTACGACATCATCGGCTTCGACCCCCGCGGAGTCGGCTCCAGCAAGCCCGCGATCACCTGTGACCCGCACATCAACGATCCGGTCCGCCCCGCCTACGTGCCGGACGACTGGCGGGACGAGCTGGCCTGGATCGCCAAGTCGAAGAAGTACGCGCAGGACTGCCAGGACAAGTTCGGGTGGATGCTGCCGCACATGCGCACCACCGACGCCGCGCGTGACGTCGACGTCGTCCGTGCCGCCCTCGGCCAGGAGAAGATCAGCTGGTACGGCTTCTCCTACGGCACCTACTTCGGCGCCACCTACGCCACGCTCTTCCCCAAGCGCGTGAAGCGCATGGTGCTGGACGGCATCGTCAACCCGAAGACCGTCTGGTACGAGGCCCAGCTCGAACAGGACAAGGCGTTCGAGCGCAACATCCGGGCCTGGTTCGCCTGGGTCGCCAAGTACGACTCGATCTACCACCTCGGCACGTCCGAGAGGGCCGTCCGAGCCAAGTACTACGAGGTGCTCGACGCCTCGGAGAAGTCGCCGATCGGCGGCGAGATCGGCCCGGCCGAGCTGACCGACATCATCCTGAGCGCCGGGTACAACACCGGCTACTACATCCCGTTCGCGCAGGCGCTCTCCGCCTGGGTCAACGACGAGGACCCGTCCGGCCTGCTCGGCTGGCTCAACCCGGGCGGCGAGGACAACGGCTTCGCGGTCTACCTGGCCGTCCAGGCCGCGGACGCGCGGTGGCCCCGCAGCTGGGCCAAGTGGCACCACGACGCCGCGAAGCTCCACCGGCAGGGCTACACGTTCGAGACGTGGGGCAACGTCTGGTTCAACGCGCCGATCGCCTTCTGGCCGTTCAACGGCGGTCCGGCGCTGAAGCTGGAGGGCAGCGGGCACCTGCCGGGCATGCTGTTCGTCCAGTCCACGAAGGACGCCGCCACCCCGGTCGCGGGCGGCCTGGAGATGCACAAGATCTTCCGGTCCTCGCGCCTGGTGTTCGAGGTCGGCGGCAAGACCCACTCCAACACGCTCAACGGCAACGCGTGCCTGGACGACAAGGTCGCGGCCTACCTCGACACCGGCGCGCTGCCGGAGGGCCGCCGCGGCCCGGACGCCTACTGCAAGGCGGTCCCGGCGCTCAACGACCCGGACCCGACGGCAGTGCAGCTGAAGGCCGCCCCCGGGACCGGCGCGGGCAAGGACCTTCCGGTCGGACGCCCGTAGTCCGCTGAATCGCGGCGTGTCCGCCATGCTCCACCCTCGTGGGGCGGGCGGGCACGCCACGAGTCGTTCCGCCCGGTCGGCTCATTACGGCGTTAGGCGGGACGGGTCCGCATTCGGACCGGAATCGCGCGATCCGGGGTGCGCGGATTCACCGCGTCCCTCCGATAGAAATCCTGGGTGCTGAACGACGCTGGAAAGAGGGCGGCCGCGGGGACGGCCGCCGCCGCGGTCATCCTCGCGGCCGCCGGAGCCGCCGCACTGGCGGCGCCCGCCGCCGCGGCGGGACGTCACGGATCCGAGCCCGCCCCGAGGCCCGCCGGTCTCGCCTGGACGCCCTGCCCCGACAAGGACCCGGTGGAGGGCACCCGCCTCAGGGGCCTCCAGTGCGCGTCCATCCGGGTGCCGCTCGACTACGCCCACCCGGACGGCGAGCAGGTCACGCTCGCACTGACCCGCGCCCGGCACACCGCACCCGAGTCCCAGGGCGTGGTCCTGCTGAACCGGGGCGGCCCCGGCGCGCACGGACGCGACCTCCCCGGCGTCTTCAAGAGCGCCCTGCCCGAGAAGGTCGCCGCGTCCTACGACTGGATCGGGTTCGACCCGCGCGGGGTCGGCGCAAGCGAACCCGCGCTGATCTGCGACCCGAGCTACCAGAACCCGGGCCGCGCACGCCCGGACGCCGTTCCCGCGAACGCGAGGGAAGAGCGGGCCTGGAAGGCCAAGGCCAAGGCGTACGCCGACGACTGCGCCGAGAAGTACCGGACGATCCTCCCGCACATGGGCACGGCCGACTGGGCCCGCGACATGGACGAGATCCGCAAGGCCCTCGGCCAGGAGAAGATCAGCTACTTCGGCTACTCGTACGGCAGCTACCTCGGCGCGGTGTACGCCACGATGTTCCCCGAGCGGGTGCACCGGATGGTGCTCGACAGCGTCGTCCGCCCGAGCGGCGTCTGGTACGAGAACAACCTCGACCAGAACGTCGCGTTCGAGAAGCGCATCCGCGTGTACTTCGCGTGGATCGCCCGCCACCACGAGACCTACCGGCTCGGGACGACGGAACGGGAGGTCGCCGCCTCCTACGCCGAGGCCCGGGCCGCGCTCGAGGCCGAGCCGATCGACGGGAAGATCGGCCCGTTCGAACTGGACGACCTCTTCCTCGCCGACGGCTACGCCGGCCAGAGATGGGCGGCGCACGCGAAGGCCCTGTCCGCCTACGTCGTCCGGCACGACCCCGGCCCGCTGCGCAGGGCATGGCGGCCGCCGGGGCGGCTCGAACAGAACAGCTACGCCGTCTACACCGCCGTGGAGTGCCGGGACGCGGCCTGGCCCCGCGACTGGAGCCGCTGGCACGCCGACAGTGAGCGCCTCTACCGGCAGGGCTATCGTTTCGAGACCTGGGGCAACACCTGGTACAACGCCCCGTGCGCGTTCTGGGCGGTGCCCGGCGGGCCGCGTCCCGAGGTGCACGGCACGTTCTCGCTCCCGCCGATCCTGCTCGTCCAGGCCTCCGAGGACGCCGCCACCCCCTACGCGGGCGCGCTGGAGACCCACCGCAGGTTCCCCACGTCCCGGCTGCTCGTGCAGGTCGGCGGCGGCGACCACGGCGTCACGCTGGGCGGGGACCGGTGCGTCGACGGGGCCGTGGCCGCCTACCTCGGCGGAGGCGAGCTGCCCGCGAGCCGTCCCGGCCCGGACGCGAGATGCGAGGCGGGGCCCGCGCCGCAGCCCGCCGCGGCCAGGACGCCGGGCGGCGCGGAGCCCGCGGCCGGGCACCGCTGAACCCGTCCGGACCCGGCGATCGCCGAGCCCGCGGAGGTGCGGGAACCCTGGACGACATAGGCTTGTCCACGTGGTGCTGTCAGTGGTGAGGGCCGAACGGGGGCCGTTCCCGTCCCGGAGCCGGTAACCGTGCGCATGCTCGGATCGATGCCGGTGCGCGTGCTGGACGACCGGCACCGGGCGGAGGCCCTCGCGATCCTGGACGCCGATCCGGTGTCCAACGTGTTCGTCAGTTCCCGCGTGCACGCCGCGGGGCTCGACCCGCGGCGTCTCGGTGCCCAGATGTGGGGCTACCTGCGCGACGGCCGGCTCATCTCGCTGTGCTACTCCGGCGCCAACCTCATCCCGGTCGCGGCGGGGCCGGAGGCGGTCCGCGCGTTCGCCGAACGGGCCCGGGCGCAGGGACGGCGCTGCTCGTCCATCGTCGGGCCGGTCGGGGCCGTCGGCGAACTGTGGGAGATCCTCGCGCCGTACTGGGGGGCGCCCCGGGCCGTCCGCCCGGACCAGCCGGTCATGGCCACCTCCGCCATCCCGGACGTGCCCGCCGACCCCGGTGTGCGGCGGGTCCGGATGGAGGAATTCGACATCGTCTACCCGGCCTGCGTGGCGATGTTCACCGAGGAGGTCGGCGTCTCGCCCAACACCGGCGACGGGGGAGTGCTCTACCGCGCCCGCGTCGCCGAGCTGATCCGCGACGGCCGCGCGTTCGCCCGCATCGAGGACGGCCGCGTCATGTTCAAGGCCGAGATCGGCGCCGTGACCCCGCGGGTCTGCCAGGTGCAGGGCGTGTGGGTTCCGCCCGACCTGCGGGGCCAGGGGCGCTCGGTGGCCGGGATGTCCGCGGTGGTGCGGGAGGCGATGCACGGCATCGCACCGACCGTCTCGCTATACGTCAACGACTACAACACGCGGGCGCGGGCCGCCTACCGGCGTGTCGGTTTCACCGAACGCGGATCGTTCATGTCGATCCTGTTCTGAGGCGGTTCATCCGCTTCGCGCGGCTTGTCAATGCGTGACTGGTACCTCCGGATACATGAATCGATCTTCCCGGACGGGTACCATCCGGCCGTGGAGTTCGCCGGGGCATTACGGCAGGCCATCCAGGCCAGCGGGCTGACCCTGGAACGGATCCGGCACCGGCTCGGCCGGCGCGGCCTGACCGTCAGCGTGGCGACCCTCAGCTACTGGCAGCGCGGACGCAGCCGCCCGCGCTCGCGGAACGTGGTCGTCGCGCTGGAGGAGATCCTCCAGGTGCCGTCCGGAGCCCTCACCGAACTCCTGGACGACTCCGCGCCCACGGGGCCCGCAGTCCGCGGCGCCCTGGGGCCCGGCCCTGCGGGCGCCGACGGACGCGGCCGCCCGGTGCGGGAATTGTGGCCCGACCCGGATCGCTACGCGGGCCTCGTCGGGCAGCTCGACCGGTCCGGGGACCACCGGCTCGAACGGCTCAGCATCCACGACGTCTACCGGCTGGACGAGGCGCGCCGTTCCTGGACCCTGTCGGTCCGCACCGTTCTGCGCGCGGCGGGCGACGACATCGACCGGGTCGTGTGCGTCCACCAGACGGGCGGTGCCGAGCCGTCCGGCGGCAGCGGCGCCCTCCCGCCGGACGGCGTCCCCGGGCCGGCCGGCGGCGTCTCCGCGACCGCCGGCGAGCCCCCGGCGGGCGGTGGGAAGGCCGATCTCGCGCAGGTGCGTTACTGCCGCCCCGGACGGATCCGCGCCGAGGGCGGGCTGATGGCGTTCGAGCTCGTCTTCGACCGCGTCCTGTCGGCGGGCGACACCGCGGTCGTCGAGTACGACCTCGGACCCGTCGGGGAACCCCCGTACGACAGCTACGACCGGCGCTTCTCCCATCCCGTCCACGACTATGTCGCGATCATCCAGTTCGCCGGCGACCGGCTCCCCGCGCGCTGCTACGGCTACACCGCCGAGAGCTCCCGGGCGCCGCGGCAGCGCCTCGGGGAGCTGTGGATCGGCACGTCCGGCAGCGCGAACATCGCGGTCGGTGCTGTGCGGCGCGGCATCGTCGGCATCGAGTGGGAGTGGCATTGACGGGACGGAAGGAAGGTGCGCCGGCGGAAACGGAAGCTAGGCGCGCCGGCGGAAGGGGTACTTGACGCCGGTGCCGGTGGTTGTGGGAAATTGCCGGTTGGAATCGGGCCCCCGTGGCCTTACAGTGAGCGCTGAAGTCGCAAGCGCAGTAGTCAAGGCCGTCATGCGGGGGCCGGCCGGAGCAGATCCGGAGGCCAGCGGTGCAGAGTGTCGCAGAAGACGATCTCCTACAGGTGCTGCAGTACGGTCCTTTCAACGTCGCCTTGCACGCGGCCATCCAGGCCCGCGGCCTCAGCCTCGACTCGCTGCGGCGCCGCCTGGAGGAGCAGGGCATCGCCGTCAGCCTGTCCACGCTGAGCTATTGGCAGCGCGGCCGGACCCGTCCCGAACGCGCCGACTCGATGCGCGCCGTCCGCGGCCTCGAAGTCATCCTCGAACTGCCGCGCCATTCGCTGCTCACGCTGCTGAAGCCGACCGCCGAGCGGTCCGCGGGGCCGTGGCTGCCGGTCGAGGAGCTGTGCCCCGAACCGGGCATCCGCGACCTGCTCGACGAGATCGGCGACCGCGGCGAGCGGCAGCTCACCGGCCTCAGCCTGCACGACCAGCACACCATCGGACGGCGCCGGGAACTGCGGGAGGTCCGGTCCCGGGCGGTGTTCCAGGCGCAGCAGCGCGGCGTCGACCGCTGGATCGCCGTCTACCATCATCCGCAGGGCATCTTGCCGTCCTCGCGCACCGCGCGCGGCTGCCGGTTCGGGCGCGTCCGGATGGACGAGGCGAGCGGCCTCATCGCCGCCGAGCTGCTGTTCGACCGTGCGCTCGGCCGCGGCGAGACGTATCTGCTGGAGTACGGCTTCGGCTTCGATGAGACGGGTCCGCCGGTGACCGAGGAGGGCCGCGGTTTCCGCACTCCGCAGCACGAGTTCCTCATCGAGGTCCGGTTCCATCCGGCCACGCTGCCCGCCCGCTGCTACCGGACGTGGCGGCCCGACGGCCACACCGCCCTCAAGGACTCCGCCGACCTGCGGATGTCCAGCTACCACAGCGTCCACTTCATCGAGTTCGGCATGGCCGCCGGCTACCACGGCATCCGCTGGGAGTGGGACTAGCGGACCAGCAGGTCCAGGAGCCGGTCGAGTTCGGCGGCGGGGTCGCCGGTGAGGCCGGCGTGCACCGGGCCGGGCTGGACGATCGTGCTGCGCGGCGCCGTCAGCCACCGGAAGCGCGTGCCGCGGGTCTCCCGCGCCGCCTGCCCGGCGCGCTCGCCGCCGGAGCACACGGCTTCCACGCCGTTGAGCGCCGCCCGCACGCCCTCCAGGTCGAGGGACGGGTCGAGGGCGAGGAGGCGCCGCTCGTCCAGATGCATGCGGCACCCGAGGTAGTCGAGCGCCCGGCAGTACACCACCACACCCACGTTCATGATCTCGCCCCGCTCGACGCGCGGGACGACGCGCAGCGCCGCGTACTCGAACACCGCGGGCTCCGCCGCCGTCCTGATGTTGGTCACGGGGCGCCGCCGAGCCAGTCGGGACGGTTTCCGCCGCGCTTGGACGCCGTGTCGGGCCGGCGGCCGCCGACGGCGGTGTCGGGCAGCCATTCACGCGGCTTGCCGGCGCGCGGCAGCAGGATGTCGATGTAGGCGTCCCGCAGGGCCTGCGGGCCGTCGAACCCGGGCTCTCCCTCCAGCCAGCGGTCGGGCACCAGGCCGGTCACCTCGCGCAGCAGATCCTCGGTGATCTTCGGGGCGAGCTCCGCCTCGGCGTCCTCCAGCATCGTCGCGTACGGCGTCAGGACGTGGTCGTCCACGTCGTACGGCCCGGAGAACAGCCTCGCCGCGTTCGACCACGCGTGGTGGAAGATGAGGCTCGCGCCGTGGTCGATGAGCCACAGGTCGCCGTGCCAGACGAGCATGTTCGGGTTGCGCCAGCTCCGGTCGACGTTGCCGATGAACGCGTCGAACCACAGCACGCGGGACGCGAACCCGGGGTCGGGGCTCCATCCCAGCGGGTCGAACCCGAGCGACCCGGGCAGGAAGTCGACGCCGAGATTCCAGCCGGGGCTGGCCTTCAGCAGGTCCTGCACGTCGGGGTCGGGCTCGTGCCGTCCGATGGCCGGGTCGAGGTCGATGAGCACCTGCTCGGGGACCCGGAAGCCGAGCCGGCGCCCGAGCTCACCCGCGATCACCTCGGCGATCAGGGCTTTGCGTCCCTGCCCGGCGCCATGGAACTTCATGACATAGGTGCCGAGATCGTCGGCCTCGACGATGCCCGGCAGCGACCCGCCCTCACGCAGCGGCGTCACGTATCGGATGGCTGTCACATGTGGCAACACGTCGCAACGCTACCGGGTGCGGGTCCACGCGGGATAATCGGCGGTATGGGCGTTGAGCTGCTCGACCTGTCGGTGCCGATCGTCACGGGCATGCCCGTCTACCCGGGCGATCCGGAGGTGGAGGCCGTCCCCGCGCTGACGGTCGCCGAGGCCGGCGTGAACGTCCTGCGCCTGCACATGGGCTCGCAGTCCGGAACGCACGTGGACGCGCCGTTCCACATCGACGACGCCCTGCCGCGCCTCGACGAGCTTCCGCTGACCCGCTTCACCGGCCCGGCCGTCGTCATGGACGCCCGCGGCCTGCCGCCCCGCACGTCCATCGGCCCGGACCTGCTGCCGGCCGGTCTCGGGCCCGGCGTCGTCCTGCTCGTCGGCACCGGCTGGTCCCGGCACTGGGGGACCGGCGACTATCCGGCCCATCCGTTCCTCGCTCCCGAGACCGCGGAGGCGGTCGTCGCCGCGGGCGTCCGGACGGTGGCCATCGACGCCCTCAGCGTCGACCGCACTCCACCTCCGGGCTCGAAGGAGTTCTCCCTGGACGCGCACCGCGTCCTCTGCGGGGCCGGTGCGGTGATCGCGGAGAACCTCACCGGGCTGGACCGCGTCATCGAGGCGCAGCGGGCGGGCTGCGCGATCGACGTGTCGCTCTTCCCGATCGCGCTCTCCGGCGCGGACGGCGCCCCCGCCCGCGCCGTCGCCCGCGTGGACGACCGCGCCGTCCTCATCTGAACAGAGCGGCACCTGAATCTGAGCGGCAGGGCGGCGCGTCCATACTGGCGGGGATCACGTGTCGGAACGGAGGGTCGCGGTGAAGGTGTCGTGGGCGACGGCGCAGGGCAGCGCCGAGCGTGGGAACGAGGATTTCGTAGCCGCGGCCGACGGCGCCTTCGGACGGTGACGGGCATGCGGCTGGGCATCACGATGTTCGCGACCGACCAGACGATGGAACCGCACGAGCTGGCCGGGGAGGCCGAGGACCGCGGGTTCGCGTCCCTCTACGTCCCCGAGCACACCCACATACCGGTGTCGCGCGAGACGGCGCCGCCGACGGGCGACGCGGCGCTGCCCGACGAGTACGCACGCACTCTCGACCCGCTGGTCTCCCTCGCCGCGGCCGCCGCGGTGACCGAGCGGATCACGCTCGGGACCGGCATCCTGCTGCCCGCGCAGCGCGACCCGATCGTCACCGCCAAGGCCGTCGCGACGCTGGACCGGCTCTCGCGGGGGCGGTTCGCGCTCGGCATCGGCTACGGGTGGAACGCGGAGGAGGGCGCCGCCCACGGCGTGCCCTGGAAACGGCGGCGCGCGATGGTCCGCGAGCACGTCCTGGCCATGCGGGCCCTGTGGACGGACGAGGAGGCGTCCTTCCACGGCGAGTTCGTCGGCTTCGACGCGAGCTGGTCGTGGCCCAAGCCGTCCGGGCGGGTGCCCGTGCTGCTCGGCGGCGCGCCCGGTCCCACGCTGTTCGCGCACATCGCCGAGTACGGCGACGGGTGGCTGCCGATCGGCGGCGCGGGCATCCGCGAGGCGCTGCCCGGGCTCCGGCGCGCCTGCGAGGAGGCGGGACGGCCCATGGTGCCCATCGTGCCGTTCGGGACGGTGCCCACCCCGGAGAAGCTCGCCTATTACGCCTCGCTCGGCATCGAGGAGGTCGTGCTGCGCGTGCCCGCCGGAGGCCGCGACGCCGTCCTGCCGCTGCTGGACGAGTACGCGCGCTCCCACCTGTGAGTCAGCGGATCATCCGGAAGCAGAAGAACGTCGGGAAGCGGTAGTACTGCCCCTTGCCCGACTTCACCGCGCCGAGGATGAGGAACACCCACCCGGCGATCAGAAGCTCCAGGTACGGGAGGACGAGCAGGATGAGGAAGGCCGGCGCCTCGAAGATGATGGCCGGCGGGACGCAGACGGCCACCACCACGAGGAGATGAATCAGCAGGGTGAGCGTGTGGTTCATCGACTGCGCCGCATGGAACCGGGCGAACGGCGAGGTGTTCTTCTTCACGAAATAGATGATCAGCGCGGGCAGGAATCCGATCAGGAGGTTCCCGACGTAGGCGAAGACGGCCCAGGTGGTCTCCTCGCCGGGGTGGTTCTGCGGCGGCCCGTACCCCCAGCGCGGGTCGTAGGGGCCTCCGGGAGGCGGACCGTAGGGCGGCTGACCGTAAGGCGGCTGACCATGGGGACCTTGACCATAAGGACCTTGACCATAAGGGTCTTGGCCGTAGGGCCCCTGGCCGTAGGGGCCGGAGTACGGCGGCGGCTGATCGTGCGGCGGTGGTGGGGGCTGGTCCGTCACTGGCCTTTCCTTCGCTAGGTATTGCTGGAATCTATATGGGCGCCGGCCGTCGCCGCAGGTGCGCTACCGTCACCGGCCATGAAGGGTGACAAAGGTCCCGGAAACGGGGACGCCGACGGCCTGGGACGGCAGAACCCTTACCCCCTGCCAGGGCAGGGGTGGGGTTCACCCGGCGACGACCCGCCGCCCGCTCCGCCCCCGGCGCCCCCGCCCGCCGCGAGCCCGCCGCCCCTTCCGGAGATGCCGCCCCCGGTCCCCGGCGTCCCGGCGTCCAAGGGCGGCCCGCCCGCGTTTCCGGTCGGCGGCCGTTCGGTGCGGTCCGGGCGGCGGCAGATCTGGCTGGTGTTCCTCGGCCCGTTCGTTGTCGCGATGCTGGTCATCTTCTCCTGGGCGGGATTCCGGTTCTACGGCCTCAGCCAGGACGCCGACGACGGCACCGGCGTGTCGGCCCTCCCGGCCGACTCGCCGGAACCGGAACCGGTCAGCACCGTCCCGCCGGAGGTGAAGGGCTGGAAGGCCGTCAGCAGCGCCAAGTACGGGATGACCTATGACGTCCCGTCCTCGTGGCGCATCCTGCCCTCGACGACCCTCATCGGATGGGACGCGGTCAAGGACGGCCAGCGGTCGATGATGAGCTCCGCCGCGGTGTTCCGCGAGGACTCCTGCAAGGACGGCGACGACGAGTACACCCGCGCGCACACCGGCTTCAACCAGTACGTCGAGGGCGGGCTCGCCGAGGTCGCCGAGCACGCCGCGAACAAGTGGGCGACGAACGCCTACACCGTCGAGGGCAAGCCGGCCCCCTCGATCACCTTGAGCGCTCCGGAGACGGTGAAGGCCGGACGGGCGAAGGCCGTGCACGTACGCGCCGACATCGCCGTCAGGAGCACGGGGCGATGCGATTCACCGACGGCGGTCGTGCACACGGTCGCCCTCCCGGGCGTCGGCCCCGGGAAGACGACGGTCTTCGTCCTGCTCTCCGACCAGGGGATTCCGGACGCCGCGCCGAAGGCGCAGATCAAGAAGATCCTCGGCAGTCTCCGGCCCAGCTGACCCGGTGGTGGCGCCGGTGCCCATCCCGGTGCCCACCCCGGCGTCCGCCGCATGCGCGCCCGCATCCTAGAATCACGTTCGGCAGACGGGAGGGCCGCATGAGCGCGATGCCGATGGAACGGCAGGAGCTGGGGGACGACGAGGTGACGGCGCGGGCCGGCCTCGCCGCCCGGGTCCGTGAGCTGGCCGAGGCGGCCGTGCTCACCGGAGCCGGCGCCGCCGAGGCCGCCGCGGTGGCCGACGAGATCGAGGCGCTGACCGCCCGGCTCGCGGTGGAGCGCAGGGGCGCGCCGCCGTACGTCGCGTCCAGCGAAGGCATCATGGAGCGGCACACGGCCAACCCCGTCAACGGGACCCTCAACCCCTTCGCGCCGCCGGTCGACCTGGAGGTCACCCCGGACGGCGCCGTCCGCGCCGAGTTCACGCTCAGCCCCCTGTTCGAGGGTCCGCCGTCGTACGTGCATGGCGGCGTCTCCGCGATGGTGCTCGACCAGGCCCTCGGCATGGCCGCGGCCGTCTCCGGGACGCCGGGCATGACCGCGACGCTGGAGCTGCGCTACCGGCGCCCCACCCCGCTCGGGGTCCCGCTCGTCGTCGAGGCGCGGTTCAGCCGTGTGGAGGGGCGGAAGGTCCACGCGTCCGGGAGCATCACCGGGCCGGACGGCCGCGTCACGGTGGAGGCCACCGCGATGTTCATCATGCCGGAGCGTTTCATCACGTCGCAGTACTGACCCGGGTCCGGCCGCGGAGTGCGCCGCCGGTGCGGAAGCTCATTCCTCCACGGGGATCGAGAGCGCGACCGTGCCCCGCATGTCGAGCCAGACGGTGCCGGGGCCGCGCACGAGACGCAGGACGATGTGACCGCAGCCCTGGCAGCGGGCGACCAGTCCGGGTGCGCGGCCGTAGACGCGCAGCCCGGCGACGGGGCCGGTGAGGCCGCAGTGGGCGCAGCGGCTGACGGCCGCGGTCACGTCGACGGCGAAGATCTCCGACAACGGGCCCGCCATGGCGTTGCCGTCGATGTGGGTCTGTTCGGCATGGTCTTGTTCGGCATGGTCCGGATCGCCGGACGGGCCGGGCTCCAAGGTCGCCATGTCATCCTCCGCTAGGGCCGAAACGTTCCGTCCGGACGCGCTCCGGGGCGTGGCCGAGAAGAACCAGGTGGGCGGCCGCCTTCTCGACGAAGCCGGTCGGCCCGCAGACATAGCAGGCCGGTTCGAAATCGGCGGGCCAGCCGTCGCGCACGAGATCGTCTGCGACGAGCCGCCCCGGCGGGCGCGGCCATCCGTCCGGTGTGCCGCGTGTGAAGACGTAGGCCGAGTCCAGCCCTGGCGACCCCTTGCGGAGCTCGGCGGTGTAGAGGCGGTCCTCCGGGCTTCGGACGGAGTACAGCAGCCGGAACGGTACGCGGCTCCCGGCCGCCTGACGGGTCCGGATCATCGACATGAGCGGCACGATCCCGGAGCCGCCCGCCACCAGCAGAACCGGCTCGGTCTGCTCGGGACGCCAGACGAACCATCCGCCCACGGGCCCGCGGATCTCCACGAGATCCCCGGGCATGAGGACGCCGGTGAGGTAAGGCGACACCTCTCCGTCGTCCACGCGCTGCACGGTCAGCTCGACGCGATCGCCGTCCGGGGCGGACGCGAGCGAGTAGCTGCGCTGCGTGCTGTAGCCGTCCTCGGCGGTGAGCCGGACGTCCACATGCTGGCCGGCCAGATGACCGGGCCAGTCCGGGACGCGGAGCACCAGCGTGGCGGCCGTCTCCGACTCGGCACGCCGCTCCAGCAGTTCGGCGGCGTGCCAGAGCAGACGCCCGCCTAGTCGCCTTGGTACCGCTGCTCGCGCCATGGGTCTCCGTAGTCGTGGTATCCGGCGCTCTCCCAGAAACCGGGCTCGTCCTGGAGCAGGAGCCGGATCCCGCGCACCCATTTCGCCGACTTCCACAGGTAGAGGTGCGGTACGAGCAGGCGTGCCGGGCCGCCGTGTTCGGGAGCCAGTTCCTCGCCGTCGTATCCGTAGGCGATCCATGCCTTTCCGTCGAGGAGGTCCTCCAGCGGAAGGTTCGTGGTGTAGCCGCCGTACGAGTGGACGAGGGCGTAGTCGGCGGCCGTCTCCACGTCCTCGAACAACGTGTCCAGCGGGACGCCCCGCCACTGTGTCTCGAACTTCGACCATTTGGTCACGCAGTGCAGATCGACCGTGGGCGTCTCGGCGGGCAACGCCGTCAGCTCGTCCCAGTTCCACGTGTACCGGGTGTCGCTCTCCGTACTGATGGTGAACTCCCAGTCCTCCACGGGCACATGGGGGGTGGGACCGGCGGAGAGCACCGGGAAGTCGTGCGTCTCGTACTGGCCCGGCGGCAGGTCATGGCCGCCGGCGGGCCGCCGCCCGTGGAACCCGCGAGAAATGATGGGCATATTTCTGACCTTCCCCTCGAACCCGGTGTGCCCGGGGCAGAGGGCCCCGCGGCTGATCGCTGACGCCGGCGAGCGATTCCTACCCGGCGGGCGTGAGATTCGAAACCGGTGGTCACGGCGCTGCGCCGGCACGGGCGGGGGCACGCGTCAGTACTCGTAGACCTTCACCGCCGGGTCGGTGTCGTGCCAGGTGGCGATGACCGACGAGGTGTGCCTGTCGTTGAGGAAGTCGACGCGGAGCCATCCGTCGGCCTGCGTCACCCGCGTCTCGTAGCCCGGGTTGGGCGTCGCCGACACCAGCCGCACGCGGTCCTTCTCGACGGACATGGCGGCGCGTCCGCCGCGCGTGGCGTAGCTGCGGACGTTGTCGGGCGGCTTCGGGGCGGGGCTGTCGCTCTCGTGCCCGCCCGGCGGCGCCTTCGGGGACTTGGACGGCTTCGGCGCCGTGTCCTCGCCCGCGGGCGGGCTGGGCCGCGAGGTCGGCGAGCCGATGGCCGTCGGGACCGGGGGGCTGGAATGGATGATCGGACCCGCGATCGGCGGCGGCGCCGACCTTTCCGACACCGCGCCGCGGACGACGCCGCGTACCCCCAGCCAGGAGAGCGCCACCGCGAGCGCGGTCACCCCGGCCCACGGGGCAACATACGACATCGCGCGACGCATGGGCACATGGTGGCATACGGTTCCGCCATGGCGAGTGTTCTGGTGGTCGAGGATGACGCGAATGTCCGGACCGCCTTGATCAGGGAACTGAGCGTGCGGTCACATGTGGTGCGCAGCGTCGGGACCGCGATGGACGCCCTGCGCGAGGTCACACAGGCGCCTCCCGACGTCGTCGTCCTCGACCTCGGGCTGCCCGACCTCGACGGCGCGGAAGTGCTGAAGATGCTCCGCGGCATCTCCGACGTCCCCGTCATCATCGCGACGGCGCGCGACGACGAGCCCGAGATCGTCCGGCTGCTGAACGCCGGCGCCGACGACTACCTCATCAAACCGTTCTCCATCGAACACCTCAGCGCCCGGCTCGCGGCGGTGCTGCGCAGGTCCGCGCGGTCCGGGCCGACCGCCGAGCTCAGCGTCGGCGGACTGCACATCGACCTCGACCGGCGGGAGGCGCTGCTGGACGGCGAGAACCTCGAACTGACCCGCCGCGAGTTCGACCTGCTGGCCTACCTGGCCGCCCGCCCCGGACGGGTCGTCGCGCGGCGCGAACTGCTCGCCGAGGTGTGGCGGCAGGCCTACGGCGACGACCAGACCATCGACGTCCACCTGTCCTGGCTCCGCCGGAAACTCGGCGAGACCGCCGCCGCCCCCCGCTACCTGCACACGGTGCGCGGAGTCGGGGTGCGACTGGCCGAGCCCGATCCGCGGTCATGAGGAAGACGCTCGTCCTGGTGTCCCTCGCGGTCACCTCGATGGTCGCGCTGGCGTTCCTGATCCCGCTCGCGCTGACCGTCCGGGAGATCGCCCGGGACCGCGCCCTCACCACCGCCGAACGGCAGGCCAGTGCCCTCGGCCCCGTCCTCGTCGTCACCGAGGACCCCGCCGCCCTCGAACGCGCCGTCGCCAGCACCCAGGCGGGCGCCGCGGGCCGGATGACCGTCCACATGCCCGACGGCGGGCTCGTCCCGAGGAACGGGCACGGCGAGTTCAGCGCCCGCCCCGAGCAGCTCACCGAGGCCGGGCGGCGCGGACGCGCCTACACGGCCCGCGTGAACGGCGGGTACGCGCTGCTGCAGCCGGTGTCGCTGGACGCGGGCCGCACCGCCGTCGTCGAGGTCTTCCTGCCCGACGAGGACCTGTCGCGCGGCGTGTGGCAGGCGTGGCTCGTCATGACGACCGTCGCCGCCGCGCTCGTCGCCGGGTCCGTCGCCGTCGCCGACCGGCTCGGCAACCGCATGATCCGCTCCACCCGCCGGCTCGCCGAGGCCGCCGGCGCGTTCGGCGAGGGGGAGCTGTCAGTGCGCATCGAGCCGGACGGGCCGCCCGAGCTGATCGAGGCCGGGCTGGCGTTCAACGCGATGGCCGACCACGTCGTCCAGCTCCTGTCCGCCGAGCGGGAGATGGCCGCCGACCTGTCGCACCGGCTGCGCACGCCGCTCGCCGCGCTCCGCCTCAACGCCGAGGCCCTCGGGGACGGCGCGGTCGCCGACCAGACCCGCGAGGCCGTCGACCGCATCGAGCGCGAGGTCGACCAGATCATCCGCACCGTCCGGCGCCCGACCGGCCGGGGCAGCTGCGACGCCGCCAAGGTGCTGCGCGACCGGGTCTCGTTCTGGTCCGTCCTCGCCGAGGACGAGGGCCGCTCCTGCGAGCTGATCGGCGCCGACGGCCCCGCGCCGCTCCCGCTGCCGGGAACCGAGCTCGCCGCCGCCGTCGACGCGCTGCTGGGCAACATCTTCCGGCACACGTCCGAGGGCACCGGCTTCGCCGTCACGCTCCACCAGGGCCAGGGCGTCACCGGCATCCTCGTCGCCGACGGAGGCCCCGGCATCGCCGACCCGGACGCCGCACTGAAGCGGGGCAGCAGCGGCGGCGGATCCACCGGCCTCGGCCTCGACATCGCCCGCCGCGCCGCCGAGTCCACGGGCGGCTACCTGCGCATCCACCGCAGCGTCCTCGGCGGAGCCCAGGTGCAGATGTGGTTCCGGACCAAGTGGCTGCCGCCCGCGCGGCGCTCCCGCCGCCTCGTCCGCCGCCGCCACTCCCGCACCTAGCGGTCGCGTCCCTCCCGCAACTTCGTCACGGCCTGCTCGACCCGCCGCCGCCGCGTCTCGGGCTTCTTGGCGCCGGTGACCGACTCCGCGAACCACCGCTTCTTGCTGTAGGAGAGCCCGTCGAAGAACCGCTTTGCCTCAGCGTCCTGAGCGAGCGCCTCCGCCAGATCGTCCGGGACGGTCACCTCGCGCGGCTCGGTGTCCGCCTCCACCTCGACGTCGATTGCGTCACCCGCCCGCACACCGGCGGCCTCACGGTTCTCCGCGCTGACGGGCAACATGTACCGGCCTCCCATGGAAGCGACCGTCGAACGGCCCGCCGACGGATCGACATAGCCGGACCTTAAATCCGCCTTAACAACGAAGAAGACGTCTCGGTGCGCTCATAGCCTGACGGGCATGAAGAGCCCCCGCTCCCCGTACGAGCCTCGCCGCTCCCAGTACGTGGCCGCCGGCCTCATCGGCGTCGTCGGCCTCGTCGTCGCCGCTCTCATCGCCGTCCTCGCCATCCGCGCGAGCGGCAACATCCCCACCGCGCCCAGCTCGTACATCATCAACGTCTGGGGTTCGTGAAACCGGCACCGGCCGCGCCCGGCTCGCCCCTGAGGCCGGCGTCGGGATCGTCCTCGTCGAACGACAACGGCTCCGTCTCCCGCCCGAACATCTCGCAGAACCACCCGTACTCGACGGGCCGCCAGGTGCTTGGTCACCCCTCCCGCAGGCTCGTCCCGGAGGGCGTCATCGGCTTCCGCAACACTTCTACGCCGCGAAAGTGGAACCGGTGCCCGTAAGGCAGCGGGCACCGGTTCCACACGCGGACGTCAGCAGTTGTAGTACTTCACGTACCACTTACCGTTGCCGTGGCCGGTCTTGTAGTCGGCGATCCAGCGGTAAGGCTTCATCCTCACCCATAGATATCCGTCCCGGCGCTCGATGGTGTCCCAGTCAGTGCTGACCCGGGTTCCGTGCGCCAGGGCGCCCACCTTCCTGTACCCCAGCCCGGGCCCCGTGCGGACGTTCAGCCCGTTCGCGGGGAGAACCTGCCCGCGACACCAGCGGCTGCGCAGCCGGTTCTGCCCGAGCCGCTCCAGTGCCTTGGCGGCGCCCTCGGGTCCCACCACGATCGCACCCGGCCCGTGCCCCTCCTCTTCCTGCTGAGGCTGGGCGGTCTCCGGGTTCGGCGGCGGCTGCTCGGCGGCGGCGACCGCACCCCCGCTCAGCATGCCTCCCGCGAGGGCGGCGGCGGCGAGACCGGCGCCGAGCTTTACCCCTACTTGCATTCTGTTCCTCCAGGTCAGTTTGACGTACATCCGAATGACTACCCAGGGTCACATGAGTTTGACACAATGTAACGAAGACTCTTCTTGGTCATCCCGCAGGCTCGGCTTCTCGTCAGCGGGGAGCCCTGTCCTACAGCAGAGCGGAGAGGAGACCACCAATAAGGCATATTTCGACTGCATGAATTTCGGGGCCGATCTGACATATAAGCGAACTTTGCTCAGAGTGATCGGCAGGCACGCCATCGATAGTCACATCGGGAGCTTGGGCTGCCCCTATGCCGGGAAGCACATCGCGATCACCCAATGCTCATCCTCACCCCATGAGGCCACTTTCCCGGTGCCTCACGCCGCCCGAGCCGGCAGTGGCATCCGCCGTCCCGCCGACCCTGACGAGACGGTGGATGCCCGCAATGCGCTTCTCTACCGACCGTGGTGGTGGTGATGGCCGTGGTGGTGACCGTGGTTGTGGTGACCGTGGTGGTGACCATGGTTGTGGTGACCGTGGTGGTGACCGTGGTTGTGGTGGCCATGGTGGTGGCCATGGTTCCGAACGCACTTGTAGAGGTAGAAACTCCACTTGGTTCCGTGCGGGCACCAGCGGGATTGCGTTTCCTGAACCACGGCCGTTTCGGCGGCGCTCGCCGCAGGCACGGAACCGAACACGGCCACACCAGAGGCCATGACCAAGCCTGCGGTGGTCAGTGCCACCGAGCGCAGCGAAGTCGGAATTTTCATGTTTCCTCCAGAGGTAAGGGCATTGTGCCCGTGATTCCTCACTACTCATGGCTTAGTGTAATCAGGCAACTACAAAGAGTGGTAAAGCGGCTCCCGCTGCAACCACTCGACTGTCCATGTGGGGTCAATGGGTCACGGCCTCGCTGGTGACGCGGTGACGTTGCCAGAAGCCGGGAACGAGGTCACTACGCCTCCTGCGGCCACCGCCACGACGGTGAGCGCAGTACCGGCTCGGATGAGCGCGCCGGCCATCAGGCCAGTCCTCACGCCACCCGCTCACGCACAGATCGTCCTCGCCGTGCGGGATGACCCGCTCGGCGAGAGACGAGGCGGTTTCCCTTGTTACCGCAGGTGAGCGGACCTCTGTGTGACTTCCTCCGGCGACCTCGGACGGGCTCTGAATAAGAGTGGGTGAGCCCTTCCCTAAGTGAGGCTTAAAGGCGTTCTTTTGGGAGGTCGGGCGGCTTAGCGTTACGGGTGTCAGATCGAAGAGACGGCGGAGGTGCACAGGCGGAGAGCAGAGCGAACGTCGGCTGAGGTTCCGACTGAGGTTCCTGATTGAGACAGGTTTCTGGCCCGCACGGCCCCGTAACCCCGCTCTGGGGCCGTGCGGGCCAGAAGCCGTTTTCAGGTGCGGGGGAGGGCGCCCAGGAGCAGGAGGCGGAACGCTTCGGCGGTGCCGGTGGCGGCGGTGTCGCCGGTGGCGAGGCGGCGGAGGGCGAGGCCGTAGAGCATGGCGACGATCGAGGGGGCGTGGCGTTCGGCGTCGGGGATGCCGAGGGCGGTGAGGATGGCGGTGGCCAGGCGGTCATAGGCCTCCACGGAACGTGCCGAGGCCTCGCGGAGGGCGGGGTCGCGTGCGGCGTGCAGGTGGAGTTCCAGGTTGGCTATCTCCTCGGGGCCGTACGCGAAGCCGACGACGGCCTTCTCGACCTCGTCGGCCGCGTCCACGGGGGCGATGCCTGATTCGGCGAGTGTGTTCACGTAGGCGGTGATGCGGGCTATCTCGTCGTCCACGAACGTGTGGAGAGCCTCGCGGAGCAGGTCGTCCTGGCTCGGGAAATGGTAGGTGAGGGAGCCGAGGGAGACGCCGGCGGCGCGGGCGACGGCCCGGTTGGTCACGGCGCCGATGCCCTGCTCGCCGATGAGGCGGAGGGTGGCTCGGAGGATCTGGTCGCGGGCGCTCATCGCTGGACAGTCTTCCCTAGAATCGGGTCGTTCTGTATCGTTCGTTCGAACGAACGATACCTGGGAGGCGGCGTGGTGCTGGGGCTGGCCGGGCAGGCGGAGGCGCTGGCGAGGGGCGAGGTCTCCTCGGCCGAGCTGGTCGGGGAGAGTTTGGAGAGCATCAGGCGGCAGGAATCGCTCGGCGCGTTCCGGGTGGTGCGGGACGAGGCGGCGAGGCAGGAGGCGCTGGACGCCGACAAGCGGCTCGGGGACGGGGAGCGGCTGCCGCTGCTCGGGGTGCCCGTCGCGATCAAGGACGACACGGATCTGGCGGGGGAGACGACGCCGTTCGCCGTGACCGGCGATCACCGGCCCGCGGCGCGGGACGGGGAGGTCGTGCGCAAGCTGCGGGCCGCCGGTGCCGTGATCGTGGGCAAGACCACGACCTGTGAGGTGGGGCTGTGGCCCTTCAGCGAGTCGCCCGGGTTCGGGGTCGCCAGGAATCCGTGGAATCCCGACTACACGCCGGGCGGGTCGTCGGGTGGTTCGGCGGCGGCCGTGGCGGCGGGGATGGTCGCCGGGGCGGTCGGGTCCGATGGGGCCGGGTCCATTCGCATTCCGGCGGCGTGGACGGGGCTGGTCGGGATCAAGCCGCAGCGGGGGCGGGTCTCCGGATATCCGCACACCGATCCGTTCAACGGCATCACCGTGTGGGGGCCCCTCGCCCGGAGTGTCTGTGACGCGGCTTTGCTGCTCGACGTGCTGACCGGGAGCCACCCGGAGGACGCGTATCAGATCGATCCGCCGGTGACGCCGTTCGCGGAGTTCGCGAAGCGGGAGCCCCGGAGACTGCGCATCGCCATTTCTTTCAGGACGGCGTTCGGGGTGAGCGGGAAACTCGATCCGGAGATCCGCGGAGCCGTCGAGCGGCTCGCAAGGCGGCTGACGGATCTGGGGCACAAGGTCTTTCCCGCCGACCCCGACTATGGGCTGGTGGGGCTCGGGCTCATTCCGCGGGGGACGGCGGGAGTGGCCGACATGCTCGATGCCATGCCGAACCCGCGGCCCGAGCACCGGACCGAGGTCGAGGCGCGGATCGGGCGGGTGGCGGGGAAGCGGCTGCTTCCGCTGGCGAAGAGGATGGATCCGTATCTGCGGAGGAAGGTCGGGCGGATCTTCCAGGCGGCCGATGTGGTGCTGACCCCGACGACCGCGCAGCCGCCGCTGAAGGTGGGGGCCTTCGACGGGGTCGGCTATCAGAAGACGCAGTCAGGTGTGGCCGCCGTGTGCCCCTATGCGTGGACGTGGAATGTGCTGGGGTGGCCCGGTGTGAACGTGCCCGCGGGGTTCACGAAGGCCGGGCTGCCCGTCGGGGCGCAGCTGCTCGGGCACGATTCCGACGAGGCGACGCTCATCTCACTCGCCGCCCAGCTGGAGGCGGTCGAGGGGTGGGTCGAGAGGCGTCCCTGAACGCGCGGCGGGCCGCCGGTGCGGGGGTCCGAGCCAGTACCGGCGGCCCGCCGTGTCAATCAGTAGCCCGCACCGGTGAGCATGCCGCCGTCGACGAGGACCTCGCTGCCCGTGCAGTAGGACGAGTCGTCCGAGGCCAGGTAGACGACCAGTCCGGACACCTCCTTGGACTTGCCCATGCGGCCGAGGGGGAGGGCCTTCAGGAACGCGTCGGCGCTGTCGGCGGTGGCGGAGACGACGTCGTCCTGGAGGGAGAGGGGCGTCAGGACGCCGCCGGGGTGGATCGAGTTCACCCGGATGCCGTATTTGCCGAGTTCCCTGGCGGCGGCCTTGGTGAGGCCGCGGATGCCGAACTTGCTGGCGCTGTAGGCGGCCAGCCCGGACGCGCCGATGAAGCCCTCGGTGGACGACACGTTGACGATGGAGCCGCCGCCGGCCTCGCGCATCGCGGCGGTCACGGACTTGACGCCGAGCCACTGCCCGATCAGGTTCACGTCGAGGATCTGGCGGAACTCGTCGACGGACATCTCCTCGATGGTCTTGTGCCTGATGATGCCGGCGTTGTTGACCAGGATGTGCAGTGCGCCGAACGTGGACGTCGCGGTCTCGACCGCGTTGTGCCAGTCGTCCTCCCGCGACACGTCCATCCGGATGAACCGGGCGTCGTCGCCGAGGTCGGCGGCCAGTTTCGCGCCCTCGTCCTCCAGGACGTCGCCGAACACGACCTTGGCGCCCTCGTCCAGGAACCGGCGGACGTGGGACTTGCCCATGCCGCGCGCACCGCCGGTGATCAGCGCCACCTTGCCGTCAAGCTGCCCCATCAACGCTCCTCGTCGCCGGTGACCTTCGCCAGCAAACCTAGCGAACGCTTGGTTGACGGAACAAGGCGGGGGCTACCTCGTGCGCAGGCCGTCGAAGAGCAGCGAGAGCATCCTGTCGGCGTACGCGCCGGGATCGGGGGCGCGCTCCGACGCCACGCCGATCGCGTTGGTGATCCGCAGCAGGTCGCGCGGGTCGATCTCGGCGCGGATCGTGCCCGCCCGCTGCGCCCTGGCCAGCAGCCGCCCGAGGGCGTCGCAGATCGAGGCGGCGGCGGCGCCCAGCCCGGTGCCGGCCCAGTCCGCGGACATGGCCTGGATGATCACGGTGGAGGTGCCGCGCGGCGTCGCCGCGCCCGCCAGGTAGGTGCGCAGCCAGCGGCCCAGCGCCGCCTCCGCGTCGAGCGCCTCGGTCTCCGGGTCCTGCGCCGGCCCTGCCAGCAGCTCGTCGGCATGGGCGAGCAGCCCGTCGATCCGGTCGCGCAGGACGGCGTGCAGCAGGGCGTCGCGGGTGGGGAAATGGCGGTACAGCGTTCCCGAGCCGACCCCCGCCCGCTTGGCGATGTCGTCGAGCGACGCGCCCGTGCCGTGTTCCATGAAGGCGCTGCGGGCCGTCGCGATCAGTCGCTCGTAGTTGCGGCGGGCGTCGGCCCGCATCGGCCGGGTGTCCATGGGCACCGTCCAGCGGTGTCGCGGATGACCTGGGGAGTCTCCGTCTGCTTCCTGACGAGACTGCCATCTTCGCGAGGGACACGCTACCTGGCGAGGGCGTCGCGTGACAGCCGGTCGGCCCTGCGCGTGGTCTCCGGCAGGCGGTATTCGGGTGTGAGGCCGAGGACGTTCCGGCACGCCGTATCGAGGTCGGTGCGATGGCCGACGGACACGAACACCGGTTTCACGCCGTCGCGCGTCCGCAGCACCCTTCCCACGATCTCGCCGCCGTCGGTCAGCGGGCTCGCGTCGCCGCGCCGCCGTCCCGGCGGTTCGTAGGCGCCGACGAACGCGGTCTTGCCGACGCCGATCGTCGGCAGGCCGGTCAGGACGCCCAGATGGCAGGCCAGCCCGAACCGGCGCGGGTGCGCGACGCCGAAACCGTCGCAGACGAGCAGGTCCGGGACGGTCTTCAGCTCGCGCAGCGCGTTCACCAGCGTGGGCAGTTCCCGGAACGCGAACAGGCCGGGGACGTAGGGGAACGCGGCCGTGCCGACGGCGACGGACTCTTCGAGCACCTCCAGGCTCGTCCCGTCCAGGACGACCACCGCGGCGGCCAGGCGCGTCCCCGTGCCGCCGCCGTCACCTGCGTACGAGACGTCCAGCCCCGCGACCGTGCGCGGCCGCGCCGGGCCGGGGACGTCCAGTTCCAGCATCGGACGCAGCCGGTCCTGGATCGCCTCGGCCTCTTCGGCGCCGGACGGCCAGGCATGCAGGTCGCGCACTTCCATGACCGTATTGTCCGCGATCGGGGTGCCCGCTCAGGACATCGACGCGTACACGGCCTCCGTCAGCCGGTAGGCGCGCAGGTCGCCGGACACCATGTCGCCCATCAGGTTCGGCAGGTAGGCGAGCGCGACCCCGGCCTCGGCGTCGCCGAGCCCGATCGAGCCGCCCGCGCCGGTGTGCCCGAACGCCGACTCCCGTCCGGCCGCCGGGGTGAAGAACGACTGGGCGGGCCGCATGAAGCCGAGGCCGAACGCGCTGTCGATGAGCAGCGTCCGGTCCGGGCCGGCGACCCTCGGGCGGATCGCGTCCCGCAGCGTCTCCGGACGCAGGATCCGGCCCGCGACGAGGTCGCGGTAGAACGCGGCGAACGCGGGCGCGGTGGCGAGCATCCCGGCGGACGGCCAGCCGGCGCGCAGCACGACCGGGTTGTTGTAGCCGCCCTTGCCCGGGTGCGGGTTGTTGAGCGACCGGTTCATGGTGCTCTGCGGGTCGGTGTACGCGGCCGCCAGGCGGGTCAGGAGGTCGTTGTCCGCCGTCTTGGGGGAGTCCGTCTTGGGGGAGCCGGCCCCGCCCGGCCGGGCCCCGCCCTGCTGAGCGCCGCCCTGCCCCGGCCGTGCGGCCGACATCTTCGCGGCGCGCCCGATCACGTCGTCGGGGGCGCCGATCCACAGATCCAGGCCGCGGGCGAACTCGTCCGCGGCGAACGCGCCGACCGTCCTGCCCGAGAGGCGTCGGACGATCTCGCCGGCCAGCCAGCCGTAGGTCAGCGCGTGGTAGCCGTGCCCTTCGCCGGGCGTCCACTCCGGCTTCTGCGCGGCCAGTTCGCCCGCGAGGGCCGCCGGGTCCGCCGCTTCCTCCGCCGACACGGGACGGGCGAACGCGGGCAGCCCGGCCTGGTGCGTCAGCAGGTGCGCGGCCGTCGCGCCCTCCTTGCCCTCGGCGCCGAACTCCGGCCACCAGTCCGTCACCGGGCCGTCCAGTTCGTAGGCGCCGCGTTCGGCGAGCAGCAGCGCCGCGGCGGCCGTCACCGCCTTGGTGCAGGAGAACCCGAAGCAGGGCGTGTCCGCCAGCCACTCCCGGCCGGTGCGGCGGTCGGCGACGCCGCCCCACAGGTCCACGACCTTGCGGTCGCCCGCGTAGACGGCGACGGCGGCGCCGAGTTCGCGGCCCTCGGCGAAGTTCTCCTCGAACACCTCGCGGACGCCGGCGAACGCCGGATCGCAATGACCCTGCACAGTGCTCATGCGCCAACCTCTCAACGGGAGGCCTCCATAGAATCACGTTCTAGGAATCCCCGCTGTGCCCCGCGAAGGAGAGCGTTCCGAGCGCGGCGCCGAGGGCGCCGCGGCGAGCGTCGTCCGGCCGAACTCCAGGGCCACGAGTGCGGCGGCGAGCCACACGACGTCGAACCAGGAGCGGAAGGCGACGTTGCGCGGCTTGTAGGACGGCCTGAACTTCCGGTCGAAGAGATAGAGGGACTCGGCCGCGATCCACCGGTCGAGCAGGTGCACGGCGCGGTGGCCGGCCCTCTCCAAGGGGGTGCGCTCGTCGGCGTCCAGCAGCCGGCGGAACGCGGCGAAGTTCAGGGAGACGACGCCGTGGCCGCGGCGTTCCGCGTACTCGATCATCTCGACGATGAGCCGCTCGTGGACGCCGTTCGGGCCGCCGGGGACGCGGCGCATCGCGTCCAGGCTGACGCCCTCGCCGGCGGTGACGTACCGCTGGAACGCGATGGGTTCCTTGTCCTCGTCGTAGGCGACCGCGACGATCGCCCCTGGGTGGTAGCCGGTGAGCAGCTCGTCCAGGTTCATCGCGAAGCCGCGCTCGGCCGCGCCGCCCAGCGAGCGGGACGCGACGTCCAGCAGTCGCTCGCGGAGGCCGGGGGCGAGCTCCCGTTCCGGGACGATCCGCGACGTGACGCCCGCGTTGACGGTGCGCTGGACCGCCTGGCGGACGTTGCGCATCCGGCGCCCGGACAGGGTGAACTCGCCGGGCCGGACGATCACCTCGTCGCCGTAGCCGATCGAGCGGAGGCGCCCCCAGACGGGGAGGAGGCCGTCGCTCGCGCCGAGGACGGCGGGCCGCCAGCCGGCCGTCCGGCACCGCCCGAGGAACGCCCCGACCGCGCCGGCGTGCGAGGCGGGGTCGCCGACCGGGTCGCCGCCCGCCACCGCGATGCCGAACCGCACCCGGTAGCCGATCGCGGCCCGCCCGTCCGGGCTGAACGCGTAGGACTTGTCGCGGCGCAGGGCGAACGGGGCCAGGGTGTCGGAGCCGGGGTGGGCGACCAGGCCCGCGACACGCCGGCGGTCCGCCTCGCCGCCGGGCGGGGGCGCGGGGGCGGGCGCGAGAAGCGTGACCACCATGACGATGAGCCCGGCCGCGCCCGCCAGGCCGAGGGCGCCCGGCAGCCAGGACGCGCCGTCGATGGGCGCGCCCGTGGCCCCGAGCCCGCCGGCGACCTGGCCGACCGACCGGACCGACACGCCGCCGAACAGCAGCGAGCCGGAGACGGCGGCGACCGCGAGAAGTGCGCCAGTCCTCACCGCTGCGCGGACGCGCTCGGGGTGCGGGCGGACGGTGAACCGGTCGCGCGCCGGCCACAGGCCCACCAGGACGACGGCGAGCAGCGGCGCCCGCCACGGCACGCCGGCACCGGCGAGGACGGCGTCACCGGCGCGGGGGCCGTCATCGGCGAGCACGGCGAGCAGCCCGAGCAGGACCAGGACGACGAGGCCGTACCAGGCGGCACGGCGGCGCAGCAGGACGCCGCGGGCGACGAGCGCGAGGGCGGCGCCGAGGGCCACGGCGTGGACGGGGGCGAGCGGCCCGCCCGTCACGAGACCAGACGGCGGGCCGAGCCAGCGCGGAGACTCCGTCAGCGCCGGTGCCGCGATCAGCACGGCGACGAGCATCGTGGCGAGCGCGAGCGGCCACACCGGCCGGTCCGGCCCGCCGGTCGCCGCCGCCCGGGGGAGGTCCCCCCGGGATGAATCGCCTGCTCGCACGGAGGACACCTCCCCTGGCCCGCGCACCAAGATCCTTTGAACGGCCATACCCGGCGGGGGCGTTTCAAAGCGCCGGGGCGACACCGGCCGCGCCGCCCCGGCCGCGGTTAGGCTCGTGGTGATGAAGAGGCTGCTGATCGTTCACCACACTCCGTCGCCGTCGGTCCAGGCGATGTTCGAAGCGGTGAGGGCCGGGGCGTCCACCGACGAGGTCGAGGGCGTGGAGGTGGTGTCCCGCCCGGCGCTGACGGCGTCCGCCGTGGACGTGCTGGAGGCGGACGGTTATCTCCTGGGCTCGCCCGTCAACCTCGGTTATCTCTCCGGGGCGGTCAAGCACTTCTTCGACCAGATCTACTACCCCTGCCTGGAGGAGACGGTCCGCCGCCCGTACGGGGCGTTCCTGCACGGCAACAACGACGCGACGGGTGCGCTGCGCGCCATGGAGTCCATCACCACGGGGTTGAAGTGGAAGGCCGTCCAGCCGGCGGTGGTCGTGCTCGGCGAGCCCGGCAAGGCCGATCTGGAGGCGTGCTGGGAGCTCGGCGCGATCATGGCGGCCGAACTCGGCGGCGTCTGACCCGGCCGGCGTCTGATCGGAGAGCGTCCGATCCGGCGGCGCGGCGATAGCGTGCCGACATGAGTGGTTTCCGGCACGTGGTGATGTTCAGGTGGGTCGAGGGGACGACGACCGGCCAGCAGGACGAGGTCGCGGAGAAGCTGGGCGAGCTGCCCGGCGTCATCGAGGAGATCCGGGAGTTCAGCCTCGGCGCGGACGCGGGCGTGAACCCCGGCGCCCACGACTTCGCCGTGGTCGCGGACTTCGACTCGCGCGACGCCTATCTGGCCTACCGCGACCACCCGTCCCACCGCGCGGTGGTCGAGGAGTACATCGCGCCGATCATGGCGGAACGCGCGTCCATCCAGTACGAGACGTAGGCGGGACGTGACGGGGAGACACGGAACCGAGCAAGCGCTTGTGCGTAGAATGGTTTTCGGGTTAGTTTCCCAAGACGCCCTCCGGGGACGGATCGCGCCCCGTTCCCGGTGGGCGGCAACTTGACCGGTGCCCGAGCGGCGCCGGACGCCGGGCCATGGGCACGCCCGGGACGCGGAACCGGGCGCAGCCGACGGCGCCGGCGTACGGGCAGGGGCTGATCACCCCCGGCTGCGGACGCTCATGATCTCGTCGCGGAGCTGCTGCGGGGACGCTGCCTCCAGCAGCCGCGGCCCGCCGTGCAGCGGCACCATGGCCCACCACGACCCGGTGGCCTCGCCGTACCAGACGCGCACACCCGGGAACTGAGCCTGCAGCCCGCGCGCCGTGGCGGCGCGCATGGCCGCGGGCGTGGGCTCGTCGCGACCGGCGGCGCCCCGTTGAGCCGTCATGTCGCCCTCCCCCCGTAGATGTCCTCAGTAACAGCGTCCCCACGGGCCAAAACGTCACCCCTACTCGGCAAATAGTGACTAAGCACACTATGGGGGTTAGGGGACGTGCACAGTGGGATACCGCGCCGGATGTGCTCGAACCGATGTATTCGGCGGGCCGAATCACGCCGTCCTCAACGGCGTCGCGGTCACGGCATGCGTCGCGGGAAGCCGCGCCCGGCGTGCGGGCCGGCGGCTAGTGGAGGTTGATGCCGTCGAACATCACCTTGAGGTAGTGCTCGGCGAGGCCCTGGGCGTCCAGCCTGCCGCCCGGCTTGAACCAGCGCACGGCGACCCAGATCGTGTCGCGGACCATGCGGTAGGTGAGCTTCGGGTCGAGGTCGTCGCGGAACAGCCCGTCCTTCTGCCCCGCGCTCAGGGTGTCCACCCACATCTTCTCGACCTCGTCCTCGGACTTGGTCAGGTAGGAGAAGCGGTCCATCCCCTTGAGGTAGTTCCAGTCGTTCTGCATCACCGTGATCGCGGCGCGGTGGGGCTCCAGGGAGCCGAACGCGGCCCGGACGAGGCCGGCGATGGTGTCGCGCGGATTCCCGCTCTCGTCGAGCACCGCCTGGTACGCCGACATGATCTCGTTGAAGAAGCTGGCGAGAATCTCGTCGACGATCGACTCCTTGGAGTCGAAGTGGTGGTAAAGGCTGCCCGAAAGAATGCCGGCCTCATCGGCGATGTTGCGGACGGTCGTGGCCTGGAAGCCCTTCTCGGCGAACAGTTCTGCGGCCAGCTTGACGAGGTGCTCGCGCCGCTGCGACGCCAGGGCCGCGGAGCCTTTGCCGCGGCGGCGGGCGCCGCCCTCGCCGCCGGCGCGAGTTCTGGATCGTCCGGAATTGGCGCTCGTGGTCGTCACCCTCTCATTATGCCGTGTCGCCCAACCGCTTGCTCGATCGACCGCCCCAGACTACGTCGTGCAACAAGCGCTTGCTACGGATGGCGTTCACGTGTTCGCCTAGGCTCGGCACATGCCCGATGTGATCGTTTTCGACCTGTACGGAGTGATCGCCCGCACCCAGACGGCCGGGGCGGTGCGGCGGATCGAGGAGATCGCCGGCGTCGCCGGGGCCCCGTTCTGGGACGCCTACTGGTCCTGCCGGCCCGCCTACGACGCCGGTCAGGAGAGCCTCGCCTACTGGGCGGACGTCGCCGGCCTCCTCGGCACGGCGTTCCCCGACGTCCCCGCACTGATCGACGCCGACCTGGACAGCTGGACGGAGGTGGACGACACCATGGTCGCCCTCGTCCACGAACTCGCCGACGAGGGGCGCACGCTGGGGCTGCTGTCCAACATCGTCAGCGACCTCGTTCCCCGCTTCGAGGCCCGCCACGGCACCTGGCTCGCCCGGTTCGACGCGCTCACCTACTCCTGCCGCATCGGCGTCGCCAAGCCCGACCCGCGCGCCTACGAGATCTGCGCCGAGCGCCTCGGCGCCAAGCCCGCCGACGTCATCTTCTTCGACGACAACGAGCACAACGTCCTCGCCGCCCGCGAAACGGGAATGCGCGCCGAACTCTTCACCACCCCCACCCAGGTCCGCACCCTCATCGCCTAGCCGTACTGCCCAGTCGTCCTACGCGGCCGCAGGGCTGCCTCGGGGGCATGTGAGGGATCTCGCATGGGGGTGTGTTCTTTGGGAAGGGGCACTCTGGTCGAAGTAACTGGATTTGGTGTCCAATAGATCCAGGTGAACCCCCGGGGGTGGCGGCCTTGCGTGCTCATCAGTCCGAACGTCATGGCGCCCGCGCCGCGCCGCGGCTGCTGCTCGACCTGTGGCTCATCGCGAGGCCGGCGATCTGGCTGGTGTCGCTCGTCCCGTTCTACGTCGGTCACCTGCTGGCGACGCGGTGGCTCATCGCGGGGCAGGACGCGTGCGTCCCGCCGGGCGGCGCGTGCCCGGCGGCGGTGACGCCGGTGCTGACCGGGCTGGTCGTGTGGGGGCCGCTGGTGTGGCTGGCCGTACTGGCCATCAACGACGCGTTCGACCTGGACGGCGACCTGCGCAACCCGCGCAAGGACGACGCGCCGCTCGTCGAGGGGCGGCTGAGCGCCCGTGCCGCGGTCGTCGCCGCGCATGTGACCGCCGTGGCCGCGCTCGTCGTGGCATGGACGGTGCGGCCCGCGTTCGCGCTGGTCACCCTCGGCTTCCTCGTGCTCGGGTGGCTCTACAGCGTGCCGCCGGCCAGGCTGAAGGACCGGCCCGGGTTCGACGTCGCGACCAACGCGGCCGGCGTCGGCGGCTTCGCGCTCCTGGCCGGCTGGACGGTCGTGCGGCCGCTCGACGGCTTCCCCTGGATCATGGCGGTGGAGGGCGTGCTGGTCGCGGCGGCCCTCTACATCCCGACGACCGTCACCGACTACCGGGCCGACCTCGCGAGCGGATACACGACCATCGCCGTCCGGCTCGGGCCGCGCCGGGCGTACCGGATCGGCCTCGCCGCCTGGACGGCCTCCTGCGGCATCGCGGTGGTGCTGGCCGCGTTCGGGCACGTCTTCCCGCACCGGATCCTGTGGGTGGAGGCGGCCTTCGCGCCGGTGCTCATCTGGGTCTACCACCGGTTCCTGGGACGGGCGCGCGAGCCGGGGGAGGTGCTGCACGGCATCATCGTCGTGAGCTGGGTGTTCCTCGTCCCGTATCTGGTGTTCGCCCTCATGTACACCGGCGTCCTCTAGGACGGCGGAGGGAGTTCGCCGCCCGCCTCCGCCGCCTGCGCCAGCCGCTCGCGCAGGGTCCGCAGCAGCTCGTCGCCCTGCTCGGTCAGCCGCTCGATCGCGGGCAGCGCCAGATCGTCGCGGACGCTGTCGGCGATCAGCTCGTCGTACTCGTGCGCCTTCTCCGCGATGGCCTCCAGGTGGCGCTGGGCGCGCAGCACCTCGTCCGCCGACCGGGCCCGCTCCGCGTAGCGTTCGAGCGCCTCCACGCGGCGCGTCACGGCCTCGACGGAGATGTCGAGCTTGTCGCGCAGCGGACGCAGCGCCGCCTCGACCTCGGGAAGCGTGGTGACGCCCGTCAGCTCCGCGTGCTCGGTGCGCAGCCTCGACTGCTTCGCCAGGACCTGCGCGATCTCCCACTCCTGCCGCGGCAGCGTGACCGCGTTGTCGACCGCGTCCAGCAGGCCCTCCCGGTTGACCTCGGAGTCGCGGACGGCGTCGATCGCCGCCTGGACGCGCGCCAGCATCGCGCGGCCGTCGTCGTCGAGGTCCTGGGGGGTGAGGTAGCGGTCGCGGCGGCGTTCCAGCTCGCGGGCGCGCCGCAGGTCCAGCGAGACCGACGGGGTGCCGAGCGCGACCAGCACCGCGAGCATGCCGAGGCCGACCAGCCACAGCGAGCCGAGCAGCGGGGAGCCGAGCAGGCCGAGGCCGAGGACCGTCAGCGGCGCCAGCCACAGCAGCGGCCGGCGGCGCGCGACGATCGTGTCGAGCTCGGCGCGCAGCGAGGGGTCGGCGACCGGCCGCGGCTCGGCGGGCGAGCCGTCCTCGGGGGCGCGGGGCGGCGCGATCCGCCGCCAGGAGGTGGACACGTGCGTCTCGAACGCGAAGTCGGTCTGCGCGATCTCGATCTCGGTGGGACCGGGGGGCAGCGGCCACGAGCCCACGGGATCGCCGCCGCCGGGCCCGGTGAAGCGCACCCACCAGCCGCCCTTGCCGTCGTCGCATCGGTAACGGCCCGGGGCTACGTCGATGCCGACGAAAAACGTTCCGATTCCCGGTATGGAATCGCTCCACGCGCCACTGGTCACCGGTGACCTCCGACCCGACTGCTCCGCCGTGCCCCCTCGCCCCCTCCGGCGAGGACCGTCCAGCCCGTAACAGGAATGACGTCCGGGGGACGACAAGAGTTGCAGTACCCACATCCGTGTCCGGAAAGCCGGATCGGGTTTGGAATACTCCACACGTGCGACCTGACCATGACCCCCTCGACGATCCGCCATGGGCGATGCAGTTGGTGGTACGCGCCGAGAAGGCCGATCCGCCCAAACACGGCGCGGTCTGCGAGGCGGCGGCGACCGCGGTCGTCATGCTGCTCACCGACCCGCGGGCGAGCGGGCCCGACGGCGAGTGGCGGGAGGCCGTCCGCGAATGGGAGGCGCGCCGCATCCGGAAGGTGACGCGGCGGGCGCGGGGCGTCCGCTGGCCGGAGGCGGAGGCGCTTCCCGGCGTCACCGTCGAGCACGCGGGTGCGCAGGTGCGGGCGTTCCCGCCGGGCCCGATGTCGGACGTCCCGCCTGAGCTGGCCAAGCTTCAGGTCGCCGGGCTCGACCTGGCCGACGAGGAGGAACCGGGGCCGCCGCCCCAACCCCCGTACGCCGCGATCGCCCTCAACCCCGACGTGACGATCACGACCGGGAAGGCCGCCGCCCAGTTCGGGCATGCGGCGCAGCTCCTGCTGCGGCAGGGCCGCCGCAAGGACGTGGCGGCGTGGGTCGAGGGCGGCGCCCGCGCCCACCTGGTCAGGGACCTGCCGTGGCGCAGCTGCGTGAAGCGGGCGGCGGTCGCGGTCCGCGACGGCGGGTTCACCGAGATCCCTCCCGGCACGATGACGGCCGTCGCCTGGATCGTCCGCGAGTAACCGCATCCGGCCCCGGCGAGGACGCGGCGTGCCGGACGCCGTTGTCCGGCACGCCGCCTGCATCGTCAGGGGAGGGTGACGGCGACCGGGGTGATGCCGGCCTTCTCGATGAGGGACGGCAGCCGCCTCGCGAACGGGTGGTGGTCCGTGGGCAGTCCGCGCGGGTTGTCGACCACGTAGTGGACGACGTCGCCGCTGCGGCTCTCGGCCCACGTCGCGCCGGCCGACCGCAGGACCGCCGCCGCCCCGGCGGCGTCGCCCGCCTTCACCGAGACGCGGATGGGCGACTCGTACGACGGCAGCGCCGCCGCCCGCTTCGCCGCCTCCGCGGTGGCGCTCGCCCGCGGCGCCGCCTCCTTCTCCGGGTCCGGGCCGAGGATCGCGTTGTAGAGCAGCTCGGACGTCCCGTCCGTCAGCGCGCGGAAGTTGGGCTCCGCCGCGAACAGCACGGAACGTCCCTCGCCGACGGCCTGGTCCACGACCGCCGCGGTGCCGCCCAGCTCGGCCGCGCCGCGCTCGAAGCCGGAGACGAACCAGTCGGGCGAATCCGCCTCCGGGTACGACACGGCGACGCCGCTGGACGCCTTCATGACCAGGTCGTAGGCTGTGAAGTTCCAGACCGTCCCGCCGACGTCCTCGGACAGCGGGCTGTCCTCGTCGACCTTCACGCGGAACAGCGAGCCGGGGATGTCGGACGTCGGTTCGGACAGCGTCGCGGTCGTCAGGCCGAGCCGCGCCGCGAGCTGCGTGCCGCCCTGCCAGCCGATGTAGCGGCCGCCGTCGCGCGTCCACTCCTGGAGCGCGGTCCGCCCGGCATCGCCGAGCGCGTCGTAGGCGGACGACACCGGGCCGTCCGGCGTCACCAGGACCTCGATGCCCGCCAGCTCGCCCGCCGCCACGTCCGCCGGGGTCAGCAGCGTGAACGGCAGCTTCCAGTCGCGGTCGAAGCGGTGCCGCAGCCAGCCGGCCGACTCGCGCGCCGACGACGACGTCGCCGAGAGCTGGAGGATGCCGATCTTCGGCGCCTCGCCCTCATGTCCGGGACGCGGCGCGGGAAGCGTCCGCACCGGGACGGCCCGCGGCCGCAGGACGGCGCCCGACGATCCGCCGGACACGTTCGCCAGCAGCGGCAGGCTCCACGCCGTCACGTCGTAGAAGTACGGGAACGGCGTGTAGGAGTCCTCGTTCAGCATGGCCTGGATCCAGTGCTTCTGGCCTTGAGCCATCGAGATCCAGTACGTGCCGGCGGGGAGGGTCGTCTCGGCCTCGGGACGTCCGTACGGCTTGAAGTCCGGGACGGTCAGCGGCCGGACGAGCTTCTCGACGCGCACGCCCATCCGCTGGAGCTTCCGCACGACGGTGCGGACCTCCTCGCGCTCGGCCGGGTCGCCGGCCCGCAGGAAGTAGTGCCGCACCTTGCGGTCCGGCACCTGCCGGACGACCTCGTTCGGCGGGTTGTAGATCTGGTTGGGCTCCAGCTTGCCCGCCTTGCCCTGCTCGTAGGCGTCCACGGTCATCTGGCGCCACTCGGTGAGCACGCGGTGCCGGTTCCGGGCCGCCGCCGACAGCGTCACCCACTGGGTGAGGTACTGCTCCTCCACCTTCTCCGGGGACGGGCTGTCGTTGCCCTTCTCGAACGTCATCCCGGCGGCGTGGAACCCGCTCGTGGGGACCGAGTCCCCGTACCCCTGGTAGAAGAGGTCGTAGACGTCGCGGTTGAAGAAGTCGATGCCCCGCCGCGTGAACTCGGCGGCCATCGACGCGCCGTACAGGCCGTTGATCCAGCCGATCGCCTGCTCGGGCGTCTCGTGGTAGATCGGGTCGGCGTTCGGCGGGAAGAAGTACGACGTCCCGCCCATCTCGTGCGCGTCGATGTAGAGCGCCGGCGGGTACTCGTTCAGCATCGCCAGCTTGCCGTCGGTCTCCGGCTGGGTGCGCGCGAACCAGTCGCGGTTCATGTCGAAGCCGTAGGCGTTCTGGCGCGTCCCGGCCTCGCGGCCGTCGGGGTTCTGCATCGGCAGGATGATCACGAGCGCGTTGTCGAGGATCGCCTCGGCCGCGCAGTCCTCGCGGTCGCCGAGGCCGCGCAGCACCTTGAGCGCCGCGTCCGTGCCGCTCGGCTCGTTGCCGTGGACGTTGCCGCTGACCCACAGGATCGGGACGCCGCGCTCGGTGATCCGCTCGGCCAGCGCGGCGGGCGTGCGCGGGTCGCGCAGCAGGCCGGCCTGCCACCGCACCTTCGCGAGGCCCGCCTTGGACATCAGCTCCGGACGTCCCGCGATCGCGTACTTCAGCGGGCGCCCCTGCGCGGAGGCGGCGAGCGTCCCGGACACGACGCGCTCGCTCTTCGCGGCGACCGTCTCCAGGTACTCGTCGGACTCGGCGGCGGTGACCTGCCGCTCGCCCAGCTCGAAGCCGAGGACCTGCTCAGGGGAGGGGACCTTGCCCCGGTAGACCGGTTCGGTCCGCGTTGGATCGCAGCCGTCCGCGGGCGCGGCGGGGGACTGCGCGGCGGCCGGCGCCGCGAGCGACGCGGGTAGCACGAGGGACACGGCCAACGCCAGTGGCCACGCCAGTTTTCGGGCTCTCATGAGCCACAACGTGACACCGGACGGGGGGCCCACCAAGGGCAAGATCTGCCAAGATCAGTCGGATCGTTCGGGGCGGGGCCGCGGCCCGGTGAGGGCGGCGGCCCGGTTGATCGCCTGGAGGGCGAACTCCTGCGTCCGGGTGAGCCGCCTCCCGCTGTCGGACACGGCGTCCCCGTCGTCCTTCGGCGCGTTGGCGAGCTGGGCCTTCGCGCTCAGCCCGTAGGACAGGAACAGCAGGACGACGAACGCCGCCAGATAGAGCAGGTGCTCGATCAGCCCGCCCCACCTGGCCGTGAAGACGTCCAGGACGGCGAACATGGCGAATCCCGCCATCCAGCCGGCCATCGGCGGCACGAAGAGCATGTCCCGGCGCAGCGCCACCCCCACGACGGCGGAGGCGACGAGCGCCAGCTCGATCACCTTGACCGCGGTCAGGACGGCCGCGGCGGGGACGGACCCGAAGTAGCCCTCGATCTCGTCCTGCCGGTCGCCCCACAGCAGCACCGCGCTGACCAGGCCCGTCATGCCGTACGCGATGAGGAACACGCCGACCGCGTAGTGGATCCGGTGCCAGGTGGCCACGCCCGGCGCCGGCCGGGTGCCCGGCGCATTCCCCGGCGCGCCGCCCTGGCCGGTTCCCTGGCCGATTCCCGGTCCGCCGGGCGGTTCCACACCGAAGACCGGAGTGGGTCCCGGGTCTCCGCCCGCACCAACCGTCATCGTCGCCCCCCATGCTCCGGCACGTGTGCTATGCGCAAGATATCCCGGATAGGGTGCCGTGGACCTCCGAAACGCGGGCCGCCTGCCACGGCCGTACCGCGCGGCCCCTCGGCCGCGCATCGCCGCAACCCGGTTGACCGGCTCGAAGTGCATGTGCTTGCACCCGGGCGGGTGAAGCGGGAGGCTGGGTTCTCGTCGGGCCGCGCGGAGTCCGTGAGGAACTGAGGATGACGCCTGACGATACGGGAACCGCCGCGCCTTCGAAGTCGCGGATCGAATATCTGGAAGAACTCGGCGACGAGCTGGTCAAGCGTGGCTTCCGGGTGCGTCTCACCCTGCCCCGCGGCCAGTCTCCGAGCCTGCACGTGCTGAATCCGGACGCGTCCGCCCTCACGGAGAACATCCTGGCGGAGCAGGGCGCGGACGGCTGGTGGTACTGGTGGTCGTGGGCGGAGCGGATCGCCGCCGCCGACGACGTCACCACCGCGGCCGACCGGGTCGCAATGGTCCTCGCCGCCTGCTGAAGAGGCCGGGGTGGTCACCTCATGCCGCCCCGGCGTGCGCCGGCGTGAATGTTGAGCCGCCGAACATACTGCGCCGTCCCGGCCGGGACGGCGCCGCCCGCCGCGCCTCATCGCCCGTGCCCCGCCTATCGTGCTCTTCCCCATGTTGATCTCGCGTTACGTGATTGTTACGCCCCACAACAAATCACCTCCCGAGAGGTCTGGCGTGACGGGCGGGCACGACATAAGTTGCGGGGCACAACATTCACGCCGGTGGACGTGTGATCTCGCTCACCGGCTTGGCGACCCCCCGGCCGCGCCAACGGCGGCCCACCCCAGAAAGGACCCGGGCAATGCGCAAGGGGATCCTCAGCCTGATGGCCGTCATGACGGCCGGGGCGCTCAGTCTCACCGCATGCGGGGACGACGGTTCCGAGAAATCCGGTGCCTCCGGCGACGTCAAGGGCAAGGTCGGCGTGATCCTGCCCGACACCGCCTCGTCGGACCGCTGGGAGAGCTTCGACCGGCCCTACCTCCAGCAGGCGTTCAAGGCCGCCGGCGTCGAGAGCGACATCCAGAACGCGGAGGGCTCGGCCCAGCGGTTCCAGACCATCGCCGACCAGATGCTCACCAGCGGCGTCACGGTCCTGCTCGTGACCGGCCTCGACTCCAGCTCCGCGGCCGCCGTCCAGCGCAAGGCGCAGGCGCAGGGCGTCAAGACCATCGACTACGACCGGCTCACGCTCGGCGGCGTCGCCGACTACTACGTGTCGTTCGACAACGTGAAGGTCGGCGAGGAGATGGGCAAGGGGCTGCAGAAGTGCCTCGGTGACGAGAAGGCCAACATCGTCTACCTGAACGGCGCGCCGACCGACAACAACGCGACCCTGTTCTCCCAGGGCTCGCACAACATCCTCGACAAGAACGCCAACTACACGAAGGTCGCCGAGCAGGCGGTGCCGGAGTGGAGCGCCGAGAAGGGCGCCACGATCTTCGAGCAGATGTGGACCGAGCAGCAGGGCAAGATCGACGGCGTGCTCGCCGCCAATGACAACCTCGGCAACGCGGTCGTCTCGATCCTCAAGAAGAACAAGCAGGCCGGCAAGGTCCCGGTCACCGGTCAGGACGCGACCGTGCAGGGCCTGCAGAACATCCTCGACGGCACCCAGTGCATGACGGTCTACAAGCCGGTCAAGAAGGAGGCCGAGGCCGCCGCCAAGCTCGCCGTCTCCCTGATCAAGGGCGAGAAGGGCGAGACCAACGGCACCACGAACGACCCCGAGGGCAAGCGCGACGTGCCGTCGGTGCTGCTGACCCCGATCGGCGTCAACGAAGAGAACATGAAGCAGGTCGTGGACGACGGGTTCGTCAAGGTCGCGGACCTCTGCAAGGGGGCCTACGCCGCCAAGTGCAAGGAAGCGGGCATCCAGTAGTCGCCCCCCGCTGACCTCGTGGCGGGCCCCGTACCGCTGAAGGCGCCCCGGGTACCCGGAAACCCGGGACGCCTGGGGCCCGCCACGGGCATGACCTGAACCCTGGAAGGAAACACGTGGCAGACAACGGAGACCCCGTCCTCCGCCTGACCGGGCTCAACAAGAGCTTCGGTGCCGTCCATGTGCTGCACAACGTGGACTTCACGGTGCGGCTGGGCGAAGTGATGGCTCTCGTCGGCGACAACGGGGCGGGGAAGTCCACCCTGATCAAGTGCATCGCCGGCATCCACCCCATCGACTCGGGGCAGATCGAGTTCGACGGCCGCCCGGTCACCATCGACGGGCCGCGGGACGCCGCCGAACTCGGCATCGAGGTCGTCTACCAGGACCTCGCCCTCGCCGACAACCTCGACATCGTGCAGAACATGTTCCTCGGCCGCGAGCGGCGCAAGGGCATCGTCCTGGACGAGCCGTCGATGGAGGAGGCGGCACGGGAGACCCTCGCCCGGCTGTCGGTCCGCACCGTCAAGTCCGTCCGCCAGCAGGTCTCGAGCCTGTCGGGCGGGCAGCGGCAGACCGTCGCCATCGCCAAGGCGGCGCTGTGGGAGTCCAAGGTCGTGATCCTGGACGAGCCCACCGCCGCGCTGGGCGTCGCGCAGACCCGCCAGGTGCTCGACCTCGTCCGGCGGCTCGCCGACACCGGGCACGCCGTCGTGCTCATCTCGCACAACATGAACGACGTGTTCGAGGTGGCCGACCGCATCACCGCGCTCTACCTCGGCCGGGTCGCGGCGGACGTCGCCCGCACCGAGGTCACCCACGGCCAGGTCGTGGAACTCATCACCGCCGGCCGTTCCGGTGATCTCGGCCTCGCGCCGCAGACCGCCGCCGAGAGCATCTGAAGGGGGACCAGGTGTCCACCGACATCCCCAAAGGCAAGGAGGCCGCCGTGAAGCTGGCGGACTCGGACTTCGCGACCGACCGGCGCGAGCACGACATGAAGTCCGCGATGCTGGACTACTGGCACAAGCTCAAGGCCGGTGAGCTCGGGGCGCTGCCCGCCATCCTCGGCCTGGCCTCGCTGTTCGCGCTGTTCACCATCCTGAAGCCCGACACGTTCCTCAGCACGGGCAACATCGCGAACCTGTCCACGCAGGCGCTGCCCATCACCATCCTCGCGATGGGCCTGGTGTTCGTCCTGCTGGTGGGCGAGATCGACCTGTCGGCGGGTGTGGCGAGCGGCCTCAGCGCGGCCGTGATGGCCAAGCTCCTCGTCGACGCCGGGCAGCCCTGGTACGTCGCGGTGATCAGCGCAGTGGCGGCCGGCATCATCATCGGCGCCGCGATCGGCTGGCTGGTCGCGATTCTGCGGATCCCCTCGTTCGTCGTCTCGCTGGCGTTCTTCCTCGGGCTGCAGGGCATCACGCTGTGGCTGATCGGCGAGGGCGGCACCGTGCCCGTCCGCGACGAGGTCATCGTGGCGCTGGCCACCAGGAACATGCCGATCTGGCTCGGCTGGGCGCTCGCCGCGGCCTGCTCGGCCGGCTACGCCGCCACGCAGCTGCTGCGCTGGCGCCGCCAGCACGCCCGCAACCTGCACTCCAAGCCGATCGAGTTCGTGCTCGGGCAGTCCGCCATCGTCGCGGTGGTGCTGCTGGGCGCCACCTACGTGCTCAGCCTGGACCGCGCGCCCAGCCCGCTGATCAAGCTGGCCGGCATCCCGTGGGGTGTGCCGCTGGTCGGCACCCTGCTGATCGCGTGCACGTTCATCCTCGGCCGCACCTCCTTCGGCCGGCACATCTACGCGGTCGGCGGCAACGCCGAGGCCGCCCGCCGGGCCGGCATCAACGTCGTCCGCATCCGGATCTCCGTCTTCATGATCGGCTCCGGGCTGGCCGCGATCAGCGGCATCGTGGCGGCGTCCCGGCTCAACTCGGTCGCCACCGACGCGGGCGCCGGGAACACGCTGCTGTACGCGGTCGGCGCCGCCGTCATCGGCGGGACGAGCCTGTTCGGCGGACGGGGCAAGGCCCGCGACGCGGTGTTCGGCGGACTCGTGATCGCCACCATCGAGAACGGGCTCGGCCTGCTCGGCACCAAGGCCTACCTCCAGTTCCTCATCACCGGGGTGGTGCTGCTGCTCGCCGCCAGCATGGACGCGCTGGCCAGACGCCGGCGATCCAGCGCAGGGCGGTGACCCGCGTGGGAGCGGTGATCCCGTGAACACGGCCGGGGACGCCTGGGAGCCGGTGGCCCGCGCCATCGGCTCCCCGGCCCTGTCCGACGGCCCGCGCGGGCCGTCGGGCGGTTTCGGGGCGAAGAACGCTGCTGATACTCTCGCTGACCAGGCCCGCCTGCCGCGCGGCGGCGGTGCGGCACGGTGGGAGCCCCTCGGCATGTCAGTGACGCCAGCCCTGGATCTGCGCGGTATCGAAAAGAGCTTCGGCTCCGTGAAGGTCCTGCACGACGTCGCGTTCTCCGCCTACCCCGGCGAGGTCACCGCGCTCGTCGGCGACAACGGCGCCGGCAAGACGACCCTGATCAAATGCATCGGCGGCATCCACCAGTTCGACGCGGGGGAGTACCGCTTCGAGGGCCGCCCGGTGCGGGTCGGCAGCCCCCGCGAGGCCACCCGCCTGGGGATCGAGATCGTCCACCAGGACCTCGCGCTCTGCGAGAACCTCGACATCGTCCAGAACCTCTTCCTCGGCCGGGAGCAGCGCCGCGGCCTCACCCTCGACGAGTCCGCGATGGAGGAGCTGGCGCGCACGACGCTGTCCGGCCTCGCCGTCCGCACGATGGGCTCGGTCCGGCGGCGGGTCGCGACGCTGTCGGGCGGGCAGCGGCAGACCGTCGCGATCGCCCGCGCCGTCCTGTGGGACAGCAAGGTCGTGATCCTGGACGAGCCCGCCGCCGCGCTCGGCATCGCGCAGACCCAGCAGGTGCTGGAGGTCGTCCGCCGGCTCGCCGACAAGGGCCTGGCCGTCGTCCTGATCTCGCACAACATGAACGACGTCTTCGCGGTCTCCGACCGGATCGCCGCGCTGTACCTCGGCCGGACGGTCGCCCAGGTCAGGACCGCCGACATCACCCACCGGCAGGTCGTCGAGCTGATCACCTCCGGCGTCAGCGGAGACCTGGGGCTGCGCCGATGATGAAGGGCGGCCCATCACAAGAGGACATCCGGCGCCACAACCTCGGGACACTCCTGCGCTTCGTGCACCTGCGCGGGCCGGCGTCCCGTGCCACGCTCGCCGAGTCCCTCGGCCTCAACCGCAGCACCATCATGGCGCTGACCGCCGACCTCACCGGCGCCGGCCTCGTCCGCGAGGAGCTGCCGCGCGGTCCCGGCCGCCGCGCGGGACGCCCGTCCCTCGTCGTCCGGCCCGAGTCCACCCGGGTGTACGTGCTGGCGTTCGAGGTCGGCGTCGACCGGCTCGTCGTCGCGCGCGTCGGGCTCGGCGGCGTCATCCTCGACCGCCGCGAAGGCGTCCGGGCCCGCGACTCCGACTCCGGGGAACTGCTCAGCGTGCTGGTCGCGGGGGCGCGCTCCCTGGTCCGCAAGGCCGAACGCGGCGCCGTGTGCGTCGGCGCCACGCTCGGCTTCCCCGGCACCGTCCGCCGCTCCGACGACACGATCATGTTCGGGCCCAACCTCGACATCGGCGAACTGCGGCTCGGCGACGCCCTGTCGCGCCGCCTCGGCCTCGGCATCCCCGTCTCTGTCTGCAACGACGCCAACCTCGGAGCCCTGGCCGAGCACGAACGCGGCGCCGGGGTCGGCTGCGACAACCTCATCTACCTGCACGGCGACGTCGGCGTCGGCGGCGGCATCATCGCGCACGGCCGGCTGCTCGGCGGCGACGAGGGCTTCGGCGGAGAGATCGGGCACATGATCATCAATCCGGGCGGGCGGCGCTGCGCCTGCGGGTCGAAGGGCTGCCTGGAGGCCGAGGTCGGGGAGCGGACGCTGCTCGCCCACGCCGGCCGCGAGGAGATCCCCGACCAGGCGGGCCGCGACGCGGTCCGCGACGTCGTCGCCGCCGCCGACGCCGGCGACATCGTCGCGCGGGAGGCGCTGCACCGGGTCGGCACCTGGCTCGGCCTCGGCGTCGCCAACCTCGTCAACGTCTTCAACCCCGGCCTGGTCATCTTCGGCGGGACCCTCCGCGACATCTACCTCGGCGCCGCCGCGCAGATCCGCAGCGTCCTCGCGACCGGCGCCCTCGCGGCCCCCCGCGAGAAGGTCAAGCTCCGCACCGCCGCCCTCGGCGACGACACGACCCTCGTCGGCGCCGCCGAGTTCGCGTTCGCCGAGGTCCTCGCCGACCCGGTCCAGGTCCTGACCCGCCTGCGAGCCCCCGAGGACACCACCGTCTAGCCGCCGCCGGCTACGGGCGGCGCGCCTCGGCTGGGCCGGGCAGGGGGACGGCGGTGTACGGAGTGGCGAGCGCGAACGCCGTCATGCCGTCCAGGACCAGGCGTCCGGCCCCGGTGAGGCGAGCCCTGACGTGGGCGGGGAGGCGTGGTCCTTCGTGCAGGGCGGCCCACGCGATCCAGCCGGCGGCGACCACGGCCCAGTAGGACACGAGCCGGTAGAGGCCCACGGCCGCGGCGGCGGGCGACAGCGCCGCGCCGAAGGCGACCAGCGAGGCGGCCATGCTGCTCTCGATCGCGCCGAGGCCGCCGGGCAGCAGCGGCAGCAGGCTGCCCGCCGCCTGCGCGGCGAAGTAGGCGATGGCCGCGCTGTTCGGGCTGACGTCGACACCGACCGCGTGCGCCGCCGACAGCAGCGCCAGGATGTCGAACACCCAGTTCATCAGCGCGAGCGTGATGAGCGCGGCCCAGTCGCGGCGGGTCGGGCGGAGGGTCTCGGGGATCTCGGCGAGCCGCCGGGCATGCGGGGCGACCTTGGGATGGGCCAGCGCGGCGCGGTGCGCGCGGCGCAGCGGCGCCGCGACCAGGGCCCGCACCGGTGGCCGGCGCAGAGCGGGGACGAGCAGGGCCGCCAGGACCAGCGGCACGGCGAGCGCGATCGACGCCGGCCCCCGTGTGTGCGGATCGGCCAGCAGCGCGGCAAGGCCCACCACCGTGTAGGCCGTCGTGGTGATCACGCCGCCCGCCAGGATCACCGCCGTGGCGAGCCGCGGCGACGCGCCGCCGCGGCGGAACTGCCGGAACGTGTAGACGACGCTCACCGCGGGCCCGGCCGGCAGCGTCGTGGACAGCGCGTTGCCCGCATACGTGATCGCGAACGCGCGGCGCTGCGACATCCGCAGGCCGCCGACGCGCAGCAGGCGTCGCTGGAGGCGGGCGAACGCGCCCATCGAAGCCGCCACGGCGAGGACGACGGCGGCCAGCCAGCCGGGATCGGCGTGCCCGGCCGACGACCAGACGGCCCCGAGGTCGGGAAGCTCGTCACGGTAGAGCGGAAACGCCGCGAGGGCCGCCAGGAGCAGCGCCGCCTGGACGAGCGGGCCCGCCCGCCGCCGCCACCATGGACGCGCCGGCGCGTCCGGGATCGAGTCGCCTCCCGCGTCTTCGCCGCCCGCCTCGAACGGGAGGCGCGGGACGGCGGCCCGCGGGCGGTGCGGTGCCGTGACTGGTTCGTCCATGTCCCGGTCACCTCGCAAGCTCGCCCGCTTTGCGCAACCTATGGCCCGGCTATGACATTCCCCGCGGCACGAAAACGAACCGCCAAGCGACCCATGCCACACGCGTCACAAAACCCCCGCGGCACCCGCTCCGGCATCCGGTGCGGGCGCCGCGGTGACTTCAGGGCCTGCGGGTGGGGTTCACCGCGTCGGACTCGGCGGCCGTGTCGGGGTGAGGCCGCTCGTCCTCGCCCTCCTCGGCGGTCTGCCGCTCGTAGTCGGTGATGCCCAGCCCGTCCCGGCTCTGGGCCGGCTCCTCGATCGTCAGGTCCTCGGGCGGGTCGTTCACGTACTCCTCGGTCAGGCCGATCTCATCGTCCTGATCGTTGTCTCCCATGTCGTCGATGTCCTCGCGGAAGTCGCGGGTCTCACCGGGCTTGCGTGCCCTCATGCCTCCTCCACGGTCCGGATCGGTTTCGCTGATCGGACCGGTATCCCCGCTGACCGGCGGCCTACTCCCGGTCGCGGACCGCGGCCACCGGCCGCCGCGGACCGCTGCTGCCCCCGGTCGCGGACCGCGGTTACCCCCGGTCGCGGACCGCGACGAGCCCGCCGATCACGCCCACGTACGCGGTCCCGTCCGGGCCGATGGTGATGGGCGCCCAGTTGTTGTCGAACCACTTTCCGGTGCCCGTCAGCACCTTGTAGACGGTGCGTCCCGTGTGGACGTCCACCGCCGTCAAGTACCAGGCGTCGATGAAGTCGCTGCGCGGTTCCTTCGTGTAGAGGTAGAGCAGCCCGGCGGGGACGGAGACCTTGGGGACGGTGGACGGCGACCGCTCCTCGCTCGTCCAGACGGTCTCGCAGCCGCTCCCGCCCGGCTTCACGTCCACCCGGCTCACCCCGCCCACCGTCGACCCTCCCGGCGGCAGCTCGAAGAAGTTGCGGTAGCCGTAGTTGTTCTCGATGAACAGGCTGTCGCCGTACCCCACGAGCGTGTTGTCCGTCGCGCTCGCGCCGCTGCCGAACACGGGGATCTGGCAGACCAGCCCCCCGTCGTCCCGGCGGCGGACGACGATGTGCATGCGGTCGTCGGCGTTGTCGGTGATGGCCACGTAGCCGTCACCGAAGAACGTGGGAGTCGTCCCAGAACCCTGGTCGATCTGACCGGGCTTGCGTCCGCTGCCCCGGTCGTAGGGCTGGCGCCAGATGACCTCGGGCGTGCCGTTCTCGTCCGCCCGCATCTGGTAGAGCGCGTGGTCGGACACGATCGACACACCGTCTTCGGCCGTCGCGAACGAGTTCTGGACGCTCTCGCCCGGCAGCCGCGTCATCCGGACCGTGCCGGAACCGGGGTCGACGGTGCCGATCCGCCCGTTCCGCGTGATCCACCAGATGAGACCGTCCCAGTCCGGCCCGACAGCGGTGATGGGGTCGCATTCACCCTTCGGCCACGGGTTCGTCCACGTGGCGCAGTCGTGCGGGAGGTACTTGCTCAGATCCCAGTCGTCGGTCACCTTGAAGCGCCATTTGCCATCCGGACCCTTCTCGTGCGCGAACCGCCGCAGGTGGAACGCCGAATCCGCGAGGACGGCGCGGTCCTGCGGGTCCAGGTAGTAGTACGCGCCGCCGGAGGTGTCGGTGAACACCTTGTCCAGGCTCAGCGAGAACACCGCCTCCACGGTGGACGGTCGCGGCGGCAGGTCGTACGTGGCGAGGTCCTTCAGCGTCTTCGGGTCGATGAGGCGCAGCACGAAGTTCTGCCCGCGCGTGCACTGCGCCACGATCAGGCCGGTGCTGCGTGCGAACGTCACCGTCGAGCACAGCCCGGGCAGGCCGCCGCCCTTCGCCTCGTTGAGCACCTCGGGGTTTCGCCCCAGCGGACCCATGAACGGGTACGTGTCAGAGGCATAGCTGTCGGCGTGCATGGACGAGAGCCCCACCGGCCCCTGGTGCGGATTGGCCGGAATGGGCCGTCCTTCCAGCGGCTTCGGTGTGGCGGGCCCGCCGATGTAGGCCGGGACGAAGCCCCGGCCGGGGCCGTCGGGAATCGTGTCCGCCGCCGCCGGGACGGCGGCGCCGGCCATGCCGGCGGACAGGGCGACGGAGAAGAGGGCGGCGAGCAGGGGTCTGCGCATACAGGGCTCCTAGACGGCAGGGCTCCTAGACGGACGTAGGTGGCCCGGTCGCGCCGTCCGGGACGATCCACCGCGTAAAGAGGTGATCGTTCCCCGCGCCCGGATGGTTACGATCCGGGCATGGGCGTACAAGCTGTGATCTTCGACTGGGGCGGCACCCTGACCCCGTGGCACGACCTCGAACTGGCCGACATGTGGCGCGCGATCTGCTCCGCCCACCTCCCCCCGGACGACGTCGAGAGGGCCGCCGCCGCGCTCGCCGCCGCGGAACTGGAACTGTGGCGCCGCGGCACCGAGGAGCACCGCAGCGCCACGCTGGCCGAGGCGTTCGAGATGGCCGGGGTCGAGCCCACCGAGGCGCTCCTCGACACCCATTTCGAGACGTGGACCCCGCACACCCACACCGACCCCGCCGTCCCCGGCCTGTTCCATGCCCTCCGCGAACGCGGCATCAGGATCGGAGTCCTGTCCAACACCATCTGGACCCGCGAATGGCACGAACGCGTCTTCGCCCGCGACGACGTCCTCGGCCTGCTCGACGGCGCCGTCTACTCCAGCGAGATCCCCTGGACCAAGCCGCACGCCAACGCGTTCCAGGCCGCCATGGACGCCGTCGGCGCCACCGACCCCGCCTCCTGCGTCTTCGTCGGCGACCGTCCCTACGACGACATCCACGGCGCCAAATCCGCCGGGCTCCGCGCCGTCCAGATCTGGCACCAGACCACCCACGCCTTCGACCGCCCCGGGCTCACCCCGCCCGACGCCCTGATCCGCGACCTGAGCGAACTGCTCCCACACGTGGAACGCTGGATTTAACCGGGCGGCTTCTGGGCTGTGATCAGGTCTCTTGAGATGGCCTGGTCCACACGGTGGCGGAAGCCCCGGTGGGCGTCGGAGTCGTGGACCCGGAGGCCGTTGGACGTGAGGATGTCCGCCAGGTCTTCCCGGCGGCCCCCGAAGGTGTTCCAGGAGATGCCGATCGCGCCGCCGGGACGCAGGAGGCGTGCCCACTCGGGAACGGCCGCCGCCAGCAGTTCGACCGGGCTGCGGGACAGTTGCGGCCTGCCCTTGCGGCCCGGCTGCCCGCCTTTGGGGCGGCTGCCGTGCTGGACGCCGTACGGGGCGTCGGTGACGATCAGGTCGAAGGCGGCGGGGCGGAAGAACCGGCCGGCCCCCAGGGAATCGGCGTTGACGACCGTGATCTCCATCGTCTCGCCGCCCTTGTAGAGCTCCTTGGAGGCGCCCAGCGTCACGTGGAGGCGGCGTCCGAGGACGGCCTTCTCGCGGCGGACGGTGGTGATCTCGGCCCGGTGCTTGACCCGGTTGTTCTTCAGCCACGTCTTGATGAAGGCCGCGTAGGCGTCGAAGTCCTTGCCGTCGATGTCGATTCCGGCCGCGTCCAGCCCGTACATCATGGCCTGGTTGAGGGTGGTGCCGCGGCCGCACATGGGGTCGAGGACGCGGGGGCGGCCGGTGACGAGGTCCATCGGGGAGTCGGTCGCCATCGCGGTGACGTTCAGCAGGAGCTTGGTGAAGTACTCGTTGGTCTTGCCGGAGTACTTCTGGATGGTGAGCAGGTCACTGCCGAACAGGTCGAGGGGCTGGAGCATGACCGGCCGGAGCAGGTCGTCCTCGATCTGGAACAGCGCGTAGAGCGACGAAAGGTTCGACAGAAGGCGGACGTCTTGTTCCGCCAGGTCGTCGGCGCAGAACGTGACGTAGGGGACGCCGCCTATCGCCGTCTCCCGGATGTCGTGCACGCGCCCGCCGAGTGCCCGTTCGCTGAACACCGTCAGTTCCGCTTTCACCAGGTCGGCGGCGGCCTGTGCATAGACCCGGTTGTGCGAGGGCGAGACGAGAAGGCCGTACGCGGTCATTTGCGCGACCCTACAGTCGCGGCGCCGACAGCCGCGACACACGCCGTGCGGCACAGCCAGTGGTGGCCCGGACAGTGGCGGCCCGGACAGCGGAGACCGCCGGGATCGGTCGTCGCCCCGGCGGCCTCCGGCCGTCTCTGCGGGGTCAGGCCGCCTGGGCGGGCCGTGTTCCGCCGTCGGGGGCGGCCGAGGCGGAAGGCAGGGCCCGCTGGGCGGCGGGGAGCTCCGGAGCGGCCGGGGCGTCCGGTGCCGGCAGGTCGGGAAGGTGCCGGGCGGCGGCCGTCAGCAGTTCCCGGACGCTGCTTTTCAGGCTGGCGAGATCGGCCTGCGCCACATCGGCCTGGGCCTGAGCCCTGCGCGCCTGCCTGCGCGCCGCGTCGCGTTCTTCGGCGAGCCGGGTCAGCTGTTCGTGGTAGGCGGCCCGCAGCTCGTCGAGAGCACTTCCCTGTGAAGCGGTGGTCATGGACTCCTCCCCCGAGTGATCCCCTGTAATAGGGACTAACGCGATCAATCGGGCGCTTCGTTCCCCGCGTGCGGAAGATCACTCACCCGGTGCGGCACGGGGTGACAGCGCCGAGGGGGGCAGTCCGGGGAACGCGTCCGGCGGCGGCGCGGCGCCCGCCTTGGAACGCCAGGCCGCCGAGCGGGCCGCGGCCCGCTGCGCGCTGTCGGCGGCGAAGGCGCGCAGGTCGGGGGAGGAGACGCCGGCCAGGCCGACGTAGGCCGGGACCAGGTCGTCCTCCAGGGCGGCCGCGAGCTGAGCGGCGCTGCGCGCCGTGGCGACCCTGACCGGCAGCGCGTAGGCGGCCGCGGCGGCCACCGGCTCCCCGGCCAGGATCGAGATCAGCTCGTCGCGCTGGGCGCGGTGGGCGTCCCACACGGCCTTCGCGGTCTGCCGGAGCGACCCGCGCAGGTGGGAGCCGAGCACCCCGTACCCGTACACGGCGGCGTGCTCAGCCGACAGCGCCGTCCGAAGCGCCTCGGCGCCGGACTTCGACCGGACGGGCGGAGTCTCGCCCGAGGCCCACATGGCGTGACCGGCCTCGCAGGCGCCGATGCTGGCCAGCAGCTGCGCCAGCCCCGGATCCGCCTTGGCCGCGTCGGCCCTGCGCGCCTTCGCCGCCCGGTCCTCCGCCTTGCGCAGGGCCGCGAGGGCCGCGTTCCCGTCCGGAACCGGGGCGGCGCTGGGGGGCGGGATGGTGCCGCCCTCGCCGGCCCGGTCACCCGAACCGGGGACGTAGTGGCGCTTCAGGACGGCGAGATGCTCGCGATGATGGGCCAGGGCCGGCCCCAGGCGTCCCGCCAGCGCGGCGTTAGCGGACCGGGCGGCCTCGTAGGCGGCGATCAGGTTCTGCTCGGACGCGATCGCGCCGACCAGCGTCGGCACGTCCTTGTGCGGGACGGTCTCGGCGGCGCAGCCCGCCGCCCACGGCAGGGCGAGTGCGGAGCCGGCCAGCACGGCGCCGCGGCCCAGCAGCGCGCGGCGGGACACCGCTTCCGGCAGGCGCGGCACGGCCTCTGGCAAGGGAGTCTCCTCACCCGATGGTGTGGTGGCGGTGGCCCGCTGTGGTCCCGATCCCCGGACATGTCCATCAGGCCAGCTCAAGCATTCCATATCCGCCGCGCCGGTGAGCCGTCCGAAAGACCGCTGCGGTCCCCGGCTGTCGATAGTCTTGAGGTGTCAACGGACGAGCGGCGACGCCGCGACCGCAGGCGGAAACAACAGAGGGAGGGGCCCATGAGCGTCGAGTCCCACGGCGGCCGCGCTCAAGGGAGGCGCGATCAGAGCAGGCGTCCCCGGGGCCGGAGCGACCAGGGCGGGCGCGACCACGCCTCGGCGCGCCCGGCGCGTGACGCCGCCATCGCCGAGCTGAACCGGCTGCTGGCGCCCGCGGTGAACGAGGCGGGCTTCGACCTGGAGGAGATCGACGTGCGACCCGCCGGGCGCCGCCGGCTCGTCAGGATCGTGGTGGACGGTGACGACGGCGTCGGCCTCGACGACATCGCCCGGCTGAGCGAGGCGGCCTCCGGGCTGCTCGACGGGTCCGACGTCATGGGGGCCTCGCCGTACGTGCTGGAGGTGACCTCACCCGGCGTCGACCGTCCCCTCACCGAGCCGCGGCACTGGCGCCGCGCCGTCGGCCGGCTGGTCGTCGCCCCGTTGACGGAGGGAGGCCAGATCGAGGGCCGCGTGGTCGCGGCCGACGACGAGGCCGTTGAGATCGACGTCGTCCAGAAGCGCCGGAGCAAGGGAGCCGGGGCCAAGGGCGGCGGCAAGTCCGCTGGGTCCGAAACCCCCTCCGGGGGGTCTGGGGGATCGTCTGCCCAGAGAGAAGGGACCGCCGGGTCGAAGGCGTCCGGGCCGGAGACGGTGCGGCGCCGGTTCGGCCTCGGCGAGCTGGGGCGCGGCCGTGTGCAGGTGGAGTTCAAGCCCGCCGCGCCGGCCGAGGGAACGCGTTCTCCGGCTGAGCCGGACTAGAGGGGGGAACCTCGTGGACATCGACATGACCGCCCTTCGGGGCCTGGAGAGCGAGAAGGACATCTCGCTGGAGGTGGCCGTCAAGGCCATCGAGGACGCCCTGCTGATCGCCTACCACCGGACGGAGGGCGCTGCGCCGAAGGCGCGCGTCGAGCTGGACCGGCAGAGCGGGCACGTCACGGTCTGGGCGACCGAGACCGACGAGGAGGGCAACGCACTCAGGGAGTACGACGACACGCCGACCGGTTTCGGGCGCATCGCGGCGACCACCGCCAAGCAGGTCATCCTGCAGCGTCTGCGGGACGCCGAGGACGAGCTGACGTTCGGCGAGTACGCCGGACGTGAGGGCGACATCGTCAGCGGCATCATCCAGCAGGGCAAGGACCCGCGGAACGTGCTCGTCGACCTCGGCAAGATCGAGGCCGTCCTGCCGCCGCAGGAGCAGGTGCCCGGGGAGCGCTACGACCACGGTGAGCGGCTGCGCGCCTACGTGGTGCAGGTCCGCAAGGGCCACCGCGGGCCGTCGATCCAGCTGTCGCGGACGCATCCGAACCTCGTCCGCAAGCTGTTCGCGCTGGAGGTCCCGGAGATCGCCGACGGGACGGTGGAGATCGCGGCGATCGCCCGCGAGGCCGGCCACCGCACCAAGATCGCGGTGCGCTCGCGCAAGGCCGGGGTGAACGCCAAGGGCGCCTGCATCGGCCCGCTCGGCAGCCGGGTCCGCAACGTGATGGCCGAACTGCACGGCGAGAAGATCGACATCGTGGACTGGTCCGAGGACCCCGCGGAGTTCGTCGGGAATGCCCTGTCGCCCGCGCGGGTTTCCTCAGTCGAGGTGGTCGATGCGGACGCCCGGGTCGCCCGGGTGATCGTGCCCGACTACCAGCTGTCGCTCGCCATCGGCAAGGAGGGCCAGAACGCCCGGCTCGCCGCACGGCTGACCGGCTGGCGGATCGACATCCGGTCCGACACCGAGCCGGAGCAGACGGCCGCGAAGGCGGCCGAGACGGGCGAAACCGGATCTTCTTCCCCGGAGGCGCATGCGACCGGCCCCGCCGACGCGTCGGCGCGGTAGACTCATGAAACGTGGCCGGGCGGCTCCTATACGCATGTGTGTGGGCTGCCGGGTTCGCACGGCCAAGTCCGACTTGCTGCGCCTGGTGGTGGTCGAGGGCGTCATCGTCCCCGACTCCCGTGGGCGGCTGCCGGGACGGGGTGCGCATCTGCATCCCGATCCGGCGTGCCTCGAGCTCGCAGAGCGACGTCGGGCGTTCCCGAGGGCGTTCCGCGTTCCGGGGCCGCTCGACGCCGGTGCGCTGCGAGCGCGGCTTGCGGCCCGCGCCGCGCGGCAGCAGGATGGCCAAATGGTAAGCGACGTCTAGTCGGAAGCAGGTCGAGATTGCTATGAGCGCTCGATGAGCACGCCGCGATGAGTACGGCAAGTTAGCGACGGTCCGGAGGCCGCACCCCCGGACCGAGTAGGGAGTGCAGTGGCCAAGGTCCGGGTTTATGAACTCGCCAAGGAGTTCGGTGTAGAGAGCAAGGTCGTCATGGCCAAGCTCCAGGAAATGGGCGAGTTCGTACGGTCGGCGTCCTCCACGATTGAGGCGCCGGTCGTTCGCAGGCTGTCAGAAGCCTTCTCCAATTCTTCTTCCCCCAAGCAGGGGGACAAGCGCGCAGCGCCGAAGCGGTCTTCGGCTCCGCGTCCCGCCGCGCCGCGTCCGGGTCCGCCCGGCGGCGGCGCGTCCGATTCCCAGGGTGGACGCCCGCAGGCCCCGCGGCCCGCGGCGCCGCGCCCGTCCACGCCCAAGCCCAGCCCGGCCGCGCCGGGCGGTCAGGGCGGTCAGGGCGGTCAGGGCGGCGCCCCGAGGCCGGGCCCGCGCACGCCGGTCCCGCCGGCGCCGGGCACCCCGGTGGACGCGCCCGCGGCGCAGGGCCCGAGCGCCCCGCCCGCGGCCGGTCCCGCCGGTCCCGCCGGAGATGCCGGCCCCGCCGGAGGCGCCGGTGCCGGCAGCCGCGCGCCGGCCGGGCCGGGCGGCCCGAAGCCGGGTCCCCGCGCGCCCAAGCCGGGCCCGCGTCCCGGCCCCCGCCAGGGTGGCGGAGGCGGCGGCCGTGGCCCCGGTGGCCCGCGTCCGGGCAACAACCCGTTCAGCTCGACCAACACCGGCATGGGCCAGTCGCCCAAGCCGGGCCCGCGTCCCGGCCCGCGTCCGGGCGCCGATCGTCCCGACCGCGGTGACCGCCCCGGCGGCGACCGCGCCGGCGGTCCGCGTCCCGGCGGCGGCCGTCCCGGTCCCGGCCCCGGTCCCGGCGGCCCCCGTCCGAGCCCGGGCGGCAGCATGCCGCCGCGGCCGGGCGGCCCGCGTCCGAGCCCGATGAACATGCCGTCCTCGCGCCCCGCGGCGCCTGGGCGCGGTGGTCCCGGTGGCGGCGGCGGTGGCCGTGGCCCCGGCGGCGGCGGGCGTGGTCCCGGTGGCGGCGGGCGCGGCCCCGGTGGCGGCGGCCGTCCCGGTGGCGGCGGCGGCTTCGGCGGTCCCCGCACGGGTGCCGGCGGCCGTCCGGGCGGCGGCTTCGGTCCCCGTCCCGGTGGCGGCGGCCGCGGCCGCGGCGGCACGCAGGGCGCGTTCGGACGTCCCGGTGGACGTCCCGCACGCGGCCGCAAGTCGAAGCGGGCACGTCGTCAAGAGTTCGAGAACATGCAGGCGCCCGCCGTCGGCGGCGTCTCGGCTCCGCGCGGCCACGGCAAGACCATCCGGCTGCCGCAGGGCGCGTCCCTGACCGACTTCGCCGAGAAGGTCGGCGCCAACCCGGCGTCGCTCGTCGCGATCATGATGCACCTCGGCAAGATGGTCACCGCGACCCAGTCGGTCGACCCCGACGACCTGCAGGCCCTCGGGCTGGAGCTGGACTTCGACGTCCAGGTCGTCAGCCCCGAGGACGAGGACCGCGAACTGCTCGAGTCGTTCGACATCGAGTACGGCGAGGACGAGGGCGGCGAGGAGTACCTCCAGTCCCGTCCGCCGGTGGTCACCGTCATGGGCCACGTCGACCACGGTAAGACCAAGTTGCTGGACGCCGTCCGGCACGCCAACGTGCAGGCGGGCGAGGCCGGCGGCATCACCCAGCACATCGGCGCCTACCAGGTCGAGACCGAGGTCGACGGCGAGAACCGCAAGATCACCTTCATCGACACCCCGGGTCACGAGGCGTTCAGCGCCATGCGCGCCCGCGGTGCCGACACCACCGACCTGGTGGTGCTGGTGGTCGCGGCGGACGACGGCGTCAAGCCGCAGACCACCGAGGCGATCGACCACGCCACCGCGGCCGGGGTCCCGATCGTCGTCGCGGTCAACAAGATCGACGTCGAGGGCGCGGACCCGAACCGCGTCCGGGCCCAGCTCACCGAGTACGGACTGGTCGCCGAGGAGTTCGGCGGCTCGACCCAGTTCGTGGACGTGTCGGCCAAGCAGCGCGACAACATCGACGGGCTGCTGGAGGCGATCGTCCTGACCGCCGACGCCGAACTCGACCTGAAGGCCAACCCCGAGATGCCCGCCCAGGGCTCGGCCATCGAGGCCCACCTGGACAAGGGCCGGGGCGCCGTGGCGACCGTGCTGGTGCAGCGCGGCACGCTGCGGGTCGGCGACTCGATCGTCTGCGGCGTGGCCAACGGCCGCGTCCGGGCGATGCTCGACGAGAACGGGAAGAACGTCGAGGAGGCGGGCCCGTCCCGTCCGGTGATGGTGCTCGGCCTCGCGGCCGTGCCCGGCGCGGGCGACAACTTCCTGGTCGTCGACGACGACCGGGTCGCCCGGCAGATCGCCGACAAGCGGGTGGCGCGCAAGCGCAACGCCGAACTGCTCAAGAGCCGCAAGAGCAGCTCCCTCGAGGAGCTGTTCAAGGACCTCGAGCGCGGCGAGCGCGACGAGCTGCTGCTCATCCTCAAGGGCGACGTCTCCGGTTCCGTCGAGGCGCTGGAGGACTCGCTGCTCAAGATCGACGTGGGCGACGAGGTCAACCTGCGGATCATCCGCCGCGGCGTCGGCGCGATCACGCAGAACGACGTCAACCTCTCGGTGGCGTCCGAGGGTGCGGTCATCATCGGCTTCAACGTGCGGCCCGAGCGCAACGCGCAGGAACTGGCCGACCGCGAAGGCGTGGACATCCGGTACTACTCGGTCATCTACCAGGCGATCGACGAGATCGAGGCGGCCCTCAAGGGCATGCTCAAGCCGGAGTTCGAGGAGGCCCAGCTCGGCACCGCGGAGATCCGCGAGATCTTCAAGGTGCCGCGGATCGGCAGCGTCGCCGGCTCGATGGTCACCTCGGGGACCATCCAGCGCAACGCCAAGGCCCGCATCGTCCGCGACGGGGTCGTGGTGGCCGACAACCTCACGGTGTCGTCGCTGCGCCGCTTCAAGGACGACGCGACCGAGGTCCGCGAGGGCTTCGAGTGCGGTATCGGCGTGGGGTACAACGACATCAAGCTCGGCGACGTCATCGAGTGCTTCGAGATGCGGGAGAAGCCCCGCCTCTGAGGCGCGTGCTCGACGGCGTGCACGTCCGCGCGGTCCGGTTCGGCCGGGCCGCGCGGGCGGGCTGTCCGGCACCGCCCGGCCCCGGCCGGGGCGGCGCCGAGCCGCCGACGTGATCGTTTAATCAGGTGACATGACGCCAGGCGGATCTTCTAGCCTGGCGTCTGTCATGTCCGGCCGCGCCTCCGCCGTCCGCACCGCCCGGTCCGCCCGGCGGGGCGCGGCGGTCGCGGACCGGGAACACGGCGGGTGACCACCGTCGTTCCATCTTCTGAGGATCCTGAGGTGATCGACCAGGTGTACGTGGGTGCGCTGAAGCTGGACCTGCTGCTGGGGGACGTTCGCTCGCTGAAACAGAAGCGGTCGATCCTGCGGCCCATCATCGCCGAGGTGCAGAAGCACTTCCCGGCGGTGGCCGTCGCCGAGACCGGCGACAACGACCTGCATCGCAGGGCGGAGATCGGGGTGGCGGTGGTGTCGGGCACCGCGGCCAACTGCACCCAGGTGCTCGACCGGTGCGAACGGCTGGTGGCCGGGCGCCCGGAGATCGAGCTGCTGTCCGCGCGGCAGCGGCTTTTCCATGATGAGGACTGAGTGCGCGGTCTTCCCCGCACAATGAGAAGTGCGGGTCAGTCCTCGCGTAGACCATAGAAAGGGAGTGCGATCATGGTGGACGCAGCTCGGGCGCGTAAGCTCGCCGACCGCATCCAGCAGATCGTGGCCGAGATGCTGGAGAGGCGGATCAAGGATCCGCGGCTCGGCTTCGTGACCGTGACGGACACCCGCATCACCAACGACCTGCGCGACGCGACCGTCTACTACACGGTGTACGGGTCGGACGGCGAGCGCGCCGAGACGGCCGCCGCGCTGGAGAGCGCCAAGGGCGTCATCAGGTCGGAGGTGGGCAGGCAGACCGGTGTCCGGCACACGCCCAGCATCACCTTCGTCATGGACTCCCTGATGGAGAACGTCGCGCACATCGACGACCTGCTGGCCAAGGCCCGCGCCAGGGACGCCGAGGTCGCGAGGGCGGCTCAGGGCGCGTCCCCGGCCGGTGACGCCAACCCCTACCGCGAGGCCGATGGCGGCGACGACGACCTCGGCGAGGACGTCGACGGCGCCGACTTCGGCGGTCACGACGCCGCGGGGGACGGTGAGGACGGCCGTTCCGGACGCCCGTCATCGTGAGCGGCCCGGAGAGGCGCGCGGAGGCGCCGGGCGCCGGCTGGACGGAGGAGTGCCTCCTGCACGACGTGGACGGGCATTCCGCGAGCGGCCACGACATCGTGCCGCGCGGCGGTGGCGTGCGCGGCGGTGGACCCGCCGTCCCCGCCGCGCCGGGCGTCCCGTCGGACGGCGCGCCCGGCGGTCTGGAGTGGGACCGGGCGGTCGAGCTGATCCGCGGCGCCGGGGAGGTCTGCCTCGCCTGCCACGTCGCCCCGGACGGGGACGCGCTCGGGTCCATGCTGGCGCTGGCGCAGGCGCTGCGCGCGCTCGGCAAGCGGTGCCTGGCGTCGTTCGGGGAGCCGTTCACGGTGCCGGAGATCCTGCGGTTCCTGCCGGGCCAGGAGATGCTCGTCGAGCCCGCCCGGATGCCCGCGGCCCCGGATCTGATGATCTCGCTGGACGCGGCGGGGCAGGCGCGGCTCGGCTCCCTCGCCGAGGCCGCCGGCCGGGCCGGTGCCCTGATCGTGGTCGACCACCACGCGTCCAACACCGGGTTCGGCGGGGTGCGGCTGGTCGACCCGGACGCCGCCGCCACGGCGGTGCTGGTCGAGGAGCTGATCCGCAGGCTCGGCGTCGAGCTGGACCGCGATATCGCCCAGGGCCTGTACGCGGGGCTCGCCAGCGACACCGGCTCGTTCAAGTACCCGTGCACGACCCCGGAGGTCCACGATCTGGCGGGACGGCTGCTCACGGCGGGCGTCCGGCCGGAGGCGGTGAGCCGGGAGCTGTGGGACCGGGCGCCGTTCGGGTACCTGCAGGTCCTCGCGGGGGCGCTGGCGCGGGCCCGGCTGGAGCGCGATGCCGCCGGCGGCCGCGGCCTGGTCTGGACGACGATCGCGCGCTCGGACCGTGACGCCCGCGACGTCCACTACGACCAGCTCGAAGGGGTCATCGACCAGCTCAGGCGCACCGACGAGGCCGAGGTCGCGGTCGTGTGCAAGGAGAACGACGGCGGCGAGTGGTACGTCTCCACCCGCTCGAAGGGCTCGGTCGACGTCGGCCGCGCCTGCGTCGAGCTCGGCGGGGGCGGGCACCGCACCGCCGCCGCGTTCACCATGGGCGGGGAACCCGCCTGCATCATCGACCGGTTGCGCGCCGCGCTGCGCGTCCCCGGCGAACGGGACGACTGACTTTCGGAGCGCGCGTGGACAACTCGGACAACTCGGGGCTCGTCATCGTGGACAAGCCGGCGGGCTGGACGTCGCACGACGTGGTCGGCAGGATGCGGCGGCTGGCGAAGACCCGGCGCGTCGGGCACGCGGGAACGCTGGACCCGATGGCGACCGGCGTCCTGGTCCTCGGGGTCGGCAAGGCCACCCGCCTGCTCGGGCATCTGGCGCTGACCGAGAAGGGCTACGACGCGACGATCCGGCTGGGCGAGTCGACCAACACCGACGACGCCGAGGGCGAGATCATCGCGGCGGCGTCCGCCGCGGGGGTCGCCGACGAGGCGCTGCGCGCGGGGATCGCGGCGCTGACCGGGCCGATCCGGCAGGTCCCGCCGCAGGTCAGCGCGATCAAGGTGAACGGGGAGCGGGCGTACAAGATGGCCCGCAAGGGCGAGGAGGTCGCGCTCGCCGACCGCCCGGTGACCGTGCACGACTTCGCGGTGACCGGCGTCCGGCGGCACGGTGAGGTGATCGATGTGGACGCGTCGATCACCTGCTCGTCCGGTACCTACATCCGTGCGCTGGCCCGGGATCTCGGCGCGTCGCTCGGCTGCGGGGGCCATCTGACGGCGCTGCGCCGTACCCGGGTCGGGCCGTACGACCTCGGCATGGCGCGGACACTGGACAGGCTCGCCGCGAAGCTGGAGATCCTGCCGATGGCCGAGGCCGTCGCGGCCGTGTTCCCGCGCCGGGACGTGTCGGACGACGACGCCCGCAAGGTCGCGCACGGCGGGCGGCTCCCGGCGGCGGGGCTCGGGCCGGGCCCGGTGGGCGTTTTCGCGCCCGACGGGTCGCTGCTGGCGCTGGTCGAGGAGAAGGGGCAGGTCGCGAAGCCCATCGCCGTCTTCGTGTCCTGACCTTTCGCCGGCCGGGTCTGGACATGACCGGTGCCCGTGGCGAGCATCACCAGTGGTAGGCGATGCGGCCGAACCTACGGACAAGTAACCTACGTAACCGTAGGTTCGTTTTGGTAGGAGGTGGTGACCCCTGTGAACGACCAGACCACTGTGGACGGCCAGACCCTGGCGGCGTCCCCGACCCGTCCGCGGCTGCGCGGCTGGCTGCACGTCGGCGCGTTCCCCGCGGTGCTGGTCGCCGGGCTCGTGCTCGTCGCGCTCGGCCCGACCGTGCAGGCGCGTCTGGCGTCGGCGGTGTACGTGGCGGCGTCGGCCCTGCTGTTCGGCATCTCGGGGACCTACCACCGGCAGACCTCGCACCGGCTGATCGAGGTCCTGCGCCGCTTCGACCACGCCAACATCTATCTGATCATCGCCGGGACGTACACGCCGTTCGCGGTCCTCGCGCTGGACGGCGGGGTGCGCCTCGCCGTCCTGGTCACCGTGTGGACGGGCGCCCTGGCCGGCGTCGTCTTCCGCACCATGTGGATCGGCGCGCCGCGAGCGCTCTATGTGACCCTCTACATCGTGCTCGGCTGGGTCGCGGTGTTCTTCCTGCCGCAGTTCCTGTCCGGTGCCGGACTGGCGGCCTGCCTCATGGTCGCGGTCGGCGGAATCTGCTACAGCGTCGGGGGAGTGGTGTACGGGCTGCGCCGCCCCAACCCCTCCCCGCGCTGGTTCGGCTTCCACGAGGTCTTCCACGCCTGCACGCTCGCCGCCTACATCCTCCAGTACATCGCGGTGTCGTTCGTCGTCTACCAGTCCGGCTGACGGATGCGGCGCCGGTCGGCCCCCCTGGGTGCGACGCCCCCCGCACCCGCATGGCACTCTTAGGACGACAGCAACCGGGCAGGCACGTCCTACGCAGGGAGAGAATGGTGCGGCGCTGGAATGGCCTCGACGAGGTTCCCGCAGACTGGGGCCGTTCAGTGATCACGATTGGTGTGTTCGACGGTGTGCACCGCGGCCACCAGCGGATCGTCGGCGCCGCGGCGCAGGAGGCCCGCGACCGCGGCCTGCGCTCGGTGGTCATCACCTTCGACCCGCATCCGGACGAGGTCGTCCGGCCCGGCACCCACCCGCCGCTGCTCGCCGGCACCAAGCGCCGCATCGAGCTGCTGGAGGGCCTCGGCACCGACGCGGTCGTGGTCGTGCCGTTCACGCTGGAGCTGTCGAAGATGGCGCCGGACGAGTTCGTCCAGTCGGTCCTGGTGGACCGGCTCCACGCGGCCCACGTCATCGTCGGCGAGGACTTCCGGTTCGGGCACAAGGCCAAGGGCGACGTCGCGCTGCTGCGCGAGCTCGGCGAGAAGTACGACTTCACCGCCGAGGGCGTGCCGCTGGTGGCCAACGGCGGCACGATCTCGTCCACCTACATCCGGGGGCGGCTCGACGTGGGCGAGGTCGACGCCGCGGCGCGGGCGCTCGGCCGGCCGCACCGCGTCGAGGGCGTCGTCGTGCGCGGGCACCAGCGGGGTCGCGCGCTCGGCTTCCCCACCGCCAACCTGGAGACGCTGCCGCACACCGCGATCCCCGCCGACGGCGTCTACGGAGGCTGGCTGGTCTGCGACTCCGAGCGCTACCCGGACTTCCGCTGGCCGGCCGCGATCTCCATCGGCACCAACCCGACGTTCGAGGGCGCGGGGGAGCGGACCGTCGAGGCGTACGGGCTGGACCGTGACGACCTGGACCTCTACGGCGAGCACATGGCCGTCGACTTCACCGCCCGCGTCCGCGACACGCTGAAGTTCGACTCCGTCGAGGCGCTGGTCGAGCAGATGCACCTGGACGTGGCCCGCATCCGCGAGATCGCCAGGGACTGACCGTAACGAATGCCCTCTGACCGGTGTGTACCCTGCGATAGCGGCACTTTTCGCTTCGTGACCGGGTGGCTTTCCGACATGGTACGGTGAATAGTCGCCGGGAAGGGCCCCGGCGCGGCTGGCTGCACCCTCATGCGGCCCGCCAATCTCTAGAACACGCACCATGCGGACCCGTGCGCCCACCGGGCCCCGGATCTGCGGGTGTCGATATCATCGAAGGAGCCACGTGTCGCTCGACACCGCCACGAAGAACCAGATCATCGCCGAGTACGCGACCACTGAGGGTGACACCGGATCCCCGGAGGTCCAGGTCGCGCTGCTGACGCGCCGCATCAACGATCTGACGGAGCACCTCAAGGAGCACAAGCACGACCACCACAGCCGCCGCGGCCTCCTGCTGCTGGTCGGCCGTCGTCGTCGGCTCCTGAAGTACCTCAGCAACAAGGACATCAACCGCTACCGGCAGCTGATCGAGCGACTCGGCCTGCGCCGCTAGGACGGTGAGGGAGTGGCCCGCCGGGCCACTCCCTTCCTTTTATCGCCGGCCGGCCCGCACGGGCCGCCGGCCGCGCCGGGGCCCGGCCGGACGGGCCGGCCGCCGGCGCACCGGCCGCCCGGCCGTGAGGCCGCGGGCGGGCCGCACAACTGCAGACAAGCCTCGCGGACACCGCTGGTGCGGGCCGGTCCTCGGTAGTGGCTTCCGGATCCGTTCCGCCGCATCGGCGGAGATCTCGATCCGGGTGCTTCGATCGAAGACCGGCAGCGTGCAAGACCACGGGAAACGGCCGCGAGGACCGACATTGGAACCCTGAGGAGGTTTCCCGTGACAGAAGCCGTGCGCATCGATGGTGCGCAGAGCACCGAGGCCGTGATCGACAACGGCACGTTCGGGACCCGCACCATCCGCTTCGAGACGGGCCGGCTGGCCCGCCAGGCCGCCGGCTCCGCCGTCGCCTACCTCGACGACGACACGATGGTGCTGTCGGCGACGACCGCGTCCAAGAAGCCCAAGGAGAACCTGGACTTCTTCCCCCTGACCGTGGACGTCGAGGAGCGGATGTACGCGGCCGGGCGCATCCCCGGCTCGTTCTTCCGCCGCGAGGGGCGTCCGTCCGAGGACGCGATCCTGACCTGCCGGCTGATCGACCGGCCGCTGCGCCCGTCGTTCACCAAGGGGCTGCGCAACGAGATCCAGGTCGTCGAGACGATCATGGCGCTGCACCCCGACCACCTGTACGACGTGGTGGCGATCAACGCCGCCTCGCTGTCCACGCAGCTGGCCGGCCTGCCGTTCTCCGGCCCGATCGGCGGCGTCCGCGTCGCGCTGATCGAGGGCCAGTGGGTCGGCTTCCCCACCCACCCCGAGCTGGAGCGCGCCACCTTCGACATGGTGGTCGCCGGGCGGGTGCTCGAGGACGGCGACGTCGCGATCATGATGGTCGAGGCGGAGTCCACCCGCGACACCCTGAAGCTCGTCGGCGAGGGCGCGACCGCCCCGACCGAGGAGACCGTCGCGGAGGGCCTGGAGGCGGCCAAGCCGTTCATCAAGGTCCTGTGCAAGGCGCAGAGCGACCTCGCCGCGGTCGCCGCCAAGGAGACCGCCGAGTACCCGATCTTCCTGGACTACCAGGACGACGTGCTCGCCGCCGTCACCGACGCGGTCGGCGGCGACCTCGCGCAGGCGCTGACGATCGCCGGCAAGCAGGAGCGCGAGACCCGGCTGGACGAGATCAAGGCCGCCGCAGCGGAGAAGCTCGCCGAGACGTTCGAGGGGCGCGAGAAGGAGATCTCCGCCGCCTACCGCGCCGTCACCAAGAAGCTGATCCGCGAGCGCGTCGTCCGCGACGGGCTGCGCATCGACGGCCGCGGGCTGAAGGACATCCGCCAGCTGACCGCCGAGGCGCACGTCGTCCCGCGCGTGCACGGCTCGGCGCTGTTCGAGCGCGGCGAGACCCAGATCCTCGGCGTGACGACGCTGAACATGCTCCGCATGGAGCAGATGATCGACACGCTGAACCCCGAGCGCACCAAGCGCTACATGCACAACTACAACTTCCCGCCGTACTCCACCGGTGAGACCGGCCGGGTCGGCTCGCCCAAGCGCCGCGAGATCGGGCACGGCGCCCTCGCCGAGCGCGCCATCCTCCCGGTGCTGCCGACCCGCGAGGAGTTCCCGTACGCGATCCGGCAGGTGTCGGAGGCCGTCGGGTCCAACGGGTCCACCTCGATGGGCTCGGTCTGCGCGTCCACCATGTCGCTGCTGGACGCGGGCGTCCCGCTGAGGCAGATGGTGGCGGGCATCGCGATGGGCCTGATCAACGAGGGCGACGAGTACGTCACCCTCACCGACATCCTCGGCGCCGAGGACGCGTTCGGCGACATGGACTTCAAGGTCGCCGGCACCCGTGACCTGATCACCGCGCTGCAGCTGGACACCAAGCTCGACGGCATCCCCGCCTCGGTGCTGGCCGCCGCGCTGAAGCAGGCCAAGGGCGCCCGGCTGGCGATCCTGGACGTGATGCAGGAGGCCATCGAGGCACCCGCCGAGATGAGCCCGAACGCGCCGCGGATCATCACCATCAAGGTCCCGGTCGACAAGATCGGCGAGGTCATCGGCCCCAAGGGCAAGATGATCAACTCGATCCAGGACGACACCGGCGCCGACATCACGATCGAGGACGACGGCACCATCTACGTCGGCGCCACCGACGGCCCGTCCGCCGAGGCCGCGCGGCAGGCGATCAACTCGATCGCCAACCCGCACATGCCGGAGGTCGGCGAGCGGTTCCTCGGCACCGTCGTCAAGACCACCACGTTCGGCGCGTTCGTGTCGCTGCTGCCCGGCAAGGACGGCCTGCTGCACGTCTCGCAGATCCGCAAGCTGCACGGCGGCGCCCGGATCGAGAACGTCGAGGACGTGATGGGCGTCGGCGAGAAGATCCAGGTCGAGGTCACCGAGATCGACCAGCGCGGCAAGCTGTCGCTGGTGCCGGTCGAGGTGATCGAGAAGGAGGCCGACAACGGCGGTCCGGGCGACGGCGGCACCGCGCCCGCCGAGTCCTCGGAGTCCTCCGGCGGCGACGACGGTGAGGGCCGGGAGCGGCGCGACGACGGTGAGCGCCGTCCGCGCCGCCGCCGCACCCGCCGCGGCGACGACTCCGGCCAGCGCAACTCCTGACCCTCGGCGATGACCGGCCGGCCTGCCCGCGAGGGGAGGCCGGCCGGCCGCTCTCCAACGACGGAATGTGAGCGACACGTGACCCTGCCGGCGAGGGCGCAGGAGCCCGGCACCACCACCACGATCCACACCGAGGGCGCCGGCGCGGTACGCCGCACCGTCCTGCCCGGCGGGCTGCGCGTCATCACCGAGGCGCTGCCGGCCGTGCGCTCCGCCGCGTTCGGCATCTGGTCGGCGGTCGGCTCCCGCGACGAGGCGCCCGCCGACGCCGGCGCGAGCCACTACCTGGAGCACGTGCTGTTCAAGGGCACGCGTCGGCGGTCGGCGCTGGAGATCTCCGCGGCGATCGACGCCGTCGGCGGCGACCTCAACGCGTTCACCGCCAAGGAGTACACCTGCTACTACGCGCGGGTCCTGGACTCCGACCTGCCCCTCGCCGTGGACGTGGTGTCCGACATGGTCACCGCGTCGGTGAACCGTCCCGAGGACGTCGAGGCCGAGCGCGGCGTGATCCTCGAAGAGATCCACATGCGCGACGACGATCCCGGCGACCTGATCCACGACGAGTTCGCCACCGCGCTGTACGGCGACACCCCGCTCGGACGTCCCATCCTCGGCACCGAGGACTCGATCAACACGCTGGCCCGGGACCGGATCCACAACTACTACCGGGAGCACTACGTCCCGTCCAACCTCGTGGTGTCGGTGGCGGGCAACATCGACCACGACGAGGTCGTCCGGCTCGTGTCCCGCGCGTTCGAGGGGCATCTGACGGGTGACGCCGCACCCGCCGCACCCCGCCTGGACGGTGCGCCCGCGCCGATGGACCCGCGCAGCGTGGTCATCGACAAGGACACCGAGCAGGCCCACATCATCCTCGGCGGCGCGGGCGTGTCCCGGACCGACGACCGCCGGTTCGCGCTCGGCGTGCTGAACGCGGCGCTCGGCGGCGGCATGTCGTCCCGCCTGTTCCAGGAGATCCGCGAGAAGCGCGGCCTGGCGTACTCGGTGTACAGCTACACCGCCCAGTACGCCGACTCCGGCATCTTCGGCGTCTACGCGGGCTGCCAGCCCGCCAAGGCCGAGGAGGTCCTGTCGATCTGCCGCGACGAGGTCGGCAAGGCCGCCGCCGACTGCCTCACCGCGGAGGAGCTGGAGCGCGGCAAGGGGCAGCTGCGCGGCGCGATGGTCCTCGGCCTGGAGGACACCGGCTCCCGCATGAGCCGCATCGGCAAGAGCGAGCTGGTCTACGAGTCGCTGCTGGCCGTGGACGAGGTGCTGGCCCGCATCGAGGCCGTCACGCTGGACGACGTCCGAGAGGTCGCCCGCGAGGTCCTCGCCGCCCCGCAGGCGCTCACCGTGATCGGCCCGGTGGGGGACCGCGACTTCTCCGCCTGAGCCGTCCCGCCCCGAATCGTTACTCCGCGCCGTTCGTCAAGCCGCCGCGATTCGGGTAGACCTTCGCGGGTGAAGATCCTCATCAGGCTTGTCATCTGCGCGATCGCCCTGTGGGTGGCCGAGGCCGTCCTGGACGGCATCGAGCTGACCTCCGGCACCACGGCCGAGCGGGCGCTGACGCTGCTCGCGGTCGCGGCCATCTTCGGCGTCGTCAACGCGGTCCTCAAGCCGATCATCAAGGTTCTGGGCTGCGCGTTCTACATCCTGACCCTCGGCCTGTTCGCGCTGGTGGTGAACGCGGGCCTGCTCATGCTGACGAGCTGGGTGGCGGGGGAGCTGGACCTGCCGTTCCATGTCGACTGGTTCTGGCCCGCGTTCTGGGGCGCGATCATCGTCGGCGTCGTCAGCTGGCTGCTCAACCTGTTCGTCTCGGACGACGACTGATCCCCGCTTGCTAAGCGGACTGAGGTCCGTTAATCTCCGGAGAAGTAACCGGACTCTAGTCCGCATGCCTTCTCCGAGAGGACCCTCATGTCACGCCTGCTGCACATCTCCGCGTCCCCCCGCGGCGCCGCCTCCGAGTCCCTGTCGATCGCCGGAACGTTCGTGGACGCCTACCGCGAGACCCACGGCGACGTCGTCGACCACTACGACCTCTGGGACGGCAGCCTCCCCGCGTTCGGCCCCGCCGGAGCCGGCGCCAAGATGACCGTGTTCGCGGGCGACGACCCGGCCGGGGAGCAGGCCGCCGCATGGGAGGCCGCACGGGCCGTCTTCGAGCGCTTCGACTCCTACGACCGCTACCTGTTCAGCGTCCCCATGTGGAACTCCAGCGTCCCCTACATCCTCAAGCAGTTCATCGACGTCGTTTCCCAGCCCGGGTGGGTCTTCGCCTTCGACCCGGCCGACGGCTACACCGGCCTCCTGCGCGGCAAGAAGGCCGCCGTCGTCTACACCAGCGCCGTCTACGGCGACGGCCGCCCGCCCGCATTCGGCGCCGACCACCAGGCACCGTTCCTGGAAGGCTGGCTCCGCTGGGCGGGGATCACCGACCTCGGCACCGTCACCTTCCGCCCCAACCTCGCCACCGCCGACGCGGAGACGGGCCGGCGCACCGCGCACGCCGACGCACGCGAGCTGGGCAAGCGCTTCTGACGATAGGCTCGGGCGGGACGCCAACCGGGAGGAACACGTGATCAAGGTCGGGGTGCTGGGGGCGCGGGGCCGCATGGGCGCCGAGGTGTGCCGCGCGGTGCAGGGGGCCGGCGACATGGAGCTCGTCGCCGCCGTCGACCAGGGCGACGCGCTCGACGCGCTGACCGCCGCCGAGGTCGTCGTCGACTTCACCCACCCCGGCGTCGTCATGGACAACCTCAAATGGTGCGTCGAGCACGGCCTGCACGCCGTCGTCGGCACCAGCGGCTTCGAGCCGTCCCGCCTCGACACCGTCCGCTCCTGGCTGACCGACGAGTCGACCGGGAACGTCATCATCGCCGCGAACTTCGGGATCGGCGCTGTGCTGATGATGCACTTCGCGCAGAAGGCCGCCCCGTTCTTCGAGTCCGTCGAGATCGTCGAGACGCACCACCCCAACAAGGTCGACGCCCCGTCCGGCACGGCCTACCGCACCGCCGAACTGGTGGCAGCCGCCCGCGCCGAGGCCGGTGTCCCGGCGTCCCCGGACGCCACCACCTCCGAGGTCGACGGCGCCCGCGGCGCCGACGTGGACGGCGTCCGCGTGCACGCCGTCCGCCTCTCCGGCGCCATCGCCCACCAGGAGGTCGTCCTCGGCGGCCACGGCGAGATCTTCACCATCCGGCACGACTCCATGGACCGCGAGTCGTTCATGCCGGGCGTCCTGCTCGCCGTCCGCAGGGTCCCCGAACTCGACCGCCTCACGCTCGGCATCGAGACCCTCCTCGGCCTCTGATGGACTTCGCCGGCGACCCCTGGGACTACCTCGCCGCCTCCGAGGCGATCGACATCGAGCACCCGCTCGTCCAGTCGATCGCCTCGGAGCTGCGCACCGGCGACGACATTGCCTTCGCCCGCTCCGCGTTCGACCACGTCCGCGACCGGGTCACCCATTCCATGGACGCCGGGGACACCCGCGTCCCCTGGCGCGCCTCCGACGTCCTCGACCAGCGCACCGGCCTCTGCTACGCCAAGTCGCACGCCTACGTCGCCCTTCTGCGCGCGGGCGGCATCCAGGCGGGCCTGTGCTACCAGCACTCCTCGGGAGTCCTGCACGGCCTCACCGCCGCCCTGATCGACGACCGCTGGGTCTACCTCGACCCCCGGGGCAACAAGCCGGGCGTGGACGTCCATTTCTCCGCGTCTGAGAACCGCCTGGCCTACCCGGACGACCCGATCCACCCCACCATCTACGCGGCCCCGCCCGAGCCCGTCCTAGAGGGCCTCAAGGCCATGCCGCGCCCCTCAGCCCTCCCCGCCATAGGATCCTGATGTGAGCAGCTTGCCGGCGTGGGCGTCCGACCCTGAGTCGCTGACTCTCAGCGAATCCGAGTACGACGCGCTTCCCGATCAGGTTCGGAAGCTGATCGAAGTAATCGACGGGAACATCATCTTGTGCCAGAGCGGCAGCGCCGAGCACAGTGATGTGGCCCGCAGGCTGGCGAACAGGCTGGAGGCAGCCAAGCCGGACGATCCCTGTCTGCGCGTCTCCACGGACATCGACGTCCACTTTGTGAAGCGTCGTCGCAAGGACGGGAGGTTCTCGTTCCGGCGCCCGGACGTCTCGGTTTACGAGTGCATCCCTCGCGGTGCCAAGCTGGCGGCCGCCGACACGGTCATGGTCGTGGAGGTGGTATCGCCCGGCTCCGGATACACCGACACGGTCGACAAGCTCGCCGAGTATGCGCATGAGGGCATATCCGTCTACCTTGTCGTGTTCCTCGACGGTGACCTCTACATCAAGACGGTCCACGAGTACCGCCTTGATTGGGCGAGCAGAACCTACCGGCTCGTGGAGACGCACGAAGACGAGCTCGTGCTTGACGAGCCGTTCGGGGTGAACATCCCGTTCGCCGACCTTGACGGGTAGCGGGCCTGGGGGCCGGGGGTCAGTTGAGGACGGTCAGGTCGAGAGTGGCGAGGCGGGCCGGGTCGGCGAGGATGTCGATCTCGGCGACCCTGCCGTCCACGATCGTGAAGGACAGGACGGACCTCGGCCGGCCGTCGGCGATGCTGACGATCCCGGCGGTGCCGTTGACCAGTGCCGGGTACGACTCGCCGGCCGCCTGGCGGAACATGAGCGCCTGCCCGGCCACCGCCGCCGCGCCGCGGAACTCCGTCCAGCCGGCCGTGCCGTGGTCGGCGCGCAGGACGACGTCGGGGTCGAGGACGGCGACGAGCGCCTCGAAGTCGCCTTCGCGCGCGGCGGCCTTGAACGCGTCGACGACCTCGCGCTGGCGGGCCGGGTCGCGTTCGGGATCCGGCGCCGTTCCGCGCACCCGGCGGCGGGCGCGGCTGGCCAGCTGCCGCGCGGCCGCCGGGGACCGTCCCACGATCGGGGCGATGTCCTCGAACGGGATTCCGAACGTGTCGTGCAGGACGAACGCGAGCCGCTCGGCGGGGCTGAGGGACTGGAGCACGACCAGGAGGGCCAGCCCGACCGAGTCGGCCATCAGCGCCTCGTACTCGGGATCGACGCCGGTGGCGGGGCCGATGATCGGGTCCGGGAGGCGTTCCTCCAGGGGGTCCTCGCGGCGCGAGGTGCGCGAGCGCAGCATGTCCAGGCACACGCGGCCGACGACCGTGGTCAGCCAGCCGCCCAGGTTCTCGATGTCGTCGGCGCCCGAGCGGCTGAGCCGCAGCCACGCCTCCTGGACGGCGTCGTCGGCCTCGGCGAGCGAACCGAGCATCCGGTAGGCCACCGCCTTCAGGTGGGTGCGGTGCCCCTCGAACCGCTCGGCCAGAAAGTCGCGCTCGTCCATCGTTTCCCCTCGATCAGTTACGTCATACCTCTGACGGATCGGGCGCCGGAGATGTGACCGGGGCTTGTGCGCGAATCGGGGCGGGCCTAGCGTTCGGCGGATGGACGCCATGCTCGCGCGGGACATGTGGAAGGTAACCGAGCCGCTGCACGCGGTGACGTACTTCGCGGAGGAGTGCCGGACGGCCAACAAGGAGGCCGGCCTCAAGGGCTACTGGATGGGGTACTTCGGCAGCCGGGGCGCGCCGCTCGGGGTCGTGTCGGCCGGGACGATCGAGGCGACGTTCTTCGGGTTCCATCCGGCGCGGGTGCGGCGGGCCATCCCCGACGCGTGGGGTTTCGCGTCTCCGGAGGCCATCCTGCGGGTGCGGGGCGAGGCCGCGGCGCGTGCAATGCGCAGGGCCTTCCCCGGCATCGAGGACGTGGCGCTGACGGCGGCGCCGCAGTTGCGTCAGGTCGTGCTGGCGGCGGAGGGGGCGGGGCGGGCGCTGTTCGCGGCCAACCGGGACCTGCCCGTCCCGGAGGACCCCGTGGAGGCGCTCTGGCAGGCGACCACGGCGCTGCGCGAGCACCGCGGGGACGGGCACGTCGCCCTCCTCACCGGGGAAGGACTGAGCGGGCTGGAGGCGAACGTCCTGACGTCGGCCGTCGGGACCGTCCAGGCGGAATGGCTGCGGGAGAGCCGCGGCTGGTCGCAGGAGGAGTGGGACGAGGCGGCCGGTGCGCTGGCCGAGCGGGGGCTCCTGGAGCAGGGGGAGGCCACCGAGGAGGGCCGGGCCTTCAGAGCGCACATCGAGCGGCGCACCGACGAACTCGCCGCGCCCCCGTACCGCGTCCTGGACGAACCCAAGGCGCTCTACGGGTCGCTCGTGCCCGCGGCGAAGGCCCTGGCGGAGGAGATGCCGTTCCCCAACCCGATCGGCCTTCCCCGCGTCGGGTGACGCCCGGTCCATTGCGGGGCGGGCGGGGGCTATTGCGGGGCGGGCGGGGTGACGAAGCCGTACTTGTGGAACAGCTTCTGCGCGGCCGGTGAGACCAGCCACGCCACGAAGGCGTTCGCGGCATCCTCGTGGTCGCCGTCCTGGACGGCCGCGGCGGCGAAGGCCGCGGTGACGTTCAGGTCCGCCGGGATCGGGACGCTGCTCGCGGCGACCCCCGCCGAACGCAGGTCGGTGATGTAGACGATCCCCGCGTCCGCCTCGCCGGCGCGCACCAGGTCCAGGACGGCCCGCGCGCTGATCACCTCGGAGCTCCAGCGGACGGTCAGGCCCGCGTTCGCGAGGACCTGGCGGGTGTAGCGGCCCACCGGGACGGTTCCGCCGCCGACCACCACCCGCAGCCCCGGGCGCGTCAGGTCGTGCAGCCCGCGGATGCGGTGCGGATTGCCGGGGCCGACGGCGATCGTCAGCGAATTGTGCGCGATGGTCCGGCGGTGTTCCGCCAGGTAGGCGTCGGCCTCGTCGATGCTCGCCCGGTCCGCCGTCACCAGGACGTCGCCCGGGTCGTGGCCGGACAGCCGGTCGGCCATCTCGGGCGTGGCGCCGAACTCGAACCGCAGCCTGACGCCCGGGCGGGTCTGGGCGTAGGCCGCCCCCATCTCGCCGAACACCTCCTTCAGCGACGAGGTCGCCAGGACGGTGAGCGTGACCGGCTCGGACGAGCCGCTGCAGCCCGCGCCGAGGGCGGGCAGGGCGAGTGCGAGGAGGAGGGCGGACGCGCGGAGACGCCGCGGACGGGGGGAATCGGGCATATGGCCTCATCCTACGGTCGGGGTGCGTTCGCTCCCGGGATTCGCCCTGGCGTGTCAGTGGGCCGCACTAGTGTTTGCGGCAACTGGTGATCACGTCTCGGAGGCCCGACGATGTCCCTCGACCTGATGGAAATGCTGCCCGGTGACTGGCGGGAGCGGCTCGATCCGCTGCTCGACCCGCCGGCCACCGCCGCGCTGGGCGCGTTCGTCGCGGGGGAGTACGAGGCGCAGACGGTCTACCCGCCGCGCGAGGACCTGTTCAGCGCGTTCCGGCACTGCCCGTTCGACGGCGCCCGTGTCCTGATCCTCGGGCAGGACCCCTACCACGGTCCCGGCCAGGCGCACGGGCTCAGCTTCAGCGTGCGCGACGGTGTGCGGCTGCCGCCGTCGCTGCGCAACATCTACAAGGAACTGGCCACCGATCTCGATGTCCCGGTCACGACGTCCGGCGACCTCACCCGGTGGGCCGACCAGGGCGTCCTGCTGCTGAACGCGGTGCTGACCGTCCGCGGCGGCGAGGCGGGCTCGCACGGCGGCAAGGGCTGGGAGGATTTCACCGACGCCGCGATCCGTGCGCTGAACGACAAGACCGACCGTGTCGTGTTCGTGCTGTGGGGCGCCTACGCCCGCAAGAAGGCACGTCTCATCACGGGCGCGCAGCACACGGTGATCGAGTCCGCGCACCCGAGCCCGCTCAGCGCGAAGAAGTTCTTCGGGACGCGCCCGTTCAGCGCCGTGAACAAGGCCCTCGTCGACGCGGGCCTGCCCGAGATCAACTGGGGCCCGGAGGCGGGCACCGGCTGAGAATCACCCTTGCGGGGGAGCCGTGGCGGGGGATTCATCCGGCGGTGGGAAGCGGTGCGCGGGCGGCCCCCGGCATCGTCGGGTCCATGACCGTTACAGCTCAGCCGCTCATGAGGCGGACGCGGACCGCGCACGGCGGTCCCGGGCGCCTTCGCCTGGCCGTCTGCGCGGCGACCATCGCCGCGTGCGTCCCCTACCTCACCCTCAAGATCGCGTGGCTTTCCGGCAGCACGGCCGGATGGAACGACACCGACGCGGCCAAGGACTCCGCGCTCTACGTCGGCAACGCGATCACGATGGGCATGGACGCGTTGGCCGTCGTCGTCGCGCTGGCGTTCACGTTCCGCTGGGGCATGCGCATCCCGGCGTGGCTGGTGCTGACGCCGATCTGGGTCGCCGCCGGGCTGCTGGCGCCGATCGTCCTCGCCGTCCCGCTGGGCAGCGTCCTCCAGGTGCTCTTCTCCTCGGAACCGTTGACCACGTCCGGCAGCGCCATTCAGGGCTGGGTGTACGGCGTCGTCTACGCGGGCTTCACGGTGCAGGGTCTCGGACTGCTCACCGCCTTCGTCCTGTATGCGCGGAACCGGTGGGCCGACGTGTTCGCCGTACGTACCAGAGACGTCCCCAAGGGCGCGACCCATCAAGTGCAGGCGCTCCTAGCGCGCGCGGCGGGTGTGCTCGCGGTCCCGTTCGCGGTCGTCCATCTCTTCTGGGCGTTCGGCGGGACGGCGGGCCTCACCGCCGAACAGGGCGATCACCGGAACGCGGCACAGCAGCTGGCCGACGGGACGGTGGGCCTGCTGGCGCTCGCCGGCGCGGCCGCCCTCCTCGTGATCGTCCGGCGGGGCCGCCGTCCGGAGCGGTTCGTGGTCCCGCTGGCGGCCGCGTGGGTCGGGGCCGCCGCCACGTTCGCGTGGTCGCTGTACGGGCTCCTGGTGACGCTGAGCCGCCCGGGCTTCCTGGCCGGGGAGTCCACGACGGCCCTCAACCTGACGGCGCTGTGCGGTGTTCTCGCGGGCGTCCTCATGGGCGTCACCGGCGCCTTCCTGCTGGCCGAGAGGGACGCTCAGAGCGCCAGGCCGATCGCCAGCAGCACCCCGTAGGCGATCTGGAGCCGGCCGGTCTCGCCCAGCACCGGGATCAGGTCGGCCCCCGCCGCGCCGTTCAGGACCTTCTGCGTGGGCGGCAGCGACAGCGGCGCCGCGAGCAGCGCGATCAGCACCCACGGGTGCGGGGCGGCCAGTGCCAGGACGAACATGAACGGCAGCGCGGTGCACGCCGCGTACAGGATCCGGGTCCAGGGGCCGCCGAGCAGCACGGCGAGGGTCCGTTTGCCCGACTCGCGGTCGGTGGGGATGTCGCGCAGGTTGTTGGCGACGAGCAGCCCGCAGGCCAGCAGCCCGATCGGCACTGCCGCCGCCCACGCCTCCCACGGCAGCCCCTCGACCTGGACGTACACCGTCCCGACGACGGCGACGAGGCCGAAGAAGACGAACACCGACACCTCGCCGAGCGCCCGGTAGCCGTACGGGGTCTTGCCGCCCGTGTAGAACCAGGCCGCGAGGATCGCCACGGCGCCGACCAGCAGCAGCCACCAGGTCGTCACGGCGGCGAGGATCAGCCCGGCCACGGCGGCGGCGAGGAAGCTGCCGAGCGCGGCGGCGAGGACCTGCCCGGGCGGCGCGGCCTTGGAACCGACGAGGCGGAGCGGGCCGACGCGGTCCTCGTCGGTGCCGCGGACGCCGTCGCTGTAGTCGTTGGAGTAGTTCACCCCGATCTGCAGGACGAGGGCGACGAACGCGGCCAGTGCGGCGCGCCACCAGACGGCCTGGCCCTCGCCCGCGGCGACGCCGGTGCCGACGACGACGGGAACGAGGGACGCGGGCAGGGTGCGGGGCCGGGATCCGGCGACCCATTGGGAGAGCGTGGCCACGGTTACCGCTTGTTCTCCTAGGACGACAGGGGGACTAGCGCTTCGATTCTCCCCCATGATCACCGCTGGGGCGGAGCCGCAGCGACATGGCGAGTCCGAGCGCGAGGATCACCGCGGTGGTGAGCGCGGCGTGCCTGGTGGCGGCGGCGAGGCTCTCGTCCGCGGCGCGGGCCGCGTCGGCCAGGCCGGGGGCGGCGTGCAGTTCGCGTCCGTACGTCCCGGCGCTCTCCCGCAGTTCGTGGGCGATGGCGGCCTGCCGTTCCGGCGGGAGCGAGGAGCCCGACAGCCGGTCGGTCATCGTGTGCCCGAGGCTGGTCGCGAACACCGTCCCGATGGCGGCGATGCCGAGCGCCGCGCCGACCTGCCGGGCCGTGGACTGCGTGCCGGACGCCTGCCCCGCCTGCGCCGGCGGGACGTCCGCCAGTGACACGTTCGTCAGCTGCGCCGAGGTCAGGCCGAGGCCCACCCCGTAAATCAGCATCCACGGCGCGAGCCCCAGCCCGCCGGTCGTCGCCGACACCGTGAGGCCCAGCGCGACGACCGCGGCGACCTCCAGCACCATGCCGATCTGCACGACCCGGTGCGCGCCGTGCCTGTTCGCGAGCCTGCCCGCGTATCCGCCGGCCAGGAACGAGCCGGCGGCGAGCGGCAGGATCGCCACGCTGATCTGCAGAGGGCTCGTGCCGTGCACGCCCAGCAGGAACAGCGGCAGGACGAACAGCAGCCCCAGTTCCCCGACGTTGATCAGGGCCGACGCCAGGTTCCCGCGGCGGAAGTTCGGGATCCGGAACAGGTCCAGGTCGAGCATCACCGCGCGTCCGGAGGCCGCCCGGGACCGCTCCACGACGATCAGCGCCGCGATCAGCACGGCGGCGAGGGCGAGGACGACGGGGACGGGCGACAGCCCGGACTCCGGCCAGTCGAACCCGGCCATCGTGAACGGGCGCGTGGCGGTCCACCAGCCGTACGTCTGGCCCTCGATGATCCCGCACACCAGGGCGCCGAGCCCGAGCGCGGACAGCAGCCCGCCCGGCCAGTCGATCTCGCGGCGCGCCCTCCCGGAACGCGGCGGAAAGGCCGAGCGCGGCTCGTCCTCGGAAAGGGCGGCCGGGTGGGGGCCGCGGGACCGCGTTTCGGGCATGAGCGCGAGCGCGGCGGCGGCCAGCGCGATGCCGAGCGGCAGGTTGATCCCGAACGCCCAGCGCCAGCCGCCCGCGGTGGCGAGGGCGCCGCCGGCCAGCGGCCCGAGCGCGGCCATGCCGCTGATCACCGAACCCCAGATCCCGAACGCGACGGCGCGCTCGCGTCCGGTGAACACCGCGTTCACCGTCGACAGCGTCGCCGGCAGGATCATCGAGGCGCCGACGCCCTGCAGGGCGCGCGCGCCGATCAGCGCCGATCCGTCGCCCGCCAGCGCGGCGGCGACGCTCGCCACCGTGAACACCGCCGTCCCGGCCACGAACATCCGGCGCCGCCCGAACACGTCGCCCGCCCGGCCGAACGGGATCAGCAGCGCGGCGAACACCAGCGCGTACACCGAGGTGACCCACTCGGCGTCCGTGGTCGTCAGGCCGAGGTCGGTGACGATCCGGGGCAGCAGGACGCCCACGATCGTGGCGTCCACGACGATCAGCGAGACGCCCAGGCTCATGACGATCATGCCCAGCCAGCGGCGGCGGCCGGCGGCGGGCGCCGCCGCGGAGGCGCGCGGCGGCGTCAGAGAGGTGGGTTCGGGCACGACTTCAAAGATATGGCCGCGGCCCCCGTGCCCTTCACCGGCCCCTGGTGAACGGCGCTAGTGGACGCTGATGTCGGTGTGCAGCCGGATCTGCCGGACGGGTTCGCCCATGTCGAGGGTCCGGGCGGTTCCGTCGGGCGCCCACCCGGCGGAGGCGAGGAACGTCCGGGTCACCTCGTCGTCCTCGAAGGTCCAGGTGACCAGGGTGCCGAACCCGTCCTCACGGAGGAGGTCGGCGGTGGCGGCGAGCAGCCGGCTCCCGTGCCCGGCGCGGACGTGCATCGGGTCGACGAGCAGCGCGATCAGTTCGGCCGTGACGCCGGCGTCCAGATCGGGATCCTCGGCGGGCCCGTGCGCGGCGAACCCGACGACGAGGTCGGACGCGACCGCGACGAGCAGCCGGTGCCGGGGGCTCGGCGGCGCCGCCGCGGCCTCCGCCCACCGGTCGCGCCACGCCTCCGCGGCGTCCGGCCCGGTCACCCGGTCGAGGACGCCCGCCGGCAGCAGGTCGCGGTAGCCCTGCCGCCACGCCCGCACCTGGATGTCGGCGACGGCGGCGGCGTCCGCCCGCCGCGCGGGCCGCACTCCGACATCGGCCATGGCGTCGCCCGTCCTCTCGTCCGCGATCACCGCCCACCCTAGCGAGCGGTGCGGGTCACCCCGCGGGCGGACGGCGGCGCGCCCGGTAGGCGCGGGTCTTGGTGCGGTTTCCGCAGGTGCTCATGGAGCACCAGGCGCGGGACCGGTTCTTGGAGGTGTCCAGGAACGCCCAGCGGCAGGTGTCCTCCTGGCAGACCTTGAGCCGCGGCCAGGTCCCCGCGGCGACGGAGTCGGTGATCGCGGCGGCGAGGCGGGCGAGGCCGGCGGCGGCCGTCTCGGGCGGGTCGAGCGGGACGAGCGCGGGACCCGGGCCGGTGAACGTGAGCCGCAGGGGCAGGGCGGCGAGGGCGTCGTCCAGGTCGTCCGGGAGTTCGCCGCCGCGGGCGCCGTGGTTGGCGGCCATGGCCTCGCGGAGCCCCTCGCGCAGCGCGACCGCGGTGGCGAGGTCGGCTCCGGTGGCCTCGGCGCCGGCGGGGACGAGGCGGCGGCCGGCCAGCCACGCGGTGAGCCGGGCGGGCGTCGGGATCGCGTCCTCGGCGGGCTCGACGTCGTAGGTGTTGACGAAGTCCCTCAGCAGCAGCGCGGGGTCCTCATGAGCGTCGGTCATCACCCCTCCTGCCTGTCCGATGGGCAGTCTACCAAGACGCAACACCGGCATTCGGTTTTGACTGGTTGCGCTTTCGCGACACCGGCGTTACGGTTTAGGTGGTGTCAACGAAGGGGAGGGCGACATGAGGGAACTGCCGTACCTGGCGGCGCTGGCCATGCGGCACGAATGGGCCCGGCGTGAATACGCGCGGTTGCACGCCGACATCGTCGAGGCGCGGCTCATCGCCCGCGCGCGGTCGATTGAGCGCGCCACCCGCAGGCGGGCGGCGTTCCGCGACCGGCTCGGCGGACTGCTCCCGGCGCGCCGCGCCCAGCCCGTGCCCTACTGCGCGCGTGCCGCCTCACACTCGGCGCACGCCGTCCGGATTGCGGGTGGCGTGCGATGACGGGTGTCACCCCGAAGGTGAGCCACCTCGTCATCGACTGCGCCGACCTGGACGCCATGGCGGCGTTCTGGGGAGGGCTGCTCGGCATGAGGACGACGGACGCGACCGGCGACTGGGTCGACCTGGAGCCGCTCGGCGGAGCCGGGCCCGTCCTGTCGTTCCAGCTCGTCCCCGAAGGGAAGACGATCAAGAACCGGCTCCATCTGGACCTCGACGTCCCCGACATCCGGTCCGCCGGCGAGCGCGCGGCGAGCCTCGGCGCGACCCCGGCCACCGGCCCGATGGGGAACCCGGCGTCCCCGTTCCGGGTCTGGCGCGACCCGGAGGGCAACGAGTTCTGCTTCTGCACGCAGCCGTGAGGAGCGCCGCCTCATGAACGGAGCACGGCGGTGAGGCGGCGGACGCCCTCCGCCAGCTCCTGCTCCGAGGCCGCCGTCCCATAGCTGATCCGCAGGTGCGGGGCGGGGGGCTCGGCGGGGAAGAACGGCCGCCCTGCGCTGACCAGGACCCCTGCGCGCAGGGCGGCCTCGGCCAGCGCGGTGTCGTCCACGCCGTCCGGCAGCCGCACCCACAGGTGAAGGCCACCGGCCGGATGGTTCACGCGCAGCTCCGGCAGCTCCCGGGCGAGCGCGGTGCGGACGGCGTCCCGGCGCGCCCGCAGCGCCGCGCGGACGGCCCGCAGGTGCCGCGCCCAGCCGGGGGAGCTCACCAGTTCCAGCAGCGTCTCCTGCAGCGGCCTGGCCGGGAAGAACTCCTCGACGAGCTGCGTCGCGCGGATCCGCTCGGCGACCGGGCCGCGGGCGATGACCGCCGCGATCCGCAGGCTGGGCGCGGTGGCCTTGGTCAGGGACGCGATGTGCACGACGCGGCCCCCGGCGTCCTGCGCGATCAGCGGCGGCGGGGGCGCGGCGATGCCGAGGTGCCGCGCGTAGTCGTCCTCGATCACGAACGCGCCCGCCGCGCGCGCCACGTCCAGGACCTTCGCGCGCCGCTCCGCGCTCAGCACGGTCCCGGTCGGGTTGTGGAAGGACGGCTGGCAGTAGAACGCCCGCGCCCCGCTCATCGCGAAGGCCTCGGCGAGCAGTCCGGGACGCACGCCGTCCGCGTCCACCGGGACCGGGACGGGGTGCAGCCCGCTCGCCCGCGCGACGGCGAGGACGCCGAGGTAGGTCGGCGACTCGACGAGCACGGGCGCGCCCGGCGGCAGCATCGCCCGCAGCACGGTCGTCATCGACTGCTGTCCGCCGCTGGTGATCAGCACGTCGGCGGGGGAGACGGCGCCGCCGACCGTGCGGGCGAACCAGGCGCGCAGCTCGGGGATCCCGCCGAGCGGCGGCAGCTCCCAGGCGTCCGGGCGCCGGGCCGCCCGCGCCGCCGCCGCGGCCAGCGCCCGGGCCGGCTGGAGCGAGGGATGCAGGTAGCCGCCGCTGAGCGCGACCACGCCGTCCGGCGCCGGGGTGAGCAGCCCCGCCACGCCGGCCGGGTCGACCGACCGGTCGCCGAGCGCCACGGCCTGCCAGCCGAGGTCGGCGGGCTCGCCGCCGGCCGGGGGACGCTCGGCGGCGAACGCGCCGCTGCCGGGCCGGGTCACCACCAGGCCCTCGGCGGCGAGCAGACCCAGTGCGCGCGACACCGTCACCGGGCTGACCCGGTGCCGCTCGACGAGCGCCCGGCTGGACGGCAGCCGCTCGCCCGGGTTCAGCCGGCGGACGTCGGTGCGCAGCGCGTCGGCGAGCGCCGCCACACTGCTATCGTTCTTCATGAGGACCAAAGATAGCGCTACTGCCCCCACGCCGATAGCGGGCGCCCACTCCGGGCCGGGTCTGTGGCTCGCCTCGCTCGGCGTCCTGATCTTCTCCTTCACCCTTCCCGCGACGGTTCTCGCGCTCGACGGGCTCGACCCGTACGCCATCGGCGTCGGCCGCGCCGCCGCCGCGAGCGTCCTCGCCGCCGTCGCACTGCTATCGGTGCGGGCCCGTCCGCCGAGGCGCGACCAGTGGCCGGGGTTCGCGGTCGTCATCGCCGGCGTGATCTTCGGGTTCCCGGTGCTCACCACGCTCGCGCTCGACCTCGGCGCCTCGTCCGCCCACTCGGCCGTCGTGGTCGGGCTGCTGCCCGCCGCCACCGCCGTTCTCGGCGTCCTGCGCGCGGGGGAACGGCCGTCCCGCGCGTTCTGGCTCGCCGGCGCGGCCGGTGCGGCCTGCGTCACCGGTTTCGCCCTGATCCGCGGCGCCGGCCACGTCACGGGCGCGGACCTGCTGCTGTTCGCCGCCCTCCTCGCCGTCGCCGCGGGTTACGCCGAGGGCGGGCTGCTGAGCCGGGCCATGCCGGCGTGGCGCGTCATCTCCTGGGCGCTCGTGCTGGCCGCTCCCCTCACCGTCCCGGTGACCGCGTGGCTGCTCGCGACGACCGACCCCGACTGGACCGGACGCGCCGTGCTCGGCTTCGGATATCTCGCCGCGTTCTCCGCCTACCTCGGCTTCTTCGCCTGGTACGAGGGCCTCGCGCGGGCCGGGATCGCCCGCGGCGGCCAGGTCCAGCTGGCCCAGCCGGTGATGACGCTGCTGTGGTCCGGACTCGTCCTGGCCGAGCGGATCGACGCGACGACCGCGCTGGCCGCCGTGGCCGTCCTGGTCTGCGTGGCCCTCACCCAGCGGACCCGCGTGAGGCACACCCGGCCCCTCTCGCCGGAGACGGGTGCCCGCGCGAGGAGAGAGAACGCCACCACGAAATGACCCGATGGCCCGGCGGGCCGTGGTCGGTGCCGGGGCGGACCGGGGCGCCTGGGTCCGATCCGCCCGTTCGATCCGGGATCATTGCCGAATGGTGAAAATCGGGCGGGTCGGCGGTGCGCTCGGGAGGGTGCTGCGGTGGGCGGGGTGGGCCGCGGCCCTCGTGCTCGGCCTCGGCGCCCTCGTGTTCGCCGGGTCCTGGGTGTGGTGGCAGCAGGACCCCGAGGCGCGGGGCACCGAGGCCAACGCGTTGTGGGCACGGCACCAGTGGGTGGGGGAGCCGCACACCGACGCTGAATACCGCGCGCTCGGCGCACTGCTGAAACAGAACCGCATTACCGACGTGTTCTTCCATACAGGCCCGTTCGAGTCCGACGGCACGGTCCCCGCTTCGAAGTACCGCTATGCCCGGCAGCTCATCGAGGCCATGCGCGAATACGCGCCGGGCGTCCGCGCCCAGGCGTATCTGGGGCAGATACGGGTGGTGGACGGCGAGGGCGTCATCGACCTGGACGATCCGGCCGTGCGCGAACAGGTCCTGAAGACCGATGCGGCATTCCTCGATATCGGGTTCGACGGCATCCATTACGACTTCGAGCCCATCTATCCCGACGACGACGCGTTCATGACGCTGATGGACCGGACCCGGGAGCTGACCCGGTCGAGGGGCAGGCTCCTGTCGGTGGCGCTGGAGCAGCCGACGCTCCTGGACGCCGCACAGCCGGTCTACAAGGCGCTCATCCCGCGCAAGGGCGCCGTCCATTACCCGCCGCGTCCGACCGCGGACTTCCTGCGCGCCGTCGCCGACCGCGCCGACCAGGTCGCGATCATGACCTACGACGTGTCGCTGCCGACCGAGGCGCTGGCGGGATGGCACTACGCCCGGCACACCCGCACGACGCTGGAGCTCATCGGCGACCGCACGACCGTCTTCATGGGCGTGCCCACGTACCGCCCGCTGATGGAGTGGGCCGAGGGGCTGCCGGCCGCGCTGCGCGGCGTCCGGCGGGGGATCGATGACCTGAAGCGGCCGCCGAAGCGTCCGTACGGCGTCGGGGTGTACGCGGGCTGGACCACCCGGCCCGACGAATGGGCACGTTATCGCGCCATTTGGCTGCCCGGGACGGCATCGGGTCCCGGCGGCTGAAAGAACCCGGCCGGCGACGGTTCGACTCTCTTCCGCGCGCAGGTACAAAGGGTTGGGTAGCCGGACACCCGCGGGGGTACTCCACGGTGCGGAAGTCCGGATTCGACCAGCGGACGGCAAAGGGAAGGGGACGAGGCCGATGGGCCCTCAGCAGACCGCGTGGCGTGACGCCGACCGGCTCGGCGAGCTGTCAGCCGAGTTCACCGGCTGGCGGATCGGACGAGGCGGATCAGGCCATTGGTGGGCCGTCCGCGGCAACGATCTCGTGCGCACTCCCGACGTCGAGGAACTGCGCGTCCGGCTGCATGAGATGACCGCGGGGTCACGTTATCCAACCGAGTCCGGGAAGTGGCCGGACTGACCCCGTAACGAGGCATTTGCGTGCCACGATGTGGATGTGGGAGCCGCCGCCACGCGTACCCCCGAGCGTGTGGCGGTGGCTTCTTCCACGCCGTTTCCGGCCTGATTCGGGGCCCGGCGCCGCCGCCGGCGCCGATGCCCGTCCTAGGTCAGCTTGGACCTGCGGGTCCACCTGCCGCACCCGGAACGGTACCGTTCGATGCATGGCACCCAGCACATCACCTGACGCCCCGTTCGGACGGATGTTGACCGCCATGGTCACTCCGTTCCTGCCGGACGGCGGCGTCGACTACGACGGCGCCGCGCGCCTCGCGACCCACCTGGTCGACGAGCGGCGCCACGACGGCCTGGTCGTCAACGGGACGACGGGTGAGTCGCCGACGACGAGCGACGACGAGAAGCGCGAACTTCTGCACGCGGTCATCGACGCGGTCGGCGACCGCGCAGTGATCGTCGCCGGTGCCGGAACCAACCACACGGAGCACACCCTGCATCTCGCGCGCCAGGCCGAGGCCGCCGGCGCGCACGCTCTGCTGGTGGTGACGCCGTACTACAACAAGCCTCCGCAGGAGGGCCTCGTCCACCATTTCAGGGCGGTGGCCGACGCGACGGGGCTGCCGTGCATGCTGTACGACATCCCCGGGCGCACGGGGGTGCCGATCGAGAACGACACGCTGGTGCAGCTCGCCGAGCACCCGCGGATCGTCGCCGTCAAGGACGCCAAGGGCGACCTGTTCGGCGCGTCCAGGGTGATGGCCCAGACAGATCTCGTCTGGTACTCCGGCGACGACAACCTCAACCTGCCCTGGCTTTCGGTGGGCGCGGCGGGGTTCGTCAGCGTGGTCGGACATGTCGTGGGCGCCGAACTCCATGAGATGATCGACGCTTACCGCGCCGGTGACACCGGGCGGGCGCTGGAGATCCACCGGCGGCTGCTGCCCGTCGTCACCGCCATCATGACCCGTACGCAGGGCGCCATCGCCGTCAAGGCAGCGCTGAACCTGCTCGGCCTTCCCGGAGGCGGCCCGCTGCGCGCGCCGCTCGTGGAGGCTTCGCCGGAGTTCGCGGCGCGACTGCGTGAAGACCTCACGATAGGGGGAGTCAAAGTGCCGGAGGTAGCCATCCCGGAGGTCGCCCGGTGAGTCATCCTCACCCGGAGCTCTCGGACCCGCCCGCGCCGCCCGAGGGCGGCCTGCGCATCGTCGCGCTGGGCGGGCTCGGGGAGATCGGCCGCAACATGACCGTGTTCGAGCACGGTGGCCGATTGCTCGTCGTCGACTGCGGCGTGCTGTTCCCCGAGACCGAGCAGCCCGGCATCGACCTGATCCTGCCCGATTTCGAATACATCAGGGAGCGCCTGGACGACATCGAGGCCGTCATCCTCACGCACGGCCACGAAGACCACATCGGGGCCGTGCCGTACCTGCTGCGCGAGCGGCGCGACATCCCCCTCGTCGGCTCGCGGCTGACGCTGGCGCTGCTGGAGGCCAAGCTCACCGAGCACCGCATCAAACCGGTGACCGACGTGGTCGTGGAGGGCGAGCGGCGCACGTTCGGGCCGTTCGACTGCGAGTTCCTGGCGGTCAACCACTCGATCCCGGACGCGCTCGCCGTCGCGATCCGCACCTCCGCCGGGCTGGTCCTGCACACCGGCGACTTCAAGATGGACCAGCTGCCGCTGGACGGCCGGCTCACCGACCTGCCCGGGTTCGCCCGGCTCGGCGGGGACGGCATCGACCTGCTGATGTCGGACTCGACCAACGCCGAGGTCCCCGGCTTCGTCGCCAGCGAGCGCAATATCGGCCCGGTCGTCGACGAGGTGTTCCGCACCGCGCAGGAACGGCTCATCGTCGCCTGCTTCGCCTCGCACATCCACCGCGTCCAGCAGGTGCTCGACGCCGCCGTCGCCAACGACCGCAAGGTCTGCTTCGTCGGGCGGTCGATGGTCCGCAACATGGGCGTCGCCCGCGAGCTCGGCTATCTCAGCGTCCCCGAAGGGATCATGGTCGACCAGAAGGAGCTGGACGACATCCCCGGCGACCGGCTGGTCCTGGTGTGCACCGGTTCGCAGGGCGAGCCGATGTCGGCGCTGTCGCGGATGGCGAACCGCGACCACTCGATCCGCATCACCGACCGCGACACCGTGATGCTGGCGTCCTCGCTGATCCCGGGCAACGAGAACGCGGTCAACCGCGTCATCAACGGCCTGACCCGGTGGGGCGCCCGCGTGGTGCACAAGGGCAACGCGCTCGTGCACGTGTCCGGGCACGCGTCGGCGGGCGAGCTGCTGTACGTGCTCAACGTGACCAAGCCCGCCAACTTCATCCCGATCCACGGCGAGTGGCGGCACCTGCGCGCGCACGCCAAGCTCGCCGCGCTCACCGGCGTCTCCGACGAGGGCATCGTCATCGCCGAGGACGGCGTCGTCGTCGACCTCGTGGACGGGCGCGCCCGCATCGTCGGCGCCGTTCCCGCCGGATACGTGTACGTGGACGGCCTGTCGGTCGGCGAGGTCACCGAGACGTCGCTGAAGGACCGGCGCATCCTCGGCGAGGAGGGCTTCGTCTCCATCGTCGTCGGAATCGACTCGACGTCCGGCAAGCTCGTCGCGGGGCCCGAGGTGCACGCCCGCGGCGCCGGCATCGTCAACGAGGACTTCGACGAGATCATCGAGCGGATCGAGGCCGTGCTGACCGACGCCGCCGGCGACGGCGTGAACGACCTGCACCAGCTCGGCCAGGTCATCCGCCGCACGGTCGGCAAGTGGGTGAGCGACAACTACCGGCGCCGCCCGATGATCGTCCCGGTGGTCGTCGAGGTATGACGGGGGCGTGCCGGCCGCGGGGCCGCGGGTCCCGCGGCCGGCACGCCGCCGGCGCGCCCGCTCCCAACACGCCCGCTCGTCATCCCTGGAACCTCCGGGGTACTTGGTTACTCTCATAACCATGGCCACACGTGCGTCCGGGGGCGCGAAAAGCTCCTCGCGTGCGGGGGGCAGTGCGGCTCGCAAGCCCGCAAGGTCGGCCCCCCGGAAGCGACCGAGCGGCGGTACCGGAAAAGGCGGGAACCGCGGCTCGGGCCGCGGCCGTCCCCCCCAGAAGCCCGATCCGATCTCCCAGGCGGTCCTCGGGTTCTTCAAGCTTCTGTTCAAGCTGTACCTGCTCGCCGCCGTCGCGGTGGGCTCGATCTTCCGCGCCTACGGGCACGGCGCCCGCAACCTCGACGCCGAGCACCGCCGCGACGGGCTCGGCCTGGCGCTGCTCGGCTCGTCCATCGTGCTGGCCTCGGTCACCTGGTTCCGTCCGGACGGCGTCGTCACGATCGCGCTGGAGAAGGTCGTGCGCGGCGGACTCGGCGTCATCGCGATGGCGCTGCCGGTCCTGCTGGCCCTGCTGGCGTGGCGGACGCTGCGCCACCCCGAGCACCACGAGGACACCGGCCGCATCGTCATCGGCGTGACCGCCCTCGGCGTCGGTGTGCTCGGCATCCTGCACATCGCGGCCGGCGTCCCGTCCCCCGCCGAGGACATGGACGGGGTGCGCGAGTCGGGCGGCGTGATCGGCTGGCTGGTGTCGGCGCCGCTGGACGCGGCGCTCAGCGGGTGGGTGGCCGTCCCGCTGCTGCTGCTCCTGTCCGGTTTCGGGCTGCTGGTCGTCACCGCGACCCCCATCAACAGGGTACCCGAGCGTGTGGCCGACCTGTGGGCGGTGGCGACGCTGCAGGGGCGTCCGCAGCGTGCCGCCGCGGGCGAGAGCGAAGGCGAGGGCGGGGCCGAGGGGGAGGCGCCGAAGAAGCGCCGCCGCAAGAAGAAGAACGGCGACGGCGAGCCGGACGATCTGGAGGTCGGCGAGCACTCCAGGCCGTACGACACGCCGCTGCTGGAGGAGGACCCGAAGAAGGCCGACCGCCCGCGGCGCGACCTCGCCGACGAGCTGTTCGATCCGGACCCGTTCCAGGCGGACGTCCCGCCGCCCGCGCCGCCCGCCGACGACGAGCCGCCGGCGGACGTGCACGTGGCGGGCGGCGACGCGCCGCAGTCGCAGGTACCGGACCCGACGCCGGCGCCGCGCAGGTCCGAGCAGCTGCCGCTGTCGTCGTCCGGTGAGATCTACATGCTGCCCGACCCGTCGGCGCTGCGGCCGGGCAGCGTGCTCAAGCCGCGGACGAAGGCCAACGACACGGTGGTGAACGCGCTCACCGGGGTGTTGGAGCAGTTCGACATCGACGCGCAGGTGACCGGGTTCACCCGGGGGCCGACGATCACGCGGTACGAGATCGAGCTGGGTCCGGCGGTGAAGGTGGAGAAGGTCACCGCGCTGACCAAGAACATCGCCCTGTCGGTCAAGAGCGCCGATGTGCGGATCATCTCGCCGATCCCCGGCAAGTCGGCGATCGGGGTGGAGATCCCCAACACCGACAAGGACATCGTCAGCCTCGGCGACGTGCTGCGCTCGCCGGCCGCGACCAACGAGCACCATCCGATGATCGTGGGGCTGGGCAAGGACGTCGAGGGCCGCACGGTGGTGGCGAACCTGGCGAAGATGCCGCACATCCTGATCGCGGGCGCGACCGGCGCGGGCAAGTCGACGTGCATCAACGGGCTCATCACCTCGATCCTGATGCGCGCCACCCCGGACGAGGTGCGGATGATCCTGGTCGACCCCAAGCGGGTCGAGCTGACGATGTACCAGGGCATCCCGCATCTGATCACGCCGATCATCACCAACCCGAAGAAGGCGGCCGAGGCGCTGGACTGGGTGGTCGGGGAGATGGACCGGCGCTACGACGATCTGGCCGCGTCGGGGTACCGGCACATCGACGACTTCAACAAGGCGGTGAAGGCGGGCAAGCTCAAGCCGCCGCCCGGCAGCGAGCGGGTGTACACGCCGTATCCGTACATGCTGGTCATCGTGGACGAGCTGGCCGATCTCATGATGGTCGCGCCGCGCGACGTGGAGGACTCGATCGTCCGCATCACCCAGCTGGCCCGCGCCGCCGGCATCCACCTGGTGCTGGCGACGCAGCGGCCCTCGGTCGACGTCGTCACCGGTCTGATCAAGGCGAACGTGCCTTCCCGGCTGGCGTTCGCGACGTCCTCGCTGTCGGACAGCCGCGTCATCCTCGACCAGCCGGGCGCGGAGAAGCTCGTCGGGCAGGGCGACGCGCTGTTCCTGCCGATGGGCGCGAGCAAGCCGATGCGCCTCCAGAACGCCTACGTGGCCGAGAAGGAGATCAGCGGGATCGTCGACCACTGCAAGGGGCAGATGGAGGCGAACTACCGGGAGGACGTCGCCGCGGCGGGCGCGCCGAAGAAGGAGATCGACGAGGAGATCGGCGACGACATGGACCTGCTCGTCCAGGCCATCGAGCTGGTCGTGTCCACCCAGTTCGGGTCGACGTCGATGCTGCAGCGCAAGCTCCGGGTCGGGTTCGCCAAGGCCGGGCGCCTGATGGACCTGATGGAGAGCCGCGACATCGTCGGGCCGAGCGAGGGCTCCAAGGCGCGGGACGTGCTGGCCAAGCCGGACGATCTCCCCGGAGTCCTGGCGGAACTGCGCGGCGGCGGCTGAGCCCGGCCCGGGCGCGGCAGCCGGGGCATTGCGGAATGATGCGAAATCTTGCCCTGTTTCGAACGTGTCGGCTGTCGCCCAGCGGGCATGGCCGTTCCTAGACTGGTGTCGCAGGAGATCGGCGACGAGTGCCCTCAGGAGGCCCGGCGTGAGCATCGGTGAGACCTTGGCTGAAGAGCGTCAGCGGGCGGGTCTCTCGGTGACTCAGGTGAGTCTTCAGACGCGGATCCGGGAGACCGTGATCCGCGGCATGGAGGCCGACGACTTCTCCTACTGCGGCGGCAACTTCTACGCGCGCGGGCACATCCGCAGCATCTCCCGGGTCATCGGCATCGATCCGGAGCCCCTCGTCGCCGAGTTCGACGCGGCGCACGGCGGCGCCCCGCAGCCGGTCTCGGCCGTGTCGGCGTTCGAGCCGGAGCAGCCCGTCGCGTTCCGCGAGCGCAGGGCGCCGAACTGGAGCGCCGCGATGGCGCTCGCCCTCGCCTTCGTCGTGATCTACGGGGTCGTCCAGGTGGTCGGCACCGGCGGCGGCGAGGAGCGGCGCACCGCGCAGCAGGTCGCCGGGACGCCCGCGCCGTCGACGCCGGCGCCCGCCACGTCCGCGCCGCCGAAGCAGAGCGACCCGGTCGCGGCGGCGCCGCGCACCAAGGTGGAGGTGCGGGTCGAGGCCGAGCGCACGACGTGGCTGAACGCCCGCGACGAGAAGGGCAGGACGCTGTTCAGCGGCATGCTCCGCAAGGGCGACGCGAAGGACTGGACGGCCAAGAAGGAGATCCGGCTGGTGATCGGGGTGGGCGGCAGCGTCAACCTGACCGTCAACGGCAAGGACCTCGGTTCGCCGGGCGAGGGCGACGGCGTGCAGCGGCTGAGTTTCGACCGCGACGACCCCGAACCCGCCTGACCGGAGGCCCGCTCCGCAGCGACACGGCGCGAACTCGGGCCGCTGGTCGGTTCGGGCGGGCGCGCCCATTACCGTAGGGTCATGTCGACTCGCCGCAAGGTCTCACTCATCACGCTCGGCTGCGCCCGTAACGAGGTCGATTCCGAGGAGCTCGCCGCGCGGATGGAGGACGCCGGCTGGGATTTGGCCGACGACGCGGACGGCGCCGACGTGGTGGTCGTCAACACCTGCGGGTTCATCGAGGCGGCGAAGAAGGACTCGATCGACACGCTGCTGGCCGCGCACGACTCGGGCGCCAAGGTGGTCGCGGCCGGCTGCATGGCCGAGCGGTACGGCAAGGAGCTGGCCGAGGCGCTGCCGGAGGCCGACGCGGTGATCGGCTTCGACGACTACACCGGCATCGGCGACCGGCTCGACGACGTGATGGCGGGACGCAGGCGCGACGCGCACACCCCGCGGGACCGGCGGACCCTCCTGCCGATCAGCCCGGTGGAGCGTTCGGCCTCGCAGGCGGCGATCCCCGGGCACGGCGTGCCGGACGAGCTCCCGGACGGGGTGGCGCCGGCGTCGGGGCCGCGGGTGCTGCGGCGGCGGCTCGGCGGCGGGCCGGTGGCGCCGCTGAAGCTGGCGTCCGGCTGCGACCGGCGCTGCACGTTCTGCGCGATCCCCGCGTTCCGCGGCGCGTACGTGTCGCGCCCGCCGGCGGAGGTGCTGGAGGAGGCCCGCTGGCTCGCCGGGCACGGCGTCCGCGAACTGGTCCTGGTCAGCGAGAACTCCACCTCGTACGGCAAGGACCTCGGCGACCTGCGGGCGCTGGAGAAGCTCCTGCCGGACCTCGCCGCGGTGGACGGCGTCGAACGCGTCCGGGTCAGCTACCTGCAGCCCGCCGAGACGCGGCCGGGGCTCATCGAGGCGATCTGCGGCACTCCCGGCGTCGCGCCGTACTTCGACATGTCGTTCCAGCACGCGAGCGGCCCGGTGCTGCGCTCGATGAAACGGTTCGGCGACCGGGAGCGGTTTCTGGGGCTGCTCGACCAGATCCGCGGGCTGGCCCCGGAGGCGGGGGTGCGCTCCAACTTCATCGTCGGGTTCCCCGGCGAGTCCGAGGACGACTTCGAGGAATTGGCGGAGTTCCTGTCGGCGGCGCGGCTGGACGCGATCGGCGTGTTCGGCTACTCCGACGAGGACGGCACGGAGGCCGCGGACCTGGACGGCAAGCTCGACCCGGTGGAGGTCGCCCGCCGGGTGGAGGAGCTGTCCGGTCTCGCCGAGGAGCTGACCGCGCAGCGCGCCGAGGACCGCGTCGGCTCGGAGGTGCACGTGCTGCTGGAGGACAAGACCGAGGACGGCGACGTCGAGGGCCGCGCCGCGCACCAGGCGCCGGAGGTGGACGGGACGGTCGTGGTCCGCGGCGGGGGCCTGGCCCTCGGCGAGGTCGTCGCGGCCCGCGTCACCGGCAGCGACGGCGTGGACCTGATCGCGGACGTCGCATGATCGCCGGCACCCCGGATCCGGTCGCGGGCTCGCACGACCCGCCCCCGGCCGGTGTCTGGAACATCGCCAACGCGCTGACGCTCGTGCGGATCGCGCTGGTCCCCGTGTTCGTGTGGCTGCTGTTCCTGGAGGGCACCGGCTGGCGCCTCGCCGCGTTCGGCGTCTTCGCCGTCGCGTCCATCACCGACAAGATCGACGGCGACATCGCGCGGGCGCGGGGCATCGTCACCGACTTCGGCAAGATCGCCGACCCGATCGCCGACAAGGCGCTCACCGGGGCGGCGCTGGTCAGCCTGTCGATCATGGGGGAGCTGTGGTGGTGGGTGACCGCCGCCATCATGATCCGGGAGATCGGCATCACGGTGATGCGGTTCGTCCTGATCCGCCGGAGCGTGATCCCGGCGAGCAAGGGCGGCAAGCTCAAGACGATGCTGCAGGTCATCGCCATCGGCTTCTACATCCTGCCCGGTCCGCTGGACTACGTGCGCTGGATCACGATGGGCGCGGCCCTCATCGTCACGGTCGTCACCGGCGTGGACTACGTCGTCCAGGCGTGGAAGTCACGCCGCACGCCCGAGGCCTCCTGAGAGAGCCGCTCACAGCCCGAGCAGTTCCGGTGTGTCGGCGAGCGCCCGCCAGTGGCGTCCCGGGTCGGGGACGAGCCGCCGCCGCTCCAGATCGATCAGGCCGCCGACGCTGCTGATCTCGGCGGCGAGGGCACCGTCCGCGCGGCGCAGTTCCTGCCTCATCCCGAACGTCCTGCCCTCGCCCCAGTCGAACTCGCAGGTGATGTCGACGTCGTCGCCGGCGTGCAGCTCACGGTGGTAGCGGATGGTGTTCTCCAGCGTCACCGGGCCGACGCCGGTGCCGAGCAGTTCGTCCAGCGAGACCCCGGCGGCGCGCAGGCACTCCCACCGGGCGTGGTCGCCGTACTGGTGGTAGACGGCGCCGTTGAGGTGGCCCTGGGTGTCCAGTTCGTAGGCGCGGACGGTGACCCGCACCTTGAAGGGTTCCGTCACGGTCCATCCTCCTCTTCGTAGCCGGCCAGCCATTCGTGTGACTTCGCGGTCAGGTAACGGAGGCCGTCGTCGCCGATCTCGACCCAGTCGCCGCGTGCCCACCCGCCGGTCGTCTGAGGCGCGAACCCGTGCCGCTTGAAGAGCGCGGATGCCTCGTCCTTGCGCAGGCCCCGGCGTCCCCAGTCGCGGATGACGCGCGCCGTCCGCTCCGGCTCCCCGGCGTCCTCGGGGCCGTCGAGGGCAGCGGCGACCTCCTCCAGCCCCCGCGCGATCAGGCGCAGGCCCGCCTGGACCCGGGCGCGGTCGAACGATTCCTCCATAGGTGAATCGTATAGCGATCGCTAACGATCGCCAAGCGATTAGACTGCGGACACTTCGTCGTTCACGCGGAGAACGCCCGGTGCGCGGGGGATGCCGAGGCGGCCGAACATGATCTCGCGGACGCCGTTGAACCGCTCGGTGCGATACCCGGCGAGGGCGCGCAGGGGCGCCGGAGCGCGCCGGGCCGTGTCCTGGTCAGTGTTGATGATCACGCAGCGGCCGCACGGCCGGACGAACTCGATGTCTGCGCCGCCGCCGCGCAGCCGGGTCACGGCGTCCTCTCCGTAAGGCCCGAGACCCCGCAGGACGATGTTGGGGCGGAAGCGGTTCATCGGGAGACCGGCGCCCGTCCGCCGGTTCAGGTCGTCCAGCGACTCGGCGGACAGCGCCGAGATCGGGAAGCCGTCGGCGAACGTCAGCGTCCCCCCGCCGAGGACCGAGGGACGCGTCCCGGTGAAGCGGACCAGCCGGCAGGGGAGCCCGAGGGCCTCGGAGAACCAGCCGGCCGCCTCGTCGCCCTGGTCGATGCCCCGGCAGGGACGCCGGTGGACGGTCACGTCGCGCGCGGGTCCGTCCACCGCCTCCAAGACCAGCGGCACGGCGGCGAGCGGCGCGTGGACGGTGAGCTTCACACCGTCGTAGGCGGGACGGAGCAGGGCGAGCCGGGGGACCTCCCGCTGCGACAGGTGCCGTCCGTCCGGGCGGACGAGCATGAACTCCCGGTCGTGGCGCAGCCCGTTCGGCGTCACCTCGGCCTCGGCGAGCGCGACACCGCCCGCGCTCTTGATCGGGAAGACGTTCAGTCCGGCGACGACGGCGTTCATGCGACGGACGCTACGGACCCGCCGCGCGGGTGACCAGGAAAACCGGCGATACTTGACGCCGATTCGTCAGTTTGCAGCCGAGGACGGACATGACCGCACAGGAATTCACGTATCCCGAGGTGGGGGCGACGCGGAACGCGGAACGGCCGGACGGGTACCGGCATCTGCGGCAGCGCATGCTCGTCGGGCGGGGACCCGCGGAGTTCCGGAACGCGGCCGACGCGGTGATGGAGTTCTGGATGCACCGGGCGATCCCCGTCCGGGTGGACGCCTCGGCCCCGCGTGCGGCGCCCGGCGTGAGCGTGGTGATCGGGCTCGGCGCCGGTCCGCTGCGGCTGCGGGCGCCGTGCCGGATCGTGTGGACGCGTGAGGAGGAGCGCTACGCCGGATGGGCGTACGGGACGCTTCCGGGGCACCCCGAGTCGGGGGAGGAGTCGTTCGTGGTGCACCTGGACGACGAGGGCGACGTCTGGCTGACGGTCACCGCGTTCAGCCGTCCGGCGACGGCGGCGGCGCGGCTGGCGGGGCCGTTCGGGAGGCTGTTCCAGCGTGCCTACGCCCGGCGGTGCGGCACGGTGCTGCGGAGGCTGGCGCGCGGCTGACGTGCCCGGAGGCGGGCTGCGGGACCACGCCCACCCCGGTCGTGGCCCCGCAGCCCCGTTCGCGGGCGCCGCGCGACGCAATTATCCCCCGCGAATGGGCGGGCGCACGAATCGGGCGAATGAGTTTTGACTCACAACGTGACCTGCGTTTCCGTCAATTGGTGGACCGGGCGTCAGTAACGCGCGGTGACGATGCGCGCTTGGGTTGCGTTCCATGTCGCGCGCAGTGGCGGGGGCGGCGTCACCGCGGGACACAAAGCGCGGCCGTCGCTTTCCCGTGCGAGCGAACGGGGACGCCCCGCGAAGTCCCGCTTGGACCGGTTCGATCGGGTCACCCCGGCTCCGTCCTCATCCGGCCGATTTCTCCCGTCAACCGGCGGACGTCCGGGTCCGTCGCCGGACGGGCGCCTCGGCGCCGGGCGCCGCGACGCCACCGGTAGATTCGGAAGGCCGAACCCCGGGGCCGTGTTCACCGGGACGTGCACTGCGAACAGCCGGGATGGGGACGCGATGCGGGTCGAACTGCTCACCGTCGGGGACGAACTGCTCCTCGGCGACACGGTCAACGGGAACGCGGCATGGCTCGGGCGCAGGCTCGCCGACCACGGCGTGGACGTCACCCGCAGCGTCGTCGTGGGCGACGAGCTCGACGTGATCATCGAGGCGGTGAACGCCGCGCTCGGCCGGGCCGACGCGGTCATCACCACCGGCGGGCTCGGACCCACCTACGACGACCTGACCCGGGACGCGCTCGCGAAGGCGGCCGGCGTCGCGCTCGTCCGGGACCCGGCGCTCGAACGGCGGCTGCGCGAGCGGGTCGCCCGGGCCGGCCGCGAACTGCAGCCCATGGCGCTGCGCATGGCGGACGTCCCCGAGGGCGCGCGGACGCTCGGCAACTCGGCGGGCTCGGCGCCCGGCCTGCGCGTCGAGCTGCCGGGCGGGACCGTCTACGCGCTGCCCGGCGTCCCGTTCGAGATGCGCACGATCATGGACGAGGTCGTGCTGCCGGAACTGGCCGGGATCGCCGGGCTGCCCGCGGTCGCGCGCCGCACCCTGCGCACCGCCCGCATCTGGGAGTCGGTCGTCGCGACCCGCCTCGCCGAGGTCGAGGCGATGGACGGGGTCAGGCTCGCCTACCTGCCCGACCCGGCCGAGGTGAAGATCCGGATCACCGTGGCCGGGCCCGGCGCCGCGGAACGGCTGGAGGGCGTCGAGGCGCGCGTGCGGGAACTGCTGGGCCCGGCCGTGTACGGCGTCGATGACGACACGCTCGACCGCGTCGTGCACCGGCTGCTCGCGGGCCGTTCGGAGACCGTCGCCACGGCGGAGTCGCTGACCGGCGGGCTCATCGGCGCGGAGCTCACCGCCATGCCCGGATCGTCCGCCACGTTCGCGGGCGGCATGGTCACGTACGCGACGGGCGTGAAGCGGCTGCTGCTGGGCGTCCCGGCGGATCTTCTCGCCGAGCACGGCGCCGTCCACCCGGACGTGGCCGCCGCGATGGCCGAGGGCGTGCGGGATGCGCTCGGTGCGACGTACGGGCTCGCCGTGACGGGTGTGGCCGGTCCGGACGCCCAGGACGGCCGGCCGGTGGGAACGGTCTATATCGGTGCGGCCGGACCCGGAAATATGCGCACTGTGGTCAGTCCGAAACTCCCCGTGCCGGGAGCGGGGCCGGAGGTCCGCGCGGTGATCCGGCGGATGACCGTCGTTCATGCCCTTGACCTGCTGAGACGTCTTTTGCTGGGGCTTGACGTCGAGGGCGGGAGCGAGGAGGCTCGGGAAGATCGGGGCTGATTACAGCGTTACGTTCCCAGCGAACACGAAATCAACGGTCTGCCATGCTCACCGTCAAGCCAGGTACGGTGGAACTGGCAGATGGTCCGAACTGAGGGAGGGAGCGAGACGATGGTCCTGCTTCGCCAGCTGCTCGGTGACGTACTGCGGCAGCTGCGGCTGCGCCAGGGACGCACCCTCCGTGAGGTGTCCGCGGCGGCGCGGGTGTCACTCGGCTACCTGTCCGAGGTCGAACGGGGGCAGAAAGAGGCATCTTCGGAACTGCTGTCCTCGATCTGCAAAGCCCTGGGCGTTCCGCTGTCGCACGTCCTCAGGGAAGTAGCGGATCAGCTTGCCCTCGCCGAGCTGCAGCACGAGCCCGTCATGGCGGGCGCGCCCGAGCACGAGCGCATTTCCACCGAGAGCATTCCGGAGACTCCGGAAGAGATCACCGGCGAACTCCGCGCCGACATGGTCGCGGCCTGACCTGGTCGCGGGCCTGACTCGTTCTTGGTGTGTTCATGCCCGATAGGGGCCGCGGGTGTGCGCGGCCTCACGCATGAACACGGCATTCGCGGGGAGGCTCCCGGGTTGTAACGGATAACCGTAACGACCGGAAGGAGCCCGGACATGGCGGCGGTCAAGAGCCCGCTCTCGGATTCGGCCATGAAGGTCGCGGGGGAGGCCCTCCAGGGCTCTCTCATCGACCTCATCGATCTTTCTCTGGTCGCCAAGCAGGCGCACTGGAACCTTCAGGGACGCAACTTCAAGATCGTCCATGAGCATCTGGACGAAGTCGTCGCGCTCGCGCGCAGCGGGCAGGACGACGTCGCCGAGCGCGCCGTGGCGATCGGCGTGAACCCCGACGGCCGTGTCCGCACGGTCGCCGACCGTACCCGGATCCCGCAGATGGAGGCCGGCTACCTCGACGACGACAAGGTCGTCGCCGCGGTCACCGACATCCTGGCGCAGATCATCGCGCGGTTCCGCGAGCGCATCGCGGCGACCGACGAGCCGGACCTGATCACGCAGGACCTGCTCATCGGCATCGCCCGCGAGCTGGAGAAGCAGCACTGGATGTTCCAGGCGCAGACTTAAGCGATCGCGATCGTTGAGGTCGTCGGGTGGTTGCGGCGGTGGCTGGTGTCCCGCCCGGAATGCTGTGATCATGGGGTATGGACGTTCTGCCGCCCCTTTTGAGATCGGTGGCGCTGGGGGGCGCGCTGCTCGCCTTGGCCGCCTGCGGCTCAGGCGGCCTCGGCGCGGAGCGGCCGTGCACCGCGATCGGCTCGTCGCCCGGCCTGAGCGTCTCCGTCAAGCCGCCCGACGCGTCGCGCGTGGCGTCCGCGTCCCTGCGCGTGTGCTGGGACGGGACGACCTGCCGGGAACCCACGATCGAGCTGCGGCCGTCCTCGACGACCGTCCCGATGGGCTGCGACGGCGACGGGCCCGACGCCGCCTGCGCGGCGTCCGCGTCGCCCGACGGAGGCAAGACGGGCTTCGCCCAGGTGGAGGGCCTGCCGAAGAGTCCCGTCCAGGTCACGCTCACGCTCCGCGACGCCCAGGGCCGCACGCTCGTCGACCGGCGCGTCGACGTCACCCCTGCGGCGACGTTCCCGAACGGCGAGCACTGCGGTGAGGGCGGCCCGCAGGCCGCGCTGACCGTCGCGGACGGCACGGTGACGGTCCGCTGATCACCGTCCGGCGGCCGGCTGGCAGCGGGGGCACCAGAACGTGACGCGCTCGCCTCCCCGTGACGTCTGGCCGGCGCGCTCGACGCGGGTTCCGCAGCGCCGGCAGGGACGCCCGGCCCGCCCGTACACCCAGTGCTCGCGGCCGCGCGCCAGATCCCCCGTGGTGATGTGGCCGTGCCGTTCCTTGTTGGCGTCCAGGAGCCGGTGAGCGAGCTCCACCAGGGCCGGCAGGTCCGGAACGTCCTGGACAGGGGTCCACGGGTCGACGCCTCTCAGGAACAGGATCTCGGCCTTGTAGACGTTGCCGATCCCGGCGAGGCGGGTCTGGTCGAGCAGAGCCTCACCGATGGCCCGCTCAGGCCGCTCGCCCAGCCGTGCCGCGGCCTCGGCGACCATGCCGGCGTCCCACGCCGCGTCGAGCAGATCCGGACCGAGATGACCGACGGCCGCGTCCTCCTCGGCGGTGCGCAGCAGCTCGACGAGACCGAGGGAGTATCCGACCGCCTGCCGCTCCGCGTTCGCCAGCACGAGCCGCACCCGGTGGTCGCGCGGCACTGGCCCGGCGCGGCGGATCTGCCAGCGTCCCTCCATCATCAGATGCGTGTGGACGGTCAGCCCGCCCTCGACGCGGACGAGGAGATGCTTGCCCCGCGACACCGCGTCCAGGACCGTCCGCCCCCGCAGGTCGGCGGTCGCGAGCCGGGGGACGCGGAAGTCCGAGCGCGTCAAAGGCCGCCCGGCGAGCGCCTCGCGCAGGCGCCGGGCGGTCAGCCAGACGACGTCGCCCTCGGGCATGTGATCAGATCAGGGACGGGCTTTCCCAGGCCGACGGGTCCTCCGTCAGCTTGCGGACGGGCTCGGGCAGCTCGCCGGCGGCGATGTGCGCGAGCTTGACCTTCTCCAGAATGGCGCGCTCGCTGGCGCGCAGCGCGATCCACACCTCCTGCAGGGAACGCGCGGGCCCCTCGTAGCCGACGTGTTCGGGACGCTCGCCCCGGACGCCGAGCAGCGGCCCGTCGATGGCGCGGATGATGTCGGCGAGGGAGATCTGCTCGGCCGGCCGCGCCAGCCAGTAGCCGCCTTCGGGCCCCCGCTGGCTCCGGATGATGCCGGACCGGCGCAGCTGGCCGAGGATGTTCTCGAGGAATTTCGGTGGTATGCCCTGCGCTTCGGCGAGCTGTATCGCGGTCACCGGGCGGCTCCCGGCGACCGCCAGCTCGGCGGAGGCGCGCAACGCGTAGTCGACCCGGGCGGACAATCGCATGCAAGCATTATCCCTTGCCGATAGGACCAGTTGGGCTTGCGGCGAACGCGGCGTGCCCGCCGGGACCGGGCTCCTTGCCCGGCGGGCACGCCGCGGGCTTGTGTCAGCAGAGCCCCAGGAGTTCGGCCGCGGCTTGCGCGTTGGCGGCCGCGGCGCCGTAAGTGGCCAGGTAGACGGCCGATCCGGGGCGCCAGACGGGCAGGCCCATCTCCACGACGACGGTGTCGGGGCGGGCCGTCAGCAGGGCCGTGGCTAGGGCCCGCTGGCCCGCGTGACGGTGGGCGTCGCGGAGGACGATCACGAGGCCGCGTCCCGTGGCGCGCTTCAGCACGCGGTCGGCCGTTCCCTCCGCTCCGTCGACCTGGACGGCGTCGGGCGCCCAGGGGCCGAGGCCCCACGGGGTGGGCCCGACCGCGATGTTCCCGGTCGCCTCCGTCTCGACGATCAGCGGCGCCGCGTCCCAGCCGGGCAGCGAGCCCGACACGCGGACGGCGCGGCGGGCGGCCTCCAGCCCGGCGGCGCGGTCGACGACGGTGGGGGAGTGCCCGGCGAGCCACTCCTTGAGGCGGCCGGTGCGCTCGGCCGCGTCGCGCAGCCGGCCCGGCGACAGCCGGCCGGTGCGCACGGCCGCGCCGATGGCCGCCAGGGTCGCCCGGACGGTCTCGGCGTGCTCGTTCGGGCCGAGGCACAGCAGGTCGGCGCCCGCGATGAGCGCCCGCACGGACGCCTCGGGGATGCCGATCGCGCCGCTCGCGCCCTCCATGTCGAGGGCGTCGGTGACGATCACGCCCTGGTAGCCGAGCCGTTCGCGCAGCAGCCCGGTGATCGCGTCGGGGGACAGCGTGGCGGGTATCCCGTGGGTGATCGAGGGCAGGTTCAGATGCCCGGTCATCACCGCGCGGGTGCCGGCTTCGATCGCCGCCCGGAACGGCACGAACTCGCGGCGTTCCAGCAGGTCCAGGTCGGCGTCGACGAGGGGGACGGACAGGTGGGAGTCGTCCACGGTCGCGCCGTGGCCGGGGAAGTGCTTCGCGCAGGCCGCGACGCCCGCCTCCTGCGTGCCGGCGACGGACGCGGCGGCGTGCCGCGCGACCAGGGCCGGGTCGGAGCCGAACGAGCGGGTGCCGATCACCGGGTTGTCGTCGGCGGTGTTGACGTCCACCGACGGCGCGAAGTTGAAGTTGACGCCGACCTCGGCGAGTTCCGCGCCGAGCGAGCGGTAGATCCGCCGGGTCAGCTCGGGGTCGTCCACGGCGCCGAGCGCGGCGTTGCCCGGGTAGGGGCTGCCGGCCCGGTGGCCGCCGAGGCGGGTGACGTCGCCGCCCTCCTCGTCGATCGTCACGAACGCGTCGCCCGCCTTGCGCAGCTGCGCGGTCAGCGCGGCGAGCGACTCCGGGCTCGGCACATTGCCGATGAGGGCGAACAGCGTGACGCCGGCGAGTCCGGCCTCCAGCTCGTCCAGCAGCCAGCGGGGGGCGGTCGCGCCCGGGAACGACGGGAGCAGCGTGCCGCGGGCCAGCCGGGCGATCTCCGCCGTGGTCGCGATGTCGTCGGCCGTCACCCCTTCACCGCCCCGGCGGTGAGGCCGGACACCATGCGGCGCTGGACGAGCAGGAAGAAGGCGATGACGGGAATGGTGAGCAGCGTGGACGCTGCCATGATGGGCCCCCAGGCGTTGCCGCTGCGGCCGAAGAAGAACTGCAGCATGATCGGCAGGGTGTACTTGTCCTGGTCTTCCAGGAACGTGTAGGCGAAGATGAACTCGTTCCAGGCGGTGATGAAGGAGAAGATGCTGGTCGCGACGAGTCCGGGCGCGACGAGCGGGAGCATGACCGTGAAGAACGTCCGGATCGGCCCGGCGCCGTCGATGGCGGCGGCCTCCTCCAGTTCGCGCGGCACCGCGGCGACGAACCCGCGCAGCATCCAGATCGCGAACGGCACGGCGAAGCCGATGTAGACGAGGGTGAGCCCGGCGAGGCTGTTGAGCAGGTCGAGCGTCTTCAGGTCCAGGAACAGCGGGATGACCAGCGCCTCCAGCGGCACCATCTGCACCACCAGCAGCATGATCAGGAAGGTGGTGCGGAACCGGAAGCGGAACCGGGCCACGGCGGTCGCCGCCAGCAGCGCGAGCAGCCCCGACACCACGACGGTGGCGATGGCGAGGAACGCGCTGTTGCGGAAGTACGCCCAGAAGGAGACCTCGGCGATGCCGCCGTTCAGCACCAGGTCGAAGTGCTCCAGCGTCGGATGGATCGGCAGCGGCTTCGGCGTCGTGCTGAAGATCTCGGTGTTGGGCTTGAACGCGGTCGAGGCCATCCAGAAGACGGGGAAGACCGCGAGGGCGAAGACGATCAGCCCCGTCCCGTTCAGCAGGGTCTTGCGGGCGGTCGAGCGCCTCATTTGGTCTCCCCCTGACGGACCATCACCCGCACGTACAGGGCGGTGACGACGAGCAGGATCATCGTGAGCACCAGCGCGATCGCCGAGCCCATGCCGAGCTTCGGATTCAGCGAGCCGAACGCCTCGGAGTAGCCGTACAGCGACAGGTTGAACGCGTCGCGGTTGGCCATTCCGGCCATGATGAACAGCTGTGTGAAGACCTTGAAGTCCCAGATGATCGACATGACGATCAGCACGAGGAAGATCGGCTTGAGCATCGGGTAGGTGATGCTCCAGAACGTCCGCCACGGGCCGGACCCGTCCACCCGGGCCGCCTCGTACAGCTCGCCCGGGACGCTCTTCAGCCCGGCCAGGACGGACACGGCCACGAACGGGCACGCCTGCCAGACGACGCACACGGTGAGGACGGTGTAGGTGGACAGCGGCTTGGCGAACCAGTTGTAGTCGGTCCAGCCGCCGCCGACGAGGGCGTCCGGCAGCAGGTCCAGGGTCCAGTTCACCAGGCCGCCGGTCGAGCCGAACAGCCAGGTGAAGATGATCGCGGCGGTGACGGGCGGGGTCGCCCAGGCAATCATCACGCCGCCGGCGACGAAGGCCGACATCCGCTTGCCGAGCTTGTTGAGCAGCAGCCCGACCAGCGTCCCGATGACCAGGGTCAGGCTCACCGCGACGACGGCGAACAGCACGGTCTGCTTGAGGGTCTGCCAGAAGAACGGGTCGCTGAAGATCTTGTCGAAGTTCCCGGTCCCCACCGACTCGGCCGGCTCGCCGCGCAGCTGGCGGTTGCCGACCTTCTGGAACGACATGATCCCGATCTGGATCATCGGCCAGAACATCAGGACGGCGATCACGACCACGGTGGGCGCGATGAGCATGTAGGGCCCGAGGCGGGGCCTGCGGCGGGGGCGCGCCCGGCCGGAGGGTCTCCGGCCGGGCGTCCCGCGCACCGCGGGAGCGGTGTCGAGCATGGACGTTCCGATCAGCTGGTGTGGCGAGGCGGGCGGGCTACGGGTTGAGCAGGGTATTGGCCTGCTCGTTCGCCTTCTTCATCTCCTCGGCGGCGGGCTCGCCCTGCATGATCGACTTGACCGCGTTCGGCAGCACCTTCTTGGCCTGCTCGAACTCGCCCCAGCCGGCGGTGATCGGCGGGAACTTGGTGTTGGCGGCGATGTCGGTGAAGATCGCCAGCTTCGGGTCGGAGAACTTCACGTCCGAGCGCATGGACGAGAAGCCGCTGTAGTCGGCCCACGCCTTGGCGTTCTTGGCGTTGTTCAGGATCGTGATGTAGTCGAAGGCCGCGGCCTTGGCCTCGCTGTCGGCCCAGACGCCGAGGTCGGAGCCGCCCGCCATGACCGGGGCGTTGCCGCCGTTCTTGGCCGGGATCGGGAAGACGCCCCACTTGTCGGCGTTCTTGTCGGAGACCTTCTTCATCTCCTTGAGCGCCCAGCTGCCGTCGAAGTACATGCCGAGCTTGCCGAGCGCGAAGTCGCGCTGCGGGCCCTCCAGCTCGTTCTTGCCGATGTACTTCTCGGGGGCGACCTTCTCCTTGGAGACGAGCCCGGCGTAGTAGTTCACGGCCTCGACGGCCTGCGGCTGGTCGAGGGTGCCCTTCCACTTGCCGTTGTCCTGGACGGCCACGGACCCGTCGTTGCCCCAGATGAAGCTGAGCAGCGCGTTGGTCTGGTCGCTCGGCACACCGATGCCCGGAACGTCCTTGGCGTCCTGGATCTTCTTCGCCGCGGCGGTCAGCTCGGCCCAGTTCTTGGGCTGCTGGATGTTCAGCTCCTGGAACCAGTCGGTGCGGTACCAGACGCCCCGGACGCCGCCGTACCACGGCACCGCGTAGGTCTTGCCGTCCGCCTGGTCGTTGCCGAGGGCCGTCTTGTTGAGCGTCTTGCCGTCGGCCCAGCCGTCGAACTCGCCGGTGATGTCGGCCAGGTTGCCCTGCTCGATGTGGGACTGGACGTCGGTGTTGCCGATCTCGGTCACGTCGGGGCCCTCGCCGCCGGCGGCCGCCTTCTGGAACGTGGTGGCGACCTGCGGCCACGGCACGTACTTGATCTGGACGTCGGTGTTCGGGTGCTCGGCCTTGAAGTCGGCCTCGACGGCGTCGAGGAACTTGGTCTGCTCCGGGGTTCCTTCGCCCATCATCCAGACCTTGAGCTGCGCCGGGTCCTTGCCCGTACCGGCATCGCCGCCGTCGTCTCCGCCGCAGCCCGCGGCGGCCAGCGCGATCGCGGCCGCCGCGGCCGCAACCTTGATGTACTTCATTGGGGATCCTTTCCGGCATCGCCTCGCGCGGCCTTGTGGCCTGCGGTGCGAGCTGACACGGCCCGGACCCTTTAGGGTCCCAGCCATGCCCCTCTCGCGTTCGCATCGCACGCGGGCGCCCTGCTCGCCAGTCGGCGCTCTGCGAGCGCCCCCAGCCCGGGGTATGGACCGGTCGGCGCTTGGGCGTAAACTAACAAGAAACTTTCCTAAACAAAACTGCTCGTTAGCGGATTGAGACATCGAGGGGTATCAGCATGGCCGCCAACCGTCCGGGAACGCCGAGGCTGCTGCGCGAGCTGAACGACCGCGCGGCGCTGGACCTGCTCGTCGACCAGGGCCCGCTGACCCGCGCGCAGATCGGCGAGCACACCGGGTTGTCCAAGGTCACCGCCTCGCAGTTGCTGTCCAGGCTTGAAGACCGCGGGCTGGTCGCCGTAGTCGGCTCGCAGGCCGGGGGACGCGGGCCGAACGCCGCCCTGTACGCCGTCGTCCCGTCCAGCGCCTATGTCGCGGGCCTCGAAGTGGGACCGGACGGCGTCACCGCCGGCGTCGCCGACATCACCGGGCACATGGTCGCCCAGGTCACCGTGGACCCGAACGGCGCCGACGAGCCGGTGAAGATGGTGCACAACGCCGTCGCCAAGGCGTGCCGCTCGGCGAAGGTCGCGCTGTCGAAGCTGAGCGCCTTCGTCATCGGGACCCCCGGCGTGGTCGATCCGAAGTCCGGCGACGTCCAGTTCTCCTTCGACCTGCCCGCCTGGCACGAGGGCGTCCTCGCCGCGCTGAAGACCGACCTGCGGCGCCCGGTGACGATCGAGAACGACGTCAACCTCGCCGCCATCGCCGAACGGGCCTACGGCGCCGCGCACGCCGCCGACGACTTCGCCCTCATGTGGCTCGACCGCGGCATGGGCCTGTCGGTCATGCTGGGCGGCCGGCTGCACCGCGGCCGCTCCGGCGGCGCCGGCGAGATCGGCTACCTGCCGGTCCCCGGCGCGCCGCTGCCGCTCGGCGCGGCCCGGCGCGGCCCCGCCGACGAGGGCGTGACCGAGTCGACGACCTGGGGAATCCCGACCCTCGCCGGCGGCTACGGCGCCCTGGTCGGCGCGGACGGGGTCCGCGCCCTCGCCCACGAGCACGGCATAGCCGAGCCGACCGCGGTGGACTGCGTCCGCGCGGCCGCCGCCGACGAGGCCCGCGGCGGCGCCTTCCTCGACGATCTCGCCCGCCGCATCTCCTACGGCGTGACCTCGGTCAACATCGTCCTGGACCCCGGACTCGTCGTGCTGTCGGGAAGCCTCGGCCGGGCGGGCGGGCTGCCGCTCGCCACCCGCATCGAAGAGATCGTCGGACGGATCAGCCCCACCCGCCCCGCCGTCGCGGTGACCGAGGTGGAGGGCAACCCCGTCCTGCGCGGCGCCCTGTACGCGGCGCTCGAACAGGCGCGAGACGACGTCTTCTCGGCCGCGGGCACCTCCTGAACGGCGATGCCTCCCGAACGGCGGTGCGTCCGAACGGCGGTGCGTCCCGAAACGCGAAGAGCGCCCCCGCCGACGTCGGCGGGGGCGCTCTGTGGAGCGTTCCTTGTCCTGCGCTCGGCGGCGCCTCCCCTGGTGCTACTTGGCGGCCGCCGCGGCGACGACCTGCTCCTGATGGCGCCGCGGGTCATTGAGCGCGCGGTCGATGACCGTCCGACTGATGACCTGCCGCTTGCGCCGGAGCGCGGCGGCCTTGCGTGCCGTAGGTGTCATGACGAACCCCGTTCCGCGGTGGCGTTTTCCCCTCGCCACCGCAAACCCCGTAATGCGTCCATGTTCTCAAACGAGGGCGGCCCGGGGGATCCCCCCGAGGAATGAAATCGAGGTCAGACCAAGTACGGAGAACCTCCCGGGACGACTCGGGCCCCCGTCCTGGGATCATGATGGGGAACGCAGTCCAGAACGGCCCCGTTGGGAGAACCGTGACCGAAGAACCGAGGCGGCGTCATGGCGCTGCGTGACCGGCTGCGGCGGCTCGTCCAGAAGCCGGGAAGCGTCGACCTCGCGCCCTTCCGCGCCCTGGTGGACGAGGCGGGCGGGCGCGAGTCCCGCGTCCGGGACCTGTCCGACGAGGAGCTGACCGCCGCCGCGTCCGTCCTCCGCGAGGAGGAGGACCTGGCCGAGCTGTGCGCACTCGGCCGGGAGGCCGCCCGCCGGACACTGGGCGAGCGCCCGTTCGACGTGCAGCTCATCGGCACGCTGGCGCTGCTGTCCGGGCATGTCGCGGAGATGGCCACCGGCGAGGGGAAGACCCTGTCGGGCGCCCTCGCCGCCGCCGGCTACGCGCTGCGCGGCCGCCGCGTCCACGTGATGTCGGTCAACGACTACCTCGCGCGCCGCGACGCCGAGTGGATGGGGCCGCTGTACGAGCGGCTCGGTGTCACGGTCGGCTGGGTCGGGCAGTCGTCCACGCCGGACGAGCGGCGCGCCGCCTACCGCGCCGACGTGACGTACGCGCCGGTCAGCGAGGTGGGCTTCGACCTGCTGCGGGACCGGCTCGTCACGGACCCGGACGACGTCGTGCAGCCCGAGCCGGCCGTCGCGCTGGTCGACGAGGCCGACTCGGTGCTGGTCGACGAGGCGATGGTGCCGCTCGTCCTCGCGGGCGCCGCCGACCTCGACTCCGCCGACCCCCGGTACGCCGACCTCGTCCGCCGGCTCCGGCCCGGCCTGCACTACTCCACCGACGAGGAGGCCCGCAACGTCCAGCTCACCACGGCGGGGGCCCACGAGGTCGAACGCGTCCTCGGCCTCGACCTCTACGCGCCCGAGCACCTGCGCATCCTCACCGCCGTCAACGTCGCCCTGCACGCCGAGGTCCTGCTGCACCGCGACGTGGACTACATCGTCCGCGACGGCGCGGTGAAGCTGATCAGCGAGTCGCGGGGCCGGGTCGCGCTGCTGCAGCGCTGGCCGGACGGGCTGCAGGCCGCGGTCGAGGCGAAGGAGGCCCTGGAGGCGTCCCCGAGCGGCGAGATCCTCGACTCGATCACCGTCCAGGAGCTGATCGGGCGCTACCCCGTCCGGTGCGGCATGACCGGCACGGCGATGGCCGTCGCGGCGCAGCTCACCGAGTTCTACTCGCTGCAGATCGCGGTCGTCCCGCCGAACACGCCCTGCGTCCGCGACGACGAGCCCGACCGCCTCTACGCGACCGCCGCCGACAAGGAGGTCGCGATCGTCGAGGAGATCGCCGCCGCGCACGCCGCCGGCCGCCCGGTGCTGATCGGCACCGGCGACGTCGCCGAGTCCGAGCGGCTCGCGCGCCGCCTGTCCCGCGCCGGCCTCGACCGGGTCGTCCTCAACGCCAAGAACGACGCCGAGGAGGCCGCGATCATCGCCGAGGCCGGGGCGTACGGCGCGATCACCGTCTCCACCCAGATGGCCGGCCGCGGCACCGACATCCGCCTCGGCGGCAGCCCCGCGCCGGGTTCCGCGGGTGACCCGTCCGCGCCCGGCACCGCCTCCGCCGAGGCCGCGGGCGGCGACCACGACCGCGTGGCGGACGCGGGCGGCCTCCTGGTCATCGGGACCGGCCGCTACCACAGCAGCCGCCTGGACGACCAGCTCCGCGGCCGCGCCGGGCGCCAGGGCGACCCCGGCGGCTCGGTGTTCTTCACCAGCCTCCAGGACGAGCTCGTCACCCGCTACGCGCCCGACGAGAAGTCGACGGCGCCCGCCGACGACGAGGGGCTCATCACCGACAAGGGCGCCCACTGGATCGTCGGGCACGCCCAGCGCGTCGCCGAGGGCGTCGACCTGGAACTGCACCGCAACACGTGGCGCTACAACCATCTGATCGGCCTGCAGCGCCGCGAGCTCCTCGCCGAACGCGACGCCGTCCTGCGCGGCGACGCCGCCGACCGGGCCATGGCCGCGGACGCCTCCGGCCGGCACGCCGACCTCACCAAGATCGCGGGGGCGGACGCGGTGGCGGCCGCCGCGCGCCAGATCGTCCTGTACCAGCTCGACCGCTGCTGGGCCGAGCACCTCGCCTTCCTCGCCGACCTTCGCGAAGGCATCCACCTGCGCTCGCTCGGCCGCGGCCTGGACCCGCTCGTCGAGTTCAACCGGGAGGCCGTCCCGGCGGGCAAGCGCCTCCTCGCCGACGCCAGGAAGCGCTCGATCGCCGCGTTCGAGGCGCTCACCGCGTCCGAGGACGGCATCGACCTCGACTCCGCCGGCCTCAAGCGCCCGTCGGCGACGTGGACCTACCTCGTCCACGACAACCCGTTCGGCTCCCTGGACGAGCGGGCCCTCCGCGGCCTGATCAACATGTTCAAGGGCCGCCGCCGCTGATCTTTCAGCCGGTGGTGGGGATGCCCGTGGTGGGGAGGCCGGTGCGGGGGAGGATCGCGTCTGCGGTGGCGCGGGCCTTGGCGGCGGCGTCGCGGATGCCGCCGACGCTGAACGCGACCACCGCGCCCTCGTGGACGATGAGGAGCTGATCGGCGAGCATGCCCTGGTCGCCAGCCATCCCCGCCTCGCCGATGAGGCCCGCGTAGAGGTCCCTCAGCCATGCCTTCTGCCCGGCCGCGGCGCCGTGGACGGGGTGAGACGCGTCGGGCAGTTCGGCGCAGGCGTTCACCATCGAGCAGCCGCGCTCGGCTTCGTCGGCCTGCCAGGCGTCGAGGGCGTCGAAGGTGGCGAGGATGCGTTCGCGGGCGTCCGGGACGGCGGCGATCCGCGTCGCCACGAAGTCGCGCCAGCGTTCGTCGCGGGCGCGCAGGTAGGCGAGGATCAGCGCGTCCTTGGAGCCGAACCGGTCGTAGACGGTCTTCTTGGTGACCCCGGCCTCGGCGGCGATCAGCTCCATGCCGACCGAGCCGATGCCGCGCTCGTAGAACAGCTCCTCGGCGACCCGGAGCACCCGCCGGGCGGCGGGTGTGAGCGGCCGGTCCTGGGCGGTGGCGGGCATGAGGCGCTCCCTTCCATGGAGGTACACCGCAAGTATACATACCGGTATAGATACTCTGTAGCCATACCGGTATGTATACCTAGGAGCGATCATGGCCGTCCGACACCCGGACACCCTGCTCGGCGCCGCGTTCGTCGTCACCTGGAGCTCCGGCTTCATCGGGGCGGAACTCGGCACCGGGAGCGCGCCCGCGAGCACCTTGCTGGCCTGGCGGTTCATCATCGCGATGGCCGTGCTCGGCGCGTGGCTGGCCTGGCGCCGGCGCGGGATTCCGCCTCGGGACCTGGTGTCGCACGTGGTCATCGGGCTGCTCGCCCAGGGCGGCTATCTCTACGGTGTCTTCCTGGCCGCCGAGCACGGCGTCGTCGAGGGGATCAACAACCTGATCACCGCTCTGCAGCCGCTCATAGCGGTCGCCCTCGCCGTCCCGATCCTCGGGGAGTCGATCACGCGGCGGCAGCTCGCGGGATTCGCCGCCGGACTCGCCGGCGTCGTGCTCGTCGTCGGCGGGGACCTGCACGGCGGCGCCCCGGCCTGGGCGTACCTGCTTCCGTTCGGGGCGATGCTCTCCCTTGTCGGCGCGACATTGTTCGAGCGGCGTGTACGCCCCGCGGCCGACCTTCCGGAGGCGCTGGCCGTCCAGGCGGGCGTGAGCGCGGTGCTGTTCTCCGGCCTCGCGAGCGCCGACGGTGCGCTCGTCCCACCGGCCGACCCGGTCTTCTGGACGGCCGTCGCCATCCTGGTCGTGATCGCCATGTTCGGGGGCTACGGACTGTACTGGGTCAACGTCCGGCGGACCGGTGTCGCCCGGGTCTCCGCCCTGCTCTACCTCACCCCGCCGACGACGATGCTCTTGGGCTGGGTGATGTTCGGCAGCACGCTCACGCCGATGTCCCTGCTGGGCGTCCTCGTGTGCGCCGCCGCCGTCACCGTGGCCCTCCGCGCCCCCGCGGCCCGCCTCCCCGAGATCCGGCCGGCGCGGGCCTCCGGCGCCCCGGCCGAATGCACTCGCGCCTGAACCCCGCCGGCGTCCCGCTCCGCTCGTCGCGGACGTGCACCGGGGTCCCGCTCGCACGCGCACGCGGATCGGTCATACGCGCAGACGGACCGGTCGGGCGCGCAGGCGGACTGGTCACACGCGCAGGCGGGTCGGTCGGGTGCGCGGGCGGGTCGGTCGGGCGCGCAGGCTGACCGGTTAGGCGCGCAGGCGGACCGGTCATACGCGCGGGCGGGCCGGTCGGGTGCGCGGGCGGGCTGGTCAGGCGCGCAGGCGGAGGCCGCGCGGGGTCGGGTGGAAGCCCGCCGACTCCAGCGCGGCGGCCAGCGGCGAGTCGGCGATCGCCGCGCCGTCGGCGCGTTCGACGGTCAGCTTCCCGAGGGCGCCCTCCCGGACGGCGAGGGCGAGCGCGTCCACGGCCGGTTGCAGGACCTCGGGGTCATCGTCCCAGGTCAGCAGCGTCCGGCCGCCGCGTTCGACATAGAGGATGAGGCGGCCCTCGGTGAGCACCACCAGCGCGCCCGCCTTGCGGCCCGGCTTGTGGCCGCTGGCGACCTCGTCGTCGCGGTCGGGCCAGGGCAGGGCCGCGCCGTACGGGTTGGCGGGATCGGCCGCGGCCAGCACGAGGGCGCGGTCGCCGGGTTTGCGGGGCGTCTCCCAGAGCGCGGAGATGTCGTCGGGGGCGGGGGCCGCCGCCGGACGGAGCGCGCGGAGCCGGTCGACGGCGCCCGGCAGCGCGAACTGCGCGGCCCCCAGGCCCTCGACGAAATAGCCGCGCCGGCACCGGCCCGTCTCCTCGAACGCGCGCAGGACCGGGTAGACGGCGGAGAACCCGCCGGGGGTCCGTTCGGCGGCGACCGCGCCGCGGATGACGATGCCGTAGCGCTCCAGCAGCGCCTCGGCGAGGGCGTGCGAACGCAGGGTCGCGGTGGTCTCCCGTCCGGGGAGCGGCCACCAGCGTCCGCCGACCGTGGGAGGACCCGTCCGGGACGGCAGCACGGGACGGCCGCGGCGCGTCGTCCTGGAACGGTGCGTGGGACGGCCGGAACCCAGCGCGGCGCGCAGCGGAGCCATCGTGTCGTTGGTGAGATGCCCGGCCCAGACGAGATCCCAGACGGCGGTGACGAGGTCGGCGTCATTGGCGGTGACGTGCTGGTTGACCCGGTCGGACAGCGTCCGGAAGAACAGTGCGCCGCCCTCGCCGAGGGCGTCCAGGACGGCCTGGTGCGCCGGCGTGAGCGTGATCTCCGCGGGTTCCGGCATGAGGAGCGGCGCGGTGTCGGCCAGATAGAGCGCCACCCAGCCGTCCCCGCCCGGCAGCCCGCCCTGGCCAGCCCACACGACCTCGCCCGCGGACGTCAGCTCGTCCAGCATGGCCGGGGAGTAGCCGGGCACCCGCGACGGCAGGATCAGCGACTCCAGCGCCGACGCGGGCACCGCCGCGCCCTGAAGCTGCTCGACCGCCTGGGCGAGCGCATCGATTCCGCGCAACCGGGACCCGCCCGAGATGCCGTGCCAGACCGGCAGGAAACGTCCGAGCGACTCCGGCGGGGACGGCTCGACCTCGGCGCGGAGCCGGGCCAGGGACCGGCGGCGGAGCGTCCGCAGCACACCGGTGTCGCACCATTCGCTCGTCAGCGGGCCGGACACGGCCTCGACGGGCAGGAACTCGCCCTCGACGACCCGTCCCGCGCCCGCGAGCCGCCGCAGCGTCTCGACGACCACGGCGACGCCCAGCCCGAAGCGCGCGGCCGCCTCGCCCGCCCGGAACGGCCCGTGCGTGCGCGCGTACCGGGAGATCAGGTCGCCGAGCGGGTCGGCGACCGGTTCGAGGAACGCCTCGGGGACCCCGACGGGCAGCGGCGCGCCGAGGGCGTCGCGGAGGCGTCCCGCGTCCTCGATGGCGGCCCAGCGTTCCTCGGACGCGACCCTGACGCGGATCGCCCGCCGCGTCGCCTCCAGCTCCGCCAGCCACCTCGACACCCGGACGAGCAGGTCGCCGGCGACGGCGCCGGCGGCCGTGGCGAGATCCGGCGGGATCGCACCGGCCGGGTCGCCCTCGGCGTTCCCGGACGTGCCGCCCGCGAGGTTCGGTGTCGCTGCGGCGCCGTCCGGCGCGCCGTCGCCGTCCGGCACGGTCTCGCCGGCGGCGTCCGGCCCGGCGTGCGCTGGAAGGGTTCGTTCGGCCGCCTCCGCCGTGGTGAGGGGGCCGAGGGTGCGCAGCAGGTCGGCGACGCCCTCCAGGTCGCGGGCGCGGCGGTCGGCGGCCAGGCGCTGGAGCTCGCGTTCGGTGTCGGCGACCGCCTCGGGATCGAGGAGTTCGCGGAGGTCGGCCTGCCCGAGCAGCTCCGAGAGGAGCGCCGAGTCGAGGGCGAGCGCCTGGGCGCGGCGTTCGGCGAGGGGCGAGTCCCCCTCGTACATGAACGCGCCGACGTAGTGGAAGAGCAGCGAGCGCGCGTAGGGGGACGGCTCGGGCGTCTCGACCTCGACCATGCGGACCTTGCGTCCCGACAGGTCGCGCATCAGCTGCACCAGGCCCGGAACGTCGAACACGTCCTGCAGGCACTCCCGCATCGTCTCCAGCACGATCGGGAACGACGGGTACTTGCTCGCGACGGCCAGCAGCTGCGCGGCGCGCTGGCGCTGCTGCCACAGCGGCATGCGCTTGTCGGGACGGCGGCGGGGCAGCAGCAGGGAACGCGCGGCGCACTCGCGGAACCGCGCCGCGAACAGCGCCGAGCCGCCGAGTTCGTCCACGACGATGCGCTCGATGTCGTCGGCGTCGAAGACGGCCAGGTCGAGGCTGGGCGGCTCGTCCATGTCGGGGATGCGGATGACGATGCCGTCGTCGGCGTGCATGGCCTGCGCGTCGACGCCGTACCGTTCGCGCAGACGGCCCGCCATGGCCAGCGCCCACGGTGCGTGCACGCGCGCGCCCAGCGGCGAGTGGACGACCATCCGCCAGTCGCCGAGTTCGTCGCGGAACCGCTCGACGACCATCGTGCGGTCGTCGGGGACGTGGCCGGTGGCCTCCCGCTGCTCGCTCACGTACGACACGAGGTTGGCCGACGCCCACTCGTCCAGCCCGGCGGCGGAGACCCGCTCACGCGCGTCGTCGCCGGGGAGCCCGGCCAGCTCGCGGGTGAACGCGCCGAGTGCGCGGCCCAGCTCGGCGGGACGCCCGAGCGTGTCGCCGTGCCAGAACGGCAGCTTGCCGGGCTGGCCGGGAGCGGGCGTGACCAGCACGCGGTCTGGGGTGATGTCCTCGATGCGCCACGAACTGGCGCCGAGGACGAACACGTCGCCGACGCGCGACTCGTACACCATCTCCTCGTCGAGTTCCCCTACGCGCGATGCCTTTTCGCCGACGAGGAAGACGCCGAACAGGCCGCGGTCGGGGATCGTCCCGCCGCTGGTCACCGCGAGGCGCTGCGCTCCGGGACGGTCGCGCAGGACGCCGGTGACGCGGTCCCAGACAAGGCGTGGGCGCAGTTCGCCGAACTCGTCACTGGGGTAGCGCCCGGCGAGCATGTCCAGCGTCGCATCGAGCGCGGAGCGGGGGAGCGTGGCGTAAGGGGCGGCGCCTTTGACGAGTGTCTCCAGGTCGTCGACGGTCCACTCGTCCATGGAGACCATCGCGACGATCTGCTGGGCGAGGACGTCCAGGGGGTTGCGCGGGTAGCGCATCTCCTCGATCTCGCCGCCGCGCATGCGTTCGGCCACCACCGCCGTCTGCACGAGGTCGCCCCGGTACTTGGGGAAGATCACGCCCTTGGACACCGCGCCGACCTGGTGGCCCGCGCGTCCGACGCGCTGGAGCCCGTTGGCCACCGACGGCGGCGACTCCACCTGGACGACGAGATCGACGGCGCCCATGTCGATGCCCAGCTCCAGACTGGACGTCGCCACGACGGCCGGGAGACGCCCCTCCTTCAGAGCGTTCTCGATGCCCGCCCGTTCTTCCTTGGAGACCGAGCCGTGGTGCGCACGGGCGATTTCCAGAGGCGCCCCTCTGGCCGCCCCCGCCTGGGCCATCGTGGCCGCGGGGGAGTGGTCTTCGGGCAGGGGATCGCCGGTGGCGCGTTCGTAGGCGAGTTCGTTCAGCCTTCCGCAGAGCCGTTCGGCCAGCCGCCGTGAATTGGCGAACACGAGCGTCGAACGATGCGCCTGGATGAGGTCGAGCAGGCGGTCCTCCACATGGGGCCAGATGCTGCGCTGGCGTGGATCGGCCGCACCGGAGTCGTCGACGAAACGGCTCACCTCGCCCATGTCCTCCACGGGGACGACGATGTCGAGATCGAAGACCTTGTCGGAGAGCGGCTGGACGACCGCCGCGGGCCTCGTCCCGCCCAGGAACGCCGCCACCTCGTCCGTGGGGCGGACGGTCGCCGACAGGCCGATTCGCTGGGCGGGCCGTTCGAGGAGGGCGTCCAGGCGTTCCAGCGACAGTGCCAGATGCGCTCCGCGTTTGGTGCCCGCCACCGCGTGCACCTCGTCCACGATGACGGTCTCGACCCCGCGCAGCGACTCGCGTGCCCGGGAGGTGAGGATCAGGAACAGCGACTCCGGCGTCGTGATCAGGATGTCCGGCGGCTTGACGGCCAGCCTCCGGCGCTCGTCGGCGGGGGTGTCGCCCGACCGCATCCCGACGCGGATGCCGGGCTCGGGCAGGCCGAGCCGGCGCGCCGCGTGCCGGATGCCGGTCAGCGGGGCGCGCAGGTTGCGCTCGACGTCCACGGCCAGGGCCTTCAGCGGCGAGACGTACAGCACCCGGCAGCGCCGCAGGGCGTCCTCGGGCGCGGGTTCGTTGGCGAGCCGGTCGAGCGACCACAGGAACGCCGCCAGGGTCTTGCCGGAGCCGGTCGGCGCCACGACGAGCGTGCTGTCGCCGCTCGAAATCGACGCCCACGCCCCGGCCTGGGCGGGGGTGGGCGCGGCGAACGCCCCGGAGAACCAGGCGCGGGTCGCCGGGGAGAATCGTTCGAGCACGTCACGGCCCATGGCGCCATAGTGCCTCGCGGGTCCGACAGAACGCGACCGAGTGGCGTGCGTCACCTTGTAAGCAAGCACTTGTACGGGCATGGTCTACGGGTAGGACGTCCGCCGCCAAGAGGGGTCTCGATGCCCTACATTCTGCTCGCCCTCGGGATCCTGTTCGCGCTCGTCGCCTTGAACGCGCACGTTCCCCCGCGCAATGCCATCCTGCTCGCCCCGGGCTTCTTCTGTGCGTGGCTGACGATCGAGATGGCACCGCACGTGCTCGTCACGTGGGGTTTGGTGACCGCACTCGTGGCGGTGCTCGGGGGACTGGACGGCTGGGCCGGCTGGGTCGGGCTCGTCCTGGCGATCCTCGGCATGGCGGGCGTCGCGGCCACCCTCGTCGCCTCGCGCCGTACGGTCGTCACCCTGCGGGACTGTGGCGCACCCCTCGACCTGGACCCGGAAGGCGCGCCCCGCTATCCGCTGGCGCACCTGATCGTCCCGCAGTTGTGCCTGATCCCGCGCAGGGGCGTCCGGGTCGAACGCAACATCGTTTTCCACGAGGAGGGCGGGCTGCGCCTCAAACTGGACGTCTTCCGTCCCGCTGGTGAGCGCTCCAGCGGCGAACTGCGTCCCGGGCTCATGCAGATCCACGGGGGCGCATGGGTGATCGGGGACAAGCGCGAGCAGGGCCTGCCGCTCCTCAACCACATGGCCCTCCAAGAGTGGGTGGGCTTCAACGTCAACTACCGGCTCAGCCCGCGCGCCACCTGGCCCGAGCACCTGATCGACCTGAAGCGCTTCGTCGCCTGGTACAAGGAGCACGCCGAGGAGTACGGCGCCGACCCCGATTTCCTCTGTGTGACGGGTGGCTCGGCGGGCGGGCATCTCACCGCGATGGTCGCGCTGACCGCGAACGTGCCGGAATTCCAGCCCGGTTTCGAGGACGCCGACACCACCGTGCAGGGCGCCGTGCCCTTTTACGGCGTCTACAACTTCTTCGAAGCGGGACCATGGCCGCGTCCCATGGGCGCCACACGCATCCTTGAGCGCATGGTCGTGAAGCAGCCTTTCGCGGAGAACCGGGAGGCGTACGCCAAGGCGTCCCCTGTCACCTACATCGACAAGGACGCGCCGCCCTTCTTCGTCATCCACGGAAGCCGCGACTCACTCATCCCCGTGGCGGAGGCACGCCGATTCGTCGAGCGGCTCCGGGGCGTCTCCGACGCACCCGTCATCTACGCGGAGATGAAGGGCGCCCAGCACGGGTTCGACGTCTTCCCCTCGTACCGGACGGCCCGCGTCATCGAAGGCGTCGAGCGGTACCTGACCGGGCTGCATCGCCAGTACCGCCAGGGCTCCGGCCCGGCCGTTCCCGGCGAGGTCACGGAGTCCTTGGCGACCGGTCCGTCCATGGGGGAAGGCGCCGTCGGATAGCGTGGACGGGTGCGGCTCACAGTCTTCTGGGATCGGATGAACCAGCAGTTCGGCGAAAGCTACGCCCAGAGCGTGGCCAAGGACTACGTCCTCGCCGAACTCAACGGCCGCACCATCGAACAGGCCTTCGCCGACGGCGAACCCGCCAAGAAGGTCTGGAAGGCCGTCGTCGCCACCTTCGACGTCCCGTCGAGGCTCCAGTAGCCAACCCGGCGCCTGCCGGCGCTACAGCGGAATGCGGTGCGGGACGAACGACGACGTGTCGTCGGTGATGAGCCCGGACGTCTCCCTGATGCCGACCCCGGCCGCCCCGTCATGAACGACCCACGCCCCCAGCACCGGGTGCTCGCCGTCGAAGTCGGGAAGCGCGCAGAACTCCTGGAAGACGAAACCCTCCGCGCCGTAGTCGCCCTGGGTGCGCTGCTCACTTCCGTCCGGCGTCACGATGCGCATGCTCGCGCCCTCCCGCCCGAGCAGCGGTTTCTGCACGTAGGACGTGAGGTTCGACGGCGTGTTCAGGTACGTGGGCAGCAGATTGGGATGCCCGGGGAACAACTCCCAGAGCAGGACGAGCAGCGCCTTGTTCGACAGCACCATCTTCCAGATCGGCTCGATCCACGACGTGGGCGTGCCCGGGATGCTGCGCCCGAACGGCTCTGCGACGATCCACTCCCACGGGTAGAGCTTGCAGAGCGTCCGGATCTCCTGCTCGTCCAGGTCGACGAATCGCCCGCGCGCGGGGTCCCAGCCGATGTCCTCCATGGCGATCGCCACGCCCGGCAGGCCCGCCTCCTCGGCGGTCTCCTGCATGTAGGCGATCGTCATGACCTCCTCGCCGGTCTCGTCACCGGTCGTCCAGGCGAAATGGGCCGGCCCGCCGTCCACCGCCGGGACGATCTCCTTCCAGCGGGCGACCAGCCGCTCGTGAATGGAGTTCCATTGGTCGTCCCCAGGATGGGTGTCCTGCAGCCAGTACCACTGGACGACGGAACTCTCGACCAGCGCGGTCGGAGTGTCGGCGTTGTACTCCAGAAGCTTGGCGGGCCCATGCCCGTCGTAGCGCAGGTCGAAGCGGCCGTACAGATGCGGGTCGCCGCGCCGCCACGACTCCTCGATCAGCGGCGCCACCCAGTCGGGAATGGCGAGGGCGTGGTAGCGGCCGGTGGAGACGACGTGCTCCACAACCTCCAGGCACATCCGGTGCAGCTCTTCGACGACCCCTTCGAGGGCCAGCACCTCGTCCATGTCGAAGACGTAGTGGACGGACTCGTCCCAGTAGGGACGGGTCAGGTGCTCGGGGTGCGCGGTCCGGTGGAAGGCCAGGCCATGCGCCTCGACCCTCGCGGCCCAGCTGTCACGCGGAGTCGAACGGATACGGCGCACCGGTCAGCCCCCGCCCCTGCCGCCGCCACCGCCGAACCCGCCCCGGCTCAGCGTGCGCCCGCTACTGGACTTGATCTTTCCTTCGGGCCGGACCCGGCTGCCGCCCGACACGTAGCCGGCGCTGGTCCTGCCGCCGTAGTACCAGAAGTACCGGTCGTACGGCGAGGTGGAACCGTCGATGTCGTCGGTGTCGCATCTGGTGTCGGGGACGACCCTGTAACCGCCCTTCCCCGTCGACGGAGAGTTCCGGTCGACGCATCTCGCGACGGTCGAACTGGATCCGCAGGCGACGAGGGTCAATGACAGGGCGCTCACCATCCCGACCTTCACGGCGCGGGAGCTGAGCCGGCGAGTGGGCTCCTGTGGGGGCAAGAGAACACGTCCTTCCACACGTCGGCCGACCGATGGGGTTGCCTGATGAGACGCAGGAAAAGCCGTTCCGGTTCATGCCCGGCCGGCCGGTCAGTCCGGAACCGGCAGATGCGCGTAGAGGTCCATCGCGTCCACGGACGACGGAAGGTCGCTCACCTGGCCGTCGCCGACCTCCACCACACGCCACACGCCGTCCGTGCGCCGCGCCAGATCGGTCGTGATGAACCTGCAGCCCAATGCGCGCACGGCCGGAGCCACCGCGTCCAGGTCCGGATCGGGATCCGCGCCGGGGCTGTCAGGGTGCGGCCCCACCAGCGCGGGCTCGCCGTCCACCCACCAGACACGCGCCTCGCCGCCGCCGTCGTACTGCTCGAACTCGCGCACGACGAGACCGCCCGCCAGATGGTCGTCCCGCAACGCGACCATCTTCGAGGCGACGTCATGAAGCTGCGAGAGGTTCTTCACGTCGGGGACGAAGCACGCCTCCTCCCACTCGTGCTTGCACGACTTCACATAGTCCTTCACCACGCCGGGCCCACCGCGCAGCGGCCGGACCAGCTCCTTCAGTTCGCTGAGGTCACCGGGATCCTGCCCCTTGCCCAAAGGCCGCCACACACTCGGCGGAGTCAACCCGGCGAACGTGTCGTGCCAGCCCGGCAGCTCATGCGCGCGCCTATAGTCGTCCGGATGCGTGAGCAGCACCGTGCCCCGCCCCTTCAGGACGGCGGAGACGGCGGCGTACTCGTCCCCGGTGAGCATCCAGCCGCGATACCAGACCGGACCCAGATCGGAGGGCACCGCCCGGACCGCGTCGTCCACGTCGCCGCGTTGCAGCGCGTCATGGTCGATCAGGGCGATCTCGCCATAGTGGTCTCGCACCGCCGCGGCCTCACGGGAGAAGTGCGGGTCAACGCGCCGAGGGTGGAGCGGATCGACGCAGAAGAGAACGGTCAGCGTCATGATTGGAACCCTCCGTGGACGGCGCCAGCGTACGGGGTCGAGACCATGGAACGCACGGAGATTCCCACCCGAATCGCCGATCCGGACGATGATCGAACTAATGTTCGGTACGCTGGTGCGGGACACGGCGTCGTCCACAATCGCGCCCGGGTCTCGCAAAGTGTCGGAGGCCCGCCGTAACGTCGCCCTCGACATCGCAGGCAGCGGCCGAGAGCCGACAGTCACGACGAGAAGGACATCTCACATGGCAGCGAACGACCGGGACAAGGCTCTCGAGACCGCACTCGCCCAGATCGAGCGGCAGTTCGGCAAGGGATCGGTCATGCGGATGGGCGAGGAGGCCCGCGCGCCGGTCGAGGTGATCCCCACCGGCGCGATCTCCCTCGACATCGCGCTCGGCATCGGCGGCCTGCCCCGCGGCCGCGTCGTCGAGGTGTACGGCCCCGAGGGCTCCGGCAAGACGTCCATCGCGCTGCACGCGGTGGCCAGCGTCCAGAAGCGGGGCGGCATCGCCGCGTTCGTCGACGCCGAGCACGCCCTCGACCCCGAGTACGCCGGCAACCTCGGCGTCGACATCGACGCCCTGCTGGTCTCCCAGCCCGACACCGGCGAGCAGGCCCTGGAGATCACCGACATGCTGATCCGCTCCGGCGCGATCGACATCATCGTCATCGACTCCGTCGCCGCGCTCGTCCCGCGCGCCGAGATCGAGGGCGAGATGGGTGACAGCCACGTCGGCCTGCAGGCCCGCCTCATGTCGCAGGCGCTGCGCAAGCTCACCGGCGCGATCAACCAGACCAGGACCACCGTCATCTTCATCAACCAGCTCCGCGAGAAGGTCGGCGTGATGTTCGGCTCGCCGGAGACCACCACCGGCGGGAAGGCGCTGAAGTTCTACGCCTCCGTCCGCCTGGACGTCCGCCGCATCGAGACCCTCAAGGACGGCACCGAGGCCGTCGGCAACCGCGTCCGCGTCAAGGTCGTCAAGAACAAGATGGCCCCGCCGTTCCGCGTCGCCGACTTCGACCTCCTCTACGGCCTGGGCATCAGCCGCGAGGGCGGCCTGATCGACCTCGGCGTGGAGCACGGCTTCGTCCGCAAGTCCGGCGCCTGGTACACCTGCGACGGCGACCAGCTCGGCCAGGGCAAGGAGAACGCCCGCAACTTCCTCAAGGCCAACCCCGACATGGCCGACGGCATCGAGAAGAAGATCAAGGAGAAGCTCGGCATCGGCCCGAAGGTCGACAAGGAGGCCGAGCCCCTCGCCGCCCCGGGCGCCCCGGACGCCGCGCCCGCCCCCCTGGAGGCGGCCCCCAAGCCCGCCGGGAGGAAGACCGCCAAGGCCAAGGCGGGTGAATCCTGACGGAGAATCCCCGGATAAGGGTGACTCTTGACGGCGAGTGAGCGATGATCTCGTATGCAGGGCGGCGGCGCCTTACCCCGCACCGCACGATCGGTGCGCGGACCTTCCCCGATGGCGCCGCCGCTCCCACGGAGCGGCCCGGCGCGCCATGAAGCGAACGCCATCGGCTGAGCCCGGCGACGGCCCTCTCCCAGAACCCGAAGCAGCGGATGCACGCGGCGGGATCGCGTCGAACCCCGAGGGGGCCGCCCGCGAGATCTGCCTGCGCATGCTGTCCACGTCACCACGGACCCGCGCCCAACTCGCGGACGCCCTGCGGCGCAAGAACATCCCCGACGACGTGGCCGAACGGGTCCTCGGCCGCTTCACCGACGTGGGCCTCATCGACGACGAGGCGTTCGCGCAGGCATGGGTCCAGTCCCGCCACACCGGCCGCGGCCTCGCCAAACGCGCCCTCGCCCAGGAACTCCGCCGCCGCGGCGTCGCGAACGAGACGGTCAACGACGCCGTCGACTCCCTGGACCCCGCCCAGGAGGAGGAAACCGCCCGCGCCCTCGTCACCCGCAAGCTCAAGGCAACCAGAGGCGCCGACCCCGCAAAACGCATGCGCCGCCTCGTAGGCATGCTCGCCCGCAAGGGCTACCCGGCCGGCCTCGCCTACCGAGTGGTCAAGGAAGCCCTGGCCGAAGAAGGCACCGACCCAGAAACCCTCCCCGAAACCCCCGACCCCATCGACTGACCCCCCGCAAACAACCCCGGGCACGCGAACACCCGATGCCAAACCCTCACCCAGACCTCGGGCTCCGCGAACTAAGCCCGCCGCCAGCCAGGCCCCCTGCACCAGGTGCCATGCGCAACCAGCCGAGCGCGCCCGCCCCAGCCGTCGCCTCAAGCTCCGGACCTCGGGTGTCGCGGTCGTGTGGTGAGGCACGCGGCCAGGGAAAAGGTTCCGGCGTCCGGTGACTGACTGCGTGACTGGGCGTGCGGGTTCGCCACACTCGTCACCGCGCTGCGCACTGGACCTCGGGTTGCCCGGTCGCGTGGTGAGGAGGTATGTGGCCAGGCGGTTGACCGTGTTCGGTGCCATACATGACTGGGCGAGCGCGCCTGCCCCAGCCGTCGCCTCAGCCGGCAACGACCCAAAGCGTCGCGATCGCGTCCGAAGGCAGGTCTCGAGCGGAGCGAGAAACCTGATCGCGCAGCGAGCCCCCAGGGCGAGCCGGAGCGATGCAGCGATCGCACCGCAGTGCCCGCCGAAGGGAGGGCCTCCAGGGCCCGACCGCCAAGGGCACTGCAGTAGGCACAGCGATCGCACCGCAGTTCCCGCCGAAGGGAGGGCCTCCAAGGCCTGACGCCAAGGGGACTGCAAACAAACACTGCTTGCTCATTACCTCTGTGCCGCTTACCGTTACGGCAGTGAGGAGTTACTCCGCGTCTCGCGGATTGCCATACGACCGAGCACGTTCCAGCAGCTGAGAGGCATACAGGACACGTTCGTCGACCGGATTCGGCCGAGTCACCGGGTGCGCGCCGTGCGCTGCCCGGCGATGTTGTGCATCCGGCCGTCCGATGGGCGCGAGTAAATCCTCGCTAGGCAGGGTCCCGATTCCGGGCGGGCCCGCGGCGAGGAAGGATCTACCTCATGGAGAGCGTCCTGCTGGGTGCAGCGCTGCTGGTGACCCTGGTCGCTCTCATCATCGTCGTCCTGTGGCGTCCGGGCATGCCCGGCAAGGCGGCGGCGGAGATGGCCCGGGCGCAGAGCGAGGCCGACGAGATCCGGTCGAAGGCGAAGCGGGACGCCGGGGAGGTTCTGGAGAAGGCCGAGCGGGAGGCGCAGCGGCTCGCGGCGGCGGCGCGTGCGGAGGTCGAGGACGAGGGCCGGGCGCTCCGTGACGATCTGCGGACCGTCCGGGAGGATCTGGAGCGCCGGGAGGCGCGCCTCGCGGAACGGGAGCAGCGGCTGGACGGTGAGCTGCGGCGCCTGGCGGAGTGGCAGGGGAGGCTCGCCGAGACCGGGAAGGCTCTGGACGCCCGCAAGGAGGAGCTCGACGGCGTCGCCGAGGAGCGCCGGAAGGTGCTGGAGCAGGTGGCGGCGCTCACGGCGGAGCAGGCCAAAAGCGAGCTGGTCGCGGCGATCGAGAACCAGGCCAAGCGGGAGGCCATCCCGATCACGCGGGAGATCGAGAACGCCGCGCGGGCGGAGGGCGACAAGCGCGCCCGCAAGATCGTGACGCTGGCGATCCAGCGGGTCGCGAGCGAGCAGACGGCGGAGTCGGTCGTGTCGGTGCTGCATCTGCCGAGCGATGAGATGAAGGGCCGCATCATCGGGCGTGAGGGCCGCAACATCCGGGCGTTCGAGACGACGACGGGCGTCAACCTGATCATCGATGACACGCCGGAGGCGGTGCTGCTGAGCTGTTTCGACCCGGTGCGCCGGGAGGTGGGGCGGCTGACGCTGGAGAAGCTGGTCCTGGACGGGCGGATCCACCCGCAGCGGATCGAGGAGATCTACGAGCGCAGCAAGAGCGACGTGGAGCAGCTGTGCGTCCGGGCCGGTGAGGACGCGCTGGTGGACGTCGGCATCGCCGACATGCACCCGGAGCTCATCGCGCTGCTCGGGCAGTTGCGGTACCGCACGTCGTACGGGCAGAACGTGCTGAAGCATCTGATCGAGTCGGCGCACATCGCGGGGATCATGGCGAGTGAGCTGCGGCTGCCGGTGGAGGTCGCGAAGCGGTGCACGCTGCTGCACGACATCGGCAAGGCGCTGACCCACGAGGTGGAGGGCAGCCATGCCCTGATCGGCGCGGAGATCGCGCGCCGGTACGGCGAGCACGAGGACGTCGTGCACGCGATCGAGGCGCATCACAACGAGGTGGAGGTCCGGACGGTCGAGGCGGTGCTGACGCAGGCGGCCGACGCCGTCAGCGGCAGCCGGCCGGGGGCGCGCCGGGAGTCGCTGGAGGCGTACGTCAAACGGCTGGAGCGGCTCGAGGAGATCGCCCGCGACAGGCACGAGGGTGTGGAGAAGGTCTTCGCGATGCAGGCGGGGCGGGAGATCCGGGTGATGGTCAAGCCCGACTCCGTCGACGACATCCAGGCGCAGGTCATCGCGCGCGACATCGCCAAGCAGGTCGAGGACGAGCTGACGTATCCGGGGCAGATCCGCGTCACCGTCGTCCGGGAGTCCCGGGCGATCGAGTTCGCCCGCTGAGCGGCCCGTCCGCCGGCGCGGGGACGGACGGGCGGGGTGTTTCAGCCGACCGTGAGGTTGATGGGTTCGACGCCGCGGGGCTCGAAGCCGAGTGTCTGGCCGTAGAACGCCAGCTCGGCCTCCAGGCAGCGGATGACGGTGTCGGCCCGGCGGAAGCCGTGCGACTCGCCCTCGAACGTGAGGTGGGCGTACGGCATCTTCTTTCCGGCGAGGGCCAGCGCGAAGCGTTCGGACTGGTCGGGCGGCACGACCGGGTCGTTCAGCCCTTGCAGCAGCAGTACGGGGCACGCGGTCTTGTCGGCGCTGCCTAGCGGCGACCGCTCCTCGTAGGCGCGTTCGAACCCGGGCAGGGGGCCGATCAGGCTGAACAGGTAGTGGGACTCGAAGTCGTGGGTGGCCTCGGCGAAGCTCTGCAGGTCGCTGATCCCGTAGTAGGACGTGGCGGCCTTGAAGACGTCGGTCCGGGTGATCGCGGCGAGCGTCGTCCAGCCGCCGGCGGAGCCGCCGCGGATCGCGAGCCGGGCCGGGTCGGCGATCCCGCCGTCGACGAGGGCCTGCGCGGCGGCGACGGCGTCCTCGACGTCCACGATGCCCCACTGGCGGCGCAGCCGTTCGCGGTAGGCGCGGCCGTAGCCGGTCGATCCGCCGTAGTTGACGTCGACGACGCCGATGCCGCGGCTGGTGAAGAACGCCCGTTCCAGGTCGAGCACCGTGGAGGCGCGTCCCGTCGGCCCGCCGTGCACGAACACGACGTACGGCGGGAGTTCGCCCTCCGGCGCGGCGGCCTCGGGGTTGGCGGGCGGGAAGACGTAGGCGTGGACGGGGCGTCCGAACGGCCCTTCCAGGCGTTCGGCGCGCGGCTTGGACAGGAAGGCGACGTCGGGCAGTTCGGCCAGTTCGCGGCGGAGCCCCTCGACGCGGCCGGTCACGGTGTCGACCCGCACGACCGACGTCGGCAGGTCGGGGCCGCCGGCGATGCCGACGATCGTCGTGCCGTCGGTGGACAGCTGCGTCTGCCAGTGCCCGTACGGGACCTCCAGGTCGACGAGGTCGAGCGTCTCGGGGTCGTAGACGCCGAGGCGCATGTCGCCCTCGCCGTGCAGGACGGCGAGGCGCCCGTCGCCGAGCAGCGCGTACGGCATGCCGCCGAGCTGCCACAGCGGACCGGCGAACTCCTCTTCGGCCGGGTAGAGCGCCTGCGGCGACTCGCCGTGCAGCCCGACCTGGTAGATGTTCCACCAGCCCGGCCAGTCGGAGACGACGTACAGGGACTCGTCGTCGCGCCACACCGGTGCCAGCGCCGACTCGTTGAGCCCGCCCTTGACGGTGCGGGGGGCGACGGTGGTGCCGTTCTCGATCACCGCTGCGCGGATCTCGGTGCCGTCCCACGGCATGCGGGGGTGGTTCCACTGCACCCACGCCAGGTGCCCGCCGCTGGGGGAGGGGGCCGGGGAGGCGTAGAAGTCGGCGCCGGTGACGAGTTCGCGGATCGCGCCGGCGTCGTCGGCGGCGCTGCCGTCGAGGGGGACGGCGACGATGGCGCGCCTGATGCCGGCGGCGGCCGGCTCGTCGGCCGCGGGCGCGGGGGCCTGCGGGTCGTCGGTGACCTCGGCCTGGGGTGCGGCGATGTGGCCTTCGCACACGCACCAGATCTCGGTGCCGTCGGGGGACACGACGTAGTCGGCGTAGCGCAGCCCCGCGGGGACGGCGGGCTCGGGGGTCAGCGGGTACGGCTTCGGGTCGCCCTCGTCGAGCCGGTGGAGCCGCTGGTCGTCGTAGTTGGAGAAGACGATCGACAGGCCGGCGGCGGTGCGGATCGGCAGGTAGGACCGTCCGCCGTATTCGTGGACGCGGGTGCGGGCGTCCCACGGCGCCTGCAGCAGTTCGGTGCGGTGACCGCCCTTGAGATGGATGACCGTGGTCCGCCCGCCCTCCTCGGGCCGGGTCTCCTGCCACCACACGTCGTTGCCCGCGACGGTGGGGAAGCTGAGGCGCAGCCGGGCGCGGGCGACGTCGGCCGCGGAGATGGGTGAGGGCCATGAGCCAAAGGGGAGGGTCGCACGAGCGGTCATACCAGGAATCGTCCCGCATACGGGGACGTGTTGGGGTGATGACGGGCCGTTTGAACTCGGAAAGATACAAGCGATCCACCAGGCAACTCGCGGGTAACACCGGTGATCAGCGGCTCGCACGCTCCGAATCGGACCTCGGGGCCCGTATGCCGCGAAGGGCGCCGCCGGAACCGGCGGCGCCCTCCGCGAGCGGGCGGGACGGACTCAGGCCGCTCCGGGCTCGCCGGCGGCCCGGCTCGACATTCCCGGGGCCGGGGGAGGCCCGCCGGTGCCCATGCTCTTGGCCGTGGTCTTGCGGCTGCGGCGGCTGCGCCGCTCCAGCCATGTCGCGACCCGGCTGAGCGACATGTTGATCGCGATGTAGATGATCGCGACCACGATCCCCGCCTGGAGGACGTTGTTGTGGTAGTTGGCGGGGACCTGCTTGAAGCCGGCCTGCAGGAACTCGCCGTAGGCGATGATGAACCCGAGCGCGGTGTCCTTGAGCAGGACGACGATCTGGCTGACGATCGCCGGCATCATCACGGTGACGGCCTGCGGCAGCAGGACGAGCCGCATGACGCCGTTCTTGCGCAGCCCGATGGAGTAGGCGGCCTCCGACTGCCCCTTGGGGATCGACAGGACGCCCGCCCGCACGATCTCGGCCAGCACCGAGCCGTTGTACATCACCAGGCCGAACACGACCGCGGCATAGGCGGGCACGGTGACCACGCCGGCGTTGCTCTCCACCCCGAAGAGGAAGAAGAAGTAGTCCACCGACATCCGCTGGATCTGACCGAACTGGGACTCGGCGATCTCCGGGCTGATCTTGTTGGGGACGAAGAACGCCAGGAAGATCAGGATCAGCAGCGGGATTCCGCGGAAGAACTCGACGACGGCCCCGGCGGGGAGCCGGATCCACCAGTGGTTCGACAGCCTGGCGAGGCCGAACACGGCCCCGAACAGCAGGGCCAGCACGGTCGCCATGGCGGCGGCCTTCAGCGTGTTCAGCAGGCCGGGCAGGAGCAGGTGCCGCCAGACCGTCCACTCGGTGAACGGGGTCCAGAGCTTCGTCTGGAACTGGTCCTTGTCGTAGAGCCGCCAGATGAGCCCGGCCAGGATCGCGAGGAGCACGACCGTCACGATGACGGTCAGCAGCCTGTTCCGCGCGTGGGCCCTCGGCCCGGGGATGTCGAAGAGTACGGACGCTTCCTTGCTCACCGGGCCACCGCCATTCGCTTGGCCAGCCAGCCGAAGAAGTATCCGGTCGGCAGCGTGAGGATCAGGAAGCCGATGGCCACGCCGAGGAACAGCGGGATCACTCCGTTCGCGAACGTCGGCTTGTCGACGATCGTCTTGGTCACCAGCGCGACCTCGCCGTAGCTGGCCGCGGCGGCCACCGTCGTGTTCTTGATCATCGCGATGAGGACGCTGCCCATCGGCGCGATGATCGAACGGAACGCCTGCGGCAGGATGATGATCCGGAGCGACTGGTTGAACGTCAGCCCGATCGAGCGGGCCGCCTCGGCCTGCCCCAGCGGGATGGTGTTGATCCCCGACCGCAGGGTCTCGCAGACGAACGCCCCGGTGTAGGCGGACAGCCCGACGACGGCCCACCAGTAGTAGCTCGTCGAGTAGGTGCTGGAGAACTTCAGGGCGAGGATGTCGTTGAGTCCCAGGCTGCACATCAGCAGGACGAGCGTGAGCGGCGTGTTGCGCACGATGTTGACGTAGCCCGTGCCGAAGGCGCGCATGACGGGGACGGGGGCGACGCGGAAGCTCGCCATGAGCGTGCCGATGATCAGCGAGAGCACCGCGGCGGCGCCCGCGAGGCGCAGGGTCGCCCAGAATCCTTGGAGGAGTTCCCCGAAGTTGTCGAAGAACGGGCTGAAGTCAAACATTGCTCAACAGTTCCATGGCGTTCCAGCGGTGTCGGGCCACACCGGTGCGTCCCCGGGAGGACACGTCCTGGCGGGGACGCACCGGCATGACGGGTCGGGCCGGCCTGTGATCAGGCGCAGCCCTCCATCTGCGGGACGGTCTTGACGAGCTTCAGCCCGGTGCCGGCGAAGTGCTTGTCCAGCAGCTGGCCCGCGGTGCCGTCGGAGTACATCTGGTTGACGGCCTTGTTGACGGCCTCACAGGTCTCGATGTCGCCCTTCTTGATGCCGACGCCGTACTTCTCGTCGGTGAAGGGGTCGTTGATGACCTTGAAGGAGCCCTTCTGCTGGTTGGCGAACCCGGCGAGGATCAGGTCGTCGGTGCTGACCGCGTCCAGCGCGCCCGACTTCAGCTTGCTCACGCACTCGGAGTAGCTCTGGGCGTCCACCAGCTTGACGCCGGAGATGTCGAGCTTGCCGTCCGGCGGCGGCTCGGTGATGCGGCGGAAGGAGTTGGACCCGGCCGCCTTGCACAGCCGCTTGCCCTTGAGGTCCTTGGTCACCTTGATGTCGTTGTTGTCGGCGTTGACCATCGTGTCCTGGTGGGCCACGTAGTACGGGCCGCCGAACGTCACCTGCTGCTTGCGCGCCTCGGTGATCGAGTAGGTGGCGACCACGAGGTCGACCTGCCCGCCGCCGATGAACGACTCGCGGTTGGCGGAGGTCGTCTCCTTGAACGTGATGCCGCTCTCGGGGACGCCGAGCTGCTTGGCGATGTACTTGGCGACGTCGACGTCGAAGCCGGCGAAGGTGCCGTCGGGCTTCTTCAGGCCCAGTGCGGGCTGGTCGAACTTGATGCCGATGGTCAGCTTCTTGTCGTCCTTGGCCTTCTGGACGACCGTCTTGGCCTCGGTCTTCTCCGTGTCGCTGCCACAGGCCGAAAGCGCCAGTGACAACGCCATCCCCGCCCCGATGAGGGCGCCGAAACGACGTACTCGCATTTCTCGTCCTACCTCTGCTCTCTGCCGGAGCCCCGCGGCTCAGTGGACCATTCTCATCCTCTGCGGACCGAACAGTTCAGGTCTTGTGGATAACCGGAGGCGAGTGAATCAGTGCGTGAGGATCTTGGAAAGGAAGTCCTTCGCGCGGTCGGTGCGCGCGTTGGTGAAGAACTCGTCGGGCGTGTTCTCCTCCACGATCTGGCCGTCCGCCATGAACACGACCTTCTGCGCCGCCCTGCGCGCGAAGCCCATCTCGTGGGTGACGACGATCATCGTCATGCCCTCGCGGGCCAGACCCGTCATGACGTCGAGGACCTCGTTGACCATCTCCGGGTCCAGCGCCGAGGTCGGCTCGTCGAAGAGCATCACCTTGGGCTTCATCGCGAGGGAGCGCGCGATCGCGGCCCGCTGCTGCTGGCCGCCGGACAGCTGGGCGGGGTACTTGGACGCCTGGTCGCCGATGCCGACCCGGTCCAGCAGCTCCATCGCGTGCTGCTCGGCCTCCCGTTTGCCCTGCTTGCGCACCTTGATGGGCCCGAGCGTGATGTTCTGCATGATCGTCATGTGGGCGAACAGGTTGAACGACTGGAACACCATGCCGACGTCGGCGCGGAGCTTCGCCAGCTCCTTGCCCTCTTTGGGCAGTTCCTTGCCGTCCACGAGGATCGTCCCGTCGTCGATCGGCTCCAGCCGGTTGATCGACCGGCACAGGGTCGACTTCCCGCCGCCGGACGGGCCGATGACGACGACGACCTCGCCGGAGTCGACGGTGAGATTGATGTCCCTGAGGACGTGCAGCTCGCCGAAGTGCTTGTTGACGTGCTCGACCACGACGAGGGGCCGGCCGCCCTCGGCGGCCCGCTCCGGGCCGGCTTCCTCCGGCCCGTCCTTGGTGAGGTCGGGCCCGCCTTCGCTGTCCGTCATGCGCTCGGACTTTACGTCATCGGTGACTCCGCAAAAGTTGCCGCGCGGTACCGATACGATCACGAATCCCCATGTCGGGCGGGGTTCGCCGTGGCGGAGAGTGATCATTGCGGCTCGTGTGCGTGGCGGCTCGCCCGTTCGTTGATATCGCGCCGGGCCCGTACCCTTGGTAACCGTCATGAGTGCGCCTATGAATACGGCTGCCCGTACGTACGAGATCCGCACTTACGGGTGCCAGATGAACGTTCACGACTCCGAGCGGCTGTCCGGGCTCCTGGAGGCGGCCGGCTACGTCCGCGCCCGGGACGCCGAACCCGACGTGGTGGTGTTCAACACCTGCGCGGTGCGGGAGAACGCCGACAACCGGCTCTACGGCAACCTGGGCCATCTGCGGCCGGTCAAGGACGGTCATCCCGGCATGCAGATCGCCGTCGGCGGCTGCCTCGCGCAGAAGGACCGCGACACCATCGTCAAGCGCGCCCCCTGGGTGGACGTGGTGTTCGGCACCCACAACATCGGGTCGCTGCCCGCGCTGCTGGAGCGCGCGCGGGTCCAGAGCGAGGCGCAGGTCGAGATCGAAGAGTCGCTGGTGACCTTCCCCTCGACACTGCCGACACGCCGTGAGTCGCCGTACGCCGCGTGGGTGTCGATCTCCGTCGGCTGCAACAACACGTGCACGTTCTGCATCGTCCCGTCGCTGCGCGGCAAGGAGAAGGACCGCCGGCCCGGGGAGATCCTCGCGGAGATCGAGGCGCTCGTGGCCGAGGGCGCCCTGGAGATCACTCTCCTCGGCCAGAACGTCAACGCCTACGGCTCGGGGTTCGGCGCCCTCGCCGCCGCGCCCGACGAGGTCCGTGCGATGACGGCGGGCGGGCAGTCCGCGTTCGCGGGGCTGCTGCGGGCGTGCGGGGACGTCGAGGGGCTGGAGCGGGTCAGGTTCACCTCGCCGCACCCCAAGGACTTCACCGACGACGTCATCGCCGCCATGGCCGAGACGCCGAACGTGATGCCGTCGCTGCACATGCCGCTGCAGGCCGGGTCGGACGCTGTGCTGCGCGCCATGCGCCGTTCCTACCGGCAGGAGCGCTACCTCGGCATCATCGAGAAGGTCCGGGCCGCGATCCCGGACGCGGCGATCACCACCGACATCATCGTGGGCTTCCCCGGCGAGACCGAGGCCGACTTCGAGGAGACCCTGCACGTGGTGAGGGAGGCCCGGTTCTCGTCGGCGTTCACGTTCCAGTACTCCAAGCGTCCGGGCACGCCGGCGGCGACCATGGACGGCCAGGTGCCGAAGAAGGTCGTCCAGGAGCGGTACGAGCGGCTCGTCGCCCTCCAGGAGGAGATCTCCTGGGAGGAGAACAAGAAGCAGCTCGGCCGCACCCTGGAGGTCCTGGTGGCCGAGGGGGAGGGCCGCAAGGACGAGGCGACCCGGCGGCTGTCGGGCCGTGCGCGCGACAACCGCCTGGTCCACTTCGGCGTGCCGGAGGAGCCGGTCCGCCCGGGGGACATGGTCACGGTCGAGGTCACCTACGCCGCGCCGCACCACCTGGTCGCCGACAAGCCGGTGCGGGACGTCCGGCGCACGCGCGCGGGCGACGCATGGGAGGCCCGCCAGGGCCGGGAGGCCGGCCAGAAGGGCGTTTCGCTGGGAATGCCGTCGATCGGACGTCCGGCCCAGGCCGACGCGCCCGCGGCAGGCTGCTCCGCCGTCTCCTGAACTCCGGCATGATCGGGTTCACCCACGTGAGGGACCCGGTGGCAGGGAGGCAGTGTGCTCGTATCGGCGGCGGTGTGCCCGCATCCGCCCATCCTCGTGCCCGCGATGGCGGGGGAGGCGGCGCCGGAACTCGACGCCCTGCGCGCCGCGTGCGATGAGGCCGTCGCCCGCCTGACGGGGCCCGCGGGCCCGCCGGCCGGCCGCCCGGCGGATGTGCTGGTCGTCGTGGGCGGCGGCCCGGGAACGCGGTCCTACGGGCCGGACGCGTACGCGACGCTCCGGCCGTACGGTCTCGATTGGACGATCCCCGACGGGCCCAAGGACGCCGCTGAGGCGCTGCCGCTCTCTCTGACCATCGGGCGCTGGCTGCTGGAGCGGCGCGGCGCCGGCGCCCGCTACGAGGCGGTCGCCTTCGACGCTTCGCCAGAGGAATGCCTGACACTCGGACGGCGGCTCGCCGGGTCGGCAGACCGGGTCGCCCTTCTGGTCATGGGCGACGGGTCGGCGTGCCGCTCGGAGAAGGCGCCCGGCTACCTCGATGAGCGTGCGCGGCCCTATGACGCGGCGGTGGCGCACGCGTTCGGGGACGCCGATGCCGCAGCCCTGGCCGCTCTGGACGCGGGACTCTCCCGGGAACTGCGGGCGGCCGGGCGTGCGGCATGGCAGGTGCTCGCCGGCGCCGCCGGCGGAACCGGCTTCGAAGCGGACCTTCTCGCCGACGAGGCGCCGTACGGCGTCGGCTATTTCGTCACGGTCTGGTCACGGACGGGTCAAGGCTGCTGACCGCCGCCCTGGCCGCCGCTCTGGCCGCCACCCTGTTCGCCCTGGCCGCCGCTCTGGCCGCTCTGGCCGCCTTCGCGGTCGATGTATTCGCCGGCCTTCTGCTGGGCCTTGTCGACCTTGTCGGAGTACTTGCCGCCGGTGCGCTCGTCGATCTTGTCCCCGGCGCGCTCCACGCCCTGGCGCGCCTTGTCGGTGTTCTGCCCGAGCATCTGCTTGACCTTGTCGACGATGGACATCGAAAATCCCCCCGGATCCCTCGTCTCGTCGGTGGCGCCCACGCTCGCGTGCGACACCCGTACAACCCGCCTATACCCGTTCTCTTGCCACAATCAATCCCGTGACCTCAGCGAATAGACCGGATGTGATCGCGGTCGTCGGCGCGACCGCCGCCGGCAAGTCCGATCTCGCCGTGGAACTGGCCCTGCGGCTGGGCGGGGAGGCGGTCAACGCCGACTCGATGCAGCTGTACCGCGGCATGGACATCGGCACGGCGAAGCTCACCGCGGACGAGATGCGCGGCGTCCCCCACCACCTGCTGGACGTCTGGGACGTGACCGAGACCGCGAGCGTCGCCGAGTACCAGCGGCTCAGCGCCGACGTGATCGCGTCGATCCGGGGGCGCGACCGGGTGCCGGTCCTGGTCGGCGGCTCCGGCCTGTACGTGCGGGCCGCGCTCGACCACCTGGAGTTCCCCGGGACGGACCCCGCCGTCCGGGCACGGCTGGAGGAGGAGCTGGCGCACGCCGGTCCTGGCCCGCTGCACGAGCGGCTGCGCGGTCTCGACCCGGCCGCGGCTGCGGCGATCCTGCCGAGCAACGGCCGCCGGATCGTCCGGGCGCTGGAGGTGATCGAGATAACCGGCCGGCCGTTCACCGCGACGCTGCCCGAGCACCGCTACCGCTACGGCTCGGTCGTCCAGGTCGGGCTGAGCGTCCCCCGCGAGGAGCTGGACGAGCGCATCGCCCTGCGGGTGGCGCGGATGTGGGACGCGGGGCTGGTCGGCGAGGTCCGTGAGCTGGAGAAGCACGGCCTGCGCGACGGCCTGACCGCCGGACGCGCCCTCGGCTACGCGCAGGTCCTCCGGTTCCTGTCGGGGGAGTGGACGGAGGAGCAGGCCATGCAGGACACCGTCCGGACGACCCGCCGGTTCGCCCGCAGGCAGGAGTCGTGGTTCCGCCGGGACCCCCGCGTCCAATGGCTCCCCTACGACGCCCCGGACCTGGCTGGCCGCGCACTCGACCTGGTCGGCTGAGACGCCAGGGGACGCAATAGAATCGGGGAATGCGGTTCGTCAAGGGGCACGGCACCGAGAACGACTTCGTGATCCTGCCCGACCCGGACGGCCTCCTGGACCTCACCCCGGAGGCCGTGGCCCGATTGTGCGACCGGCGGGCCGGGATCGGCGCCGACGGCGTCCTGCGGGTCGTCCGGACGAAGGCCGCGGACCTCGCGGCGGACGTCGAGGGCGGCGCGGAGGCCGAGTGGTTCATGGACTATCGCAACGCCGACGGCGGTATCGCCGAGATGTGCGGCAACGGGATGCGCGTCTTCGCCCGCTACCTCGTCGACGCGGGCCTCGCCGCCCCCGGGGAGTGGGACGTCGCGACCCGGGCGGGGCTGCGGCGCGTGACGCTCGGCCCGTCCGGCGACGTGAGCGTCGACATGGGCCCGGCCGACGTCCTCGGCTCCGGTGAGGCGTCCATGGCGGGCACCCTGTTCCGGGGCGAACGCGTCTCGGTGGGGAACCCGCATCTGGCGTGCCGGGTGGACGGGCCGGTCGCGGCGCTGGACCTGTCCCGGGCGCCCGGATTCGACCCCGGCGTCTTCCCCGGCGGGGTGAACGTCGAGTTCTTCCGCGCCGTCGGGGAGCGGCACCTGGAGATGCGGGTGTACGAGCGCGGCTCCGGCGAGACCCGTTCGTGCGGCACCGGCACGGTGGCGGTCGCCGCGGCGGCGGCCCTGGGCGCCTCCGGCCCGTCCGAGTGGACCGTGGACGTCCCCGGCGGGCGGGTGACCGTGGCCCTCGACGGGGAGACCAGCCGCCTGACGGGTCCGGCCGTGCTGGTCGCCGAGGGCGAGACCCGGCCCGGCTTGATCTAGCGGAAACCCCGCCCAACCAGGGCTGGAGCCGCGTTCCTGCTCGTCCCGGCTCGAACGGGACAGGTGTCCCTCACCAACGGGACCTTCCGCCGCATAACTTCGTTCATGCACACCCTCTGGTGAATGGCCCGTATGGATCGGGATGGGAGCCCCGTTCCGTACGGAGCCTGAGGGCCGGTGGCGACCTTCTTGGCGGGGGGCGGTCACCGGCCCTCCCACCCGGGAGGGGGCCGGAGGAGCAGGCCGTACGGCCCGGCTCGACCCGGCCGGGATGATGCGGACGGGCGTCAGGAATGGGCGCCGTTGACGGGGAGCCTGGCGCGGACCAGCGTCCCCCCTTTGGGGCCGGGGCCCACGGTGCAGGAGCCGCCCAGTTCGGCCGCGCGCTCCCGCATGGACGACATGCCGATGCCCGAACGCACCTGTGAGGGCAGGCCCACGCCGTCGTCGTCGACGGTGACGTGCAGGTCGCCGTTCAGGTGCAGCCGGACGATCGCCGAGCCGGCCTTCGCGTGCCGGTGCACGTTGGTGAGCGCCTCCTGCACGATCCGGTACGCGGCGACCTCGGCGGCCGCCGGCAGGCCTTTGAGATCGCCCTCCACCTGGACGTCCACCTCCGGGCCGTCGCCCGTGGCGACGACCCCGCCGAGCGCCTGGATCGCGCCCGCCAGTCCCAGATCGTCCAGCGCGGGCGGCCGGAGCCCGTACACGAGCTCCCGGATGTCGCCGATGGTGCTCCCCATCGTCGTGCGGAGTTCTTCCAGGAGGGCGTCCACCGCCTCGGGATCGGTCTTCAGCGTGATGCGCGCGGCGTCGACCGTCATCGCGAGGCTCGCCAGCGTCGGGCCGAGCCCGTCGTGCAGGTCGCGCCGCAGCCGCCGCCGCTCCTCCTCCCGGGTGCGCAGGATGTGCTCCCTGGACCGCTGGACGTCCGCGGCGAGCCGTACCGCGTTCGACAGCTCGGCGAGATTGCGGGCCAGGATGCCCGACAGCCGCGCGTCCGGCGACCGGGTGACGCCGAACAGCAGCCGCCCCACCGGCTCCCCGTGCCAGACCAGCGGGATGAGCTGCGGCCGGTCGCCGAGCAGGCCGTCCTCGGCCGAGATCGTCCGGCCGTCGCGGTCCAGGACCTCGATCACGACGCCGGTGGCGTGCAGGGCGGAACGCGCCACCTCGGCGGCGACGGCGAGCGCGGCGGCCGGGTCGGCGGCGGTCTGCAGCCGCCGGTTGAGGCGGTCGGCGATCCGGTACGGGTCGCGCTCGCCGTGGATGACCCCGTCCACCATGCGCTGAAGGCGCCGCCGGACGGGCTCGAACACCGCGCCGGCGACGATCGCGCCGGCCAGCCCGGAGATGGTCCCCTGGCCGTGGGCGAGCAGGCTCGCCGTGCCGACCAGCGCGAAGTACACGCCGGTGATGACGGCCACGAGCCCCGCGTACACCAGCGTCCGGCTGACGACGAGATCGATGTCGTAGAGCCGGTAGCGGGTGATGGCGATGGCGATGCAGACGGGAACGGCGACGATGGTGACGTTGCGCAACGGATCCCCGATCATGCTGTTCTCGCCGACGTAGATGACCGCCTCGGCGATGATTCCGGGATAGATGACCCAGGCGATCTGCCGCCGGACGTCGGGCGGCGACCGGACGAACCGCACGGCCACCGAGAGCAGCCCGGCGGCCAGGGTGCCGATGATGACCGCGGTGATGGCCACAGGGATCTCGCCGAACGGGTAGGTCGAGACCCCGTTGTGCCAGCGGCGCACGTCCGGGTCGATCGTCAGGTGGACGCAGACGATCACCGGGACGAGGCAGGCGAGGGCGAGCACCGGCCGGAACCAGCGCGACACCAGGCGTCCGTCCGGGAAGATCAGCGGCAGGACGAGCGTAAGGGCGTAGGTGTCAACGGCCCAAAGCCAGGTGCTGAGCCAGGTGACGAAGCCGGTTCCGGGCCAGTGGTGGAGCTCGAACCACGGGGCCGTGTTGAGCGAGAGGACGTACACGGCGGCGCAGAAGCCGGATCCGAGCATGAGCCAGCCGACCGTCAGCCTCGGCCGGTGCCGCAGCAGGACGGCGGCCACGGGCGTCCAGGCGACGGCGACGAGGATCTCCGGATGCCACCACACCATCCGCAGGTCAGAGGGCAGCCGGGTACCGATGATGAACGACGCGGCGACGATCAGGACGGCTGCGAGCGCCACCGGGACCGCGATGCGGCCGCGTCGGCGGTCCTGTTCTGCCGTCTCCACCATGCACACCCCAGAGCAAAAGTAATGGAATGTTAAAGCGTCCTGGCCCCAGTCCTGCACTCATCAGGGCGTCCGCCTCAGGACACCGGGATTCCCCTCCGCCGACACTGTCTCCGTCACGGCGCACTGGCGCGTGCCGTGATGGTAAACCGCGGAACCCGGCGGACAGAACCGAAGGTGCAGGTCACAGTCGCCCTGTGGGAGGTACCGGACGCTGTTCGCGCGCCGCCCGCCGGTGTCCGGAGGTGCGGTGCGGGCGGCGGCTCCGAGCCCTTCACGGGGGCGGGTTCGGGTCGCCGCCGGTGCCAGAACGGCCGGAATGGGCCGCGGACCCGACGACCGCACGGCCGCGCGGCCGCGCGGGCGCGCGGGCGCCTGGGTCAGGTCGGCAGAGTCAACATGCTTTCGCGGGTGAGCGCCCGCACTCCGCGCCGCAGTTCTTCGGGGGAGAAGTCCCCGAGCACGAGCCGCTGCACGAGGAAGCCGGGCACGACGGCGAACAGCGTCTTGCCGACGGCCACGACGTCGGTGTCGGCCGGGAGGAACCCGGCCTGGACCAGCCGGCTCATGTAGGCCGTCCACGTCTCCCGGAGCGCGGTGACGTTGGCGGCGACGTACGTGGCGATCTCCGGGTCGTGCACGGCGAGGGCCCACGCCTCCGGCGCGAGCCGGAGCGGGCCGTTCTCGCCGGACAGGTCGACGACCTTGGCCGCGAGCTGCTCGATCACCTCGTCCAGCGGCAGGAGGGGGTCGGCGTGCGAGAGTTCGTCGAAGAACGCGTGCATGTCGCCGACCACCGTCGAGATGTTGGCCTCGATGATCTCGTTCTTGCTCTTGAAGTAGCGGTAGACGGCGCCGGCCGAGAGCCCGGCCTCGGCGAAGATGTCCTGCATGGACGTCGCGTGGACGCCCTTGCGGATGAAGCAGGCACGGGCCGCGTCCACGATCTGACGGCGCCGCCGCTCCAGATGCTCCTCGCTGACCCTCGGCATGGGGCAACCATAAAACGAACGTTCGTTTCTTGACAACTCCGGGCCTCGGCTGTGACTCTCCAAAAGAGAACGGACATTCGCTTTATTTAGGAGCCGACCATGCGATCCTCCCTCGCCCGGCGCACCGCCGGCGTGGCCGTCGTCGCCGCGCTGCTGCAGCTCGTCATGATCACTGCCTTCGCCTGGCCCGCCGCGCGGGTGGCGCCGCGCGACGTCCCGATCGTCGTGACCGGCCCGCAGGCCGCCGCCGTCGCGGAACGGCTGGACCGGGAACGGCCGGGGGCGTTCGACGTCCTGACCCGGCCGGACGAGGCCGGCGCGCGGGCGGCGATCGCCGGCCGCGAGGCGTACGGCGCCATCGTCACGACGCCGTCCGGCCCCAAGGTGCTCACCGCCTCGGCGGCCTCGCCGTTCATCGCCCAGCAACTCGGCGCGCTGGCCCAGGCCCAGGCCAAGGAGGGGAGGCCGCCGGTCCCGCCCGTCCAGGACGTCGTCGCCGCCGACTCCGACGACCCGCGCGGAGCCGGATTCGGCGCCCTCGCGCTGCCGCTGATCATGTCCGGGCTCGCCGCCTCGGTGCTGCTGACGTTCGCGATCCCCGCGGCCGCGTGGCGCGCCGCCGGCGTGGTGCTGTTCGCCGTGCTCGGCGGCCTCGGCGCGGCGGGGATCGCGCAGGGCTGGCTGTCGCTGCTGCCCGGCCCCTACCTCGCGCTCGCCGGGGTCATGTCGCTGACGATCCTCGCCGTGACCGGCACCGTCGCCGGCCTCGCCACGGCCCTCGGCCGCGCCGGCCTCGGCGTCGGCTCGCTCACGCTGCTCCTGCTCGGCAATCCGCTGTCCGCCGCCGCCTCCGGTCCGGAGATGCTGCCGCAGCCGTGGGGCGACCTCGGCCAGATGCTCCCGCCGGGTGCGGCGGTGACCCTGCTGCGGTCGACGGCCTTCTTCGACGGCGCGGGCGCCGCGGGACCGCTGGCCGTCCTGGTCGCCTGGGCCGCCGCCGGGTTCGCGCTCCTGGCCGTCGGCGGGCTGCGGGGACGTACCGGGGAGGAGGCCGCACGCGGCCGCGAACCCGCCCTCGCCTGACATCGGACGCCTTCTACTGGCTTTTCCCGCCGCTGTACGTAATCGGCCAGTAGCATTCTGTGCTTCCGATGGGCGGCCCGAGGGGAGACATGGCGGCGTTGCTGCTGCGCCGGCTGGCGCGTCACCTGGTGCTGGCCGTCCTGGCCACGAGCCTCGCCTACCTGCTGGCCGCGGTCGCGCTCGATCCGCGCGCCGGCTACGAGGGCCGGGCGCCCCGTCCGCCCGAGGCGGTCATCGACGCCCGGCTCAGCGCCCTCAACCTCAACGACCGGACGCCCCTGGCCGACCGGTACCGCACGTGGGCCGCGGGCGTCCTGCGCGGCGACTTCGGCCGTACCTGGGACGGCGACCCCGTCAACGCCGAGTTATGGCGGCGGCTCGGTGTGAGCCTGCGGCTGGTGCTCCCGGGGGCCGTCCTGGGGTGCGTGCTCGGCGTTCTCCTCGGCGCCCACGCGGCCGCTCGGCGCGGGCGGACGGCCGACCGGCTCATCACCCTCGGATCATGCGTGCTGCTGGCCGTCCCCGTGTTCGTGCTGGCAATGCTGTTGCAGATCGCCGCGACCAAGGCCAACCAGATCATGGGCGTGCGGGTCTTCGTGTGGGTCGGCGAGTCCACGCCCGGGGCGTCCTCGTGGCCGGACCGGGCACGGCACCTGGTGTTGCCGACGGCCGCGATCGCGCTCGCGCAGCTCGCCGTCTACTGCCGGTACCAGCGCGGCATGATGCTGGACGTCCTGCACGCCGACTTCGTGCGCACCGCGCGTGCGAAGGGGCTGCGGCGGCGGAGCGCCCTGCTGCGGCACGGGCTGCGCACGGCGCTGATCCCGATGACGACCTACATCGCCTATGCGTCCGGATTCCTGATCCTCGGCGGCGTGTTCGCAGAGAAGATCTTCGGCCGGCACGGGCTCGGGGAGTGGCTGGTCGACTCCATCACGCGCGGGGACGTCAACGCGGTCGCGGCGATCGAATGCGTCGCCGTGTGCGGGGTCCTGCTCGCCGGGCTGGTCTCGGACGTGCTGCACGGCGTCCTCGACCCGCGCGTCAGGGGCGCGGCGTGATCGCCCGGCCCGGGGCGGGGAACCGGCGGGTCGTCGCGGGCCTGGCCCTGCTCGCGCTGCTGTTCTCGCTGGTGTCATTCGGGCCGCTCGTGTCGCCGTGGGGCTGGGACGACACGGACTTCGCGGCCTTCCGGCAGGGGCCGTCGGCGACGCACTGGCTCGGCACGACGCAGAGCGGCCGCGACGTCTTCGCCCTCACCCTCCGGGGCGCGCGGAAGTCGCTGCTCATCGGCGTGTTCGTCGCCGTGATCTCGACCGGGCTGGCCGCCGTCGTCGGCACCGCGGCCGGCTACGCGGGCGGCCGGGTCGACCGGATCCTGATGCGGGGCGTCGACCTGCTGCTGGTCCTTCCTCCCCTCCTGATCGTCGTCGTGCTGGCGCCGCGGATCTCCGGGGGCGTGCCGGTGCTCGTGGCGTTGCTGGCCGCGTTCATGTGGATGGTCACGGCCCGGATGGTGCGGGCCATGACGGTCTCGCTGCGCGAGCGGGAGTACGTGCTGGCCGCCCGGTTCCTCGGGGTGAGCGCGCCACGCGTGATCGTCCGGCACGTCCTGCCCCAGCTCGCGTCGCTGCTGGCCGTGGACGCGAGCCTTAACGTCAGCGTCGCGATCATCGCGGAGAGCGGGCTGTCCTACCTCGGCCTCGGCGTCCGGCCGCCGGACGTGTCGCTCGGCACGCTGATCGCCGACGGCCATGGCGCCGCGGCCGTCCGACCGTGGCCGTTCGGATTCGCCGCCGGGCTGCTCGTCCTCATCGTCCTCGCGGTGAACCTCCTGGGCGACGGGCTGCGCGACGTCCTCGATCCCACCGGGGACGGACGTTGAGCGTGCTGCGGGCCACGGATCTGACGGTTCGTTACGCACCCGATGTGCGCGCCGTCCAAGGGGTGAGTTTCACGGTCGGGGCGGGCGAGGTCCTCGGGATCGTCGGTGAATCGGGCTCCGGCAAGACCGCGCTCGCCCTCGCCGTGATGGGGCTTCTGCCCGAGAGCGCTCGTGTCGCGGGCTCGGTGCGGTTGCGCGGTGAGGAACTGCTCGGGCGGTCGGAAACCGAACTGTCGCGTGTGCGCGGCAAGGAACTGTCCATGGTGTTCCAAGATCCGTCGTCCGCGCTTACGCCCGTCCACACGGTGGGCGACCAGATCGCCGAGACGGTGCGGATTCACTCTGGAGCTTCGCGCGCGGCGGCGCGTGCGCGGGCCGTCGAACTGCTCGACCTGGTCGGGATCCCGGGGGCGGCACGGCGTGCCCATGCCTACCCGCACGAATTCTCGGGCGGTATGCGGCAGCGCGTGATGATCGCCATGGCGATCGCCAACGCCCCGGCCGCGATCATCGCGGACGAGCCGGCGACCGGTCTGGACGTGACCGTTCAGGCCCAGGTCCTGGACGTGCTGCGGACGGCCCGGGAGACCACCGGCGCCGCGATCGTGCTGATCACCCACGACCTGGGCGTCGTCTCGGGGTTCGCCGACCGCGTCATGGTGATGCGCGCCGGACGTGCCGTGGAGTCGGGGCCGGTGGAGCAGGTCTACCTGAGCCCGGCGACGCCGTACACGAGCGTGCTGCTTCGGTCGATTCCCCGTATCGGTGAGCGTCGGGTCCCTCCATCCCGGCCGAAGCGTCCCGTCGTGCTGGAGGTGGACGGTCTCGTCCGTCACCACCCCCTGCACAAGGGGACGCTGCTGCTGCGGCGCCGGGCCGGGACGGTGCGCGCGGTCGACGGCATCGGGTTCGACGTCCGGGAGGGCGAGACCCTGGCGCTGGTCGGGGAGTCGGGGTGCGGCAAGACCACGGCCCTGATGGAGATACTCCGGCTGTCACGTCCGCAGGGTGGGCGTGTCTCCGTCTTCGGACAGGACACGTCGGCCTTGTGCGCCAGCGACCGGAAGGCTCTGCGACGCGATGTCCAGGTGGTGTTCCAGAACCCGTACTCGTCCTTGAACCCGCGGATGCGTGTGGAGAACATCCTCGCCGAGCCGCTGACCACGCACGGTGTACCCGCGGCGCGGGCGAGGGGCCGGGCCAGGGAACTGATGGAGCTGGTGGGCTTGGAGCCCGATCACGCCCGGCGCTACCCGCACGGTCTTTCCGGTGGACAGATACAGCGCGTCGGCATTGCCAGAGCGCTGGCCTTAGAGCCACGGCTGGTGCTCCTGGACGAACCTGTCGCGGCCCTGGACGTCTCCGTGCAGGCCGATGTCATGGCCCTTCTGAAGGGCCTGCGGAAGCGCCTCGGCATGGCGTACTTGTTCGTCGCCCATGACCTGGCCGTCGTCCATAGCCTGGCCGATCGCGTCGCCGTCATGTACTCCGGGCGCATCGTCGAGATCGGGCCGGTGGCCCGCGTGTACGGCGTGCCAGCCCATCCGTACACGCGTGCGCTGCTGGACGCGGTGCCGCTGGCTGACCCGCGCCTGGAACGGCGTCGCCGCCGCGTCCTCCTGCGGGGAGACCCACCTGATCCCGCGTCTTGGCCGGGCGGGTGCCGTTTCCGGTCCCGTTGTCCGCGCTACACCACGCTCACCGCCGTCGAGGGAGCCCTGTGCGAGGAACACGATCCCGAATCTCGTCCGGTCCCATCTGGGGAACGTCCAGTGCCATCTGGAGAAGACGTCGATCGATTGGTGGCGTGTCACCATCCCCTTGCCGAAGCGGAGGGCGGGCGGTGAAACGGACGCTCGGCGCTGTTCTCCTTGTGGCCGCAGTGCTGACCGGCTGCAGTGGCCCCGGGCCGGAGGGCTCCACGTCCCATGCGTCTGGGCGGCTGCCCGCTTCGGACGTCAACCCGACACCGCGTGAACATGTCGCGGACGGCGGGACGCTGCGCTGGCCGCTGCCGGAGTTCCCGTCCCAATGGAACTTCAACCACGTCACGGGCACCACGGGGGCCGTCGAGCGCGTCATCCGGGGCGTCCTGCCCTACCTGATGCGCGCCGATGAGAAGGCCGTCCCGCGTCCCGTCCCCGAGTACCTCCGGTCGGCATCGCTGAAGCGCACCGGGCACGGCCAGACCGTCACGTACCGCCTCAACCCGCGAGCCAGGTGGTCGGACGGGCGCCCTATCGGATACGCCGACTTCGTGGCGCAGGCACACGCGCTCTCAGGACGCGACCCGCGTTACGAGGTCTCCGCCGTCACCGGTTACCGCCGCATCAAGCGCATCGAACGAGGCCCCGGCGAACACGTGGTCGAGGTGACCTTCGATGGGACGTACGCGGACTGGCGCAGCCTGTTCAGCCCGCTCTACCCGGCCACGATGTACTCCGCCCCGCGCGCGTTCAACACCGGCTGGATGAACCGCCTGCCCGTAACGGCCGGCCCGTTCAAAGTCCAGGAGATCGACCGCACCGCCAAGACGGTGACGGTGGTCCGCGACGCCGCCTGGTGGGGTCCGCCCGCGAAACTCGACCGCATCGTCTACCGCGCGATGGACACCAGCGCGATGCCGGGCGCGTTCGCCAACAACGAGATCGACCTCATGGACATCGGCCTCGACGCGAACGTGCTGCGGCGCGTCCAAGGGGCGCGCGGCGCCGCCGTCCGCCGGGCGGGCGGGCCCGACTGGCGGCATTTCACGCTGAACGCCGCCTCGCCGATCCTGTCCGACGTGCGGGTGCGGCGGGCCGTCATGCTCGGCATCGACCGGCGCGCCATCGCCCGGTCCGACATGTCCGGCCTCGGGGTGCCCGTGCGGACGCTCGGCAATCACTTCTACGTCAACACCCAGGACGGCTACCGGGACAACTCTGCGGAGTTCGGCGTGTACGACCCGGAACGCGCGAGGCGGCTCCTCGACGAGGCGGGCTGGAGACCCCGCGGGAAGTACCGCGCCAAGGGCGGACGCACGCTGGCGCTGCGTTTCGTCGTCCCGTCCGGGGTCCCGATCAGCAAGCGCGAAGGGGAACTGGCGCGGGCGCTGCTCGAACGCGTCGGCATCCGGGTACGCATCGAGCAGGTTCCCGCCGACGACGCGTTCGAGCGGTACGTCACGCCCGGGAACTTCGACATCGTCCCGTTCTCCTGGCTGGGCACGTCGTTCCCGGTGTCGCCGATGAAATCGGTGTTCGCGCAACCGCACGGCGACCGGATCCAGCAGAACTACTCCCGCGTCGGCAGCGAGGCCATCGACGCGGCCATGGACCGCGCCATTGCGGAGGTCGATCCGGCGAGAATTCACGTCCTTGTGAACAGGGCCGACCGGCTCGTCTGGCGCCAGGCGTCGGTCTTGCCGCTGTACCAGCGCCCCCAGCTCGTCGCCACGCGCGCGGATCTGGCCAACCTCGGCGCCTGCGGCTTCTTCCAGCCCGCCTACCAGGACATCGGGTTCACGAAGCCCGCGGGGCCCCGGCCATGAGACGGTCAGGGGAACGCGAGGCGGATGCCCTTGCGGTCGCTGGTGTAACGGGCGTTCCACACGTACAGCCGCAGGGCGCCGGCGGAGAGGTCTTCGTCGACCGGGAGGTCGGAGGCGATCCGCACCACGTACGAGGCGCCCGCCGGGATCATCATGCTGCCGCTCTCGTCGATGGGCGGCTTCGACCCGTCGACCCGGGCGGTGATCTCACTGTGGTTGGGGAGCGTGCACATGTCGTCGGGGATGCCCGCCTGCGGCATGCACCGCTCCTGCGCGGACGCCGGGACCTGCTCCTTCGGCATGAACAGGTCGGCGGGATAGTCCAGCAGCACGGGCCGCCGCTGGCTGTTGGTGAGGACGTAGTCCGCGTACGCGTACGTCGTCCCCGACGGCGGGGGCTCGGTGGCGCCGAGAGGCTCCCGGGCCGTTCCGGCCTTCACGGCGGCGAGGGTGTAGCCGTAACCCTCCGGGGTGGTGAACCCGATCGGGGGACCGGTCTTCGGGACGGGCACCGACGATCTCTCGGGCGCGATGCTGCCCTGGCCGGCCAGCGTGGGCCGGGCGGCCTCCCCGCCCAGATCGTCGCCGGGCCGGATGACCACGATCGCGGCGGCCACCGCGGCGATGCCGAGGGCTCCGGTGAGGGCCCCGGCGAGCCCGAGCCTCCCCGCGTTGCGCTTCTTCCTCCGGTGGTTCGTACGGTACGGCTGGTAGCTGTTGGACATGGTTCTGCGTGCTCCCTTGGCCACTCCAGGCTCGGTAGGCGCGTCCTGTCTCAAGGAGCCAGACACGATACCGGACACCTGGATTCGGCGGCGTTCCAGGTCACGGGGTTACGAATCGGGTGCGACGAGGGCGTCGCGGCCCAATCCCCGTAGGGAGGCGTCCAGCACCTGCGCGGTGTGCGCGACCGCGATGCCGGCGCCGCGCCGGCGCAGCGCGGTGGCGATCTGCATGGAGCAGCCGGGGTTGGCTGCGACCAGTAGTTCGGCTTCCGTGGCGTCCACGTTCACCGCCTTTCGGTCGCCGAGTTCTCCGGCGGCCTCCGGCTGGAACAGGTTATAGGTCCCGGCGGAACCGCAGCAGATGTCGGGTTCGGCGATCTCCCGGACGGTCAGCTCCGGGATCGCGGCCAGCAGCGCCCGGGGCTGGCTGCGGATGCCCTGCGCATGGGCGAGGTGGCACGCGTCGTGGTAGGCGACCGTGACCGGTAGTGGTCGCCGCTCCGCGCGGGGCCCGAGTTCCACGAGGTACTCCGCGAGGTCCCGGGTCTTGGCCGACAGCGCCTCCGCCCGCGACGCCCAGGCGGGATCGTCGGCCAGCAGCGCCCGGTACTCCTTCATCGCGGACCCGCAGCCCGCGGAGTTCACCACGATGACGTCGACGGACTCGAACGTCTCGACCGTCCGGCGGGCGAACGCGCGGGCCTCGTCCTCGCGGCCGGAGTGCATGGACAGCGCGCCGCAGCAGCCCTGGTCGCGAGGGATGAGCACGTCGCAGCCTTCGAGGGCCAGAACACGGGCGGTGGCCGCGTTGACGCCGGGGAAGAACTCGCTCTGCACGCAGCCGGTCAGCATCCCGACCGTGGCGCGGTGCTCACCACGCGCGGCGACGCGTTCGGGCAGCCTCGGCGCCCTGCCCAACGGCGGCGCGAGCCGTTCCATCGCGGCGACCGACGGCGAGATGCGTTCCAGGACGCCGCTACGTCGGACGAGCCGTTCCAGACCCGACTTCTGGTACGCGCGCAGAGGGCCGCGCAGAGCACGAAGCCTCCGCTTGTACGGGAACAGCTGGAAGACCATCTCCCGTATGGCCCGCTCCTTGAGCGAACGCGGGTGCTCGCGTTCGACGGTGGCGCGGGTCATCTCGATGAGCCGGTCGTACTGCACGCCGGACGGGCAGGACGTCACGCACGCCATGCATCCAAGGCAGGCGTCGAAATGCTCGACCATCGCGCCGCTGAGGGGCTCCCCCTCCGCATGCTGCTGCATGAGGTGGATGCGGCCTCTGGGCGAGTCCATCTCCTCGCCCCACAGCACGTACGTCGGGCACGTCGGCAAGCAGAAACCGCAGTGCACGCAGTCGCTGAGCAGTTTCGGCAGGTCATCCTGGGCGCTCATCAGATACCTCCAACGAAACGGCCGGGGGACAGCCGGTGATCCGGGTCGAACTGGTCCTTCACACGCCGCATCAGCGCGAGCGCCGGGATCGGGCCCCACACGTCGATTCCGCCGCGCACCTCTTCGGGCGCGTAACGGACGACCGCGCCGCCGCGGTGCCGGGCCAGCGCGTCCCGCAGGCGGCCCAGGACGTCGGCGACGTCGTCCGGCGACGACCCGGCGGGCAGACCCACATGGCCGTGCCCGCTGCCGCTCCACGTGGCGGCGGCCTCTGGGCCGAGCATGGTGAGAAGGTCGCGGAGGGCGGGCGGCGGGGCGTTGACGTCGATGAGGGTGGTGCCGTCCGGGTACCGTCCCCAGCCGTCGGGCGCGGTCTCGGCGACCTCGGCGTTCTCGCCGAGCAGTTCTGCGGTTTGCCGAGCGCGCGCGGCGACGCCGTCGGGGACGCCTTCCAGGAACACCGCGACCGTCCCCGGGCTGAGGTATTCGACCGCGCTGGCCGCCACGGGGGAGTGGAGGACGGTCTGGACGGCGTCGTGCGCATCCTCGGGCCCGCTCACGGCGCACGTCACATACGCGGTGGCCGCTGGGACGGGATGCAGGCGGAACGTGGCGTCCACGATCAGGCCGAGGGTTCCGTACGAGCCGCAGAAGAGCCGCCCCAGGTCGTACCCGGCGACGTTCTTGACGACTTTGCCGCCGGATCGGGCGACCTGACCGTCCGCGCGGACGATCGTGAGCCCGATGACCAGGTTGCGGGGCGTCCCGTACAGCGAACGGAGCGGACCGGCCGCGCCCGTGGCGATCGTCCCGCCGACGGTGGAACCCGGCAGGGGAACGTCGAGGGCGAGCCGCTGACCGCGTTCCGCGAGTTCCTCGCCCAGCCGTTCCATCGGCAGGCCCGCCTCCGCCTTCGCGACCAGATCTCCCGCGGCGTGCTCTATGAGGCCGTCCAGCCGATGGGTGTCGACGAGCAGATCGCACCGCTCCGGGGGCGTCCCCCAGTCCAGGCGGGTCTCGGCACCACGCGGGACGACGGCCAGACCCTTCTCGGCGGCGACGCGCATGACGTCGGCGGCTTCGGCCAGGTTCTTCGGCGCGGCGACGAGAGCGGGCTCGACACCGAGCACGCCCTCCGCCGGCTCACCGGGCCGTACATCGCCGCAGACCTTCGCCAAGGCGTCCAGGGGCCGCATCAGAAGAGGTCCGCCTTTCCTTCGTACGGGTGGGGGCCCTTGCGCACGCCCGGGACCTCGCCGCACAGGCGCGGCGTGGGGAACACCTTGCCCGGATTGCACAGCCCCGCGGGATCGAATCCGCAGCGGACCATCTGCATGGTGTCCAGATCGGTTTCGGTGAACATGCGCGGCATGTAGCGGGACTTGTCCACGCCGACGCCGTGCTCGCCCGTGATGGAGCCGCCGTGCTCGATGCAGAGGTCGAGGATCGCGCCGGACACCGCCTCCGCGCGCTCCTCCGCGCCCGCCTCCGCGTCGTCGAACAGCACCAGCGGATGCAGGTTGCCGTCGCCCGCGTGGAACACGTTCGCGACCCGCACCCCCGACTCGGCCGACAGCGCGTCGATGCGCGCCAGGACCTGCGGGAGCGCCGTCCGCGGGATCACGCCGTCCTGGACGAGGTAGGCGGGGCTGATGCGGCCGACCGCGGCGAACGCGGACTTGCGCCCCTTCCAGATCAGCGCCCTCTCCTCGTCGTCGGCGGCGATGCGGATCTCGAAGGCGCCCGCGTCCCGGCACAGCCGCTCGACGTCGGCGAACTGCGCCGCGACCTCCGGTTCCGGGCCGTCCAGCTCCACGATCAGCACCGAGCCGGCGCCCGGCGGATACTCGCAGCGCACCGCGGCCTCCGCCGCCTCGATCGACAGCGCGTCCATCATCTCGATCGCCGCCGGGACGACGCCCGCGCCGATGATCGCCGACACCGCGGCGCCGCCGGCCTCGATCGAGTCGAACGCCGCCAGCAGCGTCTGCACGGTCTCAGGGACCCGGGTGAGCCGCACGGTGATCTTGGTGGTGATGCCGAGCGTGCCCTCGGCCCCGACGAACACGCCCAGCAGGTCGTAGCCCGGCGCGTCCGCCGACAGCTCCGCCAGCTCCCCGTCCGGCGTGACGACCTCGCAGGCCAGCACGTGATGCGCGGTGAACCCGTACTTCAGGCAGTGCGCGCCGCCGGAGTTCTCCGCCACGTTCCCGCCGACCGAGCAGATCTGCTGGCTCGACGGGTCGGGCGCGAAGTAGTACCCGTACGGGCGGACGGCGCGCGTCACGTCCAGGTTGATCACGCCGGGCTCCACCACGGCCCGCTGCCCCGGGATGTCGATCTCCAGGATCCGGCGCATCCGGGACGTGACGATCAGGACGCCGTCCGTGCGGGGCAGCGCGCCGCCGGACAGGCCCGTCCCCGACCCGCGGGCCACGTACGGGACCCCGGCCGCCGCGCATTCGCGCACGACCGCGGCGACCTGCTCGGCGGTGTCGGGCAGCACGACCACACCGGGCGTCGCCCGGTGGTTGGTCAGCCCGTCGCAGTCGTACGTCCGGAGCCGCACCGGGTCGGTGATGACCCAGTCGGCCCCGACGAGCGCCTCCAGCCGCAGGCCGAGCGCTGTGAGTCGTGGTTCCACTTCTCCACCATCCTCCCGGCCGCGGACCCATCGCAAGATCGGGCCGGACGACCCGCGGTCGTCCGGCCCGTGTTCCGGTGGACGGGTCCTACGGGAACTGCTGGTAGGCGGGGGTGGTGAGGAATTCAGAGTACTCGTCGGCGAGGGTGACCTCCTTGAAGAGGGTCACGGCCTGGTCGTAGCGGGGCTCGTTGTAGGCGTCGCCCAGTTCGGCCCGGATCTTGCCGAGCTCCTCGTCGAGGAGCCGCTCGACCCACTCCTTGGTGATCTTCTTGCCCTCGGCGGTGGAGACGCCGTTGTAGATCCACTGCCAGACCTGCGAGCGGGAGATCTCGGCGGTCGCGGCGTCCTCCATCAGGTTGTGGATCGCGACCGCGCCGGCACCGTCCAGCCAGGTGGCCAGGTAGCGCAGCGCCACGTCGATGTTGTTGCGCAGCCCGGTCTCGGTGATGTCGCCGGGGGTGGCCTTGATGTTGAGCAGGTCGGCGGCCGAGACCTCGACGTCCTCGCGGAGCCGGTCGCGCTGGTTCGGCTTGTCGCCGAGGACGCCGTCGAAGACCTCCCGGCAGATCGGGACGAGGTCGGGGTGGGCGACCCAGGAGCCGTCGAAGCCGTCGCCGGACTCGCGGGTCTTGTCGGCCCGGACCTTCTCCAGGGCGACCTTGTTGACCTCCTCGTCGCGGCGGGACGGGATGAACGCCGCCATGCCGCCGATCGCGTGCGCGCCGCGCTTGTGGCACGTCCGGACGAGCAGCTCGGTGTAGGCCCGCATGAACGGGGCGGTCATCGTGATCGCGTTCCGCTCGGGGAGGATGAAGTCGGCGCCCCGGTCCCGGAACTTCTTGATCACCGAGAAGAGGTAGTCCCAGCGGCCGGCGTTCAGGCCGGCGGAGTGCTCGCGCAGCTCGTAGAGGATCTCCTCCATCTCGAACGCGGCCGGGATCGTCTCGATCAGCACGGTCGCGCGGATGGTGCCGCGCGGGACGTCCAGGTGGTCCTGGGCGAGGTTGAACGCGTCGTTCCAGAGCCGCGCCTCGAGGTGGCTCTCCATCTTCGGCAGGTAGAAGTAGGGGCCCTTGCCCTTGTCGAGCTGCCGGCGGGCCGAGTGGAAGAAGTACAGCCCGAAGTCGAACAGGGAGCCGGACATGGGCTCGCCGTCGATGAGGAGGTGCTTCTCCTCCATGTGCCAGCCGCGCGGCCGGACGACGATGGTCGCGAGTTCCCCGTCGGCCTTGAGGGCGTAGGACTTGCCGCTCTTGGCGTCGGTGAAGTCGATGGCGCGGTCCAGGGCGTCGCGCAGGTTGAGCTGCCCCTCGATCATGTTGTCCCACAGCGGCGTGTTGGCGTCCTCGAAGTCGGCCAGCCACACCTTGGCGCCCGAGTTGAGCGCGTTGATGGTCATCTTCCGGTCCGTCGGGCCGGTGATCTCGACGCGGCGGTCCTCCAGGCCGGGCGCGGGGTCGGCGACCCGCCAGGAGTCGTCGCTCCGGACGCCCGCGGTCTCGGGCAGGAAGTCGAGCGTGCCGCCCGCGGAGAGCTTGCGCTGCCGCTCCGCACGGGCCTCCAGCAGCTCCTTGCGCCGGGCGCCGAACGCGCGCTGCAGGGCGGCGAGCAGGCCGAGCGCCTCGGGGGTCAGGATCTCCTCGTACCGCTCGCCGAGGGGTCCGTTGACCTCGATGCCTTCCAGTCCAGCCATCAGCCTGCCCTTTCGTATAGCGAAATTCCACTTCTGTTATGTGGAGAACGGTACTCGGCGGTCCCGAGTCCGGTCAAAGCGGGTCCGTTGCCTCACACCTCCCCGCGCGCGCTTGCGTCAACCCATGCCGATAAGCACGTGACCACCGTGGATGGTGCGTGAGACGATCGCCGGGAAGATACAGCCGCACCGCGGCGTTCTACTGAGGACATATGACTGAACCTTTCTCTGCAGACCAGACCCAGCATCCGGACGAGTTCGAGAGCCGGGACGCGGCCGAGTTCGAGCCCATGACGGGCGAGCTCGACCTTGAGGACCGGCGGGCCCTGCGGCGCGTCGCGGGCCTGTCCACCGAGCTGACCGACGTCACCGAGGTCGAGTACCGCGCCCTTCGGCTGGAGCGGGTCGTCCTCGTGGGCGTCTGGACGGAGGGCACGGCCGAAATGGCCGAGAACTCCCTGCGCGAGCTGGCACTCCTCGCCGAGACCGCCGGCTCGGAGGTCCTCGAGGGCCTCGTCCAGCGCCGTTCCCGTCCCGACCCGGCCACCTACATCGGCTCCGGCAAGGCCGCGGAGCTGCGCGACACCGTCATCTCCACCGGCGCCGACACCGTCATCTGCGACGGCGAGCTCGCCCCGAGCCAGCTGCGGCACCTGGAGGAGACCGTCCAGGTCAAGGTGATCGACCGGACCGCCCTCATCCTGGACATCTTCGCCCAGCACGCCAAGAGCCGCGAAGGCAAGGCGCAGGTCGAGCTCGCGCAGCTCAACTACCTGCTGCCGCGGCTGCGCGGCTGGGGCGGGAACCTGTCCCGGCAGGTCGGCGGCCGCGCCGCCGGCGGCATCGGCATCGGCGGACGCGGACCCGGCGAGACCAAGATCGAGCTGGACCGGCGGCGGATCCGCACCCGGATGGCCAAGCTGCGCCGGCAGATCGAGGGCATGTCCAAGGCCCGCGACACCAAGCGCGGCGAACGCCGCCGCCACGCGGTGCCCGCCGTCGCCATCGCCGGCTACACCAACGCGGGCAAGTCGTCCCTGCTCAACCGGCTGACCGGCGCCGGGGTCCTGGTGGACAACGCGCTGTTCGCCACCCTCGACCCCACCGTCAGGCGCGCCGAGACGCCCGGCGGCCGCGCCTACACCCTGGCCGACACCGTCGGGTTCGTCCGGCACCTGCCGCACCAGCTCATCGAGGCGTTCCGCTCGACGCTGGAGGAGGTCACCGACGCCGGGCTGATCCTGCACGTCGTGGACGGCTCCGACGCCGACCCCGAGGCGCAGATCGACGCCGTCCGCGAGGTGCTGCGCGAGATCGACGCCGACGGGATCCCCGAGATCATCGTCATCAACAAGGCCGACGCCGCTGACGACCTGGCGATCGCCCGGCTCCAGCGCCGGGAGCCGCACAGCGTCGTCGTGTCCGCCCGCACCGGGTTCGGCATCGAGGAGCTGCGCGCGGCCATCGAGGCCGACCTGCCCGGGCTGGAAAGCGAACTGCGTGCCCTGGTGCCCTACGAGCGCGGCGACCTCGTCGCGCAGTTGCACGAGCGCGGCGAGGTGCTCAAGCAAGAGCATCTGGCCGAGGGCACCATGCTCCACGTCAGGGTTCCGGCCGACCTCGCCGGGGAGCTCTCCCGCTACGAGGCCGTGACCCCGAGCGTCTGACGACCCCGCCGGGTGCAACCGCCCGGCGGGGTTTCGGCTCGGTTCGGGACGGTGTTCGGACGCGTCTGGAAGCCGTCCCTTGGCCCATCCTGGTTCCCGAACGGTGACAGCTTGTCCAATCGGCTTGACGATGCGGTTGAAATCCGTACGGTCGTAGAGCTAGGGGCGGAGTGACGGCTGTCGATGCGCTGCGATCAGAGGTTGTCGGGCGGGCCTTCAGTGCACTACCGTGACGAAACCGATATCTCCGGTCTCGTGCCAGTGGTGGTCGCCCGACCACCCGACCCACCAACGGTGAGTCGCCGGCACCCAGTCGGCGTTTCGGATCGAGAGCAGGTGGCCCACTCCATGAAAGATCCAAGCGCCGGAACGAGAACTGGTGGCCCGCCTCGGCTCCACGGCAGGGCCGCACACCGGAGCGAGAGCGGCCGGCCCGAACCGACGCCCCCCGGCGCCCGGAACCGCGCTTTCGAGCGCATGGCCCAGTCCAGGCCGGTGACGCCATGACCGTACGGCTGTTGACGAACATCGGCAGGCTCTGGACGGGCACCGACGTCTGCAGCAACGCCGCGGTGCTCATCCACGACGACCGCATCGTCTGGGCCGGGCCCGCCTCCGACCTCCCGCAGCGCGTCCCCGGCATCATCGACGACATCGTCGACGTCGACCACGTGGAGAACCTGGGCGGCGGCCTGGTCACGCCGGGCCTCATCGACGCCCACTCCCACCCCGTGTACGCGGGCAACCGGTGGGCCGAACTCGCGATGCGCACCAGCGGCTCGTCCCACTCCGCCATCGCCGCCGCGGGCGGCGGCGTCAACTCCACCGTGACCGTCACCCGGGGCACCGACCCGTGGACGCTCTGCAACGGCGTCCGCGAACGGCTCCGCCAGTGGATCCTCGCCGGGACGACCACCGTCGAGGCCAAGACCGGGTACCACCTCACCCGAGACGGTGAACTCGCCGACATCCGCATGCTGCGTTCGCTCGAAGGCGAACCGTCCATGCCGCGCATCCACGCCACGTTCCTGGCCGCGCACATCCTGCCGCCGGAGTTCTTCGGCCGCCGCCGCGACTACATCGAGGCCGTCCGGCTGTGGGCCGGCGACGCCGCCGTGGCCGGCGCCGACTCGATCGACGTCTACTGCGACGAGGGCCACTTCACCGCCGAGGAGGCACGCGCCCTCCTGCTCACCGGCAAGCGGGCCGGCCTGAAGGCCCGCATGCACGCCTGCGCCAACGAGCGCATCGGCGCCGCCCAGGTCGCCGCCGAAGTCGGCTGCGCCTCCGCCGACCTGCTCACCCAGGCCAACGACGACGACATCAAGGCCCTCGCGCACGCCGGCGTCACCGCCACCGTCTGCCCCGGCAGCGCCCTCAACAGCAGCCGCGCCCCCGCCCCCGTCCGGCAGATGCTCGACCGCGGCGTCACCGTCGCCCTCGGCACCGACCACAACCCCGGCCAGTGCGGCATCACGTCCATGCCCCTCGTCATCGGCCTGTCCGTCGCCATGTTCGGCCTCAGCGTCACCGAGGCCCTGCGCGCCGCCACCCTCGGCGGCGCGGCCGCCCTCCGCGTCGGCGACCGCGGCTCCCTCGCCCCCGGCATGCTCGCCGACATCGTCCTGTGGGACGCCGACCACGAAGGCGCGTTCGCCTGGGCCTTCGGCCTCCGCGCCCTGCGCATCTGGCGCGGCGGAGTCCCCGTCCAGCCCTGACGCACCGTCCCGGCGGCGGGTAGTGTCCTGCCATGGGCAGCGCGGTCGCGGTCGTCACCGATTCAACCGCCTCCCTTCCGGCCGGCCTCGCCGAACGGCACGCGCTGACCATCGTCCCCCTGCAGATCGCCGTCGGCGGCACCACGCGGGACGAGGGCGACATCAGCACGGCCGAGGCCGCCCGGGCGCTGAAGGAATGGAACCCCATCACCACGTCCCGCCCGGCCCCCGAACGCTTCTCCGACGCCTACCGGGCCGCCGCGGACTCCGGTGCCCGCGAAATCGTCTCCGTCCACCTCTCGGCCGCCATGTCCGGGACGGTGGCCGCCGCCCGGCTCGCCGCCGACGCCGCTCCCGTGCCCGTACGGGTCATCGACAGCGGAACCCTCGGGATGGGCCTGGGGTTCGCCGCCCTCTCCGCCGCGGCCGCCGCCATGTCCGGCGGAACCGCCGACCAGGTCGCGGACGCCGCCACCCGCCGCGCCGGCCTCACCCGGTCCCTCATCTGCGTCGACACCCTCGAACACCTCCGCCGAGGCGGCCGCATCGGCGCCGCGGCCACCCTCCTCGGCTCCGCGCTGATGGTGAAGCCCCTCCTCGACATCAGGGACGGGCGGATCGCGCCGCTGGAGAAGGTCCGCACGTCGTCGCGCGCACTGGCACGGCTGGAGGAACTCGCCGCCACCGAGGCCGGAGACCGCCGCGTCGACCTGGGCGTCCAGCACCTGGCCGCCACGGCCCGCGCCGAGTCCCTCGCCGCCCGCCTCCGCGAACGCGTCCCGCACGCCGAGGACGTCTACGTCGGCGAAGTGGGCCCCGTCATCGGCGCCCACGTCGGCCCCGGCATGCTGGGCGTCGTCGTGGCCCCCCACCTGTGACGGCTCCCTGCGGGGACGGCGTCACCCGGACGCCGGCCGGTCGCCGAGGAGACGGCGAAGGGCCGCGGGCGGACGCCCGGTCTCCGCCTTGACCGTCCGGGTGAGATGCGCGTGGTCGGCGAATCCGAGATCGGCGGCGAGGCCCGCGAGATCCCGCTCGCCCTGCTCGATGCGGTCGAGGGCCCGTCCCACCCGGACCCGGTTGCGATAGCGGGTGACGGACATGCCTGCCTCCTGGCGGAACGTCCGGCTCAGGTGCGACGGGGACACCTCCAGGAGACGGGCGAGCGACATGAGCCCCGCCGCCTGCGGATGGCCGCTCAAGATCGCTTCACGGGCCTCGTCGGCCAGTGCCCGGCGTGCACGGCCGCGCTCGTGCGGGGCCAGGTGGACGAGAAGACGCAACAGCCGTTCGGCCGTCTCGTACGCGATGTCCGGACCCGCCCGCAGCAGCCGCCGATGGGCCACGTCCGCGTGCGCGCTGACCCTGACCGTCCCGGACGGCCCTCGCCACAGACCGGGGGAGAGCCTGATGGCAGTGCACACGTCGCCGCCGGCGGGATGCGCGAACTGGCCGTCCCCGACCGGTTCCTGCGCATAGCCGGTCGTGGGGTCGACGACGGCGCGGCCATGGCGGGAACGCATGCGGAACCGTCCCTCCCGCACCAGGACGATCTCGTGGCCGGTGAACGGCTCGGGCTCCGACCAGCCGGGCCGGTGATCGGTGCACCGGACCACGTGGACGGCGAAGTCCTCCGTCGCGGCCAGGGTCGTCGACTCGCGCATGCCCGCCATCGTACGGACGGCAAATATCTTCAAGCGCCTCCTCCGTCCACCGCGGACACTCGCGGAATGGTCGAACGTCCGCTGCTGGTCGTCCTGCTCACGGGACAGACGATGGTCTCGATGGACGGCTCCATCGTGGCTGTGGCATTGCCCAACATCGCCACGGGACTGCACTCTTCCGGTGCCCTGCTGCAACTCGTCACGGGTGGCTACATCTTCGCCTTGGCCGTCCTGGTCGTCACGGGCGCGCGTCTCGGCGACGCACACGGCCATAGCACGATGTTCTTCGCAGGCTTGCTCGGCTTCACGGTCGCGTCCCTGGCCTGCGGACTGGCGCCGACCGGTGCCGTGCTCGTGGCCGCCAGGGTCTTCCAGGGCGCGTCGGCGGCGCTTCTGCTACCGCAGGTGCTCTCCCTCATCCAGCTGGCCTTCGAAGGACCCGCACGGGCACGAGCACTCGGCCTGTACTCAACGGTCCTGGCACTGGGCGTCGCTCTAGGACAGATCGCCGGGGGAATCATCGTGACCCTTGGAGACAGTTGGCGGCCCATCTTCCTCGTCAACGTCCCCATCGGCGTGCTGCTCCTTGCGGTGGGCCCAAGGCTGTTGCCACCGGAGCCCTCCAAGACCACCACTCGCCTGGACCTGCCGGGTGTGCTGCTGCTTTCCGGCGGGATGGCCGCAGTCGTGGTGCCGCTGATGCTCGGCAGAGAACAAGACTGGCCGTTCTGGACGTGGCCGTCCCTGGCGATCGGCTGCGTGCTCCTCCTCCTGTTCGGAGTGCACGAGAAGAGAGCGCCGTCACCGCTCCTGGACTTGTCCGTCCTGCGCAGGCCGGCCGTCCGTCCGGGCCTGTTCGCGGCGTGCGCTGTCATGGGCGCCTACACCGGCTTCCTGTTCACGCTGGCCCTCTACCTGCAAGACGTTCTCGGGTTCTCGCCGCTCCAAGCGGGGCTCACCTTCGTCCCGTACACGGTCGGGTTCGCCGCCGCGGGAATCGGCTGGACCCGCCTCCCTCCGCGTGCGCGCAGGCACCTTCCCACCACCGGCCTCCTCTGCTTCGCCGTCGCCGCCTCCTGCCTCGCCCTGCTGACCGAGGACGGCTGGCCGGCCCTTCTCTCGATCCCCCTCCTGTTCGGCGCGGGCATGGGACACGCCACCGGCTTCAGCCCCGTCGTCGACCGGATCACCAACGCCGTCGGCCCGGCCCAGGCGTCATCCGTCTCCGCGCTGACGAACACCGGCACGTTGCTGTCGAACGTCTTGGCCATCGCCGTCTTCGGCGGCGTCTACCTCTCCGACCCGGACACCTTGATCCGGGTCACGCCGATGCTGGCGGGCCTTCTCGTCCTCGCCGCGGCAGCCGTGGGGACCGGGAGTTATCCACAATCGCCGGAGCGTCCACGGCCGGCCGCGGACCGCTCATAGCGTCGGGTGGCGTGAGACCCGACGACCGCCTTCAGAGCCTGCTGGGCCGCCTGCGGCCACCCGAGACACCCCCGTCCGCCCGCTTGCGCTCGACACCCGACCGATCCAACGTCCGCGTCCTCGTCCTGATCGGCGTGGTCGCGGCCCTGGTGGCCGCCGGCTATCTGTGGCTGGCCCGCCCGCGCCCGCAGCCGTCCGCGGCCCCCGCCGCGAAAGCGACCCTCACCGGCACGCGGCACGCTCACCCGGTCAGTGCCTCGGCCTCGCCCTCGGTGATGGTGCACGTCCTCGGCAAGGTCGAGCATCCCGGGGTGATCACCCTGCCGTCCGGTTCCCGCGTCGCCGAGGCGATCAAGGCGGCCGGCGGAGTCCGCGAAGGCGCGAAGACCGGCCCCCTCAACCTCGCCCGCAAGGTGGTGGACGGCGAGCAGATCCCGGTGGGCGTCCCGCGTCCCACGCCGCCCCCCGGCGCCCCGCCGCCGCCCGGCGCGTCCGCCGGGCCGGGCACCCCGCTGGACCTCAACACCGCGACCCCCGACCAGCTGGACGATCTCCCCGGCGTCGGGCCCGTCCTCGCCGGACGCATCGTCGAGTACCGCACCCAGCACGGCGGCTTCCGCTCGATCGAGCAACTCCAGGACGTCAGCGGCATCGGCGCCCGCCGCTACGCCGACCTGAAGCCCCTGGTACGCGTATGACCCACGACCTGCGCCTGCTGGCCCCGGCCCTCGCCACCTGGATCACCGCCGCCGCGACCATGGGTCTCCCTCCGGCCCTCTCCTACGCCTTGGCCGCCGCCACCGCCCTGACAGCCCTCTACCTCCTCGCCCCCCGCCACCTCCGCCGCTCCCCGAGACCACCCCCACTCCAAGACACTCCGCCCAACACCGCGCTGGCAGTCCTGTACTTCCTAGTCCCCCGCCACTTCCGCCGCCCTCCGAAACCGCCCCCACCCCGAGACACTCCGCCCAACACCGCGCTGAGCGTCCTGTACCTCCTAGTCCCTCGCCACCTCCGCCGCCCTCCGAGACCGCCGCCACCCCGAGACACTCCGCCCAATACCGCCCGGCGGGCGGGGGTGTCGCGAAGGCTGGCGGGGGTCGTTCTCGTGTGCGTCGCCGCGTCGGCGGCCGGGGTGGCGCTGCGCGCCACGGCCGTCGGCACCGGTCCGGTGCGCGACCTCGCCCGCCAGGGGCGTTTCGCGACGGCGGAGGCGGTCGTCACCGGCGACGCCCGGGCGAAACCGGGCCGAGGGCGGCAGATGATCATTCTGCGGGCCCGGGTGGAGGAGGTCCCGCGGGCCGGGGTCCGGGTTCCCGTGCTGCTGATCGCGAGTGACCGCCGCTGGCTCGGTCTGGTGCCCAGCCAGCGGGTGCGCCTGCACGGCAGATTTGTGACGCCCAAGGGCGCCGACCTGCTCGCCGCGGTCGTGATCGTGCGCGGTCCGCCCGCGGTGCTCGGGCCGCCGTCCACGATCCAGCGCGCCGCCGAGCACGTGCGGGCGCGGCTGCGGACGGCGGTGGCGCGCCTCCCGCCCGACCAGCGCGGCGTGCTGCCGGGCATGGTCGTCGGCGACACCTCACGCCTCGACCCGGCGCTCGCCGAGGACTTCCGCGCCGCGGGGCTCACCCACCTGCTGGTCGTGTCCGGCGCGAACCTCGCGATCGTCATCGGCGCCGTTCTCGGGCTCTGCCGCCTGCTCGGCCTCGGGCGGCGCCGCGCCCCGCCCGTCGCCGTCCTCGCGGTGCTCGCGTTCGTCGTGGTCGCGCGTCCGGAGCCGAGCGTCCTGCGGGCGACCGTCATGGGGCTCATCGGCCTGCTCGCGCTGGTCACCGGCCGGCAACGCCAGGGCCTGCCCGCCCTCGCCGCCGCCGTGCTCCTCCTCGTTCTGATCGACCCCGAACTCGCGCGCTCCTACGGATTCGCACTGTCGGTCCTGGCGACCGCCGGCCTCCTCGTCCTGGCACCGCCCTGGCGGGAGCGGCTCGCTCGCCGGCTGCCCGGCCCCCTCGCCGACGCCCTCGCCGTCGCGGCGGCCGCGCAGGTCGCCGTCGCTCCCGTCCTGGTCATGCTCTCGGGCGAGGTAGGCGTCGTCGCGGTGTTCGCGAACCTCCTGGCCGCACCCGCCGTCGCCCCCGCCACCCTCCTGGGCGCGCTCGGCGCCGTCACCGCGCTCCTGTCTCCGCCCCTGGCCCAGATGATCGTGTGGCCCGCCGGCCTGGCCGTCGGCTGGATCATCCGCATCGCCCGGACCGCCGCCGCGCTGCCCTACGCCACGATCCCGTGGACGAGCGGCGGACTGGGCGCGATGACGCTTCTCCTGGCCGTGGGGGTCGCCGTCCTGGTTCTGCGCAGCCGCCGCCTGCGTCTGCTCATGGCCGCCGCCTTGACCGGAATCCTGATCGCCGTCATCGCCATGCGCGTCATGGCCCCGGGCTGGCCGCCGCCCGGCTGGCAGATGGTCGCCTGCGACGTGGGCCAAGGCGACGCCCTCGCCCTGTCCACCGGCCCCGGCCAGGCGGTCGTCGTCGACGCCGGCCCCGACCCCGCGCTGATCGACCGATGCCTACGACGCCTGCACGTCGAGGAGGTCCCGCTGCTCATCCTGACCCACCCGCACGCCGACCACGTCAACGGCACGTCCGGCGTCCGGAACGGCCGCAGCGTCCACGAGGTCCTGACGACATCCCGCACGTCCGGCCGTGAAGCACGCCTCGCCCCAGGTCTGCCCACCCGTCGCGCCCAGACGGGCCAGCAGTGGCGAATCGGCGACCTGACACTCTCGATCCTCGCCCCACGAGCCGGCCCCGCCCTCTCCTCCGAGGACGACGGCACCACGATCAACAACGCGAGCGTGGTCCTCGTCGCCCGCAGACCCGGCTTCAGCGCTCTCCTGGCAGGCGACATCGAAGAGGACGCGCAGCGGATCCTGGAGACGGCCGTCCCCCGCGTCCAGGTGCTCAAGGTTCCGCACCACGGCTCCCGCAGCCAGGCCCCAGGATTCCTGGCCGCCGCCCACGCCTCCGTCTCCCTGATCTCGGTCGGCGAGGACAACGACTACGGCCACCCGTCCCCGGCGACCCTCAGACTCCTGCAACGCCTCGGCACGCAGATCCACCGCACCGACCAGGAAGGAGACATAGCGATAACCCGCACCACAACCGGCATAGCCGCCGTCCCCCGCTACTGACGAGGAATAGTCAAGACCTAATGACTTTCGAACGGTCCGGTTTCGATCACGAACGTCTGTGGATCAAGTCAGCCGTGCTGGTGACCTTGCTGACGGAGCCGTTTGCTGGCTGCCGCCCGAACCCGTCGTGTCCTTCCTCGGCTGGCAAGGAGGGCAAGGGCATCGGGTGATGCCAGGACTTCGACGGCCTTTCGCTGGAACCAGTCGGATGCCGCGGTGACTCGGGCGGGCGTCCATGGTTTGTCCTGGGCGATAGCGGCCAGCAGCGTCCATTCGGTCAGGCGGCGGGTGAGGAAGTCCCGCTCGCCGATGACGCCGGTCATGGTGTGGACCCAGCTAGGAAACCGTTCGTCGGTCAGGAGGAGGCGTGCCCGGTCGTCGATGTGGCGGGCCACTGCGGACTGTGCCATCACCTGGTCGAGATCCTGCAGGATCTCGTTCACCAACGCGGGCTCATCGTCGGCGCTAACGGCGGCCAGGGCCCGCAGGTGGCAGGCGTAGCGGCGGTGCTCGTCCGGCTCGGCGGGGCCGTCAGTGGGGGTGCTCACGCGGCCGCTCCTTCGGGACGCTCGACAAGCCGGCCGCGTCCGAAGCGAGCCCCGGCACGGACGAGGGCGACTAGGCGGGGCGTTCACCGCGCGCCAGCGAGCCTGGGCCGACTCGATCAGTTTGAACGCCATGGCCAACCCGGTCGCCCGCGAGCCGGGTCCCTTGGTGACCTTGGTGCGGTGCCGCACCGTGGCGAAGGTGCTCTCGATCGGGTTGGCGGTGCGCAGGTGCGCGCCAGAATCCCAACGCCCCATCGCCGGCCGCCAGCACCGGGGCGCGCATCCCACGACCGGCACAATCACGCAGCAGATCGGCCCACGACTCGGTCGACTCCCGGTACCCGTCGGCCAGCGCGACCAACTCCTTGCTGCCATCAGCACGGACACCGATCATCACCAGCAGGAACATCTTGTGCTCTTCCAGCCGCACGTTGACATGGATGCCGTCGGTCCACAGATAGACATAATCGACGCCCGACAGGTCACGGGCGGCGAAGGCGCGCTGCTCGGCCTTCCACTGCTCGGTCAGCTTGGTGATCACCGACGCCGACACCCCGGCCGTCGCCCGAGGAACTGCCCGAGCGCCGCCGTGAAGTCCCCCGACGACAGGCCGTGCAGATACAGCAGCGGCAGCACCTCGGTGACCTTGGCCGTCTTGCGGCACCAGGGCGGCAGGATCGCCGAGGCGAACCGCCGACGCTCACCCGTGGCCGGGTCGGTGCGCTTGTCGTTGACCCGCGGTGCGCGGACCTCGACCGCCCCGGCCGAAGTGAGGACCTCGCGCGGCCGGCGGTAGCCGTCGCGCACCACCACCAGGCGGCGGCCGGCCTCGTCGCGCTGGTCGGTGAACTGGGCGATGCAGGCGTCGGCCTCGGCCTGCAACGCCTCGGCCGGCATCCGCCTGGCGCCCTCCCGCACAATCTCATCGATCAACGACGGCGACACGGGAGCCTGACCGGACCGATCACCTTCGGACGGATCGGGGACTGCGGTGAGCATCGGGGATGTGCCTTCCCGGCCGACGCTGCAACGCCGGCCTGCTTGAGAACCTCATGCGATCCGGGAAGGTACACCCCTTCCCGGGCGATCCACAGGTCTCAAGCATTGCTCCCCACTGACCGTCCCGCGGCGGCCATCCCGGCGAGCCGCTCGACCGGCCTATGCGGGAGTGGCAGGTCGACCGTGCAGACCCGCCGATCCCGACCTGGAGCGGCGCCCCACTGGGCGAAGTTCTGGGCGAGATTGTCGAGATCGTGGTGTCGGCTCGGACGTCCGTTTGGGCGGGGCGGGGCCGTGCGTGGCATGCTTCTGGGATGTCGGTTGAGCCCATCATCCTGGTCGTCGGTGACGAAGAGCTGCTCGTGGATCGGGCGATCGGTGAGGTCGTCGCGTCCGTGCGGGCTCGCGACCCGGAGGCCGAGGTGATCGACCTCGCGCCGGGCGGGCTGGAGTCCGGGCGGATCGCGGAGCTGACGTCGCCGTCGCTGTTCGGGGGCGGGAAGGTGCTCGTGCTGCGGGCGGCGCAGGATCTCGGGAAGGACCTCACGGCCGAGGTGCTGACCTACGCCAGGACGCCCGCGGACGAAGTGGTCCTCATCGCCGTCCACCACGGTGGGGCCAAGGGGAAGGCTCTGGTGGACGGGCTGACCAAGCTCAAGGCGCGCAAGATCTCATGCCCGAAGGTCACCAAGGTGGGGGAGCGGGTCGACTTCGTCCGGGCCGAGATCCGCCGGGCCGGCGGGAAGATCTCGGCGGACGGGGCGCGGGGGCTGGTCGAAGCGGTCGGGAACGACCTGCGGGAGCTGGCGGCGGCCTGCAGCCAGTTGGTCGCCGACACCGGAGGCAAGGTCGACGACGCCGCGGTGGCGCGGTACTACCGGGGCCGCGCCGAGGTGAGCGGGTTCACCGTGGCGGACAAGGCCATCGAGGGGCAACTCGCCGAGGCGCTGGAACAGCTCAGGTGGGCGCTCGCGACCGGGGTGCCGCCGGTGCTGATCGTCAGCGCCCTCGCCCAGGGCGTCCGGGGGCTGGCGAAGGTCGGTGGCGCGCCCCGGGGTGCGCGCGGTGCGGCGCTGGCGAAGGAACTCGGCATGCCGCCGTGGAAGATCGAGCGGGTGCAGCGGCAGGTGCGCGCCTGGTCGGGGGACGGCGTCGCGCGGGCCGTCGCGGCGGTCGCCGAGGCCGACGAACAGGTCAAGGGCGGCGCCGCCGACCCCGCGTACGCACTCGAGAAGACCGTCGCCCAGATCGTCGCCGCCCGCGGCTGACCTCGGGCCGCGCCGGGCTCGTTGGTCGCGCATATCTCCGGCCGGCCACCCCGGTGCGGACGACGCCGCGTCGGCGGCGCCGCCCAGAGCAACGCCGCGGTCCAGGCGACCACGCTCACCCGGTCGCACCTGCGCGACCGAGCGGCGGCGTGAAGGGTCCCCCAGGCAGGGTCGAAGTGAGGGCCACGCAGCGCCCGGAAACACGGCGCCCATTGCGCGGACCGCCGCGCTCGGCACGCACGGCCACCTCACCTCCGCGCCCGCGACTCAGGCCCGCGCCCGACGCCGGCGAGGCGACCGTGCGCCGTTGGCGTTCGGCGGGCCGGCCGCCCGGCGACGGGGTCATGGTCCGCCAGCCCCGGGCGGATGATCATGCGCGCCGCAAACGACGCCGGCACCGCCGCAATCGCCTACGGTCCGGCGGTCCGTCGGTCCGGTGGTGCGGTGGCCCGGTGGCCCGGTGGCCCATCGGCCCGGCGGGGTGGCGTGCAGTTCCAGGGGCCAGATCGCCGGGCGGGTCTGGAGGTCGCTCTGCCGGTTGGTGAACGTGCCTGTGTGGCGGTTTTCGACGGTCGCCAAGGGGCAGTTCGGGAGCCTGGTCAGGAGTGGTTTTCGGCTTTGGCTTTCAGGCCGTTGGCCTCCATGGTCACGTAGCGGCGGGCCAGGCGGCCGGTGAAGAGTGAGAGGACGGGGGCCAGGGGGCCTTTCTGGTCGAGGGTCAGGCGGACGGTGACCGTGCCGTCGGGCTTGGGGGCGATGTCGTGGGCGCCGACGGTGGTGACGCCGGGGGAGCGGGACTCCCAGGTGAAGGTCCTGTTCTCTTCGAACGCGGTGACCGTCCAGACGGCGGCGGGGAGTTTGGGCTGGTGGACGCGGGCCCGGCTGGACAGGGTGAAGGGTTCGTCGAGGAGTTCGACGCGGTCGACGGACGCCGTCATGTCGGGCCAGCGTTCGACGTCCTTCAGCAGGTTCCAGACGGTTTCGGGTGTGGCGTCGATGTCGACGGCGGTTTCGAAGTGCACGGTTGTCTCCTCAGCGCGGCGCGGATCGCGGACAGCAGGCCGGTGACGAGCGGGTCATCGGCGCGGGCGGGGAGGTGGAGGGCGTAGTAGGGGACGGCGGGCAGGTCGATGATCTCGCGTGTGACCAGTCCGGGCGGTGGAACGACACAGCCGTTCACGACCGCGAGGCCGACGCGGCGGGACACGAAGTGCAGGAGGAGCGGCCACCCTTCGGCCTCGACCGCGAGCGACCACGGGACGCCGGCGGCGCGGAGGGCGCGTTCGAGGGTGATGCGGTGGGGCCCGGTGGGAGGGGGGACGACCAGGGCGGCGCCCGCGAGGTCTGCGAGGGCGAGGTCCGTCCTGGCGGTCAGGGGGTGGTCCTCCGGCATGACCAGGACCTGCGGGTAGGAGGCGAGGAGGACGGCCTCCACGTCGGTGGGCAGGACGTCCAGGACCGCGACGCCGAGGTCGGCGCGGCCGGTGCGGACGGCGGTGAGGGTCCGGGCCCGGTCGCCGTTGATGAGGCGCATACCGGGGTGGACGACGTCGCCGAGCAGGTAGAGGTAGGCGCCCTCACCGGCGGCGAGGGCCGGGACGCGGGTGGGTGCGGTGCCGTGGACGTCGGCGAGGAACGCGGTCATGCGGGTGTCGAGGTCGCGGGCGAAGCGGGCGACCTGCTCGCCTGCGGGGGTGAGCGTGAGGCGGCGTCCGTGCCTGGTGTAGAGGGGGCGGCCGAGGGTTTCGGTGAGTTTGCGCACCTTGACGTGGAGGGCGGGCTGGGAGATGTGGAGGTCTTCGGCGGCCCGGGTGAAGTTGAGGTGGTCGGCGAAGACGGCGAACGAGGCGAGCGCGTCCGTGGAGAGGCGGCCCAGGTCCATAGTCGTTGACTATAGCTGGGTGGGTCATTGATAGTTCTGTTTTAGGGGCGGAGGTCCGAGGGTTGATGCATGAACATCGAACCTCGGCTCGGCGTCGATTTCGGCCGGGTCATCCACGGGGGGCCGCTGGCCCCCGGCGACGCCGACACCGCGTTCCTCGGCGGGAGTTTCGAGGCGGCCCTCGCCTCGCCCGCGAACGAGGGCGTGTACGAGGTGCTGCCGGGCCTGATCGACGACTTCGGCGGACGGGCGTGGATCATCTCCAAGTGCGGCGACCGGGTGCGCAAGCGCACGCTGGCATGGCTCGACCACCACGACTTCTACGCGCGGACGGGCCTGCCCAGGGAGAACGTCCGGTTCTGCCGGAAGCGGGCGGAGAAGGCCGGGCATTGTGCCGACCTGGGGATCACCCACATGATCGATGACCGGCTGGACGTGCACCAGGCCATCCGGGAGATCGTCCCCTACCGGTATCTGTTCGGGCCGCAGAAGGGGCCCGAGTGGGTGCGGCACGTCCCGGACTGGGCGGCCGCCGAGGTCATTCGCGCAGATATCCCGGCGGGACGAGGTCGACCAGCCACACGCCGTTCGAGCTGACGCGGAACTCGTGCCCGTCGGCGGCCATCCGCCCGGCCTGGACGACCAGGACGACGGGTTCGCCGCGGCGGGCGCCGACGCGCCGGGCCGTCTCACGGTCGGGGGACAGGTGGACGGCGTGCCGCCCCATGGGCAGGAGGCCGTCGCGCAGGATCGATTCCACGGAGCGGTTCACGGTGCCGTGGTAGAGGAGTTCCGGCGGGGACGCCGAAGGCAGGTCCAGGTCGACCTGGATCGAGTGGCCCTGGGCGGCCCGGATCCTGTTCCCATCGAGGACGTAGCGCTGCTTGTCGTTGGCCGCGACGACGTGTTCGAGTTCGGCGCGCGTGAAAGGGAAGCCGTGGCGTGCGGCGGCCGCCAGCAGTTCGGCGACGTCGGCCCAACCCCCGGGATCGAGCGTGAGGCCGATCCGCTCGGGGCGGTGCCGCAGATGCCGGGCGAGATACTTGGAGATCCTCACCGCGCGCCGCTCGTCCATGGACATGCGTCGGGGCCGGCGCGCCATGGCCGGCCCCGGTGCGTGCGGCTCTTACTTCGCCTGCAGCGCGGCGGCGCGCTTGGCGATCGCCGACTTGCGGTTGGCGGCCTGGTTCTTGTGGATGACGCCCTTGCTGACGGCCTTGTCCAGCTTGCGCGCGGCGTTCTGCTGCGCGGCGACGGCGACGGCGACGTCGCCGGCGTCGGCGGCCTCGCGGAACTTGCGGATCACCGTCTTCAGCTCGGACTTGACGGCCTTGTTGCGCAGCCGGGCCTTCTCGTTCTGCTTGTTGCGCTTGATCTGGGACTTGATGTTAGCCACGTCGGTAGTGCCTCAGCTTGGTCGCGATCCTCGCCTGCACGGTCGGCAGGCTCTGACGAAAGGTCTGAACGGGGGCGGACGGTACCCCCCGGGGCACGACGCTACGCCACACGCAGTCGCACAGCTTACCAATCGCCGAGGCCTGCCCCAAACCGGGTCGTGCACTGAGCATCGCGAAGGACATGGGACCATGGGAGGTACACGTGTCCTTGCCCAGCTACTGAGATTTTGTGAACGGACCCCGGTGCCAGCGCCTGACAAGACCGATCCCGCGATCATCCGCAACTTCTGCATCATCGCGCACATCGACCATGGCAAGTCGACCCTCGCGGACCGGATGCTGCAGTTGACCGGTGTGGTCGAGGGGCGCCAGATGCGCGCCCAGTACCTCGACCGCATGGACATCGAGCGCGAGCGCGGCATCACGATCAAGAGCCAGGCCGTCCGGCTGCCGTGGACGTCCGGCGGCGTCGACCACGTGCTCAACCTGATCGACACCCCGGGGCACGTCGACTTCTCCTACGAGGTGTCGCGGTCGCTCGCGGCGTGCGAGGGCGCGGTCCTGCTGGTGGACGCGGCGCAGGGCATCGAGGCGCAGACGCTGGCCAACCTGTATCTGGCGCTCGAGGCGGACCTGCACCTGATCCCCGTCCTCAACAAGATCGACCTGCCCGCGGCGCAGCCGGACAAGTACGCCGAGGAACTGGCCGGGATCATCGGCTGCGAGCCGTCGGACGTGCTGCGCGTGTCGGGCAAGACCGGCGAGGGCGTCCGCGAGCTGCTCGACAAGATCGTCGCGGAGGTGCCGGCGCCGGTCGGCGATCCCGACGGGCCGGCCCGCGCGCTGATCTTCGACTCGGTGTACGACACCTACCGCGGTGTGGTGACCTACATCCGGATCATCGACGGGCGGCTGTCGCGGCGCGAGAAGAGCCTGATGATGTCGACCGGGGCCGCGCACGAGACCCTGGAGGTCGGCGTGATCGCCCCGGAGCCGAAGCCGGTGCAGGGCCTCGGCGTCGGCGAGGTCGGCTACCTGATCACCGGGGTGAAGGACGTCCGGCAGGCGCGCGTCGGCGACACCGTGACCGGCGCGTCGCGGCAGGCGCCCGAGGCGCTCGGCGGCTACCGCGACCCCAGGCCGATGGTGTTCTCCGGCCTGTACCCGCTGGACGGCGACCAGTATCCGGAGCTGCGCGACGCGCTCGACAAGCTGCGGCTGAACGACGCCGCGCTGGTCTACGAGCCGGAGACGTCGGCGGCGCTCGGGTTCGGGTTCCGCTGCGGGTTCCTCGGGCTGCTGCACATGGAGATCGTCCGGGAGCGGCTGGAGCGCGAGTTCGGCCTGTCGCTGATCTCCACCGCGCCGAACGTCGTGTACCGCGTGGTCATGGAGGACGGGACGGAGCACACCGTCACCAACCCCAGCGAGTTCCCCGAGGGCAAGATCGCCACGGTGTACGAGCCGGTGGTGCGGGCGACGCTGCTGTCCCCGTCCGAGCACATCGGCGCGATCATGGAGCTGTGCCAGGGCCGCCGCGGGGTGCTGCTCGGCATGGACTACCTGTCGGAGGAGCGCGTCGAGATCCGCTACACGCTGCCGCTCGCCGAGATCATCTTCGACTTCTTCGACCAGCTGAAGTCGCGGACCCGCGGGTACGCCTCGCTGGACTACGAGCCCAGCGGCGAGCAGGAGTCCGACCTGGTGAAGGTCGACATCCTGCTGCAGGGCGAGTCGGTGGACGCGTTCAGCCAGATCGTCCACAAGGACAAGTCGCGCGAGTACGGGCTGATGATGACGTCCAAGCTCAAGGAGCTCATCCCGCGGCAGCAGTACGAGGTGCCCATCCAGGCGGCGGTCGGCGCCCGGATCATCGCCCGTGAGAACATCCGCGCCATCCGCAAGGACGTCCTCGCCAAGTGCTACGGCGGCGACATCTCCCGCAAGCGCAAGCTGCTGGAGAGGCAGAAGGAGGGCAAGAAGCGGATGAAGACCATCGGGCGGGTGGACGTCCCGCAGGAGGCCTTCGTCGCGGCGCTGTCCACCAGTGGCGGCGAGCCCGCCGACAAGGGCCGCAAGTGACCCGGTTTCACGCCCGGAAGTAACCCGGCTTCAGCCCGCAGGCGGCCCGGCTTCGCGCCGGGCCCCTCGGCACGGACTTATTTCTTCAGCAGGGGCCAGGCGACCACGGGCGGCACCCGCCGGAACTCGCCGCGATTGGCGGCCCTCCCCGCGTAGACGAGGAAGAACATCACGGCGGCCGTGAAGCCCAGCGGCAGCCAGATCAGCACCTCGACGGCCAGGGACAGCAGTCCGCCGACGATCCACACGGCGATGGCCGCGAGGCCCATGTTGAGGCCCTGGGCGGCGTGCCGGCGGACGAACGGCGAGCGCGCCTTGCCGACGTAGACGATGGCCGGCGCGATCGCGCCGATGAGGAACTGGCCCACGTACGCCATGAGCGACCACGTCTTCTCGTCGTCGGAGACGGGGCCGTAGTGACCGGGCATCTGGGCGGTGCCCCCGCTCGGCTGCTGGGGCTGCTGCTGCCAGGCCGGACCGGCCTGCTGCTGCGGTGGCTGCTGCTGGGGCTGCTGCCAGACGTTTCCAGGCTGCTGCCACGGGGCCTGCTGCGGCTGCCCCTGGCCGGGCGACGGGGGAGGCCCGTAGGCCATGGCGGAAGTCCTCTCCTAAGTTCGCTCTGCGCGTTCGCTATGCGACCTATTGGCGAAGTGTATGACTCTTAGGACGCGCCGGGAGTTCGCACGGGTTCCCGCTTCCGCCCGCCCGGTGGCCGTTTCGCGCCACCGGGCCGGGATCACGCGAGTCCGGGACTCCAGAGGACGGCCGACGGCTTCTCCCGGGTGAGCGTCACCGACCCCCGCCATTCGATGGACGACGGCTGCGGGAGGTACGACTCGTCCAGGAAGAACCCGCGGTTGACCGACGTGACCGTGGCCGGTGCGCCGTTGTCGCCGAACCCCGTCGGACGGCGGATCGCCTCGATCACCGCGATGTCGGACACCGCCGTCCCCTCCGGCAGTTCGACGGTGGTGGCGACGGCGCCGTCCCGGTCGATCGACCAGGTGGGCTGATCGTGGTCGGAGCGGTAGAGCGTGGACGGATCGGACTTGAGCCGGACGCCGAGCGCCACACCCGGCGCCGACCCCCACGCGGTCGCCGCACCGGTCGACTTGGCGAACTCGGCGAACAGGTACGTGCGCTGGTCGCCGACCTCCCGCGTCGCCGGATCGGACGGGTTCTCGATCTTCCCCTCGCGCACCATCTCCTGGGCCGCGACACGGTACGTCCACGGCTCACGATCCATGACGGCCTCGCGGGCGCGCCCCTCCGGACGGGTCCCGGAGGCGTCGAGCAGGAAGCGCAGCGGCGGGTCGGGCGAGACGACGTCGCACAGGTTGTTGTTCTGCGTGCACGTCTGCAGCACCGGGTGATCACCCTCGAAGCGGCCGGTGAACTGGAACGTCAGGTGCAGCGGCGCCTGGTAGACCGCGGTGCCGTCCACGCGCCGCCCGGACGCGTCCACCTCGACCCGGTACACCCACTCGATGTCGGTCGTGCGGCCCCAGCGCGCCATCAGCGCGGGCGTGTCGGTGCCGCCGTCCTCGTTGCTCCACACCATCGAGTACTCGATGACCCGGTGCCCGGGAGTGCCGGCGGGCCGCGTCTCGTGCCAGGCGATCAGCGGGGTGTCGGTGGTCGCGTTCTGGTACGGGTCGCCGAACGGCCATCCCGTCCGCCCGACGACGATGGGCGCGTGCCGCAGGGCCGTCGCCTCCGTGGTGGGCATCCGGACGCTGGTGGCGCCGAGGGCGACGCTGCGGGCGGCCGGGGCGCTGCCCTGGGCGAACCGCAGCGTCACCTCGTGCGCGCCCTCCCGGACGTGCCCGAGCCCGAAGCTGCGGGCCACCGGCTCCGACGACGGGACGACGACATCGGTCACATGGCGTCCGTCCACCGCGATCGACACGACGGCGGACTCGGCGCCCTCACGGGCCCAGGAGACGCCCGGAGCGGACGCGGCGAAGGAGATCACGGCCTCCCCGTCCCGCGCCGCGGTGAACGGCACCGACCGGGCGGGACCACCGCGCTCGACGATGATCGTGCCCGGCTGCGCGGCGGCGGCGGGGGAGACGGCGGCGGTGAGGGGAGCACCGGCGAGGGCGGCGCCGGTCAAGGCGAGCACGGCATGACGCGCACGGCTTCTCATGATCGCGGAATCTAGACCGGCCGGGTCGCGATCCGGTGACGCCCCGGTCGCCCGTGGGTGTCGGGTTCGTGTGTCCGTCAGGCCCGCGTCCGCAGCGGCCTCGGCAGCCGCGCCGGCGTGGCCGGCGGCCGCAGGGACACGCCGGTGAACCGCTCCGCGGCGGCGTCGGCCGCATCGGGCGCGTAAAGAGTGAGACCCGACACGGCGAGCCGGGCCGTCCGCCCCCGCCGCACGACCTCGTGCCCGAGCTCGCCCAGCAGCGCGACCACGTCCTCGGCGGGCTCGTCGAGCAGGTCGACGCCGTCGAACCGCAGGCGCATCTCCGGGTTGCCGCTCCAGCCGGCGGGCCGCGTCGCGCAGATCTCCGCGAGCCGCTCCACGCCGTCCTCGCCCCGGCCCGTGGACAGCGCCAGCGTCCCCCGCCCGACGCGCACGCTGCGGTGACCCGCCCACCCGCACAGGAACGACGACTTCGGCGGGCGGGTGCCGCAGCGCTCGGCCACCGCGGCGAGAGTCGTCCAGGCGTCCGGCGCCCGAGTGGAGAACAGCAGGCTCGCGTCCGGCAGCAGCGCCCCGCGCCCCGGCTCCAGCGTGATCACGAACGGCGCCACCCGGCCGGGGAACCGCGCCGGGTCCGCCTCCCGCAGCGTGACGAGCCCCTCCCACGTGACGGGTTCGTCCACCGCGAACCAGGTGATGACGGTCTCGACGCCCAGTTCGCGGAACGTCGCGTCGGTCAGCCGCTCCGCGACCACCTCCCGCAGCCCCTCGGCCGTCTCGGAGAGCCTCCGCCGCCACCACGCCGGCTCCGGCCCGGACCCCGCGCCCGTCTGCCAGCGCGTGCCCGCCCCGGCGAACTCGGAGCGCCGCTCGGCGCCCGAGGCGTCCACCACCACGTAGTGCCAGCCCTCAGGCTCACCGCACAGCACCACCCGAGCCGGCGCCGCGTTCGATTGCATTTCCCTCCTTCTTCGGGCCCGGCGGCCCTCCATCGTCGGGAAATGCGTGCGATCGCTGCATCGCTCCGACTCGCCTTTCGGCTCGCTGCGCGATCAGATTCTCGCATGCTCGAATCTGCCTTCGGACGCGATCGCGAGACCCGGGGCGGTCGCGTGGCCGGGGCGGCGGCCGGGGTCGCCGCGGACGGTCGCCGATGTGCGTGCGCGGGTGCCGGTGTCATGATGAGCGGCCGCCGCGGTTTGCGTCCGTGATGCGCGACACGGTGGGCGCTGCGCTTTCTCGCGGTGCGCAAGTCGGTACGGTCGGACGGGTAGCGTGCCGGTCAACCGATCTGACGACCTCCCGGAGGTAGCGTGACCCACCCCGAGCAGGTTCTGCGTTCTCCGAAGGAGCGGGAGACGGTGAACGGCGCCGTCCGCGCGCTGCGGTCCGCCGCCCCGTCGGGCTGGGAGCGGCTCGACTTCGAGTTCTGCGCCACGGTCGGCATCGACAGTGCCTCCTTCGAGGTCGAGGGGCCGGACGGCGAGCGCCACAAGGCCATGCCTCCCGGGCAGGCCGTGGGGAAGATGGACGAGCTCCGGCGCGTCATGTACCGGCGCGGCAAAGGCGCGTGGTTCACCGCACGGCTGCAGATCGAGCGCTCGGGGCATTTCAGCGCCGAATTCGACTACGACGGCGAGCCCGACTTCACCCCGCCGCTCACCCCGTCCGCCTATGCCCTGGACCTCGACCGGTTTCCCCGCAGCGAAGAGCACATCCCCGACTGGCTCCGAGACAGGCTCCGCGAAGACTCGGCGGACTGAGCAGGGGCTTGGGCCGGGCAGACTGGAAGGGTGCCTTCCACGCTGCCTGATGGTGATCCCGTGCCCGCTGATGGGGCGTTGCCCGCCGGCGCCCTGGAGGGATTGGGGACGCGTCCGTTCGCGTTCTACGTGCATGTGCCGTTCTGCGTGACGCGGTGCGGATACTGCGACTTCAACACGTACACGGCGACGGAGCTCGGGCCGGGCGCCGAACGCGATTCCTACGCCGACACCGCCATCGGTGAGGTGAGGTTGGCCCGGCGGGTGCTGGGCGACGCGGAACTGCCCGTCGAGACGGTCTTCGTGGGCGGTGGCACACCGACTCTGCTGCCGGCGGACGATCTGGGCCGTGTTCTCGATGCGATCGACGCCGAGTTCGGGCTTGCGGCGGGCGCGGAGGTCACCACGGAGGCAAATCCCGAATCCGTGGACGAGGCGTATGTGGCCCGATTGCGGGAAGTCGGGTTCACGCGGATCTCCTACGGCATGCAGAGCGCGCGCGAGCACGTTCTGGCCGTCCTGGAGCGCAGCCATACGCCAGGGCGTGTCCCGCAGGTGGTGGAGTGGACACGTAAGGCGGGGTTCGAGCACGTCAATCTCGACCTCATCTACGGGACGCCGGGGGAGACCCACGACGACTGGAGGGCCTCACTGGAGTCGGCCCTCGCCGCGGAACCCGACCACGTGTCGGCCTACGCGCTCATCGTCGAGGAGGGCACCCGGCTTGCGGCGCAGGTGAGGCGGGGGGAGCTGACGGCGCCCGACGACGACGCCATGGCCGACCGCTACCTGATCGCCGACGAGATGCTGAGCGCGCACGGCCTGCACTGGTACGAGATCTCCAACTGGGCCGCCGACCCCGGCGCCGCCTGCCGGCACAACATGCTCTATTGGACGGGCGCCGACTGGTGGGGCGTCGGACCCGGCGCGCACAGCCACGTCGGCGGGACCCGCTGGTGGAACGTCAAGCATCCCGCCGCGTACGCCGCGCGTCTCGCGGAGGGCGCCACCCCGGCGCACGCCAGGGAGGTCCTGGGCGAGGAGGACCGGCGCATCGAGCGGATCATGCTCGAACTGCGGCTCGCCCAGGGCTGCCCCGCCGGGCTGCTGGACGACAAGGCCGTCCGGCGGGCCGTCGACGGCGGGCTGATCGAGCCCGGCCCGTACGAGGCGGGCCGCGCGGTCCTGACTCTGCGCGGACGGCTTCTGGGGGACGCCGTCGTCCGCGATCTGACCTAGTCGTCCGCGATCTGACCTAGGGGACCGTGACGAAGTCGATGAGTTCCTCCACGCGGCCCAGGAGGGCCGGTTCCAGGTCCGTGTAGGAGTTGACCGAGCCCAGGATTCGCTTCCAGGCCGCGCCCGTGTCGTCGCCCCAGCCGAGTTCGGCGACGACGCCGTCCTTCCAGGGGATGCCGCGCGGGATGCGCGGCCAGGCGCGGATGCCGACGGAGGCGGGCTTGACGGCCTCCCAGATGTCGATGAACGGGTGTCCGGTGATCAGGACGTGTGGGGACGAGACCCGGGCGGCGATCCGGGACTCCTTGGAGCCCTCCACGAGATGGTCGACGAGGACCCCGAGGCGGCGCTCCTCACCGGGGTCGAACTCCTCGACGATGGCGGGCAGGTCGTCCACGCCTTCGAGGTACTCCACGACGACGCCCTCGACCCGCAGGTCGTGGCCCCAGATCTTCTCGACCAGCTCGGCGTCGTGAACGCCCTCCACGTAGATGCGGCTCTCCTTCGCCACCCGGGCCCGCACCCCCTCGACGGCGATCGAGCCCGACGCGGAACGGGCCGGCCCTCTGGGCGCGGCCTCCGGCCGGACGAGCGTCACGGGCTCGCCGTCGATGAGGAAGCCCGCGTTCTCCAGCGGGAACACGCGCCGCTTGCCGAACCGGTCTTCGAGGGTGACGCCGAACTTGTCGCAGCCGACGACGGCGCCGCAGAATCCGCTAGCGGGGTCCTCGGCGACCAGACCCGGCTCGGCCGGGACCTCGGGGATCAGGCCCTTGCGGGGCCTGCGCCAGTCGCCGGCCAGCACGTCGTTTCCGTATTTCTTACTCCGCACGGGTCCGCACATTAACCCGGCGGGACGCCCGCGCGCCGTCGTCCCTCGTCCCTCGGCGTGGCGGCGCCGTCCGATACGGGTAGGATCGCGCAGCCGTACGGGGGTGCGCGCGGGCACTCCAGAGTGCCCCCGCGGGTCGTACACTTGGCACTCGGGAGCAATGAGTGCCAGCAGTGCGGTGCGGACGATCGGGGGCCCATGGACGGGGACGAAGGAGGTGACACGGTGCTGGACGACCGTAAACTCGCGGTCCTGCGCGCCATAGTCGAGGACTATGTCTCCACCAACGAGCCGGTGGGGTCCAAGACGCTGGTGGACCGGCACAACCTCGGCGTGTCCTCCGCCACCATCCGCAACGACATGGCGGTGCTGGAGGAGCAGGGGTACATCGCCCAGCCGCACACCAGTGCCGGCCGCGTCCCCACCGACAAGGGCTACCGGCTGTTCGTCGACCGGCTGTCCACGATCAAGCCGCTGTCGGTCGCCGAACGCCGCGCGATCGAGACGTTCCTGTCCGGCGCCTACGACCTCGACGACGTCGTCGGGCGGACGGTGCGGCTGCTCGCGCAGCTCACCCGGCAGGTCGCCGTCGTGCAGTACCCGTCGCTGACGCGCTCGTCGGTGCGGCACGTCGAGCTGGTGCCGGTCGCCGAGGGCCGGCTGCTGCTCGTCCTGATCACGAACACGGGGCGGGTGGAGCAGCGGGTCATCGAGACCAGCGGCACCGTCTCCGAGGAATCGATCGGGCACCTGCGGGCGTTGCTCAACACGTGCCTGGACGGGCTCGGCCTCGGTGACGTCCCGACGGCGGTGGCGGACCTGCCCGAGAAGGTGGTCCAGGCGGACCGGCCGCTCGCGGCGGCGGTGCTGTCGGTGCTCCTGGAGACGCTCGTCGAAAAGCATGAGGAGAAGATCGTCTTCGCCGGTGCGGCCAACCTCGCCGCCGTGGACTTCTCGCCCAGCCTGCGGGAGGTCCTCGTCGCGCTCGAGGAGCAGGTCATCTTGATGCGGCTGCTCGGCGAGACCGGCGATTCCTCTACAGTTACGGTGCGGATCGGCACCGAGAACCCCGACCTGGGGCTCCGATCGACTTCGGTCGTCGCCGCCGACTACGGCGTGGGCGACCTCACTCTGGCCCGGCTGGGTGTGCTCGGGCCTACACGCATGGATTACCCCAGCACGATGGGAGCGGTACGGGCAGTGGCACGCTACGTGGGACAGATCCTGGCGGGGTCGTAAGTGGCCAACGACTACTACGCGACCCTGGGCGTCCGGCGGGACGCCAGCGCCGACGAGGTCAAGAAGGCCTATCGCCGGCTCGCGCGGGAGCTCCACCCGGACGTCAACCCGGATCCGGAGACCCAGGACAGGTTCAAAGAGATCACCCAGGCGTACGAGGTGCTCTCCGACCCGAAGAAGCGCGAGATGTACGACCTCGGCGCGGACCCGTTCGCGTCCGCGGCCGCGGGCGGCGCCGGCGGGTTCGGCGGTGCCGGGTTCCCGTTCAGCGACATCATGGACGCCTTCTTCGGCACGGCGACGTCCCGGGGCCCGCGGTCGCGGGCGCGGCGCGGCCGCAACGCGACGCTGCGGGTGGAGCTCGACCTGAGCGAGACGGCGTTCGGCACGACCCGCGAGCTGTCCATCGACACCGCGGTCGCCTGCGCCGCCTGCGAGGGGTCGGGCTGCGCGCCCGGCACCCACCCGGACACGTGTGAGACGTGCCACGGGCGCGGCGAGGTGCAGCAGGTGCAGCGCTCGTTCCTCGGCCAGGTCATGACGGCCCGGCCCTGCCCGGCCTGCGGCGGGTTCGGCTCGGTGATCCGCAACCCGTGCACCGAGTGCTCGGGCGACGGGCGGGTCCGCACCCGGCGGACCGTCAAGGTCAAGATCCCGGCCGGGGTGGAGAACGGCATCCACATCCAGCTCGCCGGCGAGGGCGAGGTCGGTCCCGGCGGCGGCCCGCCCGGCGACCTGTTCCTGGAGATCGTGGAGAAGCCGCACCCGATCTTCGAGCGGGAGGGCGACGACCTGCACTGCACGGTCGAGATCCCGATGACGGCGGCGGCGCTCGGCACCAGCGTCACGATCGAGACCCTGGACGCCGCCGAGAGCGTCGACATCAAGCCCGGCACGCAGTCGGGGCAGGTCATCACGCTCTACAACCGGGGTGTGCGGCACCTGAACGAGAGCGGCCGCGGCGACCTGATGATCCACGTGAACGTGGAGACGCCGAACCGGCTCGACGAGGAGCAGGAGGAGTTGCTGCGGCGCCTGGCGGTGCTGCGCGGCGAGGAGCGTCCGCCCGGCAAGTTCGCGCCGGGTCAGCGCGGCGTGTTCTCGCGGCTCAAGGACGTCTTCAACCAGCACTGAAGAGCAGTGGCGGCGGCCTACGACGAGGGCCGCCGCGGCGATCCGGAACATGACTCGGAGCATCGTGGGTCGGGGGACTGACATGGGCGAAGCCCCTCACGGAGTGCGCGCGTGAGCCCGCCGGTCTTCCTCGCCGGGACGGACGCGCTGGAGCGCGGCAGCGTCGTCCTGGACGGCCCCGAGGGGCGGCACGCCGCGGCCGTGCGGCGGCTGCGGCCCGGTGAGCGCGTCGACCTGACCGACGGCGAGGGGCTGCTGGCCGAATGCGTCGTCACCGCCGCGGACCGCGCGTCCCTGACCCTGGACGTGCTGGCCCGGCACCGGCGGCCGCCGCCGTCGCCCCGCATCGTGGTCGTCCAGGCGCTCCCGAAGGGCGACCGGGGCGAGCTGGCGGTCGAGACGATGACCGAGGCCGGGGTGGACGAGATCGTCCCGTGGTCGGCGGCCCGCTGCATCACGCAGTGGCGCCCCGAGCGCCGGGAGAAGGCCCTCGGACGCTGGCGCGGCGCCGCCCGCGAGGCCGGCAAGCAGGCCAGGCGCAGCCTGCTGCCCGAGATCGCCGGGCTTGCGTCCACCGATGACGTCGTCGCGCGGATCACCGCGGCGTCCCTCGCCGTCGTCCTGCACGAAGAGGCCGGTGTGCGGCTCAGCGCCCTGGAACCGCCCGCGGAGGGCGAGATCGTCGTGGTGGTGGGGCCCGAGGGCGGCATCACCGAAGACGAACTGGAGGGGTTCACCGCGGCCGGCGGGCGCCCGGTGCGCCTCGGTCCGACGGTCCTGCGCACGTCGACGGCCGGGGTGGCGGCCGCCGCGGTGCTGATGGCGGCCACCGGCCGCTGGTAGGCCCGCCCGTGAGGGGAGGGCCGGCCGGTCAGGGGGTGGAGGCCGCGGCTCCCGCGGCGCCCTGATCGGTGGTCTTGGCGGACTCGCTCGTCGAGGGCGACGTCGGCGCGTTGGTGGGCTCGTCCGGGTCGGGCGAGGTGGACGTCGGCGGCGACGGCGACGTGGTCGGCTTCTGCGACGGCGTCCCGCCCGGGCACGGCGTGGCGGCGGGCGTGGTCGCGGGCTGCGGGCTGGGTGACGCGGCGGCCGTGGGGGTGCCGGGCGGCGGCGGGATGCTGCAGGAAGACAGTCCCGGCGAGGTGGTCGACGACGGCGTCTGCGAGGCGCTCGGGGCGTCGGACGCGGTGCCGCCCGCCGACGGCGGGCCGGGGAACTCCGGGTTCCCCTGGGCGTCGGTGTGGTCGCCGGAGGTGTTGTTCCTGCCCTCGCCGGAGGGGCCGTTGCTGCCCACGGACTGCTGGATGAGATCGATGGTCTGCGGCGCGGTCACGCCGAGCCCGGCGACCGCCACGGCGGCGGCCACGGCGAGGACGGGACGCGCCCAGTTGACGGTGAACCGGTCGAACCCGAGCCCGAAGCGCGCGAGACCGATGCGTCCGAGACCGAACCGGCGGCCGGAGCCGTCGGCTATGCGGGCCCGGATGCGTTCCAGGCCGTCGCCTGCGGGGTTGACCGAGTCCGCCTCCGCGTTCAGGGCACGGCGGAGGATCTCCCCGTGCTCGTCGTGGGGGTCGGTGGTCATGAGAACTGCTCCAGGACGTTGCGTAGCGAGGTCATCCCGCGCGCCGTATGGCTCTTCACGGCGCCGCGGGAGATGCCCATCGCGTTGGCGATCTCCGCTTCGGACAGATCGGCGTAGTAGCGAAGGACGAGCGCCTCCCGCTGGCGGGCGGGAAGCCGGGACAGCGCGTCGATGACCGCCGAGCGTTCCAGCTCCCCGATGGCCCCGGCCTCCGCGCTCGGCGCGTCGGGCAGGCCCTTCGGGGCGTACTTCTCGACGACGGCGCGGTGCCGGAGCACCGATCGCGACCGGTTGACCACCGACTGGCGCAGGTACGACAGGGCCTTGTCCGGGTCGCGCAGCCGGCGCCACCCGCCGTGCATCGCGACGAACGCGTCCTGGACGACCTCTTCGGCCGTCCCGGCGTCCCGGACGAGCATGGCGGCGAGTCTTACCAGCGAGCGGTAGTTGGCGCTGTAGAGCGCGGTCACCGCCTGATCGGCGTCCCAGGCGGCGGCCACCGCCCCCGCCGTGCCCCTGGCCACGAGGGTCTCGGTCACGTCAGTTGGACGCGCACCCTCGTCGTTCGGTTTACGAAAGGGCATGTCCTGGTTTGCCTCGGTCACCTATCCGCCGCCTTTGCCGTCCCCCGGCCGTTCATTCGTACGGTCGCCATCGGAACGACGTGGATCGGGCGTGCCCGGCCCGGTCCGGGCGCGTCGCAATGCCTTGCGAACCGGGGGGTACGCCCTGAGCTGACAACCTTAACCAGTAGGCGGTCGGAATGCCGACCGCAATGGAAGGTCGATCGGCGAAAACCCTATCGAGTGCGGGCCGCCGCGAGCCATGCCCGCACGGGTCTCGATAGGATTCCGGGGCGGTCACGGGCCGCCTGCGAGGGGAGAGGGATGACCGACTGCCTGTTCTGCAAGATCGTTTCCGGGGACGTGCCCGCCAAGATCGTCCGGGAGTCGGCGGGCACGGTGGCGTTCCGCGACATCAACCCGCAGGCGCCCACGCACGTGCTGGTGATCCCGAGGGCGCACCACCCGACCGTCAGCGGGCTCGCCGCCGACGACGCCGAACTGCTCGCCGAACTCGTGGGCGAGGCCCACCAGGTCGCGGTGGACGAGGGCATCGCCGAGGCCGGCTACCGGGTCGTGTTCAACACCGGCGCGCAGGCCGGGCAGACCGTGTTCCACGTGCACGCGCACGTGCTCGGCGGCCGCGGCCTCAACTGGCCGCCCGGCTGACCGTCCCGGCCGCCGCCGCCCAGGCCGCTCCGGCCGCCCGGTGCCCACCCCGGCGAAAACCATCCGCGTGGTTCCAGGGGCGGCCAGTACCATGGAACCGGTACACCTGGACACCCGGAGCAGACAGAAGGCAGGTCCGAGAGGCCGCAAGGCCCGGCTGATGGTCGAATCAACTCACACGAGGTCAACGCGCACGGGACGCGACGACCGGACAGGCTCGCACTCCCAAATCAAGATCGTGGTGCCGGACGACCATTCGATGGTCAGCCTGCTGGGCTCCCGGGACGAGCTGCTCCACGCGATAGAGCAGGCGTTCGGCGACGGCATCGACATCCACGTCCGCGGCAACGAGATCACCGTGACGGGCCCGGAGAGCGAGACCGACCTGGTCTCCCGGCTGTTCACCGAGATGCTCGACCTGCTGAAGGGCGGCACCCAGCTCACCCCCGACGCGGTCGAGCGCAGCCTGGCGATGCTGCGCGGCGAGGGCGACGCCCGTCCCGCCGAGGTCCTGACGCTGGACGTGCTGTCCAGCCGGGGCCGCACGATCCGCCCGAAGACGCTGAACCAGCGCCGCTACGTCGACGCGATCGACAAGCACACGATCGTGTTCGGGATCGGTCCCGCCGGCACCGGCAAGACGTACCTGGCAATGGCGAAGGCCGTCCGCGCGCTGCAGGACAAGCAGGTCAACCGGATCATCCTGACGCGGCCCGCCGTGGAGGCGGGGGAGCGGCTCGGGTTCCTGCCCGGCACGCTCTACGAGAAGATCGACCCGTACCTGCGGCCGCTGTACGACGCGCTGCACGACATGGTCGACCCCGACTCGATCCCCCGCCTGATGGCCGCCGGCACCATCGAGGTCGCCCCGCTGGCCTACATGCGCGGCCGGACGCTGAACGACTCGTTCATCATCCTGGACGAGGCGCAGAACACCTCGCCCGAGCAGATGAAGATGTTCCTCACCCGGCTCGGGTTCGGGTCGAAGGTCGTGGTGACCGGGGACGTCACCCAGGTCGACCTGCCGAACGGGCATCTGAGCGGGCTGCGCGTCGTCCAGGAAATCCTGGACGGCGTCGAGGACATCCACTTCTGCCGCCTCGACAGCCGCGACGTCGTCCGGCACAAGCTGGTCACCGACATCGTCGACGCCTACAACCGGCACGACGAGAAGCAGGTGCCGGAGTTCCAGCCGGGCGCGGCGGGCCGTGGCGGGCGCAAGCGGGGGCGGTAGTGAGCATCGAGGTGCTGAACGAGTCGGGCGTCCCGGTCGACGAGCGGGCCATCGCCGACCTGTCCCGGCACGTCCTGGACGGCATGCGCGTCCACCCGCTGGCGGAGCTGTCGGTCCTGCTGGTCGACGAGGCCGCGATGGCGGAGCTGCACGAGAAGTGGATGGACGAGCCCGGCCCGACGGACGTGCTGTCGTTCCCCATGGACGAGCTGCGCCCCGGCCACATGTCCGGCCGCGCCGACGAGGACGGCGAGACCGATCCCGGCCTGCTCGGCGACGTCGTCCTGTGCCCGGCCGTGGCCGAACGGCAGGCGCGGGAGGCCGGGCACGGCACCGGGGACGAGCTGGAGCTGCTGTGCGCGCACGGCATCCTGCACCTCCTCGGCTACGACCACGCCGAGCCGGAGGAGCACCGGGAGATGTTCGGCCTGCAGGCCGAGCTCCTGACCTCCTGGCGGGAGAAACGCGGCGGCTGAGGTGAACACCACGCAGGCCTGGCTGTCCGCCCTGGCGGTGGGCCTGGTCTTCATGGCGGGCCTGCTGGCCGGCACCGAGGCGGCGCTCGCCCGGGTGTCGCGCGTCACCGTCGAGGAGATCGTCCGCGAAGGGCGGCGCGGCTCGCGGCGGCTGGCCGAGGTCGTCGCCGACCCGGCCCGCTACGTCAACATGGTCCTGCTGCTCCGCATCGCCTGCGAGCTGGTCGCCACCGTGATCGTCGCGGACCTGTGCATCTCCTGGCTGGACGAGACGTGGCGCGCCTACGTCACCGCCGCCGCCGTCATGATCGTGATCAGCTATGTGGTGATCGGCGTCGGGCCCCGCACGCTCGGCATCCAGCACGCCGACCGGATCGCGCTGGCCGGCGCCGCGGTGATCCATCCGGTGACGAGGGTGTTCGGGCCGCTGCCCCGGCTGCTGATCGCGCTCGGCAACGCCCTCACCCCCGGCCGGGGGTTCCGGGAGGGCCCGTTCGCCTCCGAGGCGGAGCTGCGCGACCTGGTCGACCTGGCCGAGCAGCGCAGCCTGATCGAGCCGGTCGAGCGGGAGATGATCCATTCGGTGTTCGAGCTGGGCGACACCCTCGTCCGCGAGGTGATGGTGCCGCGCACCGACATCGTGTTCATCGAGCGCGGCAAGACGCTCCGGCAGGCGATGACGCTCGCGCTGCGCAGCGGCTTCTCCCGCATCCCCGTCGTCGGCGAGAACGAGGACGACGTCGTCGGCATCGCCTACCTCAAGGACGTCGCCCGCCGCAGCCAGGAGCACCGGGAGGGCGAGTCGGTCGAGACCGTCGCCTCGGTCATGCGGCCCGCCACCTATGTGCCCGACAGCAAGCCGATCGACGAGCTGCTGCGCGAGATGCAGGCCCGGCAGATCCACCTCGCGGTCGTCATCGACGAGTACGGCGGCACCGCGGGCCTGGTCACCATCGAGGACATCCTGGAGGAGATCGTCGGGGAGATCACCGACGAGTACGACCGGGAGACCCCGCCGGTCACCTGGCTCCCGGACGGCGCCGCCCGCGTCACCGCCCGCCTCCCCGTCGAGGACCTCGCCGAACTGTTCGGCGTGGAGATGGACGTCGAGGAGGTCGAGACCGTCGGCGGCCTGCTCGCCCACGCCCTGGGGCGCGTCCCGATCGAGGGTTCCACCGCGGAGGTCGGTTCCGGCGCCGCCGACGGCCACGAGGGCGGCCCCGTCCTGTCCCTCAAGGCCGAGACCATCGCCGGCCGCCGCAACCGCGTCGGCACCGTCCTGGTGAGGCGCCTGGGCGCGTCCACGGCCGACGCGGCGGACGCCGGGGGTCCCGACCGGACCGGCTAGTCAGAGGCCCGGTTGGTCAGTGGACCGGTTGTCAGTGGACCGGTTGGTCAGAGAGTTGCCTGGACGGTGCCGTCGGGGGCGGCCACCAGGACGGGGGCCTTGGGGCCGAGGTCCCGGACGGCGGTCACGTCGGCGGGGGCGGGGGTGCCGGTGGTGACGACGGCGGCGGCCTCCAGGTCTTCGGCGCCGCTGGAGACGGCCATCGCCACGGCGACCTTGAGGGCGGAGAGTTTCAGGGACGGCAGGTCCACGCTCGTGGCGGAGTAGGTGCGGCCCGTCTCGTCGCGCACGGCGGCGCCCTCGGCGGCGTTCGTGCGGGCCCTGGCCGACCTGGCCAGGGTGATGATCTTCGCGTCCTCGGCGTTCAGCTCGCTCACGTCCCCCAGCGTACGGGCATCGGGAACGGGACTTGCGGCCGCGTGGGCTGCCCCGCAAGTCACTGCCAAGTGGGCGGCAAGGGGCGCGCGTGATGCTCGGAACGTCGGACAACGCCGTTCTGGGGGAGAAATGATGTCCCGATTGCTTTACCGCCTGGGCAGGGCCGCGGCCTTGCGCCCGTGGCGGTTCATCGTCGTCTGGGCGGTGCTCGTCGCGGCGGTGGCCGGTCTTGCGGGCGTCGCCGGCGGTGCCCTGCACGACAACTACACGCTTGAGGGGACGGGGTCGCAGGAGGCCACCGACCTGCTGGAGGAGCGCTTCCCCGCGTTGTCGGGCGCGGACGCCAGGGTCGTGGTGCACGCGGAGTCAGGGACGGTCGACCGGGCGGCGCTGGCGCAGGCGGCGGGGGAACTGCGTGAGCTGCCGCACGTCAGCGTGGTCGAGCCGGCGCGGCCGAGCCCGGACGGGGCGACGGCGCTGATGACCGTCCGGTACTCGGTGCCGGTGACGGACCTGGAGCCGAAGCCGACGCTCGACCTGCTGGAGTCGGCGACGCGGAACCTGGACGCGGCGGGCTACCAGGTGGAGTTCGGCGGCCAGGTGCCGGAGAACGTCACGGCGCCGGGCGGTGTCGCCGAGGCGATCGGGGTCGGGGCGGCGCTGGTGATCCTGCTGCTGGCCTTCGGGTCGGTCGTGGCGGCGGGGCTGCCGCTGGTGGTGGCGCTCGCCGGGCTCGGCGCCGGGGTGTCGGGGATCACGCTGCTGGCGGCGTTCACCGATGTGGCGACCACGGCGCCGACGCTGGCCACCATGGTCGGGCTGGGCGTCGGCATCGACTACGCCCTGTTCATCCTGACCCGGCACCGGGAGGGCATGGCCGCGGGGCTCAGCGTCCCCGAGTCGGTGGGACGCGCGAACGCGACCGCCGGCCAGTCGGTGATCTTCGCGGGTTCCACGGTGCTGCTGGCGCTGTGCGGGCTGGTGCTGTCGCGGATCCCGGTCTTCATGACGATGGGCTTCACCACCGGGCTCGTCGTCGCGGCGACGGTGCTGAGCGCGGTCACGCTGCTTCCGGCGGTGCTGGGCCTGGCCGGGCGCCGGGTGCTGCGCCGCCGCGACCGGGCCGCAGGCGCGAAGATCACGGTGGAGTCGCCGCGGATCCGGCGGTGGGCCGAGCACGTCGGGCGGCACCCGTGGCCGTGGCTGCTGGCCGCGTCCGTGCTGATGCTCGCGCTGGCCGCGCCCGCGCTCGGCATGCGCACGTGGCCGAGCGACTCCAGCAGCCAGCCGACGTCCAACACCGTCCGGCAGGCCTACGACCTGGTCGCCGAGGGGTACGGGGACGGCGCCAACGGGCCGCTGGTCGTCGCGGTCGACCTGACGAAGGTGGACCCCGGCGCCCTGCCCGGCCTGCGGGACTCGCTCGCCGGGACCGCCGGCGTCACGGCCGTCGCCGAGCCCGTGCCGTCCCCCGGGCGGGACGCCGCAGTGATCATGGTCACGCCTGAGTACGGGCCGCAGGACGAGCGGGTGACGGGGCTCGTCGACCGGATCCGCGCGGACGTGCTGCCGCCGGGCGCGGAGATCACCGGGCTGACCGCGGCGTACGTGGACCTGTCCCGGATGCTGTCGGAGCGGCTGTGGCCCGTGATCGGCGTGGTCGTCGCCACCTCGTTCATCATGCTGATGCTCGTGTTCAGGTCGCTGCTGGCGCCGCTGAAGGCGGCGGTGATGAACCTGCTGTCGATCGGCGCCGCGTACGGGGTGCTCACGGCCGTGTTCCAGTGGGGATGGGGCGCGGAGGCGCTCGGGCTCCCGCACAGCGTCCCGGTGTCGAGCTTCATCCTGCTGCTGATGTTCGCGGTCCTGTTCGGCGTGTCGATGGACTACGAGGTCTTCCTGCTGTCGCGGGTCAGGGAGGAGTGGCTGCGCAGCGGCGACGCGCGCGGCTCGGTGTCCATCGGCCTCGCGGCGACCGGGCGGGTCATCTCCAGCGCGGCGCTGATCATGGTGGCGGTGTTCCTCGGGTTCGCCGCGGACCCCGGACTGGTGATCAAGCAGATGGGGGTGGGGCTCGCGGTCGCGGTGGCGCTGGACGCGACGGTCGTCCGGCTGGTGCTGGTGCCCGCCACGATGTCGCTGCTCGGACGGGCGAACTGGTGGCTGCCGCGGCCCCTCGCGCGCGTCCTTCCGGACATCGGCGCGCACGGCGGAGCCGAGCCCGCGGCGGTGGCCGAGCGGGAGCCGGAACTCGGCCGGGTGTGACGGCGGGGGAGTGACCGCGGCAGTCCGGCATGTCCCGGTTAGGCTGATCGGGACATGCCGCCTGTCGTACGCGTTCTCGGGGCCTTCGGAGCCGAGGTGGCGGGGGAGCCCGCCGACCTCGGCGGTCCACGGCAGCGCTCCGTCCTCGCGCGGCTCGTCGCCGCGCGGGGCGCGATGGTGACGGCCGACCGGCTCGTCGACGACCTGTGGGCGGGGACGGCCCCGCCCCGCGCCGCCGCCGGCCTCCAGTCGTTCGTGTCCCACCTGCGCCGCGCCCTCGAACCGGGCCGCCCGCCGCGCACGCCGGCGCGGATCCTGGTCACCGAGCCGCCGGGGTACGCCCTCCGGCTGCCGGACACGAGCGTCGACGCGTGGCGGTTCGACGCGCTGATCGACGAGGCCGCCGGGCTGCTGGAGGCCGACCCGCCCGAGGCCCGCCGCCGCGCGGAGGCGGCGCTCGCCGAGTGGCGCGGCCCCGCCTACGCAGAGTTCGCCGGCCTGCCGTGGGCCGCCGCCGAGGCCGCCCGGCTGGACGAGCGCCGCCGCCTCGCCGTCGAGCGTCGCGCCGAGGCGATGCTGAAGGGCGGGGGCCGGCTGCTCGCGTCCGCCGCCGAGGCCGTCCCCGACCTGGAGGCCCACGCCGCCGCGAACCCGCTGCGCGAGGAGGCGTGGCGGCTGCTGGCCCTGGCCCTCTACCGCGCCGGGCGGCAGGGCGACGCGCTCGCCGCCCTCCGCCGCGCCCGCGCGACCCTCGCCGAGGAACTCGGCGTCGACCCCGGCCCGGCTCTGCGCCGCCTCGAAACCGACATCCTGACCCAGTCGCCCGACCTGGGCGAGGCCGAGTCCCGCCGCGGGCGTCCCGTCCTGCGGCTGGCGCCCGACCCCGCGCAGGAGCAGCCCGCCTTCGTGGGACGCGTCGAGGAACTCGCCCGGCTGGACGACGCGGCCGCAGACGCAGCCAAAGGGCGAGGCGGCGTAGTCCTCGTCGGCGGCGACGCGGGCATGGGCAAGACGGCGCTCGCCGAACGGTTCGCGCGCGGCCTCGCCGAGCGCGGCTGGACGTGCGCGTGGGGCCGGGCGCCGGAGACCGGGGGAGCACCCGCAGCCTGGCCCTGGGCCGAACTGCTGCGCGGGCTGGCCGCCGCCGCGCCGCCCGCCGCCGAACTCGCCGGCCGCCTCGGGCCGCTGCTGGACGACGCCGTCACCGGACCCGGCGGCGCCGACGTCAGCACGGGCCGGTTCCGGCTCCACCTGGCCGTCGGCGACTACCTCACCGGCGTCGCGGACACGGCGCCGCTCCTGCTCGTCCTGGACGATCTGCACTGGGCGGACGAGGAGACCCTCGCCCTCCTCATCCGCCTCGCCGGGCGGCTGCGGGACGGTCCCGTCCTGCTGGTGGCCACGTTCCGCCAGACGGAGGTCCCCGAGAGGCTCGCGGCGGCGCTGGCCGCCCTCGCCCGGTACGAGCCGGCGCGGATCGAACTCGGCGGGCTGTCGGCGGCCGAGGTCGCGACCCTCGTCCGCGGCACCTGCGCCACCGGCGTCGGCGACGCGGAACTGTCCGCGATCGCCGAGCGGACCGGCGGCAACCCGTTCTTCACCCGGGAGACCGCCCGGCTCCTGGACGCCGAGGGCCTGCCCGCCGCGACGCGGCGGGTGCCCGCCGGGGTCGGGGACGTGCTGCGCCGCCGCATCGCCCGGCTGCCCGGGCCGGTCCAGACCGTCCTGCGCGATGCGGCCGTCATCGGCCGCGACGCCGGCCTGGACGTCCTGACCGACCTGGCCGGGGACGAGGACACGGTGATCGACGCCGTCGAGGCCGGTCTCGGCAGCGGCCTGGTCACCGAGCCCGCGCCCGGCCGGATGCGGTTCGCGCACGCCCTCGTCCGCGACACCCTCTACGACGGGATCTCGCGGGCCCGCCGCACCCGGCTGCACGGCCGCGTCGCCGCCGCGCTCGAACGGCACACTCCCGACGAGGTCGCCGCGATCGCCCACCACTACTTCGAATCGGGCGCGGACCCGGCCAAGGCCGTCCGGTACGCGAGGCTGGCCGCGGAGGCCGCCGAGGCGCGCTTCGCCCACCGCCTGGCCGCCGACCTGTGGGTGCGGGCCGCCGAGACGCTGCGCGCCGCCGGCCCCGCCGGGACCCGTGAACGGCTGGAGACCGAGGTCGCCGCGATCCGGGCGTCCGGGCTCGCCGGCGACGTCGTCAAGGCCCGGGCCCGGCGGCTGCGCGCCATCGCCGAGGCCCGCACGTTCGGCGACGTCCGGCTCCTCGCCCGCGTCATCGTCAGCTTCGACGTCCCCACGCTCTGGACCAGCCGCGAGTACGGGACCGTCGACCGCGACGTCATCGACGCCACCGACGAGGCCCTCGCGGGGCTTCCCGGCGACGAGGACGAACTGCGCGTCCGCCTGCTCACCAGCCTCGCGATCGAAATGGAGGGCGGGCAGGACGACCGCGGCGCCGTCGCGGCCGACGAGGCGGTGGCGACGGCCCGCGAGCTGGGCGTCCCCGAACTGCTCGCGGTCGCGCTCAACGGCCGCTACCTCAACGCCTACCGGACCGCGGACGGCCTCGGCGAGCGGCGGCGGCTCGCCGCCGAACTCCTCGACCTCGCCACCCGGAACGACCTCGGCGCCTACACCGTCCTGGCGCACCTCCAGCTCCAGCAGGTGTCCGTCGCCGCGCTCGACCTCGACGAGGCCCAGCGCCATCTGCGGGAGGGCAGCCGGCTCGCCGACCAGTACGGGCTGCCGCTCCTCGGCCTGATCGCACGCTGGTACGACGGCCTCGTCCATGCCTTCGAGGCCCGCTACGAGCAGGCCGAACGCGCCTACGTCGAGGTCGGCGAGTCCATCGGCCGGACGGGCATCTGGAGCAGCGAGCGCGGCATGGCCTTCTTCGGCGTCTTCTGCCTGCGCCTCGTCCAGGGCAGGGCCGGCGAGATGCTGGACGAGGCCGCCTGGCTGCACGAGCAGTGGCCGCACGTCGCCGCGACCGCCGACATCCTCGCCCTCTCGCTGATCGCCCGCGGCCGCACCGCCGAGGCCCGCCGGGCGGTGGCCGGCGCGGGCCCCGTCCGCCGCGACTACTTCTTCGACCTCGCCATGTCCATCCGGGGCCGCCGCGCCATCGCGCTCGGCGACCGCGAACTGGCCGCCGAGGTCTACACGGCCCTGCTGCCCTACGAACGCCACGTCACCGGCGGCGCCACCGCCGTCGCGACGACCGGGCCCGTCGCCCAGACTCTCGGCGACCTGGCCGTCTTCCTGGGCCGCCCCGCCCAGACCGCCGCCGCCCACTACCGGACGGCCGCCGAGGTGGCCGGGATCCTCGCCGCCCCCGTATGGACCGCCCATGCGCGGGAGGCCCTCACCGCCCTCGGCAACCCCGCCGCGTGAGAGGACGTGCCGTCCGCCCGGCCGGGTAGGCGACAATTGGTGGGTGACGACGGTGGAGAGCGGGACGCGCGAGGGGTATCGGTCGGGGTTCGCCTGTTTCATCGGGCGGCCCAACGTCGGCAAGTCGACCCTGATGAACGCCCTGGTCGGGACCAAGGTGGCGATCACCAGCAGCCGCCCGCAGACGACGCGGCGGGCCATCCGCGGGATCGTGCACCGGCCGGACGCGCAGCTCGTCGTCGTCGACACGCCTGGCCTCCACAAGCCCAAGACGCTGCTGGGCGAACGGCTCGACAGCCTCGTCCGGTCCACGCTCACCGAGGTGGACGCGATCGGGTTCTGCGTCCCCGCCGACCAGCCCGTCGGGCCCGGCGACAAGTACATCGCCCGGGAGCTCGCGGCCGTGAAGAAGACCCCGGTCGTCGCGATCGTGACCAAGACCGACCTCGCCCCGCCCGAGCGGGTGGCCGAGCAGCTCCTCGCGGTCGGCCGGCTCGGCGAGTTCGCCGACATCGTGCCGTGCTCCGCCGAAACCGGCTTCCAGGTCGGCCTGGTCGGCGACCTGCTGATCTCCCACCTGCCGGGCGGCATGCCGCTCTACCCGGAGGACGACCTCACCGACGAGCCCGAACAGCTCCTCGTCGGCGAACTGATCCGCGAGGCCGCGCTGGAGGGCGTCCGCGACGAGCTGCCCCACTCGATCGCCGTGGTGGTGGACGAGATGGTCCCGCGGGAAGGCCGCGACGACCTCGTCGACATCTACGCGCACCTGTTCGTCGAGCGCTCCAGCCAGAAGGGCATCATCATCGGGCACAAGGGGTCGCGGCTCCGCGAGGTGGGCGCGGCGGCACGGCGGCAGATCGAGGCGCTGCTCGGCACCAGGGTCTTCCTCGACCTGCGCGTCAGCGTCCTCAAGGACTGGCAGCGCGACCCCAAGCAGCTCCGCCGGCTCGGGTTCTACGACTGATCCCTTCCGGGGTCGTCCCCGGCCGGCGCGTCCCGGTCCCGGCGGCCCCACGCCTGGTCTTCCTCCGGCCAGACGGCGTACGGGTCGGCCGCGTACCGCTCGTCGGTGTACTGCCACTGGCCGCCGTACTGCTCATCGGCGTACGGGGATCGCCCCTCGTTCACATCCGGCCCCCGCCGGGGCTTGGACACCCGCTCGGCGACGGGCCGGGCCAGGCTGAACGCGACCACCAGCAGGGCCGTGACGACGGTCAGGTACCAGCCGTAGCGGACGGTGATCTGGTAGCCGAAGTCGAGGCCGGTCCGGGGCAGATTGTCGCCGACGTCGTCGAGCCGCAGGACGAAGACCCCGCAGACGAGCAGGGCGAGCGTCCCGGGGATCGCGGCGAGCGCGCCGATCCGCGCGTCCCGTCCGATCAGGTCCCAGAAGGCCAGCGCGATCGCGGCCACCGCCAGCACCGGGACGGCGACGACCATGGTGTCGGCGTCGATGCCCGCCAGGCTCCCGAGGTCGCGGCCGATCGGCCGCCCGAACAGCTCGATGATGATCTGCGCGTGCGCCCACGGCAGGAACGCCGACACCAGCAGCGCCGCCGCCGCGACGATCGTGGAGAAGGTCCAGGCGGCGCCGTGCCGCGGCTGCCCGGCCGTCGCGTCGGGGGCGGGTTCCCAGGCGCCGTCCGGGGGCGGCGGGTAGCCGTCGACGGGCGGCAGGAAGGACGGGCGCGACCGCTCGCGGCCCGCCTCGGAACCCAGGTCACCGGTCATGGACCCAGCGTAAATGCAGGAACGGCATTGCCCGTACGGCCACGTCGGGGCGCATGGATCGGTAGTTTGGAACGAAGTCCGTTATGGGAGGAGAACCGCGGTGTTGCTCGTTTTCGGCCTGACGGCGGTGTTCCGTACCGTCGGCGAAGGGACGTTCCACTGCCCGAACTGCGGGGGCGACCGTGCCTTCCGCAGGCGCGCCGGACGCCGCTGGTTCTCGATGTTCTTCGTCCCGCTGGTGCCGCTCTGGCGGCTCGGGCAGGCCGTGGAGTGCCGGACGTGCCGCGGCCGCTTCCCCGTCTCGGCGCTGCGGACGCCGACCGCCGAGCAGATGGCCGAGGCCCTCGCCACGGGCATGCGCGCGGCGGCGGCCCTGGTGCTGCGCGCCGGCGACCCCGCCGACCCGGTGGCCCGCGCACGCGCCATCGACACGGTGGTCGGCTACGGCGAGCCCGAGTTCGACGGGACGGCCGTGAACGCCGACCTCGCGCTGCGCCGCACGTTCCTGGAGCGGGAGATCGTCCGGGCCGGGGCCCATCTCGCCGTGGAGGCCAAGGAGTGGTTCCTCGCGCAGGCCGTCCGGATCGGGCTGGCGGACGGCCCGCTCGGCGACGGGGAGCGGCAGGAACTGCACGGCATCGCGGACCTGCTCGGCATGTCCCCCGCCTACGCGCTCGGCGTGATCGTGACCACCGAGGGAGCGTCCCGCTGACATGGGCCCCGTCGCCGGCAGGGACGCCCCCGGGAGGGCGCTGGTCCGGCCCCCCGGCCCGCGGCTGGCCGAGGGGATCGTCACCCATGCCTCCCGCCGCCCCGTGGACGCCGCGCTCGCCGCGCGCCAGCACGAGGCCTACGTCGAGGCGCTGCGGTCGGCCGGCTGGCGGGTGCGGGCCGTCGCGGCCGCCGACGACCAGCCCGACGCCGCGTTCGTCGAGGACGCGCTGGTCGTCTGCGGCGACGTCGCCGTCGTCGCCCGGTCCGGCGAGAGGCGCCGCAGGGGCGAGCTGCCGGGCGCGGAGCAGGCGGCGCGCGAGCTCGGCCTGCGGGTCGAGCGGATCAAGGAGCCGGGCACCCTGGACGGCGGTGACGTGCTGCAGGTCGGCGACACCGTGTACGTGGGGCGCGGCGCCCGGACGAACGAGGAGGGCATCTGCCAGCTCGCCCATCTGCTGGGCGGGCGCAAGGTCGTCCCGGTGGACGTCCGCGGCTGCCTGCACCTGAAGTCGGCGATGACGGCGCTGCCGGACGGCGGGCTGATCGGCGTGCCGGAGATGGTGGACACCGCGGTGCTGCCGTGCCTGCGGGTCCCGCGGGAGCCGGCGGGCGCCCACGTGGTGGTGATCGGGCCCGGCCACGTCCTGATGTCGGCGTCCGCGCCGCGCACCGCGGCCGGCCTCGCCGCCGACGGGCTGCGCGTCACGAGCGTGGACATCAGCGAGTTCGAGGCGCTCGACGGCTGCGTGACCTGCCTGTCCGTCCTCGTCCCCTGACCGGGCGCCGGGAATTTCACCGGCGCGCGGCGGCGTTCCCCTGAGACGGAAGAGGTCCCCGTTGTCTCAGCATCCGGACGTCGGTTTCCGTAACACGGATGGCATCTGTTAACTTGGCGAACGTGTTGCGTGAGCTGCTCCTCCTTAGCGGCCGCAGCGGGGGCCAGTAAACAGGCCGGCTCCCTCGCTGCGGGACTGCGTCGTGCATGTCGGCCGCGAGGTTCGAGCAGAAGGTTCTCATTCGGATGTATCCGCAACAGCAGTCCTCCGGTATGCCCGTCCAGCGCTACCGTCCCTTCGCCCCGATCAAGATCACCGACCGGACCTGGCCGGACGCGGTCATCACCGAGGCGCCGCGCTGGTGCGCGGTCGACCTGCGGGACGGCAACCAGGCCCTGATCGACCCGATGGACGCCGACCGCAAGCTGCGGATGTTCGAGCTGCTGGTACGGATGGGCTACAAGGAGATCGAGGTCGGCTTCCCGGCCGCGAGCCAGACCGACTACGACTTCGTCCGGCAGATCATCGAAGAGGACCGCGTCCCCGATGACGTCGTGATCCAGGTGCTGACGCAGGCCCGCCCGGAGCTGATCGAGCGGACCTTCGAGTCGGTGCGCGGCGCGAAGCGGGCGATCGTCCACCTGTACAACTCCACCAGCACGCTCCAGCGCCGCGTGGTGTTCGAGCAGGACCGCGAAGGCATCACCGCGATCGCCGTCGAGGGCGCCAAGCTGTGCGCCAAGCTCGCCGAGGACATGGGCGACACCGAGATCTTCTTCCAGTACTCGCCCGAGTCGTTCACCGGCACCGAGCTGGAGTACGCCGTCGAGGTCTGCAACGCCGTCAACGACGTGTGGAAGCCCACCCCGGACAAGAAGGTCATCGTCAACCTGCCGGCGACGGTCGAGATGGCCACGCCGAACGTGTACGCCGACCAGATCGAGTGGATGAACCGGAACCTGGCCCACCGGGACTCCGTCATCCTGTCGCTGCACCCGCACAACGACCGCGGCACCGCCGTCGCCGCCGCCGAGCTGGGCTACATGGCGGGCGCCGACCGCATCGAGGGCTGCCTGTTCGGCAACGGCGAGCGCACCGGCAACGTCTGCCTGGTCACGCTGGGCCTGAACCTGTTCACCCAGGGCGTCGACCCGCAGATCGACTTCTCCGACATCGACGAGATCCGCCGGACGGTCGAGTACTGCAACCAGCTGCCCGTCCACGAGCGCCACCCCTACGGCGGCGACCTGGTCTACACCGCGTTCTCCGGTTCCCACCAGGACGCCATCAACAAGGGCTTCGCCCACCTGGGCGTGGACGCCGAGGCCGCCGGGGTGCCGGTCGCCGAGCACCGCTGGGAGGTCCCGTACCTGCCGATCGACCCGCACGACGTCGGCCGCACCTACGAGGCCGTGATCCGGGTCAACAGCCAGTCCGGCAAGGGCGGCGTCTCCTACATCATGAAGACCGAGCACTCTCTGGAGCTGCCGCGCCGGCTGCAGATCGAGTTCTCCCGCGTCGTCCAGGAGCACACCGACAGCGAGGGCGGCGAGGTCACCGCCGAGCGCATGTGGGACATCTTCCAGAGCGAGTTCCTCACGGGCGGTCCGCGCGCCGGGCTGCTGGCGCACCGCACGACCTCGCGGGTGGACGAGAAGGACGCGATCAGCTGCGACATTCGCGTCGACGGCGAGATCCGCGAGATCGAGGGCGTCGGCAACGGCCCCGTCTCAGCGTTCGAGGACGCCCTCGCCACGGTCGGCGTCAACGTCCACGTCCTGGACTACGCCGAGCATGCGATGAGCGCGGGCGGCGACGCGCGCGCAGCCGCCTACGTCGAGTGCGACGTGGACGGCACGTCCGTGTGGGGCGTGGGCATCGACGGCAACATCGTCACCGCGTCCCTCAAGGCGATCCTGTCCGCGGTGAACCGGGTCGCCCGCGCGCAGGGCAGCTGAGCGCCCGAGCCCGACCGGGGGCGCCCGGGCATCACCGGTGCCCGCGGCGCCCGGGTCCGGCGCGGCGCGTCCCCGCGGCGAGCGGAGAGGGCAGCGCCGCACGGCCGGGGGGCCGCTCAGCGATCAGGCGCGGCCCAGGACGTGGTGGACCAGTTCGCGGAGGGGGCCGTGGAGCTGGGCCTCGCCGACGGTGGTCCGGTCGCCGTCGATGTCGATTTCGTACAGGAACTGGTCGGGGATTCGGCCCGGCGGCGGGACCGTGTTCAGGTCGACGCGGCCGACGAGCCTTGCCAGCATGGGGTCGCTGGCGCTGTCGGACTCGGCGCGGCGTTCGATCCCCGCGAATCCTCCGCTGCGGACGACTTTCACTCTCACTTCGCTATCCGTTCGCCTCCATGGGGACATCTCCTCCCGTGCGAGCCCGGACCGCGGTCCGGCCGGGCGGTTCCTCGTCACGGGCGATGCGCTCCAGCATGTGCGGCGGCACGATGTGGAATCTCATGGCACAACGCTGCCAGCTTCGAGTGGTTCGAGCCACAACTTTCGGCAGGACACTACGGCCGAATCCGGTCACGGTATGTAATTGTTATCCAGCGTAGTGCTACCGTCCGGGGGAGTTGCGGAGATCCTGGGCAGATGCCCGCCGTGGCACCGAGGCATCGGGTGGCGTGCGTCAGAATGAACGGGTGACCCTTTACCGCGATGAAGGCATCGTCCTGCGCACCCAGAAGCTGGGCGAGGCCGACCGCATCGTGACGGTGCTGACCCGGCGCACCGGCCGGATCCGCGCCGCCGCGAAGGGGGTCCGCAAGACCAGGTCCCGCTTCGGGGCGCGGCTGGAGCCGTTCACCCACGTGGACCTCCAACTGTACGAGCGGCGCTCCCTCGACCTGATCACGCAGGCCGAGACGCTGCGCCCGTACGGGGAGGCGCTGGTCACCGACTATCCCCGCTACACGGCGGGGACGGCGATGCTAGAGACCGCGGAGAGGCTCACGGCCGAGGAGGGCGAGCCCGCGCTGCGGCAGTTCCTGCTCCTGGTCGGCGGGCTGCGCACGCTCGCCGAACGCACCCATGACCCGCGGCTCGTCCTCGACGCGTTCCTGCTGCGCTCGCTGTCGGTCGCGGGCTGGGCCCCCGCGCTCGACGAGTGCTGCCGCTGCGGCACCCGCGGCGGGCTGCGCGGGTTCGCGATCGCGGCGGGCGGCGCGGTCTGCGCGAACTGCCGCCGGCCGGGCGCCGCGACCCCCGCCCCGCCGACGTTCGCGCTGATGCTGGCGCTGCTGCGCGGCGACTGGGAGTACGCCGACGGCAGCGAGCAGCGCCACCGGATGGAGACCAGCGGCCTGGTGGCCGCCTACCTCCAGTGGCATCTGGAGCACGGGATCCGGTCCCTGCGCCATGTCGAGCGCGACACGGGGTCCAACGAAGACGCCGCGGACACCCGGACCACCGGGGACGACACCACCAGGGAGAGAGTGTGAGCAGGGCCGTATCGCCGCCGGATCCGCATCGGGACGGTGCCGCGCCGCCCCCGATCCCCGCGGACCTGGTGCCGCGGCACGTCGCCATCGTCATGGACGGCAACGGCCGGTGGGCCAAGGAGCGCGGGCTGCCGCGCACCGAAGGGCACAAGCGCGGCGAGGACTCGCTCTTCGACGTCATCATGGGGGCGATCGAGCTCGGCGTCCCCTACCTGTCGGCGTACGCGTTCTCCACCGAGAACTGGAAGCGCTCGCCGGACGAGGTGCGCTTCCTCATGGGCTTCAACCGGGACGTGATCCGCCGCCGCCGCGACCAGCTCCACTCGATGGGCGTCCGGGTCCGGTGGGCGGGCCGGCGGCCGCGGCTGTGGCGCAGCGTCATCAAGGAGCTGGAGACGGCCGAGGAGATGACGCGCCACAACGACGTCCTCACCCTGCAGTTCTGCGTGAACTACGGCGGCCGCGCCGAGATCGCGGACGCGGCGGCGGCGATCGCCAGGGACGTCCGCGACGGCAGGCTCAACCCCGACAAGATCACCGAGAAGGTCTTCGCCCGCTACCTGGACGAGCCCGGCATCCCGGACGTGGACCTGTTCCTGCGCTCGTCGGGGGAGCAGCGCACGTCCAACTTCCTGATCTGGCAGTCGGCGTACGCGGAGATGGTCTTCCTCGACACGCTCTGGCCGGACTTCGACCGCCGCCACCTCTGGCACGCGTGCGAACTGTACGCCTCGAGAGACCGCAGATACGGCGGCGCAGTCCCCAACGCCCCCGTGGGGGCCCAGACGCCCCAAGGCGCCTGAACCCCCTGACCCGCGACCTCAGCCATCGCCGCAACCCCGCGACGACCCCAACAGTCGCGATCGCGTCCGAAGGCAGGTTTCCAGCGAAGCGAGAAACCTGATCGCGCAGCGAGCCGCAAGGCGAGCCGGAGCGATGCAGCGATCGCACCCGCAGTTCCCGCCGAAGGGAGGGCCTTCAGGGCCCGACCGCCAAGGGAACTGCTAAACGAGCGCGGCGTCGAGGGTGATGTTGGTGCCGGTGAGGGCCTTGCTGACGGGGCAGTTGGTCTTGGCGTCCTGGGCGGCCTTCTCGAAGTCGGCCGGGGACAGGCCGGGCACGCCGGCCCGGACGGTCAGGTGGATGCCGGTGATGCCCTCACCGGGCTGGAAGGTGACCTCGGCCTTGGTGTCCACCTTCTCCGGCGGCGTCCCCGCGCCGGCGAGGGCGTGCGAGAGCGCCATCGAGTAGCAGGTGGAGTGCGCGGCGGCGATGAGCTCCTCCGGGCTCGTCTTCCCGCCCGGCTCCTCGGACCGCGATGCCCAGGTCACGTCGTAGGTGCCGAGCTTCGAGGAGTCCAGCGAGACGGTCCCCTGGCCGCTGGTGAGCGGCCCTTCCCAGTGCGCGTTTGCGGTACGTGTCGTAGCCATGCCCCGATCCTCCCATGGCCGGACCCGGCCGGGTCACGACCCCGGGAAGCCCCGCGTCCGCGTGTCAGATCGGCCGCGGACGCGGGGCTTCCCTTCCCCGGAACAGGGGCTCTGGCCCTCGGGGGCTAGTTGACGTTCACGGCGGACCAGGCGGCGGCCACCGTGTTGTACTGGGTGCTGCCCGCGCCGTAGAGGTCCGTGGCCGCGTTCAGGGTCGCGGTGCGCGCGCCCTGGTAGTTGGTCGAGGACGTCATGTACGTGGTCAGCGCCCGGTACCAGATCTGGACGGCGGCGTCCCGGCCGATGCCGGTGATCGTGGAGCCGTTGGACGTGGGGCTGTCATAGGAGACGCCGTTGATGGTCTTCGCGCCGCTGCCCTCGGCCAGCAGGTAGAAGAAGTGGTTGCCGACGCCCGACGAGTAGTGCACGTCGAGGTTCTTGGTGTTGGACGACCAGGAGTCGGCGGAGTTGCCGTCCCTGCTCGGCCTGTCCATGAAGCGCAGGGCGAGGCTGCCGAAGCCGGGCAGGACGATCTTCTCGCCGACCAGGTAGTCGCCCACGTCGGCGGTGTTGTTCGCGTAGAACTCGACGGCGGCGGCCATGATGTCGGACGTCGCCTCGTTGAGCCCGCCGGACTCGCCGCTGTAGGTGAGGTTCGCGGTGGAGGTGGTCACGCCGTGGCTCATCTCGTGCGCGGCCACGTCCAGGGACGTGAGCGGGCCGAGGTTGACGCCGTCACCGTCGCCGTACGTCATGCAGAAGCACGAGGGGTCCCAGAACGCGTTGGCGTAGCCGTCGCCGTAGTGGACGCGGTTGAACGATCCCTTGCCGTCGTCGGCGATGCCGTTGCGGCCGAAGACGTTCTTGTAGAAGTCCCACGTCATGGCGGTGCCGAACTGCGCGTCGACGGCGACGGTGGCGCGGTCGGCGGTGGTGCCGCTGCCCCAGTGGTTGTCGGCGTCGGTGAACAGCGTCGCCGGGGCCCGGTAGAAGCACCAGATGAGGAAGCAGAGGTCGGTCTCGTTCTCGGCGTCCCCGGTGTAGGTGTTGCCGCGGGCCGGGTCCTTCAGCTGGAAGGCGCCGCCGGACGCCGTCGTCTCCAGCGGGACGGTCCCGGTGTAGAGGGACTTGCCGTCGCCCGCCTCGGTGTGGATGGTCTCCTCGCGCAGGAGGATCTTGCCTGTGGCGGCGTCCACGGACGTGAGGATGCGGCTGGGCGTCCCGTCGGCCTGCCTGCCGACGGTCTGGACCCTCCAGGCGAGGCGGGGCTTGTGGTCGGCCGTGCGGGCCTCGACGACGAGTTCGGGGGAGCCTTCGGCCTTGCGCTTCTTGGTGACGGCGCGCTTCTCGGCGGTCTTGGCGGGGACCTCCGGGCGGGAGTCGGCCGGCGCCTTGGCGAGGGTGCCGCTGCTGCCGCGCCACGCGCCGGACGCGCTCTGGTGGACGACGATGTCGCCGCCCAGCACCGGCAGGTTCTTGTAGGTGCGGACCATCCGGGTGTGGGAGGTGCCGTCGCGGTCCATCGTGACCCGGACGACCTTGAACGCCTGCCCGTCCCCGCCGCTCTGCTCGGCGCCGCGGGCGGTGAGCGCGCCGAGCGCACGCTCCGCGGCCTTGCGCGGGTCGGGTGGGGACGGTGCCTGCCCCGCGGACGCGGGCACTGTGGTGCCGGCGGTCGCGAGCAAGGTCGCCGAGGCCAGGAGCACGATCCTTCGGCTGGTGAACGCCCGTCTTGTCATGAACGCCCTCTCGTGCGGGCGCCACGCACCCCCGGGGCCCGGGGTCGGGCCTGCCGTGGCGACGGGGACATTTATGACATAGGGCTACTCGGAAGTAGATATGGCAATTTGCCAAGGATTGCCTACAGCGCGTGTGAACTACGCGCCTTGTTTCGCGCCCGATGTCGCGAAAGACCGTGTCAGCGGCGCTTCGCGGTGCACTCGGCGCAGGTGCCGAACACCTCGACCGTGTGCGTTATGTCGGCGAAACCGTGCTCGGCGGCGATGGCGTCCGCCCACCGCTCGACGGCCGGGCCCTCGACCTCCACCGTCCGGCCGCAGTCGCGGCAGACGAGGTGATGGTGGTGCTCCTCGGTGCGGCAGGCGCGGTACACGGCCTCGCCCTCGTCGGTGCGCAGGACGTCGACCTCGCCGGCGTCGCTGAGCGCCTGCAGCGCCCGGTACACCGTGGTGAGGCCGATCTTGGAGCCGTCCGCGCGCAGGTCGGCGTAGATGTCCTGAGCGCTGCGGAAGCCCTCGCAGCCGGCCAGCACCTGCCGAACCGCGTTCCGGCGGGCCGTCGTCATCCCCGTAGCACCTCCGCCTCGGCGTCCACCCGCGTCTCGGCGCCGGACCCGGCCGTGGCGGGGACGGTGTCCCCGGCCGTGGCGGACCGCGCACGCCTGCGACGCACCACCGAGCCCCCGGCGACCGCGGCCATGAACAGCGCGAGCGCCAGCAGCACGATCGAGGGGCCCGGGGGCAGATCGTACTGGAAGGAGCCCGCCAGGCCCGACACGGCCGACAGTACACCGGCCGCCATCGCCACCAGCATCGTCCCCCGGAATCCGCGGGTGAGCTGCTGCGCCGCCGCCACCGGAACGATCATCAGGGCGCTGACCAGGAGCAGCCCGATCGCGCGCATCGAGATCACGACGGTGACCGCGGCGGTCGCGGCGATCAGCACGCTGAGGAACCGGACGGGCAGCCCGGCCGCCCGCGCCACCTCCTCGTCCTGGCACAGCAGGAACAGCTCGCGGCCGAACAGCGCGACGATGCCGAGCACCGCGGCGGCCAGCCCCGCGATCATGTACAGGTCGGTGGCGGTCACGCTGGTGATCGAGCCGAACAGGTACGCGTGCAGGCTCGTCCCGCTGCCGCCGTTCGCGCTGGTGAGGATCACGCCGCCGGCGAGCCCGCCGTAGAACAGCAGGGCGAGCGCGACGTCGGCGCCGCTGCGGCTGCGGGCGCGCAGGACCTCGATCGCCACCGCGCCGAGGACCGACACCACCAGCGCGCCGAGGACGGGGGAGGTGCTCGTGAGCAGTCCCAGCCCGATGCCGGTCAGCGCGATGTGCCCGATGCCGTCGCCGAGCAGCGACAGCTTGCGCTGGACGAGGAACGTTCCCACGGCCGGGGCGGCCAGCCCGATGAGCACCGCCATGGCCAGGGCGATGCGCATGTAGTCGTACTGCAGCATCTCGCTCACGCGGGCCTCCCCATCGCGGTGCTCTCCACCGTGCTCTCGCGGACGATCCGGCCTTGCCCCAGTTCGAGCGTGCGGGTGATGAGCGGCTCCAGCGGGCCCGGCTCGTGCGTCACCAGGACCACGGTGCGCCCGGCGCCGGCCAGCTCGTGCAGCGCCGACGCGAGCGCGGCCTGGCTGCGCGCGTCCACGCCCGCGGTGGGCTCGTCCATCACGAACACGTCCGGTTCGCCGGCGAGGGCGCGGGCGATCAGCACCCGCTGCTGCTCCCCGCCCGACAGCAGGTGCGCCGAGTCGCGCGCGTGGCCGGTGAGGCCCACCGTCTTCAGGGCGCGGTCCACGGCCGCCCGGTCGGCGGCCCGGTCGTTGAACAGCGCGGGCCGCCACCGGGACGTCCGGGCCACCCGCCCGGACGCCACGACCTCCCGGACGGTCGCCGGCACGCCGCCGCCCATCGGCAGCCGCTGCGGGACGTACCCGATCCGCTTCCAGGCGCGGAACCGGGCGGGCGGCTCGCCGTAGATCTCGGTCCGGCCGGCCGACAGGGGGACGAGCCCGAGCAGCGCCTTGACCAGCGTGGACTTGCCCGCGCCGTTCGGCCCGAGGACGGCGAGCACGTCGCCGGAGTCGACCCGCAGGTCGATGCCGGCGAGGACGTCGCGGCCGTCGCGCCGGACGAACGCGCCGTCCACCGTGAACGGCGCCGCGGTGGGCGCCGCGGATGGCGGGAGGTTCGGCCGGTCCTTCATGTGCACTCCAGCGCGGGACGCAGCGTCCGCAGGTTCCGCTGCATGATCGTCATGTAGTCGTCGGGTGAGCCGTCCTCGATGCCCTCGATCGGGTCCAGCACGGCGGTCCGCACGCCCGCCTCCCGGGCCAGGGCCTCGGCGACCTTCGGGCTGACCAGCGTCTCGGTGAAGACCGTGGTCGCGCCGGTGGAGGAGACCCGCCGCGTCAGGTCGGCCATCCGCCGCGGGGAGGGCTCGGCGGCCGGGTCGACGCCGGCGACCGCGATCTGCCGCAGCCCGTAGCGGTCGGCCAAGTAGCCGAACGCGGCGTGCGCGGTGATGATCTCCCGCCGCTCGCAGGTCCGCAGGCCGCCGCGGAACGCGCGGTCGAGGGCGGTCAGCGCGGCGGCGGTGGATCGGGCGCGCTCCCGGTGGCCGGACGCGTGGGCGGGATCGGCGGCCGCGAGCCGGTCGCCGAGGGCGGTCGCGACCGCGGCCATGCGGCTCGGGTCGAGCCAGATGTGCGGATCGTAGTCCGCCTCTTCGTGCCGGACGCCGTCGTGCGCCTCTTCGTCGTCGGTCTCGTCCGGCGGCGGCAGCGTCTTCACCACACTCGCGGCGTCGAGGGACTTGCCCTCGGCATGGCGCCGGACGGCCTCGTCCACGGCCGGCTGGACGCCCCCGACGTAGACGGCGAAGTCGGCGTCCACGACGTTCGCGACCTGCCGGGCGGTCAGTTCCAGGTCGTGCGGCTCGGCCCCGGGTTGGGTGAGCGTCCGCACGAAGACGTCGTCACCGCCGACCTCCCCGGCCAGCCAGGCCACCGGGTAGAACGACGCGATCACGACGGTCTTGCCGGGCGGGACGCCGGCGTCCGGGTCGGCGCAGCCCGTCAGCGCCGCCGCCAGCCCGGCGAGGGCCAGCGCCGTCGCGGGGAGGGCGCCGGGCCGGCGACGCTGCCGGCGACGCGGGCGGGGGAGGTCACCGAAGCGGGGCACATCGCGATTATGGACGAAGATGAAAATGGTTGTCAAAACCGCTCAAGGGCGCGTCCCACCGCGAATCCCACCAGAACCACCAGCGCGACGACCCGCAGGATTCTTCCCGAACCGTCGAGCACGGGCCAGTTCAGGTAGCCGAACCAGGCCAGCACCGCCGCCAGCACCAGCAGCCCGGCGGCCGCCACCCAGCCGCTCCCGGCCATGCCGATCACCAGCAGCAGGAACACCGCCACGAGCAGCGTCCACCGCGGAAGCCGGTGCAGGAACACCACCGGCGCCGCGCTCCACCGCTCGACCGCCGTGCGCATCCCGCCGCTCCCGGTGCCCTGTGCTCCGGGCCGCTCACCTCGCGCATTCACGTGCCCAACGTAACCGAACCCGCTTCGCCGCAGGGACGGCCGGACGCGTCACGGCGGATTCACTGCCAGGATTGACCGATGATCGCGATAACCCGGTACCGGGTGCCGGCCGAGGACTCCGGCGGCTTCGCCGAGGACATGACCGCCGTGCTGAACGCGCTGTCGGCGAGCCCCGGCTTCCGCTCCGGCCGGCTCGGCAGGACCGTCGACGACCCGGGGCTGTGGGCCCTGGTCACCGAATGGGACGGCGCCGGGCACTACCGCCGCGCGCTCGGCGTGTACGAGGTGCGGCTGCTGTTCATGCCCTTGGCCGCCATGGCCGTGGACGAACCCGGCGCCTACGAGGTCGTCAGCTCGGCCTGATCCCGCGGGTCAAGGATGCGGCAAGAAGCGTCCGTCCCGGTTTCACCTCCCCGGCCAAGGTCATCTTTGCCGCGTCACGATCATGCAGTGGCCCTCCGGGAGACGACCGCCCGGGGGATCCTGTGGCCTTCCGGGGGAGAAGATGCGCCATGTCGCCCTGTTCGGCACCGTCCTTTGCGGGGTGGCGGCCACGCCCGTCCTCGCCGTTCTAGGGACGGCGGCCGCGCGGCCCGCGCCCGGACCGGCGCCCGCGCTGACCCGTCACGCCGCGCCGGCGGGGAACGCGGCCGGGCCGCGCGGCCCCCGCGTCGTCGAGTACCGGGGGCTGCGCATCCCCGTCCCGGCCGGATGGGAGGTCCACCGGCTCGACCAGGACCCGGCCCGCTGCGTCCGCTACGACCGGCGCGCCATCTACCTCGGCCGCCCGGGACCGCAGCCCGACTGCCCGGCCCGCATCGTCGGCCGCACCGAGGCCGTCCACGTCCAGCCCGCCGGCGTCGACCCGGCGTCGCGGACCGCCGTGCGCGGCGACGAGCTCGCCACGCTCAGGATCACGCCGACCGTCGACCACGAGATGAGCCTCGCGCTCCCCAGGGCCGGCGTGACGATCACCGGCGTGTACGGGACGGACCCCGCGCGGCTCCAGCGGGTGCTGCGCGGAGCCCAGGTGACCAAGAAATGGTCCGCCGGGCCGCACCCGCCCGAGCCGTCCAGGACGGACTTCAGGCGCGAGACACCCGTCCCGCCCGAGGCGACCGCACCCACCGCCCAGGACAAGAAATGGGTGCGGGGCAAGGGCTTCGACACCTGCACGGCCCCGTCCCTGGCGACCATGAATGCGTGGCGGCCCTCGTTCGAGGTCACCAACATCTACATCGGCGGCGCGGCCCGCGGCTGCGCGCAGCCCAACCTCACCAGGGCGTGGGTGCGCGAGGTCCGCGAGATGGGCTACCGCATCACGCCCACCTACGTCGGCCTGCAGGCCCCCTGCGGCAGCCGTCCGCAGCGCTTCACCGCCAAGAACGCCGCGAAGCAGGGCCGGAAGGCCGCGGTGGACGCCGCCCGCAAGGCCAAGGCGCTCGGCATCCCCGAGGGTGCGCCGATCTACCTCGACATGGAGGCGTACGACATCGGGAAACCCCGCTGCAGGGACGCCGTCCTGCGGTTCGTGGACAACTGGGTCCGCAAGCTGAAAAAGGTCGGGTACACGCCCTGCCTCTACAGCAGCGTCAAGTCCGGCATCCGCGACGTGGGCCGCGCCACCGGGATCAGCAAGCCCGTCGCCATCTGGTTCGCCCACTGGAACGGCAAGGCCGAGGTGTACGGAGACCGCTACATCCCGGACCACTGGTGGCACCCGCACCGCCGCATCAAGCAGTACCGGGGCGACCACAGGGAGCAGCACGGCGGCGTGACCCTCACCATCGACAGCAACATCGTCGACGGCCGCGTCTACTGAGCCTTCACCTACCAGCCGCTAAGGTGCCCTAAGCTGGGGATGCTCGCGTGCGCCGGCGAAAGGCCGCGCCGCAGGGCACCATCACCGGGGATCACACTCGCCGCCGCCCGCCGCCGTCGCGGGACCGGGGCGCACTCACTGTCCCGCCGACCGCCAGCCGGATGGAGAATCTTTCATGGCACGCCGTTCCGATGTGCTGGACACGATCGTCAACCTCGCCAAACGGCGGGGCCTGGTCTACCCGTCGAGCGAGATCTACGGCGGGCTCCGCGCGTCCTGGGACTACGGGCCGCTCGGCGTCGAGCTGAAGAACAACGTCAAGCGCCAGTGGTGGAAGTCCATGGTGCAGGGCCGTGACGACGTCGTCGGCATCGACTCGTGCGTCATCCTGGCGCGCGAGGTCTGGGAGGCCAGCGGCCACGTCCAGGCGTTCGTCGACCCGCTCACCGAGTGCCAGTCCTGCCACAAGCGCTTCCGGGCCGACCACCTGGAGGAGGCCTACGAGGAGAAGCACGGCCGCCCGCCGGCGAACGGCCTGGCCGACGTCGGCTGCCCGAACTGCGGCGTCAAGGGGTCGTTCACCGAGCCGAAGATGTTCAACGGCCTCCTCAAGACCTACCTCGGCCCCGTCGAGGACGAGTCGGGCCTGGCCTACCTGCGTCCCGAGACGGCGCAGGGCATCTTCATCAACTACCTGAACGTCCAGCAGTCCGCGCGCCGCAAGGTGCCGTTCGGCATCGGGCAGATCGGCAAGTCGTTCCGCAACGAGATCACGCCCGGCAACTTCATCTTCCGGACCCGCGAGTTCGAGCAGATGGAGATGGAGTTCTTCGTCAAGCCCGGCAGCGACGAGGACTGGCACCAGTACTGGATCGACGAGCGCCTGCAGTGGTACGTCGACCTCGGCATCCGCAAGGACAACCTCCGGCTGTACGAGCACCCGCAGGAGAAGCTGTCGCACTACTCCAAGCGCACCGTCGACGTGGAGTACAAGTTCGACTTCGTCGGCGGCGAGTGGGGCGAGCTGGAGGGCGTCGCCAACCGCACCGACTACGACCTGTCGACGCACTCCAAGGCGTCCGGCGCCGACCTGTCGTTCTTCGACCAGGAGTCCGGTGAGCGCTACGTCCCCTACGTGATCGAGCCGGCGGCGGGCGTCGACCGCTGCACGCTGACGTTCATGATGGACGCCTACGCCGAGGACGAGGCGCCCAACGCCAAGGGCAAGCTGGAGAAGCGCACGGTCATGCGGCTCGACCGCCGGCTCGCCCCGGTCAAGGTCGCGGTGCTGCCGCTGTCGCGCAACGCCGACCTGTCGCCGAAGGCCCGCGACCTCGCCGCGCAGCTGCGCCGCAACTGGAACGTCGACTTCGACGACGCGGGCGCCATCGGCCGCCGCTACCGCCGCCAGGACGAGATCGGCACGCCGTTCTGCGTCACCGTCGACTTCGACACCCTGGACGACGACGCGGTGACCATACGGGAGCGCGACACGATGAGCCAGGAGCGCATCGGGCTGAGCCAGGTCGAGGCGTTCCTCGCCGCGCAGCTCGTCGGCTGCTGACGCCGCGCGGACACCGCTACGGGCCGCCCCCCGGCTTGGGGGGCGGCCCGCTTCATGGGAGCACCTCTGGGAGCATGTCCACTGTCGGGGGCGTTCTTCTCGGGAGCGTTCCTTCTGGGAGCGTCAGCCCGTCACGTAGAGGGACTGGTCGAACGTGCCGGACCCGGCGGAGCTCTCGCCGAGCAGTTCGTAGGTGGCGGTGACCGTGGCGGTTCCCGGGCAGAAGAAGCTTCCGCCGGTCTTGCTGACTTCGGCTCCCTGCACGCCGACCTGCGCCTCGCCGTTGCCCGTGTCGGGACGTGAGGCGTTGTCGCCGTTGTAGCCGTTGGCGGTGAGTGTGCCGCCGAACTCGCAGGTGATGCCGCCGAACAGGTCCACGACGGCCCGGACCTTGAAGTTCGAGATGGTGACGGAGGCGTCACGGCCGTTGGTGTGGTTCGCGTCGTAGGCGACGCTGCCGCCCGTCCAGGGCAGCTCGATGGCGGTGATCGTGGAGCTGGTGCTGCCTGAGCAGGGTCCGCCGCCGGCGCCGGTGAAGGACGCGGCGTCGATGGTGAGGTTCGTGCCGTCGGAGTTGATGGACCCGGTCATCTCCGACTCGTCGCAGGAACCGCTGCCGATCGAGGTGGAGACGGTCGCGGTGCCGAGCAGCGACGCCTGGACGGCGCCGCCGTAGGCGGCCGCGGTGGCCGAGCCCGCGCGGATGGTCGTGGTCGCGGCCGCGGCGGGGACGGCGCTCGCGGCGAGGACGGCCAGGGCGGCGGTCCCGATGATTGCGGTCTGTCTGATACGTGCCACCGGATACTCCTCTGTCCGGTTCGGGGTGGGCGTACGCGAAAGTAATTCGCTTTTGCGGCCCCGGCAATGGGTCCAGGCCGATTGCGGCCTGGCCGGTTTGGGACACCGGCCGGTGTCTGCTGGTACGGGCCCTGGGACGGCCCGGGCAACGGCACTGTCACGCTGGGTCACTTGACGGAGCGTCGCCTCCGTGTTTCGACGACGAAACGCGAACCGCTCTCCCGTAATCTGAACCTGCGTTAGTTTGACTGGACCGTTCGCCGCCGCACCGGCATCGTGGGCGGGAACGACGACCACGGGCCGAGGGAGGAGCGGGATGCGCGAACTGCATCGTCCGTCCCTCCCCCTCGCGCGGCTGCTCGTCGTCGCCCTGGGGTTCCTCGGGTTCATGGCCGGGCCCGCCGGGTCCGGTACGCAGGGCGGGACGTCCGCGACCGGGACGATCACCGGTGTCCGGACCTGGGTGGCCGAGCACACCTCCACCCGGAGCCGCACGTCCGCCAAGCCGCGGCCGGGCGGCCAGGCGCTGACCGTGACCACCGTGGCGGCCCGGCAGGTCGTCGCGGCGGCCGCGCCCGACGCCCACCCCGCCCCGGCCACGCTCCCCGCCCCCGGCATCGACGTCCGGCCGCCGGCCGCGCGCGTCGTGCGGCTCCCCGCCACCGCCCGCACCACGCCGGGTGTGATGAAAGGCGTGCCGCGCGGACGCGCGCCGCCCGCGCCCACACGGGTCTGAGTCTTTCGTCCGCGGTTCCGCGCCTGCCGGTGCGGCACCGAATCCCCGTGTGGAGGTCTCCCTTTGAACCGCGCCAACATGGTGCGGGCGGTACTGGCACTCGCCGTGCTCGCCACATCCTTCTACTTCGCCTTTACCCAAGAAGCCCGCCTCGGCCTCGACCTGCGCGGCGGCACCCAGATCGTTCTCCAGACGCAGAACTCGCCGACGGTGAAGGCCGACCGGGAGTCCACCGACCGCGCCCTGGAAGTGCTGCGCCGCCGCATCGACGCCCTCGGCGTGGCCGAGTCGTCGATCACCCGGTCCGGCGACCGGCGGATCATCGTCGAACTGCCCGACGTCCAGGACCCGACCCGGGCGACCGAGGCGATCGGCAAGACCGCCCAGCTCACCGCGCATCCGGTGCTCGTCAACACCGGCAAGCCCGACGAGAAGAAGGGCCAGAAGCTCATCCCGGACGAGAGCGGGCAGCAGATCCTCATCGGGCCCGCCGCGCTCACCGGCGAGGGGATCGGCGAGGCGAGCGCCTCCTACGATCCGCAGAACCTCGGCGGCTGGGCCGTCAACGTCGACTTCAAGGGCAAAGGCGGCTCCACCTGGGAGAAGCTGACCGCCAAGGCCGCCTGCGCGACCGGCGACGACCGGCGGATCGCGATCGTCCTGGACGGCAAGGTGATCTCCTCACCGCAGGTCACCCAGAGCGTGCCCTGCGGCGTCGGGATCACCGGCGGATCGACCCAGATCACCGGGGACTTCAGCCCCGAGGAGGCCAAGGACCTCGCGGCCCTCATCGAGGGCGGCGCGCTCCCGGTGCCCGTGAAGATCATCGAGCAGCGGGTGGTCGGCCCGACGCTGGGCGACGAGGCGATCGACGCCAGCGCCAAGGCCGCGGTCATCGGCATCATCCTGACCGGGCTGTTCATCATCGCGGTCTACCGCCTCGTCGGCCTGCTCGCGACCGTCGCGCTGGCCGGGTACGCGCTGATCTCCTACGGCGCCCTCGTCGCGATCGGAGCGACGCTGACCTTGCCCGGCCTGGCCGGGTTCGTCCTGGCCATCGGCATGGCGATCGACGCGAACGTGCTCGCCTTCGAACGCGCACGAGAAGAGATATCCGACCATCCGAGCCGCCGGGCGCGGACGGCGCTGGCCACCGGGTTCAACAAGGCCTGGTCGGCGATCGCCGACACCGCCGTCACCACGCTGCTCGCCGGCGCGCTGCTGTTCTTCCTCGCCTCCGGGCCGGTGAAGGGCTTCGGTGTCACCCTCACCATCGGTGTGATCGGCTCCCTCATCTCCGCGATGCTGGTGAGCCGCGTCCTCACCGACGCCGCCGCCGCGCGCTTCCCCAAGCTCACCAAGGGCAGGGCGGGCGGTCTCAGCGGTGCCGGGCGCATCCGGCGGTGGCTGGAGGAGAGCGGCCCCGACCTGATGAAACGCCGGCGGCTCTGGCTCGGCATCTCCGGGTTCGCCATCGTCGCCGCCGCGGCCGGGATCTTCATCCAGGGACTCAACTTCGGAGTGGAGTTCACCGGCGGACGCATCGTCGAGTACTCCACGAGCCGTCCCGTCGACATCGACGACGCCCGCTCCGCCGTCTCCGACGCCGGATTCCCGCGGGCCATCGTGCAGACCTCGGGGGAGGACGACATCTCCGTCCGGACCTCCGACCTCACCAACGCGGACGTGAAGAACATCCAGGAGGCCCTGGCCGAGAAGGGCGGCGGGGCCACCAAGGAACGCGACGAGCTGATCGGCCCCAGCCTCGGCGACGAACTGCGGCAGAAGGCGCTGATCGCCCTCGGCCTCGCCCTGCTCGCGCAGCTGGCCTACCTGACGATCAGGTTCCGCTGGACGTTCGCGGCCGGCGCGGTGGTCGCGATGTTCCACGACATCATGATCGTCACCGGCGTCTTCGCCTGGCTCGGCAAACCGATCGACGGCGTCTTCCTCGCCGCGCTGCTCACGATCATCGGTTACTCGGTGAACGACTCGGTCGTCGTGTTCGACCGCGTCCGGGAACTGTGGGGCTCCAACCCCAAGGGCCGGTTCGCCGACATCGCGAACCGGGGCACCCTGCAGACCGTCCCGCGGACGATCAACACCGGTATGGGCGCGCTGTTCATCCTGGGTGCGCTGGCCTTCCTCGGCGGTGACTCGCTGACGGACTTCGCCATCGCGCTGCTGATCGGCATCGTCGTCGGGACGTACTCCAGCGTGTTCACCGCGACGCCGATGGCGATCGTCCTGGAGCGCTTCGCGAAGGCCCCGCCGCCGCAGCCGAAGGACAAGCCGAAGAAGCCGGTCCACCGCACGTCCGACAGTTCGGGCGCGGTCGTCTAGCCCGAGCGGTGGGCCCACGGCGTCGCATGCCGGGGGCCCACCGCGGGGGTCAGCGCGGCAGCATCGACTTCTTCATGGGACGGTCCTCGCTTTTGCCGAAGCAGACGATCGTGCGGTGCCCGGTGTCCCACTCGCTCTTCTCGGGGAAGGACCACCCGATCAGGTCCGGCGACGGGTGCCCGCGGAAAACCGTCTGCCACCGTTTTTCGCAGCCACGTTCCGCCTTCCGGTCCGCCGCCTTCTGCCCCGGATATGGGCCTGCCTTCAGTGTGAAGGTCGCGAACACCAGATTCCAGTGCGGTTCGGTGCAGGAGAGGAGGCGCTGCGCCCAAGCCTCCTCGTCCCACTTCCCGAGGCAGTCCCCGGGAGCCAGTTCGTACCAGAACCTCAGGTCAGGGTCCAGGGTCTGGGCGAGCGGTGAGGTGAGCGTTCCAGAGCCGGTATAGCGCAGCAGGCAGAACAGCTCACGGTCCCCGGTATCCCAGGTCGACCGGGTCGGCGTAATGTTGTAGGCGACCAGATCTCTGGCGTATCGGCTCTTCCAAAGCTGGAGGGTCTTCCGATCGCAGGCGTCGTTCGCCTGCGACCTGATCTCGCCATCGCCGGGGTACTCATCGCCGGACAGTTGTAGCTTGGCGACGGCCTCGCCCTCATGCGGCTGCGTGCAGGGCAGCGCCGTGACGAGGGGCGCTATGCGGTCTCCCTCGAACCCGTTGAAGCAGTCGCCGACCCGCAGCATCGCGGCCAGCACCTTGTCCTTATCGGTGACATTTCCGAAGCCGTCGCGTTCGGCGCTGACCAGCGAACCCAGGAACGCGACGACGGCGACCGCCCCGGCCACGGTCCAGACGGCGGACGCGACGAGGCCGCCGACCGCCAGGCCCTTGCCCGTCTCCCCGCGGCGCCCGGCCTGGATGAGCGCCGCGATGGCGAGGCCCACCGCGAGCAGGACCAGGCCGAGGAGCCCGGTGACGAGCGCGGCGATCGCGAGCCGGTTCGTCCGGACGGACAGCCCCATCGGCGGCGGCCCGCCGGGAGGGGGAGGGGCCTCCCGCATCGGCGGGCCGGCGGGCATTGGTCCGGTGGGCCCGGCAGGTGGCGGCGCGCCGGGCAGGGCCCATCCGCCGGCCGGTTCAGGGTCGTTGTCAGCAGGGGGTGGCGTTGTCACGGCGGAACGGTAGGCCGAAACTCTCGACTAAAGGGGCATTTCCGGCGGATGTCGCCAATCTGTAATCAATGCGGTCGTCACGGCCTCAGTGCGGTACCACCGACCGCTTCAACGGCCCCTCCACGCCCGTGACCAGACAGACGATCTGCGTGTCGCCGCTGTACCAGTCCAGTTCCTTCGGCCACACGAACCGCCCGTCGACCGGCACCCGCGGCGGATGCTTCTTGAAGAGCTTCACCGCGCGCTTCTCGCAGCCGCGGCTCGCCTGCTTCTGGATCTTCTCCTCGCCGGGGTAGGGCGGATAGTCGCCGGGGGCATAGGACCCGCCCATCGGCGCCTGGAAGGTGGCGTACACCTGCAATTCATGCGATTCAGTGCAGGAGACGACGGGAAAGACGGGACTGTCCGTCGTCCAGTTCTTGAGGCAGTCGCCCACCGCGAGGTCCTTGAAGGTCTTGAGGCGGTCGTCCACGGTCGCCACCAGCGGTGACGTGAGCGTTCCCGGGCCGATGTAGTGCACGGTGCACGTCGCCTTGCGGTCGTCGTCCGCCCAGGTCAGCTCGTCGGGCATCAGGTTGTAGTAGCGCAGGTCCCGGAAGTGACGGCTCTTCTGCAGGTAGCGGGCCCGCTCGCCGCACAGCAGGTCCACCTGGGCCTCGACGTTCTCGTCGCCCGGGTACGGCTCCCGGGGGAGTGTCGAGGTGGCGATGACCTCGCTGTCGTGGGGCTGGGTGCATGGCAGCGCGGTCACGAGGACGGTGCCATCGGTTGCGGTGCCGACGAAGCAGTCACCGGCCCGCAAGGTCGATGCCAGTACCTTGCCGCTCTTGGTGACGCGGCCCTCGTCGTCGCGGTCCACCGAGAACACGGAGGTCACGGTCAGGGCCGCGACGACCACGCCGGCGACGACCCAGACCGCCGATGCCGCGATCCCGCCGATGGCCAGGCCCTTGCCCTTCTCGCCACGGCGCCCGGCCTGCACGAGCGCGGCGATGGCGAAGCCGACCGCGAACAGGACCAGGCCGAGGAGCCCGGTGACGAGCGCGACGATGGCGAGCCGGTTCGTCCTGGCGGGGGCGGCCGGGTGCGATGGCCTGTGGACGCCGGGGGGCGCGCCCCACACCGGTGACCCGGCGTGCACGGGTTCGGCGGCGGGGGGTGCGTGCTCGTCCGGTGCCGGTGCGCCGGGCGGGGCCTTGTCGTCCGGTGCCGGCGCGTCGGGCGGGGCCCATTCGGTGGCCGGCCGGGGGTCGTCTGGGACGTCGTCAGCCGGTGGTGGCGTGGTCACGGCGGAACAGTAGGCGTGAAATTCTCTCCAAGCGAGGCATTTCCGGCGGATGTCGCCAACTTGTGATCACGGGACGCCGTGGCCGGGGCTGCGGCCCGGCCACGGCGGCGAAGGTCAGGCCAGGGGCGGCTGGGGTTCGTTGTTCTCCGCCCTGATCACCTGCATGACCGCGTTGATCAGAGCGAGGTGGGTGAACGCCTGCGGGAAGTTGCCGAGATGGCGCCCGGTGTGCGGGTCGATCTCCTCCGAGTACAACTGCAGCGGGCTGGCGTAGGACAGCAGCTTCTCGCACAGGGCACGCGCCCGGTCCAGCTCCCCGATCATCACCAGCGTGCTGACCAGCCAGAACGAGCAGATCGTGAAGGTGCCCTCCTCCGACTCGAACCCGTCGTCGGTCTCCGCGGCCCGGTAGCGCAGGACGAGGTCGTCCTCCGACAGCTCGTCGGCGATGGCGAGGACCGTCTCGCGGATGCGCTTGTCGTCGGCGGGCAGGAAGCCGAGCAGCGGGATCAGCAGCGCCGAGGCGTCCAGTGTCGAGGCGCCGTAGTGCGCGGTGAAGACGCCGCGCTCGTCCAGCGCGTTCGCCATCACGTCGGCGTGGATCTCGTCGGCGGCGGCCTGCCAGCGCCGGGCCCGGTCCTGGTCGCCGCGGACGCGGGCGAGGCGGGCGCCGCGGTCGGCCGCCACCCAGCAGAAGATCTTGGACGAGGTGAAGTGCTGCGGCTCGCCGCGCACCTCCCACATGCCGCAGTCCGGGGTCCGCCAGTTGGCGAGGGCGTCCTCGACCTGCTTGATGATGATCTTCCATAGCCGGTCGTCGAGCCGGTCGCGTTTGCGCACGAACAGGTAGATGGACGCGATGATCGCGCCCCACACGTCGTGCTGCGCCTGCATGTACGCCTCGTTGCCGATGCGGACGGGACGCGCGTTGCCGTAGCCGGTGAGGTGGTCCAGCGTGGACTCGGGCAGCTCCTCCCGGCCGTCCAGCCCGTACATGATCTGCAGCTTGCCCTCGGCGGCCTCGGCGACGTCGGTGATGAAGTAGAAGAAGTCGTTGGCCTCCCAGTCGTAGCCGAGCGTGTAGAACGCCCACAGCGCCATCGTGGAGTCGCGGATCCAGGTGTAGCGGTAGTCCCAGTTCCGGTCGCCGCCGGGGGCCTCCGGCAGCGACGTCGTCGCCGCGGCCGCCACCGCGCCGGACGGCGCGAACGTCAGGCCCTTGAGCGTGAGGGCGCTGCGCTGCAGGTGGCTGCGCCACGGGTGGTCGGGGAAGCGGCCCCGGTCCAGCCAGTGCTGCCAGTGGTGCACCGTCCAGACGAGCCGCTCGTTCGCCTCCTCGTAGGACGCGGGCGCCGCGTGCTCACTCCACGACAGCGCGACGAACCGGGACTCGCCCTGCTTCAGCAGCGTCCGGGACGTCGCGAGCGACCCCTCGAACCCGACGTTCATGTCGGTGCTGAGCCGCAGCCCGATGCCGTTCCCGCGCGCGACGGCCTCGTGGTACCCGGCGCCGGTGTGCTCCCAGCGCGCGGGCGTCTGGCCGTAGTCGAACACCGGCATGCAGTCGAGCCGGACCTGGACCTGGCCGTTCACGCACCGCACCATCCGGAGCAGGACGTGGTCGGCGTCGTAGTCGGTCGGGGCCCTGCGGTGCGTGTGGGACCGCTCCGTCTCGTGGTGCCACGGCCCCATCAGCAGCGCGTCCGTCACCACCAGCCAGCCCCCGTGCACCCACCACGTGGTCTCCATCACCATGGTGCCGGGGATGTAGCGCTGTGCGGCGGGCACCTCTACGCCCGCCGGGCCGACCCGGAAGTACCCGGCGTCACGGTCCAGGATCGACCCGAACACGCTGGGCGAGTCCATCTTGGGCAGGCACATCCACTCGATGTTCCCGCTGGGCGCGACCAGCGCGGTCGTCTCGCAGTCGGACAGGAACCCGTAATCGGCGATGGGGGCGAACGGGTCTCCCGCCCGGCCGCCTGCGACCTTCGGCCTCACAACGTCACCTCCTTGATCCATCATTACCTCTCCCTTGCGGTGGGTACGCCGGGTACCCATTGGAATAGACCACTATCTGGCCATTGACCTGGGAGAACGTCCCTTGGGCCACCGGGCGCCGAGCAAGGCCGGACGGCGCGGGTACAGTCCCGGCAAACAGGGCAGCGGACCCGCCGCCGCCTGCGGGAACGCGATGCCGCGCCCCGCCGCGGCGGGGCCGGACCTGCCACTGGGTGGAACCGGAGCGAAAAGGAGCTCCCCGTGCCGAAGTTCGTGTACGACTTCACTGAGGGAAACAAGGACCTCAAGGATCTGCTGGGCGGCAAGGGCGCCAACCTGGCCGAGATGACCAACCTCGGACTGCCCGTGCCTCCCGGGTTCACGATCACCGCGGAGGCCTGCCGGTACTACCTCGAGCACGGAAACCCGCCCGAGGGGCTGGCGGACGAGGTGAACGCGCACCTGGCCGCACTCGAGTCCGCGATGGGCAAGAAGCTCGGCCAGAGCGACGACCCGCTCCTGGTCAGCGTGCGTTCCGGCGCCAAGTTCAGCATGCCGGGCATGATGGAGACCGTCCTCAACGTCGGGTTGAACGACGAGTCCGTGCACGGTCTGGCCGCGCAGGCGGGGGACGAGCGGTTCGCCTGGGACTCCTACCGCCGGCTGATCCAGATGTTCGGCAAGACCGTCCTGGACATCGACGGCGACCTGTTCGAGGAGGCCGTCGAGGACGTCAAGCGGGCCCGCGGCAGCGACGACGACGTCGACCTCACCGCCGAGGACTTCCAGGGGCTGGTCGGCCGCTTCAAGGAGATCGTCCGAGAACAGGCCGGCAGGGACTTCCCGGCCGACCCGCGCGAGCAGATGGACCTGGCCGTCGAGGCGGTGTTCGACTCCTGGAACGCGCCCCGCGCGGTCCTGTACCGCCGCCAGGAGCGCATCCCCGTCGACCTCGGCACCGCCGTCAACATCTGCTCGATGGTGTTCGGCAACATGGGCATGGAGTCCGGGACGGGCGTCGCCTTCACCCGCGACCCCGCGTCCGGGCAGCAGGGCATCTACGGCGACTACCTGCAGAACGCCCAGGGCGAGGACGTCGTCGCCGGCATCCGCAACACCGTCCCGCTGAAGGACCTGGAGCGGATCGACAAGGCGTCCTACGACCGGCTTCTCGAGATCATGGAGACGCTGGAGAACCACTACCGCGACATGTGCGACATCGAGTTCACGATCGAGCGCGGGAAGCTGTGGATGCTGCAGACCCGGGTCGGCAAGCGGACCGCCGGCGCGGCGTTCCGCATCGCCTGCCAGCTCCTCGACCAGGGGCTCATCGACGTGGACGAGGCCGCCCGCCGCGTGACCGGCGACCAGCTCGCCCAGCTCATGTTCCCCCGCTTCGCCAGCCGGGTCGACGGCGTCCGGAAGCTGACGAAGGGCATGAACGCCTCGCCCGGCGCGGCCGTCGGCAAGGTGGTGTTCACCTCCGAGCGCGCCGTGGAGCTCGCGGAAAAGGGCGAGGACGTGATCCTCGTCCGCCGCGAGACCAACCCGGACGACCTCGCCGGCATGGTCGCGGCCAGGGGCGTCCTGACGTCCCGCGGCGGCAAGACCTCGCACGCCGCCGTCGTCGCCCGCGGCATGGGCAAGACCTGCGTCTGCGGCGCCGAGGAGCTGGACGTCGACGTCAAGAACGGGCATTTCACCGCGCCCGGCGATGTGACGGTCGGCGAAGGCGACGTCATCTCGATCGACGGGACGTCCGGGGACGTGTACCTCGGCGAGGTACCCGTCGAGGACTCGCCCGTCGTCCGGTACTTCGAGGGCGAGCTGAGCGTCGAGGAGGGCGGCGACCTCGTCAAGGCCGTCGACCGCATCATGCGGCACGCCGACTCGCGGGCCGCGCTGAAGGTCCGCGCGAACTCCGACAACCCCGGGGACTCCGCGCGGGCCCGCCGGTTCGGCGCCGCCGGCATCGGGCTGTGCCGCACCGAGCACATGTTCCTCGGCGACCGGCGGCAGCTCATCGAGAAGCTCGTCCTCGCCGGGAACGGCACGGAGCGGCAGGCCGCGCTGGACGCGCTGGAGCCGCTGCAGAGGAGCGACTTCGAGGGCATCTTCGAGGCCATGGACGGACTGCCGGTCACGATCCGGCTGATCGACCCGCCGCTGCACGAATTCCTCCCCGACATCACCGAGCTGTCGGTCAGGGTCGCGCTCGCGGGCGACGACGCGGACGACAAGGACCGGAGACTGCTCGAAGCAGTCAACCGACTGCACGAGCAGAACCCTATGCTGGGCCTGCGCGGCGTGCGGCTCGGTTTGGCGATTCCGGGACTGTTCGGAATGCAGGTCCGCGCGATCGCCGAGGCCGCGGCGGCGCGGCGCCGCGCGGGCGGCGATCCGCGTCCCGAGATCATGATCCCGCTCGTCGGCGCCGTGCAGGAGCTGGAGGCCGTCCGCGACGAGGCCCGCGCCATCCTGGACGGCGTCAGGGAGGCCACCGGGGTCGACGTCCCGGCGCTGATCGGCACCATGATCGAGCTGCCGCGTGCCGCGCTGACCGCCGGCCAGATCGCCGAGGCCGCCGAGTTCTTCTCCTTCGGAACCAACGACCTCACCCAGACGACCTGGGGCTTCTCCCGCGACGACGTCGAGGCCGCGTTCTTCGGCCGCTACCTGGAACTCGGGATCTTCGGGGTGTCGCCGTTCGAGACCCTCGACCGCGACGGGGTGGGGCGGCTCGTCCGCATCGCCGCCGAGGAGGGCCGCAAGGCGCGACCCGGCATCAAGCTCGGCATCTGCGGCGAGCACGGCGGCGACCCCGATTCGGTGCACTTCTGCCACGAGGTCGGACTCGACTACGTGTCCTGCTCGCCGTTCCGCATACCCGTCGCCCGGCTGGAGGCCGGCCGCGCCGCGATCGTGGCGGCGGGCGGTTCGTCCGGGGGCGGCGACAGCCGCTGACACCGTCGCCGCGGCCGGTCCCCGCACACCGCCGTGCGCGGGGACCGGCCGCCGGGACGGAGCCGGGACGGCGGACACGCCGCCGCAGCGAACCTCGGGCGCTCCGCGAGCCATCTAACTAACGTGGTCGAACCGATGACGTTGGAAGAGGAATTGCCGCAACCCCAGACCGAGGGCCACGAGCCCGACGAGCCGGACGAGCCCGAGCCCGAGGAGCGGCCGCGCCGCGGGCGCAGGCGGCCGCTCTGGTTCACGATCCCGATGAGCGTCGTCCTCGGGCTGCTCGCGATCGCCGTGCTGACGCCCCTCACCGTCGGGACGCGGATCTGGCACCAGGCCCGCCAGGACGAGCGGCCCCGCTCCGACGCGATCATCGTTCTCGGCGCCGCGCAGTACAACGGGGTTCCGTCCCCGACGCTGAAGTGGCGGCTCCAGCACGCCCTGGACCTCTACCGCGACGGTGTCGCGCCCGCCATCGTCACCGTCGGCGGCAAGGCCCCCGGCGACAACTACACCGAGGCCGGCTCCGGCCGCACCTGGCTGATCGAGAAGGGCGGGGTGCCCGCGGCCAAGGTCTTCGCGGTGCCCGTCGGGCGGGACACGCTGGAGAGCATGCGGGCCGTCGGCAGGGAGTTCGACCGGCACGGATGGTCGTCCGCCGTGATCGTCACCGATCCGTGGCACGGGCTGCGGTCGAAGAAGATGGCCGAGGACAGCGGCATCGAGGCGGCCGCCTCGCCGACCCGCAGCGGCCCCAGCGTCCAGACGCGCGAGACCCAGTTCGACTACATCGTCCGGGAGACCGGGGCGTACCTGTCGTACGTGCTGCTGGGCAAGAGCGTCCAGCCGCCGAGCGAGACCGTCAAGCGCATCCACATCGACCCGTCCGGGACGCCGCAGCCCTCGTCGCCGGCGCCGTCGTCCGGCCCGCCGCCGTCCCGCTGACACCCCGGGCCCGCCCAAAGGTCAACGGGACGTCACCCTGCACGCATACCCTGGATAGGGACATGACGATCAACCCGATTCACGGCGACTCCGGCCCCTACTCCGCTCACGACAGGGAACGCTGGGCGCCCGAGCCCGCCAAGCGGCGCGACCGGACGGCGTTCGAACGCGACCGCGCCCGCGTCCTGCACAGCGCGGCCCTGCGGCGGCTGGCCGCCAAGACGCAGGTCGCCTCGCCGGGCGCGGACGCCGGCGCCGACACCGTGCAGAGCCTGCGCACCCGGCTGACCCACTCGCTCGAATGCGCCCAGGTCGGCCGTGAGCTGGGCAAGTCCCTCGGCTGCGACCCCGATCTGGTGGAGGCGGCGTGCCTGTCCCACGACATCGGGCATCCGCCGTTCGGGCACAACGGCGAGTTCGCGCTCGACATCGTCGCGCGCGACTGCGGCGGCTTCGAGGGCAACGCGCAGAGCCTGCGTATCCTGACCCGCCTGGAGCCGAAGTCGTTCGCGCTGGACGGCCCGCCCCTGCACGGCCGCAGCGTCGGCCTCAACCTGACCCGCGCCGCGCTGGACGCCGCGATGAAGTACCCGTGGCCGCAGGCGGCCGCGGTCAACGGGAAATTCGGCGTGTACGACGACGACACGGACGTCGCGCGCTGGGTCCGCGAGGGCGTCGAACCGGGGCGGACGTGCTTCGAGGCGCAGGTCATGGACTGGAGCGACGACGTCGCCTACTCCGTCCACGACCTGGAGGACGCGCTGGTCGCCGGGCACATCGACTTCGCCCGCCTCGCCGACCCCGCCGAGCGCCGCCTCGTCGCCGCCACCGCGATCAAGCTGTACTGCCCCGACGCCGACCTGCCCGAGCTGGAGGAGCGCTTCGCCGTGCTGCTCGCCGAGCCGTACTGGCCCGACCGCTACGACGGCACGCCGCGGAGCCTGGCCGCCCTCAAGAACCTCACCAGCACGCTGATCGGGCGGTTCTGCATGGCCGCCGAGACCGCCACCCGGGAGGCCTACGGGGACCGCCCGCTGACCCGGTACGCGGCGGAGCTGATCGTCCCGCGCGCGCAGCGGCTGGAGAACGCCCTGCTCAAGGGGATCACCGCGCACTACGTGTGGATCAGCCACGAGGAGATCAGGGCCCGGCAGCGGACCCTGATCACCGAGCTGGCCGAGATGACGCTCGCCGGCGCGCCCGGCACCCTCGAACCCGGCTTCCGCGCCGCGTTCGAGGACGCCGGCGACGACGCGGGCCGGCTCCGCGCCGTCATCGACCAGGTCGCCTCGCTGACCGATGTGTCCGCAATGGCGCGGCACCGCCTGCTGGACGTCGGTTCCTGATCGCCGCCCGCGTGGTCCGCGGGCCGGCCTCTGAGCGGAATATGCCTCGACGCGCGCATCGATGACCCTTGTCTCGTTACAGACGCCGCTGTAGGGATAGCTACAGGTCGACTACAGGAGGTTGTCATGCCCGAGGAGACGTTCGTCATCGTCGGTGCCAGCCTGGCGGGTGCCAAGGCGGCGGAGACGCTCCGCGAGGAGGGCTTCGCGGGCAGAGTGCTGCTCTTCGGGGACGAGATCGAGCGGCCGTACGAGCGGCCTCCGCTGTCCAAGGGGTTCCTGCTGGACAAGGAGCCGCGCGAGAAGGCCCACGTCCACGAGTCGGACTGGTACGACAAGCACGACGTGGAGCTGCGGCTGGGCGCCTCCGTCGCCTCGGTCGACCGGGACGCGCACGAGGTGCGCCTGTCCACGAAGGAGCCGATCGGGTACACCAGGCTGCTGCTGGCGACCGGGGCGTCCCCGCGGCGGCTGGACGTGCCCGGCTCCAAGCTGCAGGGCATCCACTACCTGCGGACGATGGCGGACTCGGCGGCGCTGAAACAGGCCCTCGCGCCCGGCGGCCGCCGGGTCGTGGTGGCCGGGGCGGGCTGGATCGGGCTGGAGACGGCCGCCGCCGCCCGCTCCTACGGCAACGACGTGACGATCATCGACCCGGAGCCGACGCCGCTGCACGCCGCCATGGGCCCCGAGCTCGGCGGGATGTTCGGCGACCTGCACCGCGCGCACGGCGTCGACCTGCGCCTCGACCAGGGCGTCGCCGGGTTCTGGGGCGCCGGGCAGGTGTCGGCGGTCGTCACCTCCGGCGGCGCCGAGATCCCCGCGGACGTCGTGATCGTCGGCATCGGGGTCCGGCCCAACACCCGGCTCGCCGAGGAGGCCGGGCTGGAGGTCTCCGACGGGATCCTCGTCGACCAGTCGCTGCGCACGTCCGACCCCGACGTCTTCGCGGCCGGGGACGTCGCCAACGCCTACAACCCGCTGCTGGGCCGCCGCATCCGGGTGGAGCACTGGGCGAACGCGCTGAACTCCGGGCCCGCCGCGGCCCGCGCGATGCTCGGGCAGGACGTCGCCTACGACCGCATCCCGTACTTCTTCAGCGACCAGTACGACCTCGGCATGGAGATGTCCGGCACCGCGTCGCCGGGGGAGTACGACGAGGTCGTGTACCGGGGGGACGTCGCGTCCCGGGAGTTCGTCGCGTTCTGGCTGTCCGGCGGCCGGGTCGTCGCCGGGATGAACGTCAACGTGTGGGACGTCACCGGGGACGTCCAGGCGCTGATCCGCTCCGGGAGCCCGGTGGACGCCGCCCGCCTGGCCGACCCCGGTGTGCCGCTCGCCGGGCTCGGCTGAGCCCGCGATGCGGCGGTGACCGGCAGCCCGGCTCCGGGACCGCCGCGCGCGTCGGGCACGTACAGTCTGCTGAGTGGTGACGGACAAGATCGCGACGCTGGGCCGGGCACGGATCGCCGTCACGGTGGCGTTCACCGTCCACGGGCTGCTGGCCGCCGCCTGGGTCGTCCGCATCCCGCAGATCAAGGAGCACCTCGGGCTGAGCGAGGGGTCGATGGGCGTCGCCCTGCTGGGCGCGCCCATCGGCGTCGTGGCCGCGGTGCGCTTCGCGGGGCGGATCGTCGCGCGGTGGGGCAGCCGGGCGACGACGATCGCCGCCGGGATCGCGGGCGCGGTGTCGCTGATCCCGCTGGGCTTCGCCTGGAACCTCGGCGCGCTGATCTTCGCCCTGCTGCTGCTCGGCGCCTCGCTGGGCCTGATGGACGTGGCGATGAACGCCCAGGGCGTGGCCGTCGAGCGCGGCTACGGGCGGCCGCTGATGTCGGGCCTGCACGGCGCTTACAGCATCGGGGCGCTGCTGGCCGCCCTGGCCGGCTCCGGTGCGGCGTACGCCGGCGTCCCCGTCCCGCTGCATCTGGCGGCAGCGGCCGCGGTGCTGACGGCGCTGCTGGCGGTCGGCTGCCGTGATCTGCTGGACCGCTCCGCCGACGCCCTCCCCGGACTCGCGGAGCATGCCGGCCCCGGCGAACGTGCCGCCGCCGCCCCCGCCGCCGGCGGATCGTCGTCCCGTTGGCTGCTGGTCATGCTCGGGGTCATCGGGCTGTGCTCGTTCGTCGGCGAGGGCGCCATGGCCGACTGGAGCGCGATCTACCTGCGGGAGGACCTCGGGACCGGTCCCGGCTTCGCCGGCCTCGGCTACGCCGGATGCGCGGTGGCGATGACCGCCGGCCGGCTCGCCGGTGACCGGGTCGTCGCGCGGTTCGGTCCCGTCCCGGTGCTGCGGGCCGGGTCGCTGGTCGCCGCGGTGGGGCTCGGGTTCGGGCTCGCCGCCGGGCACCCGGCGGCCGCCGTCCTCGGTTTCACGGTGTTCGGCCTCGGCGTCGCCGTCGTGGCGCCCGTCACGTTCAGCGCCGCCGGGAACATCCCCGGCGTCCCCGCCGCGGCCGGGATCTCGCGGGTCACCGGGGTCGGCTACCTGGGGCTGCTCGGCGGCCCGCCCGTCATCGGCTTCGCCGCGCAGGGCGTGGGGCTCGCGTGGGCGCTGGCCGTCCCGGTCGGGCTGGTCGGGCTGATCGTCCTGCTGGCCCCGGCGACCTCCTCTGCCGCCGTCCCGGCGGAGCGCTGAGCCGCCGCGGTGATGATCTTTTGGCGGGGTTGGGCCGTTCGCATATGTCCTACTCAGGTAAGGTCTGGGCGAGTGAGCACCATGCAGCGGTCAAGACCGGTCAAAACGGTCGGGTCCGCCCAGGCGTACCGAACATTCCTGAGCGAGCTGCTCAGCTTCGGCTTCGTGGGAGTCGTCGGCACGCTGATCATGATCCTCGGCGCCAACCTCATGCGCGCCCTGCTCGGCGGCAGCCCCGTCACGAGCGTCGTCGTGCCGACCGTGGTGTCCACACTGGCCTCCTACCTGCTCAACCGGTTCTGGGTGTTCCGCCACCGCGACAGCAACGGCTCCGGCCGCGAGGTCGCGATCTTCTTCGCGCTGAACGGCGTCGGGCTGCTCATCCAGGTGCTGTGCACCGGCTTCACCTACTACACCCTCGGGCTCCACGGCGGAGTCGCCTACAACGCCGGGCTGCTGGCGGGCGTCGCGTTCGGTGCCGCGTTCCGCTACTGGTCGTACAAGAAGTGGGTGTTCACCCCGGCGGCCGCCTGATCACCTGATCGCGGACGGGACGGCAGGTCATCCCGCCGCGCGTCCGGCCGGGACGATCTTCTCGGTCTGTGCCAGGGCCTCGCCGAGGACGCCCGCCAGGTCCTGGCCGGTGCCCTGGGAGAAGATCGCGTGGTCGATGCCGCGCTCCGCGAGACGCCCGACGGCGTCCACGGCCTCGTCCACCGACGGCGTGGCGCCGAAGTGGCCCAGCGAGGTCTTCTCGATCTCGGCGTAGTCGCGTCCCTCGCGCTCGCAGTGCCCGCGCAGCACGTCCAGCTTGCGCGGCAGTTCGGCGCCGTCGAACAGGTTGCACGCGTCGGCGTACCTGGCGACGAAGCGCAGCGTCTTCTGCTCCCCGCCACCGCCGATCAAAATCGGCGGATGCGGCCTCCGCAGCGCGGGCGGCGAGTTCAGCGGCCGCTCCAGTGTGAAGTGCCCGCCCTCGAACGCCGACTCGTCGCCCTTCCACATCCGGTGGGCGATCTGCAGCGTCTCCTCCAGCCGCTCGAACCGCTCCGCCGTGGGCGGGAACGCGACGCCGAGGCCCCGCGACTCCTCCTCGTACCAGGCCGCGCCGATGCCCAGCCAGGCGCGTCCGCCCGACAGCACGTCCAGCGTGGTCACGGTCTTGACCAGGATGCCGGGATGCCGGTACGTCACGCCGGTGACCATCGTCCCGAGCGTGATCCGCTCGGTCAGCGCGGCGGCGTAGGCGAGCGCGGAGTAGCCCTCCAGCATCGGCTCCTCCGGGGCGCCCACCATGCCGATCTGGAAGAAGTGGTCCATCACCCACAGCGAATGCAGCCCCGCCTGGTCGGCCTCCCGGGCGATGCGGCCGTAGACCGGGCCGATCTGCTCGGGGCCGCCGGGAAAGGTGAAGCTGGGAATCTGGAGTCCAACGCGCATGGCAGATCCTTCTCGTTTCTCGTGTCCGGGTTCACCCCGCGGTTTTCCCACTGTGCGGCCTTGAGCGCGCTCCAGGTCAAACGCGGCGCAGGCAAGGGGGCGTTGACCTGGAGTGCACTCCAGATGAAATCCTGGAGGGCGTGAGCGCCTATTCTCCAGCCGAGACCGCCGAGAAGAGCGGCTTCAGCATCGACACGCTGCGGTACTACGAGAAGATCGGGCTCCTTCCCGGCATCGCGCGGAACGCGTCGGGACGGCGTGTGTTCTGCGACGACGACCTGCAATGGCTCGGGATGCTGCGGTGCCTGCGCGAGACCGGCATGCCGATCGCCGAGATGCTCCGCTACACCGAACTCGCCCGCGGCGGCGACGAGACGGTGCAGGAGCGGCTCGAACTGCTGCAGGACCACGACCGCCGGGTGGACGAGCAGATCACCAGGCTGCGCGAGCAGCAGGAGCACATCCAGTGGAAGATCCGCCTCTACAGCGGCGTGGCCTGCGAGGGCCTGCCCGCCTGACGGCTCAGCGCCGGGACGGGGAACGGCCCAGGAGCGTCAGAAGGCGGTCCCCGGGGGCCGCGTCCGCCGCGGCGGCCCGTTTCGGGGCGAACGACTCGCCGGGGCCCCGGCCGTCGTCGGGGACGATGGCGGCGACCTTGAGGGACGCGCTGAGGAGGTCCTCGGCGGGCTCCCACGGGACACCGATGGTGACCGCGACGTCCCACGCGTGGACGACCAGGTCGACCAGGTGGAAGCTGATCGCCAGCGCGGCCGGGAAGGCGCCCCCGTCGCGGATCTCGGGCAGGACGAGTTCGGCGTCGAGGGGCGTTTCGGCGAAGGCGCGCGCCACCAGGTCGGCGGAGGCGCGGGAGGCGGCGTGGGGATCGTCGCCCAGGTCGCCGCCGCGCCAGGCGGAGAGCCGGGCCCCGTCGCCGCGGGCCGCGGCGGCGAAGCCCTCGTCCTGGCTGACCTGGTGGCGCAGGAGGCCGTGCAGCGTCCAGTCGGGGCACGGCGTGGGCAGGGTCAGTGCGTCCGGCTTCACCTGCGCGACGGTGGCGAGGTAAAGATCGGCCGCCCTCCGGTCCAGGGGACGGAGGTCGGTGGTGAGAAGTTCGGTCAGCGGGTTCATGCCGTCCACGCTACGGAGCCCCAGAGGACCAGGAGAAGGTCCAAAATCATGGAGAATGACTGAGCCGATTCTTGTGCGGCGGCGGGGAGAAGCCATGGATCTTCACGTGAGCCTGGTGGGACGCCGGGACCTCGCCGGGCAGATCTACCGGCAGCTGCGCGCCGCGATCCTGGACGGGCGGCTCCGCGCGGGGGAGGCGCTCCCGCCGAGCAGGGAACTGGCGAGACGGCTGTCGATCTCCCGCAACACGGTCGGCGTCGCCTACGACCGGCTCGCCGCCGAAGGGTTCCTGACGAGCCGGATCGGGGCGGGCACCTACGTCCGGGAGGCGGGGTCCGCCCCGCGCGGCGCGCCGTCCGCGTCGCCGCTGCGGCCCCGGGACGTGTGGGACGAGGTCTCCGTCTGGCCCCCGCGGATGCCGGGGATCACCTGGGACTTCCGCGTCGGCCTGCCCGATGTGCGGCTGTTCCCGTACGAGGCGTGGCGGCGCATCACGGCGGGGCTGCTGCGGCCGTCGGCGCTCGGCGACCCCGCGTCCGCGGGCGACCCGGCGGGGCTGCCCGCGCTGCGCGAGGCCATCGCCAGGCATGTGGGCGTCTCGCGGTCCGTGCGGGCGGGCGGCGGCGACGTCGTCGTCACCTCCGGTGTCCAGCAGGCCATGGACCTGATCGTCCGCGTCCTGCTCGAACCGGGCGACGTCGTGGCCGTCGAGGACCCCGGATACCCGCCCGTGCGGATGCTGCTGACCGCGGCCGGGATGCGGGTGCGGGGCGTGCCGGTCGACGCCGAGGGGCTGCGGGTGGACGCGCTGCCGGACGAGGCGCGGGCCGTCTACGTCACGCCGTCCCACCAGTTCCCGCTCGGCATGCCCATGTCGCTGCCCCGCCGCCGGGCCCTGCTCGACTGGGCCCGGCGGCGGGACGTGGTGATCGTCGAGGACGACTACGACACCGAGTACCGGTACGGCGGGCGCCCGATCGAGCCGCTCCAGAGCCTCGACGAGGACGGCCGCGTCCTGTACACCGGCACCTTCTCCAAGATCATGCGCCCGGTGCTGCGGCTGGGGTTCCTCGTGGCGCCGCCGTCGCTGCACCGCGCGTTCCGGATGGCGCGCTACGTCTCCTCCTGGCATGCCGGGCTGCCGGAGCAGGCCGCGCTCGCCCGGTTCATCGACGAGGGGCTGCTCGCCCGGCACATCCGCAGGTCGCGCCGCGAGTACGGGGCCCGGCACGAACGCGTCGCCGAGCTGGTCGCCGGGCTGGCGGGAGACGGGCTGGCGCTCGTCCCGTCGGCGGCCGGGCTGCACCTGAGCGCCACCCTCCCCGGCGGGACCGACGACGCCGCGATCGCCCGGAACGCGCTGGCCGCGGGGGTCGGGCTGTTCGCGCTGTCGGAGTTCGCCGTGACCGGCCCGCCGGTCCGGGGCCTGGTCTTCGGCTACGGCGCCGCCACGGTGCCCGAGATCGGCGAAGGACTCCGCCGGCTGCGCCGGTTCGTCGCCGCCTGAGCGGCCGGGGGCGCTATCGGTGGACGGGTGTGACGCGGTGGCCGTCGGCGCCGAAGAACAGGACGCGGCTCAGGTCGATCCTCAGCGCGACGTGGTCGCCGCGGTTCGGGCGGTTGCCGGGCGCGATGCGGAACACCAGGTCGGAGCGGCGGTGGTGGCCCGCGTGCTCCTCGACCGGCTCCTCGTGGACCGGGCGGCCGAGCATCGACCGCAGCCGGTCGCCGAGGCCGGGCCGCTCGGGCTCGACCGTCTCGGGCTGCGGCGGCCGTCCCACCTCGGTCGCGTCGATGGTGGGGATGCCCGCCTCGGCGTAGGCGAGCCACTCGTGGCCGTGGAACTCCAGCGCGCGGACCTGGCCGGACAGCACGGTCCCGTGCGGCGCCGGCGCGCCCGGCGCGATCGGCATCAGCGTGTCCGGGCGGATCCCCACGATCACGGTCTGGCCGTGGTGGCTGATCAGCGACGACGCCCGGGGATCGTTCCACGGGACGCTCAGCCGCTGCGGGCCGAAGTCGAGCAGCAGTCCCTCGCCCTCGACGGCCCACAGGGTGGCGTGCAGCAGGTTGATCGGCGGCGAGCTGAGGAACGCGGCCACGAACACCGTCGCCGGGTCCTCGTAGATCTGCTCGGGGTTGCCGACGTCCTCCAGCACACCGTCCCGCAGCACCGCCATCCGGTCGGCCATGGTCATGGCCTCGACCTGGTCGTGGGTGACGTAGACGGTGGTGGTGCCGGTGGAGCGCACCAGCGCGGCGATCTCGACGCGCAGTTCGGTGCGCAGCCCCGCGTCCAGGCTCGACAGCGGCTCGTCCATCAGGAACAGCGACGGCTCGCGGATCAGCGCCCGGCCGATCGCGGCCCGCTGCCGCTGGCCGCCCGACAGGGTGCGCGGCAGCCGGTCGATCATGGTGTTGATGCCGAGCGCCCGCGCCAGTTCGACGACCTTGGCGCTGGCCTCGGCGCGGTCGTCGCCCGACACCTCCAGCGGGAACATCATGTTCCCCTTGACCGTGCGGTGCGGGTAGAGCGCGCCCTCCTGGAAGACCATCGCCACGTTCCGCTCGCGCGGCGGCAGCTCGTTGGCGACCGATCCGTTCAGCCACAGGTCGCCGCCGGTGATCTCCTCCAGCCCGGCGATCATGCGCAGGATGGTCGACTTGCCGCACCCGGAGGGGCCGAGCAGCACGAACAGTTCGCCCTCGTTGATACGCAGCCGGACATTCCGGACGGCGACGTGCCCGCCCGGGTACACCTTGTCGACGCCGTCGAGCACAACATCCGTCATCCGGTCCGCCTGGGTGTGAGCAAAATCTCGATTTGTCATCACATCGCGTGATGCTGCAGGTTGTCCAGAGTAAATCCGGTCTTACCGGCCGCCGATCCGGCCGAGTTCGGCCACCGGACGCGGAATTTCGGTCACCACAGGAGGATCCAGGCTCCGCGGCGTCCGGGGCGCGAGGCCGCGATCCAGACCGGTTCGGGTGCGGCGCGCGTGATGTCGGGGTCCCGCCGTAGACTCCTTCGTCGTGGCAGGCCGTATTCGCAATGAGGACATCGCACTCGTGCGGGAGCGCTCGTCCATCGCCGACGTGATCGGCGAGTACCTGCAGCTCCGCAGCGCGGGCGGCGGCAACCTCAAAGGCCTGTGCCCGTTCCACGAGGAGAAGTCGCCGTCGTTCAACGTGACGCCCTCGCGCGGGCTGTACTTCTGCTTCGGCTGCGAGGCGGGCGGCGACGTCATCAAGTTCGTCCAGGAGATGGAGCACCTGCCCTTCTCCGAGGCGGTGGAGCGGCTCGCCGCCCAGGCCGGCCTCCAGTTGCGCTACGAGGAGGGCGGCGGGCGCGGCCCCCGCCAGGACTCCGGGCAGCGCGCCCGGCTGATCGAGGCGCACAAGGCCGCCGCCGAGTTCTACACCGATCAGCTGAACTCCCCCGAAGGGGCGATCGGCCGCAAGTTCCTGTCCGAGCGCGGCTTCGAGGCCGCCGACGCCGCCCACTTCGGCGTGGGGTTCGCGCCCCGCGAATGGGAGGGCCTGGTCAGGCATCTGCGCGGACGCGGCTTCGCCGACCGCGACATCATCGCCGGCGGGCTCGCCAAGGAGGGCCGGCGCGGCCCGATGGACAGGTTCCGCGGCCGGCTGATGTGGCCGATCCGCGACCTGAGCGGCGACGTCATCGGGTTCGGCGCCCGCAAGCTCTACGAGGACGACGACGGCCCCAAGTACCTCAACACCCCCGAATCGCCGCTCTTCCACAAGGGCTCGGTGCTGTACGGGGCCGACCTGGCGAAGAAGGAGATCGCGCGGCGGCGGCAGGCCGTGGTGGTCGAGGGCTACACCGACGTGATGGCCTGCCACCTGGCGGGCGTCCCGACGGCGATCGCGACGTCCGGGACGGCGTTCGGCGACGAGCACATCAAGGTGCTGCGCCGGCTCCTGATGGACCAGGACGAGTTCCGCGGCGAGGTGATCTTCACCTTCGACGGCGACGCGGCCGGGCGCAAGGCGGCGCTGCGCGCGTTCGACGACGAGCAGAAGTTCGTCTCGCAGACCTTCGTGGCCATCCAGCCGGACGGGCTCGACCCGTGCGACCTGCGGATCCGGCACGGCGACGCGGCGGTGCGCGACCTGGTCGCCTCCCGGCTGCCGCTCTTCGAGTTCGCGGTGCGCAGCGCGATCGAGCAGCACGACCTCGACACCGTCGAGGGCCGGCTGAGCGCGCTGGACGCCGCGGCCCCGGTCGTCGCCGCCATCAAGGACCGGTCGCGCCGCCACATGTACGCGGTCAACCTGGACCGCTGGCTCGGCATCATGGACGAGCAGTTCGTGCTGCGCCGCGTCCGCGAGCTGGCGGCCCGCAAGCACGGCCGCCCCCAGGGCGGCAACGGCCGCACCGGCAACGGGCGGGCTGCCAACGGGCGGGCCGGCAACGGGCAGGCCGGCAACGGGCGGGACGAGAACGGGCGGGACGGCCGTGCGGTCCCCGACCGGCCCGCGTTCGACCCGAACGATCCCGAGGTGCAGCGGGAGCGGGAGCTGCTGAAACTGGCCGTCCAGCGCCCGGCGGTGGTCGGGCCGGTGTTCGACGAGGTCCCGGCCGAGGCGTTCATCGCGCCGCCGCACGTCGCGGTGCGCGCGGTCATCGCGGAGGCGGGCGGCGTGGCGGCCGCGGGCGGTGTCGCCGAATGGGTCGCGGGCCTCCTGGAGCTGGCGCCGAACGACCAGGTCAGAGACCTGATCACGAAGCTCGGTGTGGAGCCGACCCGGTCCGCCCAGGAATCGGACGACCGTTATGCCGTTGAACTGCTCGCCCGAATACAGGAACGCCAGCTCACCCGCATGATCGCCGATGCGAAATCTAAACTCGGGCGGCTGAATCCGGTCGAGGCCCCCGACGAGTACCGCCGGCTCTTCGGCGATCTTGTCGCACTTGAGCAGCAGAGACGGGTGTTGCGGGAGCGAGGGCTTGGATCACAGTAAGTCAAGAGACCGCAAAATGGGTCCTGTGATCTAGGCCCGGTTTGACGCAGACTGTCCCCGTGGGCCCTTCGGTGCTGCCAAGCGAGGCGCCATCGGTTGATCAGGTGGCGGACCTCGTCGCACGTGGCAGAGAACGCGGCGGTGTGACCGTCGAGGACGTCGCTGCCGCGCTCGATCGCTCGGACTTGCCGGACGACTCCCTGGAAAGGGTCGTCCGGATGCTCGCAGAGCAGGGGGTGGAGGTCCTCGAGTCTCAACAGGAGACCGAGGACGTCACGCGAGCGGACGAGGGTGACCTCGGCAAGCGGGCGCCGACGAGCGACCTGGTTCGGATCTACCTGAGAGAGATCGGTCGCGTACCGCTTCTCACGGCAGAAGATGAAGTAGAACTCGCGAAATCGATCGAGGCGGGACTGTTCGCTGAGGAGAAGATGGCGCGTACCGCCGTCCTCGCCCGCGGTGAACTCCTCGACCTCGAACTGCTCTCCCGCGAGGGTGCGCGGGCGAAGCAACGCCTGATCGAGGCCAACCTGCGCCTGGTGGTCTCGATCGCGAAACGCTACGTGGGCCGGGGAATGCTCTTCCTCGACCTGATTCAGGAGGGAAATCTCGGACTGATCCGTGCGGTCGAGAAATTCGACTACACCAAGGGGTTCAAGTTCTCGACCTACGCCACCTGGTGGATCCGGCAGGCGATCACCCGGGCGATCGCCGACCAGGCCAGGACGATCCGGATCCCGGTGCACATGGTCGAGACGATCAACAAGCTGGTCCGGGTGCAGCGGCAGATGCACCAGGACTTCGGCCGTGAACCCACCCCCGAGGAGATCGGACTGGAGATGGGCCTGTCGCCCGTCCGGGTCATCGAGATCCAGCGGATCGCGCAGGAACCGGTCTCGCTGCAGTCGCCGATCGGCGAGGAAGACTCCGATCTCGGCGACTTCATCGAGGACGCGGACGCCGTCGTGCCGATCGAGGCCGCGGCGTTCATCCTTCTGCAGGACCAGCTGGAGGACATCCTGGGCACGCTGTCGGAACGGGAGCAGCGCATCATCCAGCTGCGCTTCGGCCTGACCGACGGCCACCCGCGCACCCTGGAGGAGGTCGGCCGGGAGTTCGGCGTGACCAGGGAGCGGATCCGCCAGATCGAGTCGAAGACCCTGGCGAAACTCCGCCACCCGTCACGCGCCCAGATGCTGAGGGAGTATCTGGAGTGAACGCCGGCCCTCCATGGGGCCGGCCTGACAGAGGCGGTGCGCCGCATCGCGACGCCCTCCCGGCCGTACCGCCGGGAGGGCGGTCGCATGCCGGCGGTCGCATGCCGGCGGACGCGGCCGCGGTTAGCCCGGCTTCGGCAAGACTGCGCCTTGTGTCGGCATTTGCGGCGCATTTCGTCCGGGACCTGATCTACCGTGGTGGTCATGCTGATCGTGACGACTGACGGCGTGGCGGGGTACGAGATCAGAAGCGTGCTCGGGGAGGTTCTCGGTTCGGCCGTGCGGGCCGACCAGGGCGGTGCGCCGCAGCCCGGGCACGGCGGGAGCAGCGCCACCTTCCGGGTGACGGGGGAGCAGCCGTCGGCCGGCCTCGCCGCCGCCCGCCGCGAGGCGGTGGACCGGCTGCGCGAGGAGGCGCGCCACAAGGGGGCGAACACGGTGGTCGGCATGCGTTTCGACACCGCCGCGGTCGGCGGCGGCGTCGAGGTCTGCGCGTACGGCACGGCCGTCTGGGCGGAGCCCGCGCAGCAGGCCCGCGACCAGGCGCCCCAGCACCAGCCGCACCCCCAGCAGCAGGGCCAGATGCCGCCCTACGGCGACCCGCAGGCGGGCGGCCCCCCGATGGCCGCCCGCAACCTCACCATGGGCCTGCAGGACCGCCCCCGCTGAACCGGCGCGGTCAGCCCGCGCGTTCGGCGCGGATCCTGGTGACGACGTCGCCGGCGGCGGTCTTGATGGATTCGAGTTCCTGCAGGTAGGCCCAGTAGTCCGGGTGGGCGCCGGTGAGGCGCTTCGGCGCGTTCTCCAGGCGTTCGACGAGCGAGTCGAGGACGCGGACGTGCTGGGGTGCGGGCCCGCCCGGCTGGGCCATGGCGAGCCGCTGCGCGTCCCGCACGGTGAACTGGACGCGCTCCGCCGGTGCGGCCGGGTCGGCGGCGACGGCCTTCAGCTCCTCGACCCGCCCGGTGACCTGCCCGGCGCGCCGGTCGGCCGCGTTCAGCTCGGTGCGGGCCGCGGTGAGCGCCTGCTGCGCCTGCTTCCACTCGGCGCGGGCGGTGTGCGCGGACGCCTCGTTCAGCCGCTCGCGGGCCCGGGTCGCGGCCGCCTCGATCGACTCCGGCGCGCCCTTCAGGTCCTGCCAGCACGCCTGCGAGTAGCCGCGCAGCAGGACCCGCATCGCCTCCCTGACCGGTCCGACGCGGTTCGCGACGACGTCCACCCGGGTCCGGACGGAGGCGAGTGAGTTGCGGACCTTCTGCGCCATCTGCGGCAGTTCGGCGGCGGCCTCCCGCGCCCGCTCGGCGATCTCGCGGACCTCGTCGGCCTTGCGCATCGCCCCGTCCAGGCCGAACCCGCCGAGCCCCTGGGAGCTGAGCTGGGCCAGGATCTCCTTGGCCCGGGCCAGTTCCGCCTCCGGGTCGGAGGCGTCCATCCCGGCCTCCCTGGCGGCGGCCACGGCGGCGTCTGCGGCGATGACGGAGTCGCGTGCGGCGGTCAGCCGGGGCGGGAGCTGGTCGAGGGCGGCCTCCAGCCGGGACATCCGCTGGGAGAGCCGCTCGGCGAAACCGTTCAGGTTCCGGGTGAGCTGCTGCAGCCGCTCGGTGGACGCCACGAACGCGCGCCGCGCCGCGTCGTACTCGGCCGGTGACCGGTCCTGGTCATCGAGGTCGTGCGCGTCCAGGACGGTGATGTACGCGTGGGCGGCGGCGTCGGCGGACTCGGCCAGCCCGGTGAACTCCCGGCGGACCGGCTCGGCGGCCTTGGCGTCCAGATCCTCGAACACGGTAACGCGGCCGTCGATGAACTTCTGTGCCTGGTCCATGTCGTAGAAGGCGGTCGACGCCGCCTCCCTGGCCTCGATGGCACCGGCCGCCGCCTGCGCCCCTCTGCCACGGCGCCGCTGGTCGCCCGCTCCCCGCAAGGCAGCCTCCCTTCGTCCCTGCCCAGTCTGGCGCAGATGGGCCGTGTTTTGCGCGGTGGGCTCGGGTCTCGTGCAATGCGTCCGCCGAGGAGGGAACGGATAGCATCGCTGCAGCGTCGATATGTCTGGGCGCCGCGCCGGCGTCCGCCATGCCATGCGATCTTGGAGGCCTACCGTGGGTGTCAGTCTCAGCAAGGGCGGCAACGTCTCGCTCACCAAGCAGGCACCTGGGCTGACCGCGGTGACGGTCGGTCTCGGCTGGGACCTCCGCACCACCACGGGCACCGACTTCGACCTGGACGCCTCCGCGATGGTCCTGGACGCCTCCGGCAAGATCATCACCGACCAGCACTTCGTGTTCTTCAATAATCTCCGCACTCCGGACGGCGCGGTCGCGCACAGCGGCGACAACACCACCGGTGTCGGCGAGGGCGACGACGAGCAGCTCCAGATCAACTTCGGCGCGATGCCGGCCGCCGCCGAGCGGGTGGCCTTCGCCGTGTCGATCTACGACGCCGACAGCCGCGGCCAGAACTTCGGGCAGGTCCGCAACGCCTACATCCGCGTGCTGAACCAGGGGGACGGCTCGGAGATGGCGCGCTACGACCTGTCCGAGGACGCGTCCATGGAGACCGCGATGGTCTTCGGTGAGTTGTACCGTTCCGGGGCGGAGTGGAAATTCCGGGCGGTCGGCCAGGGTTATGCCTCAGGTCTGGCCGGCATCGCCATGGACTTCGGCGTCAATCTCTGACGGCCGCGGACGCGGTGCCCGCGAAGGCCGGGGGCACCGGGATCAAAGGTCTCAGTAGGATCCTCAGCCAGGGATCAGGCTTCACAGGGAAGGGAGTGGCCCGGACATGGGAGTATCACTCGCCAAGGGCGGCAACGTCTCACTGACGAAGGCCGCGCCCAACCTCACCGCCGTCACCGTAGGGCTCGGCTGGGACGTCCGCGCCACCACGGGCGCCGACTTCGACCTGGACGCGTCCGCGCTGATGCTCGCCGGCACGGGCAAGGTCATGTCCGACCACCACTTCGTGTTCTTCAACAACCTGAAGAGCCCGGACGGCTCGGTCGAGCACACCGGCGACAACCTGACCGGTGAGGGCGAGGGCGACGACGAGTCCATCAACGTCGACCTCAACGGGGTGCCGGCCGAGTGCGAGCGCATCGTGTTCCCCGTCTCGATCTACGACGCCGACAACCGGCAGCAGAGCTTCGGCCAGGTCCGCAACGCCTTCATCCGGATCGTCAACCGGAACGACGGCAACGAGCTGGCGCGCTTCGACCTCACCGAGGACGCCTCCACGGAGACGGCCATGGTGTTCGGGGAGCTTTACCGGCACAGCGGCGAATGGAAGTTCAGGGCCGTCGGCCAGGGGTACGCCTCGGGTTTGGCCGGCATCGCCATGGACTTCGGCGTGAACGTCGGCTGAGGCCGGCTCCCCGCATCCCGGCCGCCACGTCCGGCCGACCTCTCTAGCAGAAATACGCGCATGATTCTTCGCACCTTCGGGTGGTCCTTCGGCGTCACGGCCGTCGGCCTGCTCCTCGCCATGCTCTACGGCGGGCCGACCGGGCTGGCCCTGGTCGCCGTGCTGGCCGTCCTCGAGATCTCGCTGTCGTTCGACAACGCCGTGGTCAACGCCAAGGTGCTCGATCGGATGAGCCCCTTCTGGCAGAAGATCTTCCTGACGATCGGCATCGCGATCGCGGTGTTCGGCATGCGGCTGGTCTTCCCGTTGCTGATCGTGGGGCTCACCGCCCAGCTGGGCCCGATCGAGGCGTTCGACCTGGCGCTCAACGACTCGGACCGCTACCACGACCTGATGAACGACGCCTACCCGACGATCGCGGCGTTCGGCGGCATGTTCCTGATGATGCTGTTCCTGAACTTCGTGTTCGAGGAGCGCGCCGACAAGTGGCTCCCGTGGCTGGAGCGGCCGCTCGCCCGGATCGGCAGGCTGGACCAGCTGGCCGTGGTCGTCGCGGGCGGCTCGCTGTCGTTCGTGGCGTGGCTGGCCGCCGACGACCCGGGCACCGTCATGATCGCCGGTGTGCTCGGAATGGTGACCTACATCCTGGTCAACGGGCTCGGCGAGCTGTTCTCCGAGGCGAGCGAACCCGGCGAGGACGACGAGGCGGAGGAGGCCGGCGCCGACGGCGCCGAGGTGACCGCGCGGGAAGCCCTGCAGGACGCCGGGCGGGGACGCGGCGGGCCGAGCAATCTGGCGCTGGCCACCGGCAAGGCCGGGTTCTTCCTCTTCCTGTACCTGGAGGTGCTGGACGCGTCGTTCAGCTTCGACGGCGTCATCGGCGCGTTCGCGATCAGCACCGACCCGATCGTCATCGCGCTGGGCCTCGGCATCGGCGCCATGTACATCCGGTCGCTGACGGTGTTCCTGGTCCGCAAGGGCACGCTGCACGAGTACGTGTACCTGGAGCACGGCGCGCACTGGGCGATCGGGGCGCTCGCGGTCTGCATGCTGATCAGCATCGGCCACCACGTCCCCGAGTGGATCACCGGCGGGCTCGGCGCCGGGCTGATCATCGCCGCGTTCGCCAGCTCCATCCTCCGCAACCGCGGAGAGGACGGGGAACCGTCCGAGGAGGCGTCCGGGGAGGGCGACAAGGAGCTCCACTCCAGCAAGGTCTGACCTTCCACCTCGCGACAGCATCGATCATCGAAGGAGCCGAACGATGTCCATCTCGCTGCAGAAGGGCCAGAAGGTCTCGCTGGCCAAACCCGGCGGGGGAACGCTCTCCCGGGTCAAGATGGGCCTCGGCTGGGACGCCGTCGCCAAGAAGGGCCTGTTCGGCAAGGGCAAGCCCCAGAACATCGACCTGGACGCGTCCTGCCTGCTGTTCGACGCCAGCGGGAACCTCGCCGACCAGGTGTGGTTCCGGCAGCTGCGCAGCAAGGACGGCTCGGTCCTGCACACCGGCGACAACCTGACCGGCGAGGGCGAGGGCGACGACGAGGTCATCAACGTCGACCTGCAGGGCGTCCCGCCCAACGTCACCCAGCTGGTGTTCACGGTGAACTCCTTCACCGGCCAGGACTTCACGCAGATCGCGAACGCGTTCTGCCGGCTGGTGGACGAGAGCACCGGCCAGGAGATCGCGCGCTACGACCTGAGCGGCGCCGGGCAGCACAACGCGCAGATCATGGCGAAGGTGTCGCGGGACGGCGACGGCTGGTCGATGACGGCGATCGGCGCGACCGCGACGGGCCGGACGTTCCAGCATCTGCTGCCCGCAGTGTCGGCGCACCTGTGACGCGGGGCCCCGGCCCGATGATCCGGTGCCCGATCTCATGACCCGGCGGGTCTGACGGGGCGTCCATGCGGCATTTCGACCACATCGACGCCGCGCGTCGCAAGCTTCTGTTCCACCGGCACCCGCGGACGTTCGACCGGCATGACGATCCGGGGGTGCTGGCCGTGGCGCTGGGGGCGACGCTGTACAGCCCGTCCACCCGGCCCGCGATCGCCGACGACGTCGAGCGGGCGGCGCGCCGCGGCGTGATGAGCATGGTCCTGTGCCTGGAGGACGCGATCGGCGACGACGAGGTCGCGGCCGGGGAGTCGAACCTGGTGGCGCAGGTGCGGGCGCTGCATGAACGTGACGCGGACGTGCCGCTGCTGTTCGTCCGGGTCCGCGACCCCGGGCAGATCGGCGACCTGATCGGCCGTCTCGGCGACGCCGCCGCGCTGGTGACGGGGTTCGTGCTGCCGAAGTTCACGGCGGCGTCGGGTGGAGCGTTCCTGGACGCGCTGGAGGACGCGGCCGCCCGGACGGGGCTGCGGCTGCTGGCGATGCCGGTGATCGAGAGCCCGGAGGCGGTGTACGCCGAGTCCCGGACGGAAATGCTGCACGATGTGGCGCGGTTGCTCGCCAAGCACCGGCCGCGGATCCTGGCCGTGCGGATCGGGGCGACGGACATGTCCGCGGCGTACGGGCTGCGCCGCCCGCCGGACCTGACGATCTACGACATCCGGCCCGTCGCGGGTGTGATCTGCGACGTGGTCAACATTCTCGGCCGGGCGGACGGCACCGGCTACGTGGTGACCGGGCCGGTGTGGGAGTACTTCTCGGCGGGGGAGCGGATGTTCAAGCCGCAGCTTCGGCAGTCGCCGTTCGAGGCGCAGCGGGCTGCGCCGCTCCGGCAGCGGCTGATCACGTCCGATCTGGACGGGCTGATCCGCGAGGTGCACCTGGACAAGGCGAACGGCCTCATCGGCAAGACGGTGATACATCCGAGCCATGTGGCGGCGGTGCACGCCCTGTCGGTGGTGACGCACGAGGAGTACTGCGACGCGGCCGACATTCTCGGTGTCTCCGGGGGAGGGGCGATGGCCAGCGCGTACGCCAACAAGATGAACGAGGCCAAGCCGCACCGCGCGTGGGCGCAGCGGCTGATGCTGCGCGCCCGGGTGTTCGGGGTGGCGGCGGAGGACGTCACGTTCGTCGAGCTGCTGGAAGCGGCGGGCAGCCGGTGACCGCCCTCCCTCCCGGCTGGCCCGGTTCGTGGGTGGCGTCCCGTCTCGGGGTGCGGCTCACGGACGGCCCGCGTCCGGTGGGCGTCGGGCTCGCGGATCTCGTCGGGCTGGCCGTGCGGCGCAATCCGCGCCGTGCGCACCTGCTGGTCTCGGCGGTGCTGGGCAAGCACGTCCCGACCGACCCGCGGCTCGTGTACGGGTCGGGGCTTCTGCTGGGGGAGCTTGTGCGCGCGCGCCTGCGCGGTGAGGAGCCGTCCCAGCCTGGGTCTCTTCTCCCTGATGCTCTTCGGGGAGTGCCGGGTAGGGCGGCGGGTCTGCGCGACCTTCTGCGCGCGCCCCAGACGCCCGTGGACGCCATAGTCCTGGGTTACGCGGAGACCGCCACGGCCTTGGGGCATTCGGTGGCGGACGCTCTGGGAGGCGCCTACTACCTGCACTCCACACGCCGTCCCGTCGCGGGCTTTGCCATGTACGGAGGGTTCGAGGAGGAGCACAGTCACGCCACGAGCCATCTGCTGCTGCCCGCCGACTCCGCCGCCCTCGACCGTGATGTGCCCATGGTGCTGGTGGACGACGAGCTCTCCACCGGCCGGACGGTGCTGAACACCATTGCGGCCCTGCACACCGCCCGTCCCAGGGACCATTACGTCCTTGCCGCCCTGGTCGACCTGCGCGGCCCCGCCGACCGGGCCCGGATGGACGAACTCGCCGCCCGGCTGGGGACCCGCATCGACGCCGTGGCCCTCGCCGGAGGCCACGTCGACCTCCCCGAAGACATCCTGGAGACGGGGGAGGCGCTCGTCGCCGACCTTTCCGCCCGTGCGACGCCCGCGCACGAGGCGGCGGCCACGTTCGCGGTGTCCCGGCTCGGCCTGGAATGGCCCACGGGGCTCCCGGACGGAGGACGCCACGGGTTCCTGCCCGAGCACCGGACCCGGCTGGAGAAGGACCTGGCGCGGATGGCCGACGCCACGGCGGCCGGGCTCGGGAACGGCCCCTCCCGCGTCCTCGTCCTCGGGTTCGAGGAGCTGATGTACGCGCCGCTGCGGCTCGCCGAGGCGCTCGCCGACGCGCTGCCGGGCGTGGACGTCCGGTACTCGACGACGACCCGTTCGCCGGTGCTCGCCGTCGACGACCCCGGCTACGCGATCAGGACGCGCCTGGCGTTCCAGGCGCACGACGACCCCGCCGACGGGCCGGGGGAGCGGTACGCCTACAACGTCTCCCCGGCGTCGGAACGGAACGGCTTCGACAGGATCGTGTTCGTGGTGGACGACATCGGTGACACCTCGGCGCTCGCGGGCGGGCTCCTTGAGCGCCTGCGCACGCTCGCACCCGTCCTGGTCGCGGCGGTCCCCGCCAGGAGGGGCACATGAAACCGCTGCACGGACCGTCTTTCGGCAGCTACCCGGCGGAGGACGTCACCTGGCTGCTCAAGGACCTCTCGCAGGTGCGGCTCGAAGCGCCCACCGAGGAGCGTGAGGCGGCGATCCAGGCGGGCCGCGCCCACTACGCCGAGTCGCTGCCGGTGGAGTACCAGCCCGGCCCGGAGTACCGGCGGCTGTTCCACCGGGCGCTGGAGGCGTCCGCCGAGCGGATCGCGTACGCGACCGGGCTCGTCACCGAGATGATCCTCGCCGAACGCGGCCCGGACGCCGTCCTGGCGTCGCTGGCCCGCGCGGGGACGCCGGTCGGCATCCTCATGCGGCGCTGGGCGCGGTTCGCGCACGGCCTGGACCTGCCGCACTACGCGGTCAGCATCGTCCGGGCGCGCGGCATCGACACCGTGGCGCTGCGGTACCTCGCCGAGCACCACGACCCGGCGTCGGTGATGTTCGTCGACGGCTGGACGGGCAAGGGCGCGATCACGCGGGAACTGACCGCCGCGCTGGCCGCGCACCCGTTTCCCGCCGACCTCGCCGTCCTGGCCGACCCGGGGCGGTGCACGTCGCTGTACGGGACCCGCGACGACTTCCTGATCCCGTCCGCCTGCCTCAACTCGACAGTGTCCGGGCTGGTGAGCCGTACCGTCCTGAACGCCGACCTCATCGGCCCCGGAGACTTCCACGGCGCCAAGTTCTACGCCGGCCTGGCCGGCGACGACGTGTCCGCCGTGTTCCTCGACGCCGTGTGCGCCCGGTTCGGGGACGTCGCCGAGCGGGTCGCGAAGGACCTGCCCGGCCATCGCGCCGCCGACCGCGCACCCGACTGGTCCGGGTGGGAGGCCGTCCGCCGCTGCGCCGCCGCCGACGGGATCGACGACCTGAACCTCGTCAAGCCGGGGATCGGGGAGACCACCCGGGTTCTGCTGCGCCGCGTCCCGTGGAAGGTGCTCGTGCGGGCCGACGCCGGTCCCGAGGTGTCGCACATCAGGCTCCTCGCAGGCGAACGCGGAGTCCCCGTCGTCGACGTCGAACCCGGCCGGTTCCCCTACGCCTGCATGGGATTCATCCACCCCCGGTTCGGCAAGGGAGCCGTCCAGTGACCGTCCTGGTGTGCGCCGACCTCGACCGCACGCTCATCTACTCCACCGCCGCGTTCGCCTTGGACGGGCCAGACGAGACGATGCCGCGCCTGCTGTGCGTGGAGTTCTACCAAGGCGCGCCGCTCTCCTACATGACCGAGGCGTCTGCGCGCACGCTGGAGGCCCTCTCGACGGCCGCGGCGTTCGTCCCCACGACGACGCGCACACCGGAGCAGTACCGGCGCGTCCAGCTGCTGGAGAAGCCGGCCGAGTACGCCGTCACCGCGAACGGCGGGCACCTCCTCGTGAACGGCGTCGACGACCCGGAATGGGCGGCGTCCGTCCGGACACGCGTCGCCGACGGAAGCGCGCCGCTCGCGGAGATCCGGGAACACCTCGTCCGGACCGGCGGCGACTTCGTCCTCAAGCGGCGCGACGCGTCCGGCCTGTTCGCCTACACGGTCGTCGACCGGGCCTCGCTGCCGTCCGGATGGGTGGACGACCTCACCGGATGGTGCGCCGAACGCGGCTGGCGGACGTCCCTGCAAGGCCGCAAGGTGTACTGCCTGCCCGCGTGCCTGACCAAGGCCGCCGCCGCCGCGGAGGTCGCCCACCGGACGGGCGCGTCCACAACGCTGGCCGCCGGCGACTCGCTCCTGGACATCGAACTCCTCGAAGCCGCCGACCTGTCCATCCGCCCCGCCCACGGCGAACTGCACGACACCGGCTGGACGTCCCCGTCCACGACCGTCACCACCGCACGCGGAATCCTCGCCGGGCAGGAGATCGCGGACTGGCTGCTGGAACACGCGTGAAAAATCACGGCCCGACCCCGGACGCCGTTGGCAAGCGACGAACCCAAGGGGGTCGCAGCGGCGGCCTTCCGGGGTCACAATCACCGTAGGGCCTCCCAGCTCAGGAGGAGGACACCGTCAACGACCCGGCCTTGAAGGGCCGGGCTTGCAACTCGTGACTGCCCCTGACGGAGAGGACGGTGACACGGTCGCATGGGGCGCGTTGACGAGCACCCTCGCCGTTCGTGCGCGTCTTTGGACGTTCACGGCGGCGATGTGGTCGGCGGGGCCAGCGAGCCCGCACACGACGCACGAGAAGTCATCCCGGGTGGGACGGTTCTTGCGGGACCTGTGCCCGCAGCGCGGGCAGGTCTGGGAGGTGTAGTGCGCGTCCACCTCGATCACCGGTACGCCCGCGCGGAGGGCTTTGTAGCCGAGGAATTCTCCGAGTTGGTGGAACGGCCAGGACGAATGGGTGGCCCGCTGGTGCCGTGGAACCCTTATCCGATCACGGATGCCGTCGAGCTTTTCGAGGGCGATCCCGCGACCGGTGCGTTCGGCATCGGCCACCACCGTCTTTGCGATGGCATGGTTGATGTGGGTGGCGTGCCGGGTCTCCCGGCGCGCCCTCTTCTTCAGCTTGCGCTTGGCCGACCGAGTGTGCTTGGCCTGCAACTCGGCCCGCACCCGCGCCATGTGCCGCCGGTAGCGCTCCAGCCCCCGGCCCTGATGGTTGACGCCATCGGAGGTGGAGGCGAGGTTGGCGATCCCGCGGTCCACGCCGATCCAGTCGCGCGGGTCGCTGTTGAGCGGCTTCTCGGGGATGTCGCAGGTGGCGACCAAGAACCACTTCCCGCCCCGGTAGAGCAGGTCCGATTCGCCCTGGCGGTGCTCTGCGAGAGTCTTGAGCTGCGTGGGCGAACCGGTGAACGCCACGTCCTTCATCCGGCCCTGCAAAGTCCAGATCGACACGGTGCGGGCGTCGACCTGCCACGACAGGTTGCGGTCGTCATAAGTGTGCGCCGCATCCGGCCGAAAAACGATCGGCTTGGAGGTGGCCTTGATCCGGCGCGGCGAGTCCGCCCCGCCCAGCCGCCCGGCCTTGATCTGGCCGCGCAGCGTGGTGTAAGCGTCAACGACGCGTTTGATCACGTGCTGGGCCGCTTGTGCACCCAGTCCGGCGGCCTTGAGGTCGCCGTAGCAGGCGCGGCGCAGGTCGAACACCCGGCCCTTGAGCCCGAACCGGTCGAACGCGGTGGCCGACACGTGGCTCGCGGCGGTATTCACCGCGTGCAGGGTCGCCGCCATCGTCGCCGCCTGCTCGGGCGACGGCAGCAGCTTCACCTTCACCACGATCTTCACGGCCACGACCGTAGTGGTATGCACCGACGGAATCATTCAACGCAACCACGATCACTCACGGCGGTGTATGACCTGCATGTCACCCACTCGCCGTCTCCGGCTGCGCCGACGCGCCGCGATGCACCAGAAGCGATTCCTCCCGCCCTGAAGGGGCGGAGTTCCTCGCTGGAAGCCCCCTGAACACATGAGCTCCCGTCTGACCGGCGATGAGACCGCGCTGTGGAAGGCCGCGGCCAGGGTTCTCGATGCGAACTGGACCGGTACGGCCACAGCGGCGTCGCCCGGCCTCTACCCGCACCAGTGGAGCTGGGACTCGGCGTTCATCAGCATGGGCCTCGCCCGCCACCGCCACGACCGCGCCGAAGCCGAACTGCTCTCGCTGTTCCGCGGCCAATGGGCCGACGGGATGCTCCCGCACATCGTGTTCGACACCACCCTCGCCCGGCACGCGTACTTCCCCGGCCCCGAACTGTGGCGCAGCGAACACCAGCCGGACGCGCCCCCCGGCGTGCACACCTCCGGCCTCACCCAGCCGCCGCTGCACGCCCTCGCCGCCCTCCGCCTCCACGAATGCGCCGCCGACGCAGACGCCAGCCGCGCCTTCCTCACCCGGCTGCACCCCATGCTGACCGCCCAGCACCGCTACCTCGCCCGCGCCCGCGACCTCGACTCCAGCGGCCTCATCGCGATCTGCCACCCATGGGAATCGGGCCTCGACAACAGCCCCGCCTGGGACCGCCCCCTCGGCGCCCTCCAGCTCCCGCCCACCGCCTACGCCCCCGCGCAACGCACCCACACGCTGCCGACCGGCGAAGACTACGAACGCTACGTCTGGCTCGTCGCCCTCATGCGCGAAGCCGGCTACCACCCCGGCTACCTCCGCGAAGCGCACCCGTTCGCCGTCGAAGACCCCCTCGTCAACGCCACCTACCTGGCCTCCACCCACGCCCTCGCCGAAATCTCCGAAATCGTCGGCGCCGATCCCGTCCCGCACCGCGAACGCGCGCAGCGCATCCACTGCGCCCTGCTCGAACGGCTCTGGGACCCCGAAACCGGCTGCTTCCGCGCCCGCGACCTGCGCGACGACCGCCTCCTGCCCGTCGTCACCGTCGGCGCGTTCGGCCCCCTCCTCGACCCCGAACTGCCCGCCCCGATCGTCCGCAACCTCGTCGACCTGCTCCTGTCGGCGCGGTTCGCCGGCGCCGCCGGATACCCCGTCCCCACCTGCGACATCCAGGCGCCCGCGTTCGACCGCGGCGGCTACTGGCGCGGCCCCACCTGGATCAGCACCAACTGGCTCGTCTGGTACGGCGCACTCGGACACGGCCTCCCCGTCGTCGCCGACCTGCTCTACGGCTCCACCATGCGGCTCGTCCGCCAATCCGGCTTCCGCGAATTCTTCGACCCGTTCGACGGCACCGGCCGCGGCAGCCACGACTACGCCTGGTCCGCGGCGCTCGTCCTCGACCTGCTCGGAGCCCGCCGAGCCCCCCAGGCCGCCTGATCGCCTACCGTGGGGGCATGCGCCTACGCCGTGGTTCCCTGCCCGCAGCGGTCCGCGCCGCGCTCACGCTCGAACGGGGCGAACGCGTCCTCGCCGCCGCCCCCACCCGCGGCGGCTCCCACGTGACCGCCACCACCACCGCGCTGCACCTGCCCACGCCCGAAGGCGGATACACCCGCATCCCCTGGGAACGCGTCGACCACGCCACCTGGAAGGACGGCAGCCTCGACGTCCAGGAGACGTCCACAGGCGCCGAACACCACGTCCGGCTCACCGAACCCGGCTCCGTCCCCGAAACCGTCCGGGAACGCGTCACCGCCACCATCGCCGTCAGCCACCACGCCGTACTCCCCGGCGGCGGAAAAGTCCGCATCGCCGGCCGGCGCCCCACCACAGGCGGCGACGTGCGCTGGACCTTCGTCTTCGAGGCAGGACTCGACCCCGCCGACCCGGGCCTGCGAGCCCAAGCCGAACACGTCCTCGAAGACCTGCGCCGCCAGACCGGCCTCTAACTGGGGTACACCTGCGGAGGCTGCTCCTCCGAAGCCTTGTGGCGCCCCGGCACCTGCTGTGGCACCCGCTCCTTCAGATGCCCCGCCTTGCCGGCGAACTCCTCGCCCTTCGCCCGGATCTTCCCCGCCGCCTCCTGCACGTTCGGGTTCTCCGACATCTGCTGCGACAGCCTCTTGATCTGCTCGTACCGCTCACGCCCGGCCTTCGTCCCCAGGACGTAACCGATCGCGGCCCCTGCCATGAACATCATGCGAGTCTTCATGCCCAACTCCAACCGACGGCGGATTCGTGACACCCCCATACCCGCCAACGCCGCCCCAACCCATAACCGTGCGCGAGCAACCCCCGACATGCGCTAACCTAGGGGCGCCAGCAGGGGCCCACCGCCCCGCCGGACCAACGATCCCGCGTAGCTCAATTGGCAGAGCAGCCGGCTGTTAACCGGCAGGTTACTGGTTCGAGTCCAGTCGCGGGAGCCTCTCTTGGTGCTAAAAAGCCGCAGGTCAGGCCCCGTCTGGCCGCGCCGGAACGAACCTTCCCCACCGCTGCCTGACCAAGTGCCTGACCAGGGCCCACCAATCTCTGCATAAGTGAGCCATTCAGGATCAGGCCGATGGGAACGACCCATGGCCCCCATCGTGCTCGCTTCGCCAGTCAGTTGACGAGCCTCGGTCGGCATGGGCGGACCTCGTCCGCTGGCATCCTCATGAGGCATCCCCGGGGAAGATGCGGTCCATCTGTGTGGCGCCACTCTCCAGGACGGGCCGCAGCTGGTGCCGGTAAACCGTCTCCGTGACGCGGGTGCTGCTATGGCCGACCAGCCGCGCGATGTCCTTGATCGGCATCTCGTTGTCCGACAGCAGGGACACAAAGGTGTGCCGCAACTCCCGGGTCGTCCACTCCGAGCCGTCCAGACCAGCGCGATCAGCCACCTTCCGGAAGGCCCGGAGCACGTCCATCGGCCCCTGCATACGCCCATCGGGCTTGGGGAAGACGAGACGGTCAGGAGGGGGAGGGAAGTCGCCCCCGGCGTCCAGGAGGGCGCCTGCCTGTGCGCTGTAGAGTTCATGGAGAGCTGAGACGCACCTGGCCGGGAGCTTGAGGCTACGCCGCGACCTCTCGGTCTTGGTGTCCTCGCCGTGGCGGTCCGCCCGCCATACGTACACAGCGAACTCCCGGTGTTCCCATCCGGCCTTGTCGACCGGCAGCCACACCTGGCGCTCGGCGTCGTACGCGACGACGTGAGACCAGCGGAGCGCCCGCATCTCCTCTGTCCGGGCCCACCCAAACGCCCGGCTACGGCAGGCAGCTGACCTGTATGACCGAGCTGCCCGCCGCCCGTACGCGCGGGTCCCGCCGCCTTCTACGGCCGGGGTGCGGCTACGGCGTGCGGCGCGCCTGCTGGCCGCGGCCGGGCCACAACACCGAGACAGCGCCGCGTGGCTGCGGCTGCTTGGCAGCCTGACGCAGTTGGCTGACGCAGTGGCGACGTTGCGTCGCGCCCAACACCGGAATGCGCAGGCCGCCGCCGCGCAAGCGGGGGCCCGCCATCTTCAGCGGCTCGCCGCCCAGGGGCAGCCCGGCCCGCACGGTAGCGACGGCCAAGATCCCGGTCAGCCGCGGCAGGTCCTTCGAACCGAATTCTCCGGGCCGACGCCGGGACCGCGCCGCCCGGCGCAGCCGTCGCCCTGGCTTCACAGGCCGCCTCGGCGCGCTGGGCCCGACCGGCCATCCGCGCCGGGGCGGTGATCGGGCATGGGTGCAGCTCCTTTGCAGGGAGCTTGTGAGCTGGGCGGACGGGTCTCTCGAGAACGAGCCTCGCCCAAAATAGTTCGCGCTGGGCAGGCCGGCTGGGCAGGCTGCTGGGCGATGGATGACGAAGAAGACTTCTACGCCCACCCCAACACTCTGCTGGGTGCCCTTCAACGCGGGATGGGCCGCGGTGTGATCGAAGCGATGGCCGATCCCGCCGCCGTTGAAGCGGTGCTGTCCTGCCTGCGGCGCGACCACCGCTGGTCGTGGGACGTCGATGAGCGTGCCGTCTATCTGGCTCGTCTGGTCTGTGACCTGGAGATCCCGATCGACCGCCTCCTGGCCGTGCTGGATCAGGCCCCACCCGAGGACGACGAGAACGGCGCGGCCCTGACCCTGGAGGTGCTGGAGGTCCTCGGCCGCGTCGGAAACCGCCAGGCGGTCGACGGTGTGCGCCGCCACATCATCCAAGGCCCGCACTGGCTCCAAGCCCTGCACATGGCGGGCTCCGGTTGGGACGCCGAGTTCTGGGACGATCTGTATCCGCGTTTGCGGGACCGCATCGCCACTGTCGACCGCCACCTGATCCTGTGCAGGTCCTTGCCGTGGACACGGTGGGCCGAGCACGACGAGCGCATCGCAGCAGCGATCGAGGACGCCCGGAAAGCCACCGCCCGCCTGCTGCCCGAGCCGACTGCAGATCCTGAACTGGCGCAGGCCCGCCGGTGGGCAGCGATACCTGATCACCCTCAGTACTGGCTCTCCGTCTGGGTTGTGGCCAGGGCGGGCGACGAGCGCGATGTTCCCGCCTTGCTGGAGGCGGTGGACCGCGTGCGTACGCGCGATGGGGGCCTCAGCCGGTGCTACCGGGACCTGATCGCGGGGCTGACCCGCATCGGAGGCGATCGGGCGGCACAGATCGTGCCGCGGCTGAAGCGACTGTGGTTCTCCCCTCACACCTACGAACGTGCTGCCGTCCTCAAGGCGCTCATGGCGTTCGCATCCCCGGGAGAGCCTCCTTGGCAGTTGTCCGAGGGACTGTGGGACTGCGAGGCCGACGTCCGGGAACTGGCCGCCGCCCACGTCCAGCTCACCGATCCCACCTGCGCACGCCTGCGCTTCCTGCGCGACGACCCTATGGAAACGTCCGAGGTCCGCGCCGCCGCCGCACAGCGCCTCGACTGAACCCGCTCCATGGGGACGCCGAGTGCAGCTCTTCAGCAGCGGTCGCCTGCACCAGACAGACAGGTCCCGGTCCAAGAGCTGCACCCACCAACCGCCCGGTCAGGCGGTCGTGCGGGCGGCGTGGGGATGGTCGAGTTCATCCAGCCTCCTCAGGGAGGATGATCAGCCCCTCCGGGGTGAGGATGAACTCGTGGCCGTTGTCGCAGGTCCACAGGTCGCCGGGCACGTCGGGTGCGAGTGCGGCCCAGCAGGTGTCCTGGGTGAGGCAGTACGGGCAGTCGGGGCCGTTCAGGACCGGCCGGTGGTGGGTGGGGATGTGCCAGTCGTGGCGGCAGGCGCGACAGCGCCAGACGTTGACCTCGGTGCCGTCCCGATAGGTGGCGGGCCCGATCCACACCGCGTCAGCGGGGCGCTGGCACAGGGGGCAGTCGGGCGGGGTGACCATCGGCCATTGCTCGACGGGCGGAAGGTTCTGCGGGTTGGACATGACGGTGCTTCCCTGAGTCGGGGGATGGAGCGCGCCCGCGCCAGGCTGCTGACGGGGTCGCCGGGGGCTTGTGGGACGTGGGAGGCAAAACAAGACCCGGACCGGCCTATGGCTGGTCCGGGTTCTGGCGGCTGGTCAGGCCCGTTGGCTGGTCAGGTGTCCGGGGCGGTGGCGCGGTTGCGGAGGTCGGCGAGGTGGGTGCGGACGCCTTCGTAGCGGGTTGCGGCCTGCTGGTAGGCGGTCAGGGCGCGCCGGACCCGGTTGCTGTCGGTGGCCTTGTGCTCGGCGTCGGTCAGGACGAATTCGATCGGTGCTGCGTTCGGGCGGCCGGTGGACGCCGATGGTCGTGTAGTACCTGGTTCGTGGGGCCGGTTGCCAGGGGGAACGGGTGTTCGACTGGTTCGAGTCCGGTCGCGGGAGCGATCGGCTCCTCCTACTCGACGAGCTTCGCTCGGCTTCGCCGGGATCGCTCCCGTCTGCTAGTCCGGGGGGCGACCCCCCCCGGAGCCCCCCGTGCCGCCGCCATCCCCCGCCCACCCGCCCCTTTCGGGGCGGGATTTTTGTGTTGGGGCCTGTGGGTGTGTGTTGGGGGTGGGCTTGCTGGGGTGGTTCGGGTGTGGAACGCAGTGTAGTTCTGTTGTCACAATGGGTGTGGCTCCGCTCGACCGCAGGAGGGTGCCTTGCCCGCTGTTTCGTGCCCCCCGCCCGCTCCCGAAGACGCGACCTCATGGCCGGAGTTCATCGATAGGCTCCGGGCGCTGTACGCGTGGTCAGGTAGACCTAAATACCGTGCCCTGTGTGGGCGTTGTCATGGCCTCTCGCCGGCGGCCGTGTCCGGTCTCATCGGCAGGAATCCGCTGACCAGGCCGCCGGAGACGGCGACGGAACGGTTCGTCGAGGCGTGCTTGCGGTACCGGGACTGGGCGGACGTCGATGACGAGACCGCCAGATGGGTCCGGCACTGGAGGCTCATCGCCGGTGAAGCGCCGCCTCTCGCCGGCTCGCCCGGACGGCTCCGCCGGTACGCGGTGGCCGGGTCCGTGGTCACCGTGGTCGTCGTGGCGGTGCTCGTAATCGCCGCGGTCACCCGCAGGTGCCGGCCCGTTCTGAACGGATCAGAACGGCGGGCGGCTGTGCCTCCCCGTTTCCGGGGGTAGATCCCCGCACGCCGGACCACCGGCGAACACCCCGCGACCGTCCACGGAGACCGGCATGGAAGGGGTGACACGCCCGGTGACGGACCGCGTGATGTTCAGGATCCTGGGGCCGCTGCGGGCCGGCGTGGGGGAGCGGCCGGTCGATCTCGGTGGCGGCCGGGCACGGCTGGTGCTGGCGGCGCTGCTGCTGGAGATGGACCGGACGGTGCCCGTGGACCGGCTGGTGGACGTCGTCTGGCCCGGCGGACCTCCCGCGTCCGCCCGCACGCAGATCGCCATGGCCGTGTCCGGGCTGCGCCGCGCGTTCCGGTGCGCGGGCTGCGCAGGGCATGTGATCGACACGGTCCCGCCGGGGTACCGGGTCTCCGGCGTGATCGACGCCCGCGCGGCGGAGCGGTTGATCGCCGGGGCGCGCCGCGACGTCGCGGCGGGCAGGCTCGCCCGTGCCTCGGACGGGTTCCGCGGTGCGCTCGCGCTGTGGGACGGGCCGGTCCTCGCCGGACTCGACAGGCCCGTCATCGCCGCCGGCGCACTGCGATGGGAGGAGCTGCGGCTGACCGCCGTCGAGGAGTCCGCGCGGGTGGAACTGGCGCTCGGCCGCCACCATGAACTCGTCGGTGAACTGATGGTGCCGGTGGCGGAGCATCCGTACCGCGAACGGCTCCGGGCTCTGCTGATGGTGGCCCTGGCGCGGGCGGGACGCCGCGGTGAGGCGCTCGACGTCTACCACGACGGGCGGCGGCGCCTGGACGAGGAACTCGGGCTGCGGCCGGGACGCGAACTGCGGGACGTCCACACGGCCGTCCTGCGCGACGACCCCTGAACGGGGGAAGGCCGCCGGGCGGGTGAAACGCCCGGCGGCCCCGTTCGCCCGCCTACCTCGACCACTGGTGTGAGCGCATGACGAGGTCGGCCGCGTTGAGCGGCCCCGACGTGACCGGCAGCGGGTCGGCGATCTGGCCTCGGTAGCCGGCGTACCGGTAGAACTTCACCTTGTTGTACGGGTGGCTGGTGTATCCGTTGTTCCAGACGGTGTTGACCCTGAAGCCGTGCGGCCTGCACTGGACGGACCCGCCCTGCCAGTCGGGGTCGTCGCCGCTCCAGTTGCATCGGACGCCCGTGGCGTTCCGGCCGCTCCACACGCACACGTCGCCCTTCGGGCAGGACGCGTTCGCGGCGGTCGTGGCGGAGGCCAGGGCGGCCGACGGTATCGCGGCGGTGGTGACCCCCGCCATCACGGCCCCGGCGAGCAGTCCGGTCTGGATCCTGTTCATTTCCTCCCCGTTCTCTCGGCTGACGCGGGGAACGCTAGGGCGGTCCGTTATCGGGCCCTTATCGCGTCGTTCAACCCGCCGTTTCGCGGGCGCTGGCCGGGTAGATCGGCTTGTGCGTGCCTTGGTGGAGGGGGGCTGCGGGCGGCATGGTGACGCTTGTTCTGGCCTATGCCGTCGCGGCGGTCGCCGTCCCCTGGGCGCTGGGACGCCACCGGCGTCTGATGGCGTGCGCGGCGGCGGTGCTTCCCGCGGCGACGGCGGTGTGGGCCGCGACGCGGGCGGGCGGGGACGACCTCACGGCGGAGCTCGTGTGGGCCGCCGATCTCGGCCTCGTGCTCGACTTCCGGATGGACGCGCTGTCCATCGTCATGCTGCTGCTGGTCGGAGGCGTGGGCGCCGTCGCGCTGTGCTACGCGGGCTGGTACTTCGAGGGTTCCGAACGGCTGATGATCGGGACGCTCGTCGCGTTCGCCGGGGCGATGACCGGGCTGGTGCTCGCCGACAACCTGCTCGTCCTCTACGTGTTCTGGGAGCTGACCACCCTCAGCTCCTTCATCCTGATCGGCACGACCCGCCCCGAGCGGGCCGAGGACCGGCGTGCGGCGACCCAGGCGCTGCTGATGACGACCGCGTTCGGGCTGGTCATGCTCGCCGGGTTCGTGCTGCTCGGGCAGGCCGCCGGGACCTACCGGATCTCGGCGCTGCTCGCCGAACCGCCGGGCGGGGCGGCGGCCGAGGCGGGCTTGGTGCTGGTGCTGCTGGGCGCGTTCGCCAAGTCGGCGCAGATGCCGCTGCACGCGTGGCTGCCCGCCGCGATGGTGGCGCCCACGCCGGTGAGCGCCTACCTGCACGCCGCCGCCATGGTGAAGGCGGGCGTCTACCTGGTGGCGCGGCTGACGCCCGCGTTCGCCGACACGGGCCTGTGGCGGCCCGCGGTGATCGGCGTGGGGCTGGTGAGCCTGATCGCCGGCGGTGTCGTCGCGCTCCGGCAAGACGACCTGAAAGCGCTGCTCGCCTACGGGACCGTGAGCCAGCTCGGCTTCCTGATGGTCCTGCTCGGGAACGGGACCCGGACGGCGGCGCTGGCGGGGACCGCGCTGCTGCTGGCCCACGGCCTGTTCAAGGCGCCGCTGTTCCTGGCGGCCGGCGTCGTCGAGCACGAGGCCGGGACGCGCCGCGCCGGCGAGCTGTCCGGGATGGGGCGGCGGCTGCCCGTGACGGCGGTCGCGGCGACGGCGGCGGTCGCGTCGATGATCGGCCTGCCGCCGTTCCTGGGGTTCGTGGCGAAGGAGGCCGCGGTCAAGGCCTTCGCGCACGGGGGGATGGACGCCGTCGTCCTCGCCGGTGTGGTGGCGGGGGCGGCACTGACCACGGCTTACGGTGCGCGGTTCCTGCATGCCGCCTTCGCCGGTGGCGGGGACGGCGCGCGGGCGGCGGACCCGTGGGGGATGGCCGTGCCGGTGGCGGTTCCCGCCGCCGCGGGGTTCGCCCTGGGGTTCCTTTCGGGGCCGGTTCAGACGATGGTCGCGCCGTACGCGAACACGCTGGGCGGGGACACCGGCTACGAACTCGCCCTCTGGCATGGGCTCGGGCTCCCGATCGCGCTGTCCGCGCTCGCCATCGCGGCCGGTGCCGGGCTGTTCCTCCTCTTCGGCCGGTCGTATCCGGCCGAGCCGATGCGGTGGCCCGTCCCGGACAGTCAGCGGGGCTACAACGGCGTGGTCCGCTCGGTCCTCGTGGGGGCGCACGCGGTCACCAAGCGGCTCCAGGCCGGGTCGCTCCCCGTCTACCTCGGCGTGATCGGGACGACGGTGCTCGTGGTGCCCGGCTCGGCGCTCATCGCGGGGATGACGGACAAGGGGAGCCCCGACGTCGCGGACTACGTCCTGCACGGCTGGGACGATCCGGTGCAGACCGTCCTGGGCCTGATCGTGATCGTCTGCGGGATCGCGGCGATGCTGGCCCGCCGCAGGCTGTCGGCGGCGCTGCTGATGGCCGGGGTCGGCTACGCGATCGGCGGGCTCTTCGTGGCGCAGGGCGCGCCGGACCTCGCGCTCACGCACCTCGTCGTGGAGACGCTCCTGCTGATCACCCTCGTGCTGGTGCTGCGGCGGCTCCCGGAACGGTTCCCGCCACGCCGGCGCAAGCCGTCCGCCAGGGTCGCGACCGCCCTGATCAGCGTCGGACTGGGCGCATTGATCGCGATGTTCCTGGTGGTGGCGGTGCTGAGCCGCCGCATCAGGCCGACCGGTCCCGGCTACGCCGAACTCGCCGCGAAGGAGGGGGCCGACAACGTCGTCAACATGATCCTCGTCGAGGCGCGGGCCCTGGACACCCTCGGCGAGATCACGGTGGTGGCCGTGGCCTCCATGGGCGTCATCGGGCTGGTGCTCAGCGGACGCCGCCGCGTCCCGCGCCCGCCCGGTGAGGAGCCCGCCGGCGGCGAGGCGGGAGGGGAGCCCGGCGGCGGGAGAAGCTGGCTCGCGACCTCCGGCCGCCCGGCGCTCGGCGGCGCGCCGATGGTGCCGGCGGCGGCCGCGGCGCGCCTGCTCGGCCCCGCGATCCTGGTGTTCTCCGTCTACCTGCTCATCGCGGGGCACAACCGTCCCGGCGGCGGGTTCGTGGCAGGCCTCGTGGCGGCCATGGCCTACGTCCTGCGCTACCTGCCGGGCGGGCGGCGTGAACTGGCGGCCGCGATGCCCGTGCGTCCCGGCGTCCTGCTCGGCGGCGGGCTCGGGCTGGCGGTCGCCACGGGGGTGGCCGGGTGGACGTTCGGCGGGGCGGGGGACGGGGCCTTCCTGAAGAGCGAGGTCCTGCACGCCGCGCCGCCCGTGATCGGCGACGTCAAGGTCCCGACGAGCCTGTTCTTCGACGTCGGGGTGTACCTGCTGGTGCTCGGGCTGGTGCTGACGATCCTCACCACGCTCGGCGCGAGCCTCGACGAGAACGTCCTGGAAGAGGACGTTCCGGACGAGAACGACACGGCGGAGGGAGCGCGACCATGACGGGGCCCGCTCTCGTCCTCATCCTGGCCTCCGCGGTGCTGTTCGCGGCGGGCTTCAACATGCTGATGCAGCGGTCCCTGGTCCGGATCGTGATCGGCTTCATGCTGCTCGGGCACGGCGCCAACCTGCTCCTTCTCCTGGCGGGCGGGGCGGCCGGTTCCCCGCCGCTGCTCGGCAGGGAGTCCGAACGGCCGATGGCCGACCCTCTGCCGCAGGCCATGGTGCTCACCGCGATCGTGATCACCTTCGGGGTGACGGCGTTCCTGCTGGCCCTGGCGTTCCGCAGCCGGATGCTCCTGGGGGAGGACGAGGTGCGCGACGACGTCGAGGACCGCCGGATCCATGCCGAGCGCCTCGCTGAGGCCTGGGGCGACGATGCCGACCCGTTCGACGAGGACGCCGACCAGGAGGGCGCCGGGCGCGGGGACGGCGAGACGAGGGGCGGCGCATGAGCGTCCTCGTTCCGCTGCCGTTCGTCCTGCTGCTGCTGGGGTCCGCGCTCACGATGATCAGCCGCCGCCGGGAGACCTGGCTGCGGATCCTCGCCCCGCTGGCCGTCACGGCGTCGCTGGCCGCCGCCGGCGCGCTGATGGCGGCCGTGGCCCGCGACGGCGTGATCGCCGTCCAGATGGGGGGCTTCGCCGCGCCGCTCGGCATCACCCTCGTCGCGGACCGGCTGTCGGCGCTGCTGCTCGTGGTGTCCATCGGCGTGCTGCTGGCGATCATGCTGCACGCCGTGGCGGAGGGCGCCGGAGGCATGGGAGGGCACGAGCCGGGCGTGTTCTACCCGGCGTACCTCACGCTGACCGCCGGGGTCAGCCTGATCTTCCTCGCCGGCGACCTGTTCAACCTCTTCGTCGCGTTCGAGATCATGCTGGCGTCGAGTTACGTGCTGATGACGCTCAGCCCGACGGCGGAACGGCTCCAGGCCGGCATGACCTACACCGTCGTCAGCCTCATGTCGTCGATCCTGTTCCTCGCCGCGATCGGCCTGACCTACGCCGCGACGGGCTCGGTGAACCTCGCCGGCCTGTCCGAGCGCGTCGCGGACCTGCCCGAGGGGACCCGCACGGCGCTCGGGCTGCTGTTCCTCGTCGTGTTCGGAATCAAGGGCGCCATCGCCCCGATGCACCTGTGGCTGCCCGACAGCTACCCGGCCGCCCTCACCAAGGTCACGGCCGTCTTCGCGGCACTGCTGACCAAGGCCGCCATCTACGCGCTCATCCGGGTGGAGACGCTGCTCTTCCCGCGTGACCAGGTGTCGTGGATCATGCTCGTCCTCGCCGCCGCGACGATGCTCGCCGGCACGCTCGGCGCGCTGACCCACGACGACATCCACCGGGTGTTCTCCTTCATCCTGGTGGGACACATCGGCTACATGCTGTTCGGCCTCGGGCTGTACAGCGTCGCCGGCCTCACCGGAGCGATCCTCTACCTCGCCCACCACATCGTCGTGCAGGCGACGCTGTTCCTGGTCAGCGACCTGATGCAGGGACGCACCGGGGAGACGTCGCTGCGCCGTCTCGGCGGCCTGGCGCGCCTGTCGCCCTTCATCGCCGTGATGTTCTTCATTCCCGCCATGAGCGTGAGCGGGATGCCGCCGTCCTCGGGTTTCATCGCCAAGCTCGCGCTGTTCCAGGCGGGCCTGGGTGAGGGACGACACGTCGCCTACGCCGTCACGGCCGTGGCGGTGCTGGCGAGCCTGCTCACGCTGATGGCGATGTCGCGGATATGGACGCTCGGGTTCTGGCGTCCCCGCCCGGAGGAGGCCGGCGAACCCCCCGCCGCCGGGTCCTACACGGAGGGAAGCACGCGGCTCATGGGGACCGTGACCGTCGTCCTGGTCGCCGGGGGCCTGCTCATCGCCGTGTTCGCGGGGCCGCTGGCGTCCTGGAGCCACCGCGCCGCCGCCGACCTGCTGGACCCGGCGGTGTACCGGAACGCCGTGCTGGACGGAGGGCGGCCTTGAACGGCTCCCGCCACGTCGCCTCCCGCCTGTTCATGGGAGTGTGGCTGCTCGGGATCTGGCTGCTGCTGTGGGGACGGGCCGACGTGCTCACCGTGACCGGCGGCGCCGTCGTCGTCGCCGGCGTCTACGCGATGAGCCGGCTGCCCGCGGTACCGCTCGTCCGGCGCATACGGCCGCTGCGCCTCGCCATGGCCATCGCCGAGTTCGCCTGGGACCTGCTGGCGTCGAGCGTGGTCATCGGATGGCACGCGCTGTACCGGCCGCGGCAGGTGCGCAGCGCCATCATCGACGTGGACATGCGGTCCCGCTCGGACATCATCCTGCTGGGGGTCACGACCAGCATCTCCCTGCGTCCCGGCACGATCCTGATCGACCTGGAGCTGGAGCGGGGCATCCTGCGCATCCACGCCATGCCGGTCCACGGTCCGCAGCAGGCCGACTCGGCTCGGGCAGGCGTGATCCGCACGGAGGAGAGATTGATGCGCGCGTTCGTGACGTGGGAGGACGCACCACCACCGGAGGAGCCTCGATGAACACCGTCTACATCCTGACCATGGCGCTGCTGGGCGCCGCGTTCCTGATGACGGCCGCGCGGCTGGTACGCGGCCCGTCCAGTTTCGACCGCATCATGTCGCTGGACGTCATGGCCGTCCTGCTGGTCAGCGGCATCGCCGTCCACTCGGCGTACTGGGGCGAACCCGCGTACGCGACGCTTCTGCTGGTCGTGTCGATGCTGGGCTTCGTGGGCTCGGTCAGCGCCGCCCGCCTGGCCGGGGCCTGGGGGGAGCGCACATGAGCGCCGGCGACGTCGCCACCGCCGTCCTGCTGCCCGCGGGCGCCGTCTTCTCCGCCCTCGGCGCCCTGGGCGCCCTCCGGTTCCCCGACCTGCACACCCGGCTGCACGCGGCGACGAAGCCGCAGACGATCGGGCTGCTGCTGATCCTCGCCGGGGTGGCGGCCCAGGCCGGCTCCGTCTCGGCCGTCACCCCGCTGATCCTGGTCGCGTTCTTCCAACTGCTCACCGCGCCGATCACCGCCCAGACCATCGGCGGCGCCGCCTACCGCGCCGGCGTGATCGACCGCGCCACCCTCACCGTGGACGACGCCGGCCAGGGGAGCTGATCCGCCCCGCCCGGATGACGCCGACGGGGCCTCACGTCTCGGTGGGGGTGGTCTCGGCGACGGACTCGGCGAGGAGGTCCTCCTCGGTGGCGCCGCGGCGCCAGTAGCCGGAGAAGGTGACCGTGCGGCGGTTCAGGCCGCGTTCGCCGACCAGGTGCCGGCGGAGCGCTTTGACCAGGGCCGACTCGCCCGCGATCCAGGCGTAGGCGTCGGCGGGGACGTCGGCGGCGCGGAGGGCGTCCAGCAGGCCGCCGGGGGAGACCCAGGTGATCTCCGCGTCGGCGGCGGTGGGCAGGTCCTGCCGGTCGCCGGGGTGCGGGACGTCGATCCAGACCTGGGCGGACGTTCCGGCGGGCAGCCAGGCGAGGCTCCCGGCGATGGCGGGCAGCGCGGTCAGGTCGCCCGCGATCAGCACGGGGCTCCCGGGCGGCGGGCGGAAGTCGTAGCCGCCGTTGTCGGAACCGGTCGGGCCGAGAATGGTGACGCGGTCGCCGGGACGGGCCGCCTCGGCCCAGGTGGCCGCCGGGCCGGAGGAGCCCTCGGTGTGCAGGGCGAAGTCGACGTCGAGTTCGCCGGGGCGGTGGTCGCGGACGGTGTAGGAGCGCATGATCCCGCGTTCGGCCGGGTCCAGGGCCCGCCAGTCGGCGAACCAGGTTTCGCCGTCGTTGTTGTCCGGCATGATGGGCGCGTCCTGGTGCGGGTGCGGGAGGAACAGCTTGATGCGCTGGTCACGCCCGGCGGAGACGAACGCCGTTTCGGCCGCGCCGTTCAGGGACGCGCCTCCGAAGGTGACCCGCACCATGGACGGTCCGAGCCGTTCGGCCCGCAGGACGTGCAGGTCGAAGAACGCGTAGGGGTGGGACGGTTTCGGCATGCCGGGCGTACTCCATGAATCAACGGCGGTGACCCCGCTGCGGGCTTGATCGCTACTTAGGTTAACCTAACCTAATTCCGATCAAAACGCTGATCTGCGGCGTGCCACTCCCTGAGGGGTGACACGCCGCAGATCAGCGAAGAGCGGGGCCGGTTACTTGCCAGCCGGGACCTTGTACGACTCGGCCTCCTTGGACGCCGTGGCCTCCCGCTCGACGACCATGCCGCCGAGCGCCTTGGCGTCCGTCCGCAGGATGTAGGTCTTGCGGGTGCCCGGCTCGTCCACCTTCGAGAAGTCCATCGGCGTCCCGTAGCCGCCGTCGTAGGTGGTCGTGGACCGGTGCGCCTTGATCACGCCGTCCCTGGTGAGGTCCTTGGCCTCGCACGCCTTCTTCAGCGCGTCCGCGAAGATCACCGCGCTGGTGTGGCCGTTGACGACCGCGCTGTCCAGCGGCTGCCCCGGGAACTTCTTCGCGTAGTCGTCCGCCAGCTTCTTGACCGGCGCCAGGTCGGACGAGATCGGCGCGCCGGCGGTGGCGAGGTAGAAGCCCTTGAGCAGCGCGGGCGCCGCGGGGGTCTTCAGCAGCTGCGGGGAGAACCCGGAGTTGCTCGCCACGATCGGCACCATCAGGCCCTTGGACCGGGCGACGCCCGCGAGCGACGCCGACTGCTTGGGGCCCGCGCTCATCAGGATCGCCGTCACCCCGGCGTTCTTCAGCGCCGAGACCTGCGCGGTCATGTCGTTGTCGGTCGCCTTGATCTTCTGCTCGACGATCGTGAGGCCGAGCTCGCCGGCCGCGTACTTCGACCCGGCGAGCGCGCTCTCGCCGTAGTCGCCTTCGAAGTACACGTGCCCGATCTTGTCGCCCTTCTTGATCCCCTTCTCCTCGGCCAGGAAGTCCAAGGCGTTGATCATGTCGATGTCGTAGGTGGTGCCGGTGACCTGGATGTACTGGTTGCCCAGCAGGGTCGTCGCCCACGCGTTCGGGATGACGAACATCTTGTCGTTCTTGATGCGGTCACCGAGCGCCGTCACCATCGGCGACCCGACGAACTGCGCGAGGCCGATGACGCTGCCCTGCAGCTCGCTGTAGGCGGCCACGGCCTTCTGCACGTCGTACCCGTGGTCGCGGACGACGAGCTCGACCGTGCGCCCGCAGATGCCGCCCTGCGCGTTCACCTGCTCGAAGTACAGCTGCTGCGCCTGGGTGAGGCTCTTGCCGAGCGGCGCGTACACCCCGGTCATGTCCGTCTCGATCCCGACGCTGATCTTCTTGTCGGTGACGCCGGTGCCCTGCTTCACGCCGTCGGCGCCGGTCTCACCCGGGCCGCCGGCCGCCTTCTTGCTGCAGCCGGACGCCATGCTCAGCGGCAGTGCCAGCGCCAGGGCGGCGACCGCCGTGACGCGCGCCATTCGCTTCATACCAGTTGCTCCTCTTTCTCGAGTCGGGTGAGGGGTCGGGCGGCCCGGCGCCGCGACGCCGCGGCGCGCAGCCACGGCCATATCCCGGCCAGGCCGCGGGGAAGGAACAGGACGACGGCGACGACGGCGGCGCCGTACAGGATCCGGGCCGCCTCGGCGGGGGAGACCCCGCCGGAGCCCGGGGTGGCGACGAGCGGCAGGTCGTCGCCGAAGCGGGTGAGGAGCTGCGGCAGGACGGACACGAACACCGCGCCCGCGACCGCCCCGGCGACGCTGCCCAGCCCGCCGATGACGATCATGGCGAGGTAGTCCAGGGCCAGGAACATCCCGAAGTAGTCGGGGACGGTCCGCTGGAACGCCAGCGCCAGCAGCCCCCCGGCCGCGCCCGCGTACATCGACGACAGCACGAACACGCCGGCCCGGTAACGCGCCACCGGCACCCCCATGACGGCCGCCGCCACCTCGTGGTCGCGGATCGTGTTCATCGCCCGTCCGGGCCGGCCGCGCAGGATGCCGCGCGCGATCCACGCCGCCGGGATCAGCAGCGCGAGGCCGAGGAACCACAGCCGTTCCACCGCGCCCAGCGGCACGTTGAACAGCACCACCCCGGCGGAGTCGTCGAACCGGAACCCGAAGATCTCCAGCGGCGGGACGTCGCGGCCGTTGAAGCCGCCGGTGACGCTCTCGGCGTTGAACAGCACATGCTGGCCGATGAAGATCAGCGCGAGGGAGGCGATGCCGAGGTAGACGCCGCGCAGCCGTCCGGCGATGGGGCTGAACAGCCCGCCCGCGATCCCGGCGAGGACCACGGCGCCGACGAACGCCAGCGGCGTCGGCAGCCCGAGGCCCACCATGCCGTCCTCGGAGCCGGACGCCAGGTACACGTACCCGTAGGCGCCGACGGCGAGGAAGAACGCGTGCCCCATCGACAGCTGCCCGGTGGACCCCGTCAGCAGGTTCAGGCCGATCGCGCCGATCGCCGCCGACATCGCGAACAGGCCCGTCAGCAGCCAGAACGCGTCCAGGTAGAAGGGCGGCAGGAGCATGACCAGGACGGCCGCGGCAATGATCCACCTGCGTCCCGGCCCGAAGAAGCGAAGGACGGACGGACGTTCAGACACGCGACAGCTCCCTCGTCCCGAACAGCCCGGCGGGCCGGACCAGCAGCACGGCGAGCATCACCAGGAACGGCGCCACACCGCCGATGCCGCGGCCCAGGAACGTCAGGTCGCCCTGGTAGCCGGTCACGAGCGACTCGGTGAGCCCGACGATGAGCCCGCCGACCAGCGCCCCGGTCGTGGAGTCGAGCCCGCCGAGGATCGCGGCGGGGAACGCCTTCATCGCCGCGAACGACGTGCTGCGGTCCAGCCCCGGCGTGGGGAACACCGTCAGGAACAGCGCCGCGACGGCCGCCAGCGCGCCCGCGATCGCCCACGCCGCCAGCGAGACCCGCGTCAGCCGGATGCCCATCAGCGACGCCGTCTCGCCGTCCTCGGCCGCCGCCCGCATCGCCACGCCCCACGACGTGAAGCGGAACGCCAGCAGGAACGCCGCGATGATGACGGCCGCGACGGCGAACGCGGCGATGCGCGTCTGGGCGATGCCCACCCCGCCCACGTACACGATCTTGTTCTGCCAGGGGTCGCCGAGCGAGAGGACCTGCGTGCCGATCCGCCGCGTCAGCTCGGTCGTCATCACGATGTCGACGCCGATCGTCACGATCGCGAGCACCGCGTGGTTCTCCACCCGTGCGCGCCGCAGCACCAGCACCTCGATCAGCACGCCCGCGGCCGCCGCCGCGGCGATGCCCGCGGCCAGGGCCGGCAGGAAGCCGATGTCGTCGTGCAGCACGGCCGTCACGAAGCCGCCGGCCAGCAGCAGCGACGCGTGCGCGAAGTTGACCACCTCGGTGGCCTTGAAGATGATCACGAAGCCGAGGGCGATGAGCGCGTACACCGCTCCCGCCGAGACCCCGTTGACCACCAGCTCGATGAACGTGCTCAAGGATTTCCTTCCGGGTCCGCGTGGGAGGGCGCCGCCGGGACGTGCGCGGCGCCGAGATAGGCGCGGATCACGGCCGGGTCGCGCTGGACCCGCGCCGGGTCGCCGCCCGCGATGCGCCTGCCGAAGTCCAGGACGGTGACCTCGTCGGCCAGCCGCATGACCATCCCCATGTCGTGCTCGACCAGCAGGACCGAGACGCCGAGGTCGGTGCGGGCGCGGGCGATGACCTCGGCCATCCGCCGCCGTTCACCGCCGTTCATCCCGGCCACGGGCTCGTCCAGGAGCAGCAGCCGGGGCTCCATCGCCAGCGCGCGGGCCAGCTCCACCCGCTTCTGGACGCCGTAGGGCAGCATCCCGACGGGGGCGCCGAGATGCTCGTCCACGCCCACGAACCGGGCGATGTCGCGGACCCGTGCCCGGTGCCGCGCGTCCTCGCGGCGCGCCCACGGCATCCGCAGGCCCGCGGACGCGAACCCGGCGCGGGTGAGGCGGTGCCGCCCGAGCATCAGGTTGTCCTCGGTGGACTGGTACCGCGACAGCGCGATGTTCTGGAACGTGCGGGCGATGCCCAGCGCCGCGATCCGGTGCGGCGCCAGCGAGGTCAGCTCCGCCCCGCCGAACCGGACGCTGCCCTCGCTCGCCCGGTACACCCCGGACAGGACGTTGAAGCACGTCGACTTGCCCGCGCCGTTCGGCCCGATGACCGCGTGGACGCTGCCGGGCGCGACCGTGAAGCCGACGTCGTCCAGCGCCGTGAGCCCGGCGAACCTCACCGTGAGCCCGCTGACGACCAGTTCGCTCATCCCGTCCACCTCTCCAGCGCAGGCGGCGGAACGTCCTTGCCGGTGCCGCCCTCCTCGTCGCCGGCGATCTCCTCGCCGACGCCGAGGTAGCGGCGCCTGATCTCGTCGCTGCCGGCGAGCTCGGCAGACGGGCCGTGCAGGGCGACCGCACCGACCTCCAGCACATGCGCCGCCGACGACAGCTCCAGCGCCAGGGCGGCGTTCTGCTCGATCAGCAGGATCGCCGTGCCCTGGAGGTTGATCTCCCGGACGGTGTCGGCGATCCGCTCGGCCATCAGCGGCGCGAGGCCGAGCGTCGGCTCGTCCAGCAGCAGCACCGACGGGCACGCCATGAGGGCCCGCCCGATCGCGAGCATCTGCTGCTCCCCGCCCGACAGCAGCCCGGCCCGCTGCCGGGCCCGCTCCGCCAGCACCGGGAACAGTTCCAGCACCCGCCCGTGCGCCTTGGCGGCCTCGGACCGGCTGGGCGCGCCGAGCGCGCCGGCCCGCAGGTTCTCCTCGACGCTGAGCCGGCCGAACACCCGCCGCCCCTCCGGCACCTGCACCACCCCGGCGGCCACCACGGTCGCCGGGTGCAGGCCGATCAGGGACCTGTCGCCCAGCCGCACTGTGCCCGTGTCCACCGCGCCGCGGTGGAACGGGAGCGTCCCCGAGATCGCCCGGAGAAGCGTCGACTTGCCCGCCCCGTTCGCGCCGAGCACCGCCGTGACAGAGCCCGCCGGGACGTCGAGCGACACCCCGCGCAGGGCCCGCACGGCCCGGCCGTAGCTCACCGACAGATCACGGACCGCGAGGGTCCCGTTCGCCATGCACGCCTCCACATTCTCGTGTGGCTGGCACCCCAGCACGGGCCGCCGACCTGCGTCCATGGGCCGCGGGCAAGACGTGGCGGGCGTCCAATCGAACGCCGTTCGGGTTGTGTGGCGAGCACAGCGCAGGCCGCCCCGCCGGAGGATTCGGGCGGCGTTTCGGCCTCCCGTTGTGCGCGGCGAGCGATTGTTCACCGGCACTGCCGCCCCGCAACGAAGGCATCAGGAACGGAACGAGGGCCGTTTTCCGGCTGCGGTCACACACCGCGAGGAACATCGTGACCATCGGCGCCGACGTCGCCAGAGTCAGCAGGCGCGATCGCACGCGCCCCGATCCGGCAGATCGACCGCTGAGAAAGCGGTCTACAGCCCGCATGCGGGCGTTACGACCACAGCTCGGCGGCGGAGTGACCGAATGTGGCCGTCCGGCGGCCTCCTAGGGAGCGAGGTGGCGCTCGACCGACTCGACCTTGGCGTCGAGGGCGCCCGTCACGCCGGGGCGGATGTCGGCCTTGACGACGAGGCCCACCCGGGGCGCCCGCGCCGCGACCGCGTCGGTAGCGGCCTTCACCACGGCCATCACCTCGTCCCACTCGCCCTCGATCGTGGTGAACATCGCGTCGGTGCGGTTGGGCAGGCCGCTTTCGCGCACCACCCGGACCGCCTCCGCGACGAGTTCACCGACCTCCTCGCCCGCGCCGAGCGGGGTCACCGAGAACGCGACGAGCATCGTGGACCTCCCGTGGTCAGGGCTGCAGGACCTGCCGTACCACGATCTCATCCAGCCGCCGCTCGACGATCACGCCCACCGGCCAGTCGCGCACCAGGCACCACAGCAGCGCCGCCTCGTGCTCGGCGTACGTGGGGTCGCAGCCCTGCTGCTCAAGGCTGGACCTGATCGCCAGCACATAGTCGTCGCTCGTGAATCCCGGTACTTCCCTGACCATGGCGGTCGTCGTGGCGCGGTGCGAGTTGAGCCCGGCGAACGAGCGGCCGCATCCGCACCCGCCGTCCGGGTCGTCGCGGTCGCGGGCGCACACCATCCCGATGTGGACGAGCTCCCCTTCGACGCACCAGTCGAAGTCGTTGTCGCGGAATCCCTGGCTGGAGTTGGTGGCGGTGAGCAGCTTCAAGGCCATACCCCCTCGGCGCGTCAGCGGACCCGCCCACCGTACGACGAGGGTCTGACGTAACGTCGGGAGCATGAGCGAAGACAACGACGTCCTGCTCCACCGCGACGGAGCGTTCACCACGATCACGATGAACCGGCCGCGCCGCCGTAACGCGCTGTCCCGCGCCTTCCTCCTCGCGCTGACCGACGCGTTCCGCGAGGCCGGCGGCACCGACGCCCGCGGTCTGATCCTGGCCGCGAACGGCCCGGTCTTCTCGGCGGGCCACGATTTCGCCGACATGGCCGGGGCGTCCCACGCCGACGTCCGCGACCTTCTCCAGGTGTGCGCCGAGCTGATGCGGACGATCCAGTCCGTCCCGCAGGTGGTGGTCGCCCGGGTGCACGGCCTCGCCACCGCCGCCGGCTGCCAGCTCGTGGCGAGCTGCGACCTCGCCGTCGCGGCCGAGAGCGCCGGTTTCGCCGCGCCGGGCGGCAAGGGCGGCTGGTTCTGCCACACGCCCCTGGTAGCGATCGCCCACAACGTCGGACGCAAACGCGCCGCCGAGATGGCTCTCACGGGCGAGGTCTTCGACGCCGCCACCGCCGCCGATTGGGGCCTGATCAACTACGCCGTGCCCGACGACGAGCTCGAAAAGGCCACCCACGAACTCCTGCTGCGCGCCACCCAGGGCAGCCCCCGCAGCAAGGCCCTGGGCAAACAAGCGATGTACGCGCAGTTCGACCGCCCCGAACAGGACGCCTACACCTACGCGATCGAGGTGATGGCCGCCTCCAGCCAGACCCCCGAAGCCCAGGAGGGCATGACGGCCTTCCTAGAAAAACGCCACCCCACCTGGCCCGCCTAACCCAAGAGACACAAGAACCACCCCCCACGGCCCACCGACCTGGACAACGACCCGACCTGACCGGGTGAAGGGGCCAAGCCCCACCCCAGGCGGGCGGTGACTTGTGCAGCGACCTGAGCCGACAGGGGCGAGGGGCGGAGGCCCCCATGGTCTAGGCCCAGGGCCGGCGGTGTCTTGCGCGGTGACTTGAGCCGACAGGGGCGAGGGGCGGAGCCCCACCACCCCGGGCGGGCGGTGTCTTGTGCAGCGACCCGAGTTGGCAGGGGCCAGGGGCGGAGGCCCCCATGGTCTAGCCCCGGGCCGGCGGTGACTTGTGCGGTGACTTGAGCTGGCAGGGGCGAGGGGCGGAGCCCCACCACCCCGGGCGGGCGATGTCTTGTGCAGTGACCAGAGCTAGCAGGGGGCGAGGGGCGGAGCCCCATGTCCAGCCCCGGGCCGGCGGTGACTTGTGCGGTGACCTGAGCCGACAGGGGGCGTGGGGGCGGAGCCCCCACATCGGGGGTCCGGGGGTCGCCCCCCGGGTCGACATGACGGAAGAGTCCCGGTCCGCGCCCCCCAGCGGACACACTTCGCCCAACTCTGTAGGGCGGGCGGGACTCGAACCCGCGACTGGGAGATTATGAGTCTCCTGCTCTGACCAGCTGAGCTACCGCCCCGAGGCGTCCCCCGGTAGACGGTGGGGGCGTTGCCCGGGTGTCATCTTAGCGGCGGGGAAACCGCGGCTGCCACAGGAAAAGTGAGGTGCGGCGTCGTCGGCGGGTCGTACTTCGGGTGGGGCGATGTCATACCTGTTACCGAGTGACGGGTGCGGGTACCCGTCGGTAGGGTCCCGCGTATGTCCAGACGCATCCTCGTCCTCGTTTCCGTGTTGCTGGCGCTGGTTTCGACCGGTGCGTGCAGCGGGGGCGGATCGGACGAGCCCGCCGGGAAGGCGGATTTCGACGCCGCGCAGACGCTGCGGCAGGCCGCGCAGGCGATGGGGAATTTGAAGAGCGTGGCGTTCACGGTGGAGTCGGAGGGGGAGACTCCCGTCATCGTGAAGGGCGGCGATATGAAGCTGCTGCGGGGCGGTGACGCGGAGGGGACGCTGACGGTCGAGCAGCAGGGCCAGAACGTCGAGATGAAGGTCGTCGCGGTCGGGGAGAGCATTTACCTGGACGCGGGGACGGGCGGGTGGCGCAAGGTGCCGAAGGCGCTGGCGGCGAGCATGTACGACCCGTCGGCGGTGCTGGATCCGGAGCGTGGGATCTCGAAGCTGCTGTCGTCGGCGGCGACGCCGGAGCCGCAGGCGGTGGAGAAGGTGGACGGCAAGGAGACCTACCGGGTGGGGGCGAAGCTCCCGAAGGCGCAGATTTCGGGTCTCATCCCGGGGATCAACGCGGATCTGGAGGGTCAGGTCTGGGTGAGCAAGGCCGACCATCGCCTGGTGAAGGTTCGCGGTGCGTTCCCTGAGAACAAGGGTGCGGTGGTGATCTCGTTCACCGAGTTCGACGCCCCGTACGAGATCAGCGCGCCGAAGTGAGGCGGCGTCGCCGGGTCGCGATCGGGGCCGGCGGCGCGGTGGTGCTGCTGGCCGCGCTGGACGCCTATGTCGTCACGACGATCCTGGTGCCGGTGGTCGAGGACCTCAAGATCCCGATCAACCGGCTGGAGCGGGTGACGCCCGTCCTGACCGGGTTCCTGCTGGGGTATGTGGCGGCGATGCCGCTGCTCGGGCAGTTGTCGGACCGGTTCGGGCGGCGGCCGCTGCTGCAGGCGTGCCTGGTGTTCTTCGCGGTGGGCTCGGTCGTCACGGCGCTGGCGGGGGGTGTGCCGCTGCTGACGGCGGGGCGGGTGGTGCAGGGCGTCGCGGGCGGCGCGCTGCTGCCGGTGACGATGGCGCTGGCCGGTGACCTGTGGGAGGAGCGGCAGCGGCCGGTGGTCCTGGGCGCGGTGGGCGCGGCGCAGGAGCTGGGGAGTGTGCTGGGCCCGCTGTACGGGGCGGGCATCGCGGCGGTGCTGGACTGGCGGGCGATCTTCTGGATCAATCTTCCGCTGGTGCTGGTGGCGATGGCCGCCGTTCAGTTCGCGGTGCCGGGCGGGCGCGGAGACGGGCCGCGGCCCGGCGTGGACGTGGTGGGCGGGCTGCTGCTGGCGTTGGGGCTGGGGCTGCTGGTCGCCGGTGTCTACAACCCGGAGCCGCAGGAGTCGGCGCTGCCGCCGTGGGGCCCGCCGGTGCTGATCGCGGGAGCCGTCGTCCTCGTGGTGTTCGTGCTCTGGGAGGTCAAGGCGAGGACGCGGCTGCTGGACCTGTCGGGTGTGCGGCGGGGGCCGCTGCTGGCGACGCTGGGTGTGAGCCTGCTGTCGGGTGCGGCGCTGATGGTGACGCTCGTGGACGTCGTTCTGGTGGCGCAGACGGTCCTGGACAAGGACGCGACGGAGGGCGCTCTGCTGCTCACCAGGTTCCTTGTCGCGCTGCCGGTCGCGGCGGTGGCGGGGGGCGTGATCGCCAGGCGGTTCGGTGAGCGGTGGCCGATGGCGGCGGGCATGGCGGTGTCGGCCGTGGGCTATCTGCTGATCGCGGCGTGGCCGGCGGATCTGGCGAGCGCCTCGTACGGGCCGCTGCCGCGGATGGACGTCGATCTCGTGGTCACCGGCCTCGGTCTCGGCCTGGTGATCGCGCCGGTGTCGTCGGCGGTGCTGAGGTTCGTGCCGGCGGGGCGGCACGGTGTCGCGTCGGCGGCGGTGGTGGTGGCGCGGATGATGGGGATGCTGCTGGGGATCTCCGCCTTGTCGGCGTGGGGGTTCTACCGTTTCCACGCGCTGACCGCCGACTTGAAGCCGCCGCTGCCGTTCCTGATGTCGGACGACGAGTTCGCGCGGCAGATGAAGGTCTACAAGGCGGCCGTGGAGGACGCGCTGCGCACCGAATACCAGGAGATCTTCTGGATCACCGCCGGGATGTGCGTCGTCGGCGCTCTCCTCGCGCTGGCGGCCGGGGGCGGGGGCCGCCGGGACCAGGACCAGAATCCGGACGATGGCCAAAATCGGACACCATTCCGGCATACCGGGCGCGAACCGGGAAAGGATTCGGCCACAGGCCACGTGCCGATCAACGGACTCGGGAATATCCTGGGAAAAGAAGGCTAAAGGCCTCTTGCCGGGAGGGCACTCCCCGGGGAGGTGACGCAGATGCGCAGGTCCGGTATCGGCCGCGGCGGCACGCCGCTCACCAGGCTGCGCCGGCGGCTCGGCCTGGAACGCAGCGAGCTGAGGCGGCGGGTGGACCGCGTCCAGCGGGCGATCGCCCTCGCGCTGCTCGTGCTGCTTCTCGGTATCGCGCCGCCGCTGGCCGCCTGGGCCGCGTCGTGGTCCTACGAGGCCGGCGTCCGCGCTGAGGACGCCGAGCGGGCGAACCGCCACCAGGTCGTCGCCACGGTGACCGCGACGGGCGGCCCCGGTTCGGGCGACCGCTACATCCATGAGACCGTCCACGCCACCTGGCCGGGCGAGAACGGCGAGCCCCGCGTCGGGACCCTGCCGAGCTGGAAGGACGCCAAGGTCGGCGCTCAACGGAAGATCTGGGTCGACCGCGACGGGAACCCGGCGGTCCGGCCCCGCCCGCACAGCCGCACGGTGACCGACGCCGCCTACGCGGGGGCGGCGGCCGTCCTCGGCTGCGGGCTGCCCATCCTGGTGACGTACATCTTCGTCCGCCGCCGCTGCGACCGGCACCGCGACCGCATGTGGGAGGCCGACTGGGCCCGGATGGACGCCGACGCGGGCCACAATCCCCGTTCCTGACGCCGGCGCGGGTGCGCGCCCGTCACGGGTTGAGGAGGGCGCGAGCCGTCTGGATCAGGGCGGCGTTGTCGGCGGCGGGGGCCCCGTCGGGCAGGGTGAGGGTGTCCTCCAGGCCGATGCGGACGTCGAGGTTCAGCCGGACGGCGAGGCGCAGAACGGGCCAGGTGCCGCCGTCCTCGCCGTGCAGGAGGACGGGGCGGCCGTGCCGAGTGCCGAGGTCGCGCAGGAGCGCCTTGGCCGAGCCGGTCGCGGTCTCCGGATCGGTGTCGGTGACCTCGGCGAGGATCCGCAGGACGTGGTGGGCGTGCGGCCAGCGCAGGAACCGCTCGGCGGCGTCGGTGCTGGAGAAGACGCCCGCCTCGACGGCGACGCCGCGCTCGAAGAGGGCCTCGGCGACCAGTTCGGCGCCCGGCTCGTGGAAGTTCACCGACGCGTGGTCGGGCACGACCGTCCAGGAGCGGATCAGCGCGGCGCGCTCGACCGGGTCGGGCGCCGTCCACGCGCCCGTGGTCACCCCCACGCCGATCGACGGGGTGGACGCGCGGACGGCGGAGACGGCTGCGGCGACACGGGACGCGTCCAGGGTGTCGGCGCCCGCGTCGTCTTTCGGGTGCAGGTGGGCGTCCTGCGCGCCGACGTCGGCGGCGGACCGGACCGCGGCGGCGATCTCCTCCGGTGAGACCGGCACGCCCTCGGTCCGGCTTCCGTTCGGGCAGACCTGGAGCATGTTCCCGATCATCTCAGTGCTGGTCAGGGCGTTGTCACGCAGGGTCCGCCCCCGCACACGTCCTGTACAGTGCCGGTCTTGAGGAAGATCGCCTTCTGCCTGCGGGCGTCGGCGTCGTTGCGAGGGTCGGAGTGCGGGTCGCGGCCTTCGGTCGGCGGGGTGTTGGTGAGGGGCGGGTGCGGTGAGCCGCTGTCCCACACGACCATCGCGGAACCGTCGTGGGACGAGCCGAACGTCGGGATGCCCCAGTACGGGACCTTGTCGGGTTTGCGGCCGGGCCGGACGGCCGGGGCGTGGATCCGGGCGCCGATCGTGCGGGCCTGGACCTCCGCCGCCACGGGCGCGACCTGGTGGTCGCCGAAGGCGACGTGCATCAGGACACGGTGCTTCGGTGTGCCCGGCAGCGGATCGCCGGTCATGTGCCAGGCGTAGCCGTTCGCCTCGCCGCGGTCCCACAGCATCTGGATCAGCGCGATGCCGATCTGCTGGTCGAGCTTGTCGGGGTAGAACAGGTCGAGGACCTGCCCGTACTGGGGGAAGTCGGAGCTGCGGTTGAGCAGCGTGCTGTAGTTCATCGCGGGGACGCCGAGGACGGCGCGGCGGATGTCGGGCGACACGGCGGTGAGCGCGCCGCCCATGATGCCGCCCTGGCTGTTGCCGTCGAAGGTCAGCTCGGCGCCGGTGTCGATCAGGGACGCGCCGGCGCCGTCCTGGAACGCCTTGTGGCGGGCGAAGCCGCGGGTCATGGCGCGGCCGAGGAAGATGAAGTTCAGGAAGCCCTGCTGGGTGCGGTCGGCGACCGTCCGGAAGCGGGTGAGGTCGGCGAGCGCCGTGACGACGTTCGGGACGTCCTCCTCGGACATGCCGATCCACTTGGTCGCGCAGAACATGAAGCCGTGCTCGGCCGCCATGGACTTGACGTTGCCGGCGTCGACCTCGTCCTCGCTGCCGAGCAGGCCGTGCCCGTAGAGGGCGGGACGGGCCGGTTCCGTGAACGCCGATCTCGGGATCTCGCACTGGAACGGCACGGCCTGGGAGTTGCCGGGCAGCTGCTCCGGCTTTCCGTCCCGCCCGCGGTGCAGCGACGATCCGGGCAGGCCGCCGTACTGGTCGAGGTAGCTAGGCGCCCAGACGACTCCCCGGACCTCGCGGGCGATCTTGTCGTCGACGGCGTCGGTCACCTGCGTCACGAAGAACGACGGGGAGCGGTCGCCGAGCCTCGCGAGCGCCTCGTCGCGCATGTGGAGCACGGGCCCGGCGAGGCTCTGCCGGCTCGCGACGGTGAAGTCCCACGCGAGGTAGAGGCCGTCGCGGCCCACCCCGTGCCGTTCGAGGGCCGCGAGGACCTTCCGCGTGTCCCGCTGCCGTTCGTGGAGCGGGTCGCCGGACGGCAGCGCCGGCCCGAGGATCTTCGCGAACGCATCGTTCGGCCCGATCGGGTTCCCGGCCGCGTCGCGCAGGTTCCGGAGCGCGACGGCGTAGTGGTGGCCTTCGCGGAAGTTGCGGGCCGGGCGGATGATCAGCGCCTTGCGGTCGTCCGGCGCGTTGGCGTCCAGCTCCGCCCAGTACGGCTGGCGTTCGCCGGTCGCGGTGTCCACGATGACGATGGGCGCGTCGTCGCGGAGCGAGGCGCCGATGTCGGTGATCGGCGCCGCGCCGGTGCGGGTCAGGTCGAGGCCGGGGACGCGGCTCAGCAGCATCGATCCGGGGGAGAAGCCGTCCGCGCGGTTCCACTCGCCTGGCGACACCGGGATCCCGAGCGCGTTCTTCAGCGTCGTGCGCATATGGACGCGGCGGCCCGTCGGGGTCCCGGCGTCGGGCACCGTGTGCCAGTCGTTCGGGAACGGCAGCAGGCACGCGGCCGGGTCGATGGGATCGCAGCCGGGCGCGGTCTCGGCAGCGGCGGGCGTCGCGGCGGGTGGGACGGCCAGGAGCGCGAGGGACGCGGCGAGTGCCGCGAAGGCCGAGAGAGTGCGCTGGGGGAGACGCAACGTCCACCTCCGGAAGATCCGCGACGTTGATCGAGATCTTGTTCTCAGCGGACGCTGAGGTCAATGGGCGTCCGAAGGTGGCCAGTCCGCTTCGCGGCCGAGGTGGGCCCGTGGGAGCGCAGGACGACCGGGGTCCGGAGCGCGTCCTCGATCGTCTCCACCGGGCGGCCGAGCGGCGCGTAGACGGGACGCGCCGTGAACAGGCGGCGGGTGAGATCGGCCTGGCGGTCCAGGTCGGGCGGCCCGGTCTCCAGCCGCCCGACCCGGTCCCCGCCCATCTCGTAGGCCAGGCAGATGCGCAGGTCGGGACGCGCCCCCGCGACGTCCAGATGCGTGACCGCCAGGCCGTCCACGCCGCCGGCCACGTCCAGGGCGTACCGGAGCGCGACGGCGTCGAGGTGGCCGACGCGGAACGCGCCCTGCCAGCGTCCCGTGCCGTTGTGCGGGTCGGGGAGGTCCGCCGTGAGCGCCGCGTCCTCGGTGACGAACGGGCCGGGGCCGTGGCGGGTCGCGTACGCGCGCAGCACCCCGAGCCGCGCCGCGGACTCGCCCGCCTCGGCCAGCAGCGTCTCGGCGTTGGCGAACGTGGTCGTCGACCAGGTCGTGAACGGGTGGAAGCCGTGCCACTCGTCCAGCAGGACGCCCTGAGCGCCTTCGAACACCACGCTGCCCGCCCGCAGGAGCCCGTGGAGATGGCCGGCGCCGACGATCGCGACCCTCGCGCCGAACGCGGCGAAGGCGTCGGCGCAGGCATCGGCCTCCGGGACGTCCTCGCCGGACGGGAAGGTGTCGCGGTACCAGTCCCGGAGGGCGGTCAGCCGGTGCCGCAGCCGCGCGGGCGACAGGCAGTCGCCCGCGCGCGGCGCGTCGTCGTGCGCCAGGGCGTAGGACGCCGTCTCGCCGATGCCCATCCCGCACGACCCGTGCCGGGCCGCGCCGCGCGCCGACTCCCGCGCGCGGTTGGCGGCCCGGTGGTACGGCGTCGTCAGCAGGGCGTCCCGGTCGACGGTCAGCCGGTCGAGCGCGTCGCGCACGCCGAGGGCCCGCAGGTGATCGGCCTCGGCGGCGAGGGCGAGCGGGTCGACGAGCATGAACCGCGACAGGTGCGTCCGGACGCCCGGCGTGAACGTCCCCGAGCCGAACTGCGCGAACGTGTGGTGCCTCCCGTCGGTGGCGACGACGTTGTGCGCCGCCTGCGCGCCGCCGTTGAACCGGACGACCGCCGCGACCGGGGACGACGAGCAGAGGTGGTCGACGACCGTGCCCTTGCCCGCGTCCCCGAAGCCGAGGTCGACGACGATCACGTGTCCCATGGGTTCAGAGCCGGGTCGTCGCGGACGGTCCGGAGGCGTCCAGGCCGGGCGGCGTGGACGACACCGCGACCGGTGCGCGGGACGCGTCCAGCGGGGCCAGCGCCCGCGACACCGACGCGCCCGCGTCCGAGCCCGCCTCCGCCAGATGCCCCAGGCCCTCGTCGAGGTCGATGGCGTCCTCGGCGAGCCCGACGGTCAGCGCGATCGTCTCGCAGACCGCGTCGAGATCGTCCAGGTGCAGGACGTTCTGGCCGAGCAGCCCCCGCCAGAAGTCCCGCAGCTCGCGGCTGCCGGAGTGGTGGGCGCCCTCCGGGATGATGAAGTACACCTCGTACCTGCGCTGCAGTTCGCGGACGATCGCCTCGACGGGGACGTCCTCGTCCAGGTCGTCCCCGATGACCTTCGCGACCTCGCCGCGCTTGACCTTCGGGTAGGCCAGCTCGTCGCCGATCATGAACAGGTAGCCGCGCCTGCCGCGCTTGTCGAAGCAGTCGATCGAGGTGTGCCGGGCCATGAAGTACATGGCCAGCTCGTACGACTCGCGCATCTGGCCGCCGCCCCCGCCTTCGAGCAGGATCTTGCCGAGGTCGTCGTCCATCCGGTTGTCGGCCTCGAACTGCCCGATCTGCAGCGGCGCCCGGTCGCAGGTCGCGTCGCCGACCGCGCCGAACAGGATGTGCGGGTGCTCGGCGTATCCCTTGCGCAGCAGCAGCCCGAGCAGGTCGGGGAGCTTGGTCTGCAGCGTCCGCGGGACGTGCCCCATCGAGCCGGTCACGTCGAACAGGACGCCGATCGCGAGCGACTCCGGGTGGTCGCCCGAGTCCCGGCTCTCCCGGGCGGTCACGCCGCGCGGGTCGAGGTCGGGGTGGACGGTGGTGGCGCCGCCGTCGGAGTAGGCGAACGCGCTGGCGCCGGTGGACGCGCGGTAGCTCGCCCGCGCGGCGTAGACGTCGGTGGACCAGTTTCCGCTTCCCATGATCGTCTCCTTCGGTGTGGGAGGGGTGTCTCGGGTCTCAGTGGGGGAGGGGCATGTGGAACGGGCGGAAGCGCCGCCGGCCGTAGAGCCCGTCCAGCAGCTCGTCCAGCTCGGCCAGCAGCCGCCAGGCGTCGGACGGGCGGCGGTTCTGCGCCGCCAGCAGGCAGCCGCGGGCGAACGAGCGCATCGCCTTGGGCGCCCTGTCGCCCATCAGCCGGGTCATGCACCGGGTGGCCATGTAGATGTCGGTGGCCGGGCTCGCCGGCCGCCGTCCCGGCACCTCGGGCGGGTACAGGTCAGCGTGGCGGTCCACCATCGCCGGCACGCGGCCGCTCGGATCGGTGGCCGCGTAGCAGCCCGGAACGGAGTAGCACCAGTCGACCAGGACCAGGCCGTGCTCCTCCGGATGGATCATCACGTGGTCGGGGAGGACCGCGCCGTGCAGGACGCCCGCGCGGTGGGCGAACCCCAGGCCGACCAGCAGCCGCCGCCACATCCAGGCCGCGTCGCGCGGGTCGACGCCGCCGGGGAAGGCCTTCCCGACCGCGGTCAGGGTGTGGAACCCGTCCAGCGCGGCGACCACGTTGACCCGCCGCTGCGCCCCGCTCGACGCGTCCCGGTGCCGGAACGACTCGACCAGCCGCGGGACGTACGGCAGGAACCTCCCGTCGCCGTCCTTGGGGAGCTGGCGGAGCGCCACGGCCTCGCGTTCGAGCAGGTCCCCGTCGCGGGGATCGCGCGGCATCTTCAGCAGCACCGCACGTCCGCCGTCGTCCGGGCGCGCCGCGTACAGCTCGGCCAGGTCGCCGCCGACCGGGTCGCCGCCGAGCCGGTACGCGTGGCGGCGCGTGGTGATCAGGGTGGCGTCGTCCCGGTTGTAGGTGCGCCAGAGCGCGTTCAGCCTGATGAACGCGTCGCGGGTGCGGCCGCCGGTCGCGTCCGGGTGGACGAGCCGTGCCAGCCGCCGGTAGCGCCGCGTCGCCTCTGCGTCGTCGTCGCCGAACAGGTCCGCGGGGACGCGCGCCCGGTCGAGCCGCGCCAGCGCGTCGTCCAGGTCCATGCCGCTCATCTGATCTCTTCCTCCCTGCTCGGCCGCAGCAGCGCGGGATGCAGGAGGCGGGCGTCGCCCGCCCGGTAGAGCCGGGGCCGGGGGCCGCCGCGCCGGCCGCCGCGGTCGGACGTCGCGCCGGTGCTCTCCACGAACCCGGGCACCGACAGGACCTTGCGGTGGAAGTTGCCGGCGTGCAGCTCCTCGCCCCACACCGCCTCGTAGACCGAGCGCAGCTCGGGGATGGTGAACTCGCCCCCGCAGAAGGCCGTGGCGAGCGGGGTGTACTCCAGCTTCCCGCGCGCCCGCTCCAGCCCGTCCGACAGGATGCGCGCGTGGTCGAACGCCAGGCGGCGGGTGGTGCCCGGACGCTGGTCGCCGGACTCGGCCAGGCCGAGCGCGTCCACCGGGACCCACGCCGCGTCGGCCGCGTCGCCGCCCGCCTCGGGGTCCGGCAGCTCCGGAGCGAACGCGAGGTGGGCGACGGAGATGACGCGCATGCGCGGGTCGCGGCCGGGGGAGCCGTACGTGCCGAGCTGCTCCAGGTGGACGCGGCCGAGCACGCCTCCCTTGGCACTGAGGCCGGTCTCCTCGGCGAGTTCCCGCACCGCGGCGTCGGGCAGATCCTCGGCGCCGGTGCCCTGGAGCGGCCCGCCCGCCTGGACGAATCCGCCGGGCAGCGCCCACATCCCTTCGTACGGGGCGGCTCCGCGCCGCACCAGCAGGACGTGCAGCGCGCCGTCGCGGATGGTGAGGGCGACCACGTCCACCGTCACGGCGACCGGGTCGTAGTCGCGCGGGTCGTAGTTCGCGAGGAACTCGCTCTCGTCGCGCCTCGGGTCCGGGGACATCCGCGCCCCTCCTGTCGATCTCGTTCTGAGTAAGTCTCAATCTGAGTTCATCTCGATATGAGGGTAACTTAACCCGGACCGCCGCCGTTGTCCAGCCCTTCGCCGGCTCTCCCGGACGCGAGACGAGGGCGCCGCCCCCGGATGGGAGCGGCGCCCTCGTCGTTCGGCGGAACTCTACAAATCGGAAATTTCGGAAAACGGCCCGTCAGCGGCGGTGCCGTCCGCCTCCGGGCGGCGGTTCCTGGTGCTCCCCGTCATTGGGCCACCGGCCCTCGGGCGGGCCGGACTCGTAGGGATCCGAGGCGTACGGGTCGGATCCGTAGCGGTCGTCGGAGCCGTACGGGCCCGGGCCGTAGCGATCGGAACCGTACGGGCCGGGCGCGTACGGATCGGGGACGCCCGGGTCGACGGCGTACGGGTCGGCCGGCGGGCCGGACGGCTCGGGACGGCTCGGCTCCCGGGCGAACTGGCCGGTCGGCTGCCGCCCCGTCGAGTACCGGCCCGTCGGGTAGGGGCTCTCCGGGTTCACCGGCCCGGAACGCATGTCGCCCGGCCACGATCCCGTCCCCTGCGGACCCGGGTACTCGGCGGCCGGCACCCCGCCGGGCGGGTAGGGCGCGACCTGGCCGCCGGGGGGAGGCGGGACGAACGGACCGCCGCCGGGCGGCGGCGCGGCCAGCCGGGCGGCGACCGGACGCTCGGGCGGAGGCTCGTCCAGCAGAAGCTTCATCTGGCTCTTGCGGCGCCCGTAGACCAGGTACAGCAGCAGCCCGGCGACCATCCAGATCGCGAAGTAGCCCCACGTCTGGACCTTCAGGTTCACCATCAGCCAGCCGACCGCGAACATCGCCACCGCGGCGGTGAGCGGCGCCACCGGCACGCGGAACGGGCGGTGCAGGTCGGGCTGGGAGCGGCGCAGCGCCAGCACGGCGGCCGGGACGAACAGGAACGCGAACAGCGTCCCCATCACCACGAGCTGCTCCAGCGTGAGCACGTCGATCGTCTGCGACGTCACCACCGCCGCGCCGCCCGCCAGCAGCGTGGCGCGGGACGGCACCTTGTAGCGGCTCATGGAGGCCAGCGGCCGCGGCAGCAGCCCGTCGCGCGACATCGAGAAGATCACCCGGGTCAGGCTGATCAGCACGACGAGGATGACGGTCGTCAGGGCGAGCACCACGCCCACGTCGACGAGCTTGCCCATCGCTCCCGCGCCGACCGAGTCGAACGCCGCGGCGATCAGCAGCTTGTCCGGATCGAGCTTGGCGAAGCCGTCCATCCCGACCATGCCGACCAGCGCGACCGCCACGGCCGCGTACAGCACCACGGCGGTGAGCAGGGCCGTGATGATGCCGCGCGGCACCTTGCGGGGTGCGTCCTCGGTCTCCTCGGAGGAGGTCGCGATGAGGTCGAATCCGATGTAGGCGAACGCGATGGCCGGGGCCGCCGCGAAGAGCCCCCACACCCCGAACACCTCCGGGGTCCCGCCGCCGAGCGCGCCGAGCATGGCGTCCAGCACCGTCTGGTCGGCCTCGGGCGCCGGCCGCGCGGGCGGCAGGAACGGGGTGAGGTTGCCGCCGCTGAAGAACTTCAGCCCGGTGGCGATGACGAGCCCGATCACGATGACCTTGGCCATCACCATGAACCACAGCGTCTTCAGGCTCATCCGGCTGCCGGTGGCGAGCATCAGGACGACGAGCAGCAGGATGAGGAGGGCGAAGAGGTCGGGGCCCTTCTGCTGGCCGATCAGATCGCCGAGCCACGCGGGGACCGGCACCCCGAAGTCGTTCAGCGCCTGCGTCGCGTACAGCGACCAGACCCGGGCCAGCACCGACGCCGCCAGCAGCAGCTCCATCACCAGCGCCCAGCCGACGATCCACGCCCACACCTCGCCGAACGCGACATAGCTGAAGGAGTAGGCGCTGCCCGCCACCGGGATGATCGAGGACAGCTCGGCGAAGGCGAGCGCGACCAGCAGGCACACGCCCCCCGCGATGAGGAACGACACGAGCACGCCGGGTCCGGCGGTCGCGGCCGCCTGCTCACCGGCGATCTTGAAGATGCCGGAGCCGATCATGACGCCGAGGCCGAGCACGACGAGATCGCGGGTCCGGTAGACCACGCGGAGCCGGTGCCGGCCGCCGTAGAGCCTTCCGGTCGCCCGCTCCACCGGCAGCCGCCGGAACATGTTGTTGCGCACGCGCACGTCCCAGGTCATAGGTTCGTCCCCCCAGGCCTGATGAACCCGCGCCGCTGATCGCGAGGTGATGGTGGTTTGCCGAAGTCCCTAAGAATTCACCAGGTACGACCATAATCGCAACGTTTCTCCGGGGATGGGTGCCGGCGATCCGTTGGCGGAAAATGACAAACCGCCTGGTAGCCGCCCGGTGGCGACGTGGTGCAGCCCCTTCCTCACGCTGGGCGAACACCGAATCAGTTTCGCATGGATCGTTCCGGCCGAAATTCGCGGGACCGCTAATAGAGAAAGCGCTTTACGATCTTTGATGCTGGCGCCGGACGAAGATCAATGGCACCGTGGGGACGCCGCGTTCAACCGCTGGAGGTCCGGTGCTCCGCTCCCCGTCGTCCTCGAAGCCGCCCGCGCCCCGGGCCCGGCGCCGCACGGCCCTCGTGGCCGCGATCGCCACCGCCGCGTCCCTGACCGTCCCCGCTGCCGCCGCCGCGCCCGCCGCGCCTCCGGCCGCACCGGGCCATCCGGGACCCCCGGCCAAACAGCCCGTCGCGACCGGGTACGGCGGGGCGGTGTCGACGGTCGACCCGGACGCCAGCCGGACGGCGCTGGAGGTGCTCAGGCGCGGCGGCAACGCGATGGACGCGGCCGTCGCCGCCGGGGCCACCCTCGGCGTCACCGAGCCGTACGTGGCGGCGATCGGCGGCGGAGGCTACATCACCTACTACGACGCGGAGAAGCGCCGCGTCCACGCCCTGGACGGCCGCGAGATCGCGCCGAAGCTGATGCGGGAGGACTCCTTCATCGACCCCGCCACCGGCGAGCCGCTCCCGTTCGACCAGGCCGTCACCAGCGGGCTCGGCGTCGGCGTGCCCGGCACGCTCGCCCAGTGGGATCTCGCCCTGCGCCGCTTCGGCACGCGCGACCTCGGCCGCCTGCTGCGCCCGGCGATCAGGGTCGCCGACCGCGGCTTCGTCGTCGACCGCGAGTTCCACGACCAGACCGCGATGAACGCGGCGCGCTTCCGCGACATCGTCCCGACCCGCGAGCTGTTCCTGCCGGACGGGCGGGTCCCCGCCGTAGGGTCGCTGTTCCGCAACCCCGACCTCGCCGACACCTACCGTGAGCTGGCCAGACGCGGCACCGACTGGTTCTACGAGGGGCGGCTCGGCAAGGAGATCGCGCGGACGGTCGCCGACCCGCCGGTGGACCCGGACGCGACCCGCGATGTCCGCCCCGGCCTGATGAGGCCCCGCGACCTGGCCGCCTACCGCGCCCTGCTCCGCGAGCCCACGCACGTCTCCTACCGGGGGATGGACGTGTACGGCATGCCGCCGTCGTCGTCCGGAGGCACGACGATCGGGGAGACCCTCAACATCCTGGGCAACTTCCGGCTCGACGAGCGCGACCCGGCCGCGGCCCTGCACCACTACCTGGAGGCGACCAAGCTCGCCTACGCCGACCGGGGCCGCTACCTGGGCGACGCCGACAAGGTGGACGTGCCCGTGGCCGAACTGCTGTCGTCCGGCTTCGCCGGCGAGCGCGCCTGCCTGATCGACCCGGACCGGGCCGCCGCCGCGCCCGTCGCAGCCGGTTCGCCCGACGGCGACTACCGGCCGTGCGTCCCGCCGCGCACCCGGACCCGGGCCCTGGCGCCCGAGGGCCCGCAGACCACCCACCTCGTCGTCGCGGACAAGTGGGGCAACGTCGCGTCCTACACGCTGTCCATCGAGCAGTTCGGCGGCAGCGGCATCACCGTCCCCGGACGCGGGTTCCTGCTCAACAACCAGCTGACCGACTTCTCCTTCCGGCCGCCCGGGCCCGGGGAGGCGCCCGACCCGAACGTGCCCGGCCCCCACAAGCGCCCGCGCAGCAGCATGTCCCCGACGCTCGTGCTCAAGGACGGGCGCCCGAAGCTGGCCCTCGGCACGCCCGGCGGATCGACCATCATCACGACCGTCCTGCAGATCCTGATCAACCGCATCGATCTCGGGATGGACCTGCCCGCCGCGCTCAACGCCCCGCGCGCGACGCAGCGCAACACCCCGCAGGTGTTCGCCGAGCAGGCCTTCATCGACGCCTACGGCGCCGCCCTGGCCGCGCGCGGACACCGCCTGGAGGTCTTCCCGGGCCCGCCGGCGGGCGTGATCGGCGCGGCCACGGGCCTGGAGATCCTGCGGCCCGGCCTGGTCCAGGCGGTGGCGGAACCGACGCGGCGGGGCGGCGGCAGCGCCCTCGTCGTCCGTCCGGTCCGGCGGTAGCCGGTGCCCGGAGAGGGAAGGAGTCGTGCCATGGCCCACGCATACGTCCAGGTGACGACCACGACCGACTCCCGCGCCGAGGCGGCCGAGCTGGCCAAGGCCGCGGTCGCCGAGCGGCTCGCGGCGTGCGCCCAGCTGATCGGCCCGATCGCCAGCACCTACTGGTGGGAGGACGAGATCGAGTCGGCGGAGGAGTGGATGGTGCTGTTCAAGACCTCCGCCGACCGCTTCGACGAGCTGGCCTCCCTGATCACCGAGGGCCACTCCTACGACACCCCGGAGATCATCGCGACGCCGGTGGTCGCCGGCAGCATGGACTACCTCGCCTGGGTCACCGAGCAGACCGAGCCGGACGAACGCGACGAGGCCATCGCCGACGACGACCAGGACTGACCGCCCGCGAAACCGACGATGAGCAGGGCTGATCGTGTGATGTGCGTCAAGTCGGGGTAAGTTTCCGGTTACCCGGCCGGGGTGGTGTACCGGCCGCGGCGACGGAAGGCGGTACGACGTGCACGACGAGGTGGGCTCATCCCTCCGCACACGGGAGCGCACGGACCACGGGCTGTTCGGGCCCGGCTCGGTGACCTGGCGGGTCATGGGCGAGCCCGTGCTGATCATCGGCGGGATCCGGGCGCTGCTGCTGCAGGGCCTGCATCCGCGGTCGATGTGGGGCACCGCGCAGAACTCCGAGCTCATGGACCCGGCCGCGGCCTGGGCGCGGCTCGGCCGGACGGTCGAGTTCGTCCGCGTCCGCACCTACGGGACGGAGGCCGAGGTCGAGCGGGTGGGCCGCAGGGTCCGCAAGCTGCACTCCAAGCTGACCGGCCTCGACATGCGCACCGGTGAGACGTTCGCGATCGACGACCCGGAGAACCTGCTCTGGGTCCACATGGGCGAGGTCGACTCCTACCTGGACGTGGCGCGCCGCGCCGGCGTGCCGCTGACCGCGGCCGACGCCGACGCCTTCGTGGACGAGCAGCGCCGCGCGGCCGCCGTCGTCGGCCTCGACCCCGCGGACGTGCCCGGCACGGTCGCGGAGATGAAGGAGTACTACGAGGAGATGCGGCGGCGGATCTGGGCGTGCCGGGAGGCCCGCGACGGACTGCGGCGCATGTTCAACCCCGCCGTCCCGCGCAAGATGCTGCCGCTGAAGCTCGCCGCCCCCGGCCTCGGGACGCTGGTCGTCTCGACGTTGCCGCGCTGGGCCCGCCGCATGTACGGGCTGCCGGGGCTGCCCACGTCCGACCTGGCCGCCACGCTGACGCTCAAGGGCCTGTACCGCACCTCGCAGGTCGTCCCCGAGCGGTTCCGCTACTCCCCGGACGCCCAGCGGGCCAGGCGCCTCACGCGCCAGCACGAGGCGGACCTGGCCACCTGGTCGATCGCGTCCTGACCCTCCGGGACCGCGCGGGTCACCCCATCGGCGGCGCGTCCGGCGCGTCGCCGGCCTGCGCGGCGTGCCGGGGGAGCAGCAGCGCCGGGACGATCAGCACGGCGGTCAGGGCGAGCGCGACCCAGAACGTGTACCCGAACGCCTCCGCCAATTGCGGCGCGACCTGCTCGCGGGCCCGTTCCGGGATCTGGCCCATGCCGCCCATGCCGCCCCCGGCCGCCTGCGGGATCCGGTCGCCGATCTCGCGGGCCAGGACGACGGCCAGCAGCGCCGTCCCGACCGACCCGCCGAGCTGGACGATGATGTTCAGGGTGCTGCTGGCCCGCGACACCGCCGCGCGGCTCAGCGTCGTCAGCGCGGCCGACATCGTCGGCATCATCGTGCAGCCGAGCCCGAGGCCCCGCACCCAGAGCGCGACGCCGAGCACCCAGTAGGACGTGTCCGCGTCCACGACGGCGAACGGGACGGTGCCGAGCACCAGCAGCGTGATGCCGACGGGGACGATCCGCCCGGCGCCGAACTTGTCGGTGATCACGCCGGCGAGCGGCATCGCCATCGCGGCTCCGAGGCCCTGCGGCGCCAGCAGCAGGCCCGCCGCGAAGGCGCCCTCGCCGCGCCCGATCTGGTAGTAGAGCGGGATCAGGAGCATGGAGCCCATCAGCGCGATGCCGATGAAGAACACCGCCGCGGCCGCCGTCGCGAACGTCCGGTCGGTGAACAGCCGCACGTCGATCAGGGAGCGTTCCCGCAGCCGCAGGCTGTGCAGCGCGAACAGCCCCACCATGACCACGCCGCCGGCCAGCCAGGCGATCGTGGCCGGTTCCCCGAACCCGCCGCTGCTGGACGCCGTCGACAGGCCGTAGATCAGCAGCACGAACCCGGGCGGCAGCAGGACCAGGCCGCGCCAGTCGAGCGCCGAGGCGGTGTGCTCGCCGCGGCCGCGCGGCACCTTCCACCAGGCCAGCGCGAGGGCGAGCACGCCGACCGGCAGGTTGACGAAGAAGATCCAGCGCCAGTCGACGTCCTCGATCAGCCAGCCGCCGAGCACCGGGCCGAGAACCGGCCCGAGCAGCATCGGGACGCCGATGATGCTCATGATCCGGCCAAGCCGGTGCGCTCCGGCCGCCATCGTCAGGATGGCCATGCCGGTCGGCATCAGCATGCCGCCGCCGAGGCCCTGCAGCACCCGGAAGACGATCAGGGACTCGATGTTCCAGGCGGCGCCGGACAGGCCGGAGCCGATGACGAACAGCACGATCGACGTCATCCACACGCGCCGTCCGCCGAACCGGTCGATGGCCCAGCCGGTGAGGGGGATGACGGTGGCCATGGCGAGCATGTAGCCGGTGATGACCCACTGGATCGTCGACAGGCCGGTGGAGAAGTCGCGCCCGAGCGTCTCCAGCGCGACGTTGATGATCGTGGTGTCCAGGATGGCCATCACGTTGCCCGACACGATCACCAGGCCGAGCAGGATGATCTGCCGGTCGAGGCGGCCGTCGCGGGAGGCGCCGCCGGGCGGCGCCACCTTGGTGGACGGTCCTTCGGTCATGGTCGCCCCCTTGCCCCGAGGTCCCGGTTGCCCCGTGTCCCCGCTCGTGGAAATCTGAAACGTCTTGAAGTTCAAGGTATTTGCAGTGCACCACGAAATATGTTGAACTTCAAGGTATGTCCGAGAATTCGCGCCCCGCCGACGCGTCGATCGACGCCGACCTGGAGATGCTGCTCCAGCTCATGGGGCGGTTGTTCCGCGGCATCAAGGGACCGGGCGCACACGGGGAGGGCGGGGAAGGCGGGGAACTCGTCGGCCGGGTGAAGGCCGCCGGGCTGGGCCCCCGGCACATGACCGCGCTGATGGCGCTCGTCCTGCACGGCCCCGCGCCCGTCGGCGTCCTCGCCCGGCAGATGGCGCTCAACCCCGCCACGGTCAGCCAGCTCGTCGGGGAACTGCAGCGCGGCGGGTTCGTCGAGCGGCGCCCGGACGAGCGGGACCGCCGGCGCATGATCGTCAGCCTGGACGAGGCACACCGCGAGACGATCGAGCGGTTCGCCTGGCGCCGGCTGCGCCCCCTCCGGATGACCCTGGAGACGCTCGGCCCCGTCGAGCGGGCGCACTTCCTGCACGGCTGGCGGACCCTGGTCGACTGCATCGAGGCCACCGGCCCGCACGGCCCGGACGACCCGTTCGACGGGCACGGCCCGGGGGGCGCGCGGACCGGCGCGTGACCCGTCAGCCTCGGCGCATCAGACGGCCCACGGCCGCCATCAGCTCGGTGGACATCGCCTCCCCCTTGCCCTCCTCGGCGCCCTCGGCCACGCAGTGCCGCACATGCCCGTCGAGCAGGCCGAGCGCCACCTTGTCCAGCGCCGCCTGGACGGCGCTGATCTGCGTGAGGATGTCGATGCAGTAGCGGTCCTCCTCGACCATCCGGTCGATGCCGCGCACCTGCCCCTCGATCCGGGCCAGCCGGGTCTGCAGCTGGTCCTTGGTGGCGGTATAGCCGCGGGTGGGGGTCTCGCTGGTCGCCATCTCCGTCCTCACAATCTTCCGAGGGCGCACGCCCGGGTACCCCTGGGGGGGACTTCCCCTCATGGGTACCCTATGCGCTCGCGCGGTCAGTCCAAGATCGAGGCGAGCGGGGTGTGCGGAAGGCCGTGGGCGGCGGCGACGTGGTCGTAGACGAGGACGCCCGCGTGGGTGTTGAGACCGCGGGCGAGGGCGCCGTCGCTCTCCAGGGCGCGGCGCCAGCCCTTGTCGGCGATCTGCACGGCGTAGGGCAGCGTGACGCCGGTGAGGGCGTGGGTGGACGTGTTGGGGACGGCCCCCGGCATGTTCGCCACGCAGTAGAACGTCGAGTCGTGCACCCGGTAGGTCGGGTCGGCGTGCGTGGTGGGGCGGGAGTCCTCGAAGCAGCCGCCCTGGTCGATCGCGATGTCGACGAGGACGGAACCGGACTTCATGCCCGCGACGAGTTCCCCGGAGATGAGCTTGGGCGCCCTGGCGCCGGGGATCAGCACCGCGCCGATGACCAGATCGGCGGCGCGGGCCTGCTGCTCGACGGTGTAGGCGCTGGACACCAGGGTGCGGAGGCGGCCCTGGTAGATGGCGTCGATGTGGCGCAGGCGCTCGATGTCCACGTCCAGGACCGTCACGTCCGCGCCCATGCCGACGGCGATCTGCGCCGCGTTCAGGCCGGAGACGCCGCCGCCGATGACGACGACCCGGGCCGGGGCGACGCCGGGGACACCGCCCGGCAGGACGCCGCGGCCGCCGTTGGAGGCCATCAGGTTGTAGGCGCCGACCTGCGGGGCGAGCCGCCCGGCGACCTCGGACATGGGGGCCAGCAGCGGCAGGGACCGGTCGGGCAGCTGGACGGTCTCGTACGCGACCGCGGTGACGCCGGCGGCCAGCAGCGCCTCGGTGCACTCGCGGGACGCGGCCAGGTGCAGGTAGGCGAACAGGACCTGGCCGGCGCGCATCCGGTGGTACTCGGACGCGACCGGCTCCTTGACCTTGAGGATCAGCTCTCCTTCGGCCCAGACCTCGTCCGGGCCGTCGAGGATCTTCGCGCCGGCGGCGGCGTAGTCGTCGTCGGGGATCGCCGATCCGAGCCCGGCGCCCCGCTCGACGAACACCTCGTGCCCGTGCCGGGTGAACTCGTGCACTCCCGCCGGGGCGATGGCCACCCGGTACTCGTGGTTCTTGACCTCGCGCGGGACGCCGATCTTCACGGGAGCTCCTCCGTCAACGCCGACGGGCGTACGCCTCCAGCGTGCGGCGCGGAGCTCCCTCAGGCCACGGTCAGCATGTCAAGGCATCGGCCTTTTCGGCGACACTGTGTAAGGCGACCCATGTAAGAAGACGACCCGTGTAAGGCGGCACCATGCGAGAGGCGCCGGAGTCCCGTGCGCGCTACGGCTTGCGGGCGATGCCCCCGTACATGAGGCGCTGGCCGACGGTCAGCTCGTCCGGGACGTCCTCGTCGGGCCGCCACAGCGGCAGCGGGACGAGCCCGGGGTCGAGGAGTTCCAGGCCGTCGAAGTAGCGGGTGATCTCCTCGGGCGTGCGGAACCGCCCTGTGCCGAGCAGCCCCTGGTACTGCGCCTCGGCGTCCACCGCCTCCTGGCTGGACGCGCAGAAGGCCGTGACGAAGAGGTGGCTGCCGGACGGCACGGCGTCCATCAGCGTCTGCACGATCCGCTGGGGGCCCTCGTCGTCGTGCAGGTGGTGCAGGATGCCGACCAGCATCACCCCGACGGGCTCATCGAAGTCGATCAGCCGGCGCACGTCCTTGTGCGCGAGGATCTCCTCCGGCTGCCGGAGGTCGGCGGTGACGACCGTCGTGCTCGCGTTCTCGGCGAGCAGCGCCCGCCCGTGCGCGAGGACGATCGGGTCGTTGTCGACGTACACCACCCGCGTGCCGGGCGCGGTGGCCTGTGCGACCTGGTGGGTGTTCTGCACTGTTGGCAGCCCGGACCCGAGGTCGAGGAACTGGCGCAGGCCCGCCTCCCCGGCCAGGTACCGGACGCCGCGGCCGAGTATCTCGCGGTTGTAGGTGGCGACGTCGTAGATCTCCGGGATGATCTTGACGATCTCGGCCACGAAGGCGCGGTCGACCTCGAAGTTGTCCTTGCCCCTGAGTACCACGTCGTACGTCCGGGCGATGCTCGGCTTGGTGGTGTCGATGCCCAGTGAAGCCCAGTCGTACTGCTCTTCGGCCATGCCGTGTCCGCCTCACGCCGCTGTTGAGTTCTCAGGTTCCGCCGCCCCGTAGATGGTAAACGCCTGACCGGTTCTCCGTCATCGAAGTGGCGAATGTTCGTTGGAGCGATCCGATCTAGGGGCGTGCCGGGGGAAGCCACTCGTCGGCGATCGCGACCGTCAGCTGCTCCAGCAGCGGACCGGCCCGGCGGACGCGGCGCTCGGCGTCGGGCTCGATGTCGGCCAGCGCGTACGCCGCCTGGATGCGCGCCTTCCGGAGCTGCTCGCCGGTGAGGCCGCGCCGCCCGGCGACCGCGACGACGGGCGCGCCCGCGCGGGCGGCGGCGCGGGCGACGCCGATCGGCGCGGTGCCGCGCAGCGAGCGGGTGTCGAGCGAGCCCTCGCCGGTGACGACCAGGTGCGCGCCCCGCGCCTTCTCGGCGAAGCCCAGCAGGTCGAGCATCAGCGCTGCGCCGGGCTCGATCGTCGCGCCGAGGAAGGCGAGCGCGGCGAACCCGACGCCGCCCGACGTCCCGGCGCCCGGCAGGTCGCGGGCCGCCGTCCGGGACGCCGCCTCCGCCAGGTCGGCCCAGCGGCGCAGGCCGGCGTCCAGCAGCCGCACCTCGTCGCGGCCGGCGCCGCGCCGCGGCCCGTCCACGGCGGCGGCGCCGGTGCGGCCGAGCAGCGGCCCCGCGGAGTCGCCCGCCACCACCACCTCGATGCCGGACATGTCCGGCAGTCCGCGCAGGTCGAGGGCGTGCAGGGAGCGCAGCGCCGCCCCGCCGGGCGGCAGGTCCTTGCCGAGCGCGTCCAGCAGCCGCCCGCCGAGCCCCTGCACCAGGCCCGCGCCGCCGTCGGTGCAGGCGCCGCCGCCGAGGCCGAGCACGATCCGGCGGGCGCCGAGCCGCACCGCGTGCGCGATCAGCTGCCCCGTCCCGAGGCTGGAGGCGACCAGCGGGCGCGGCTTGCCGCCGGGCAGCCGGCGCACGCCGGACGCCTCGGCGAGCTCCACCACCGCGCTGCGGCCGTCCACCGCCAGCCGCGCGGTGACGGGACGGCCCGTCGGCCCGCACACCTCGACCTCGACCCGCCGCCATCCGGCCGCCACCGCCGCGTCGACGGTGCCCTCCCCGCCGTCGGCCACCGGCAGCTCCACCAGCGGCACGCCGGGGCGGGCGCGGCGCAGCCCGGCCGCGAGGTGCCGTGCCGCCTGCGCCGCGGTCAGCGCTCCCGGGAACCTGTCAGGCGCCAGCAGGACGTGACCTGGCGGAGACGGGTGGGGGAGAGAGTCCGCGGACACCACAGCCACGCCTTTCACGCCGGGGGGTAAGGCCCTACCTTCTGCTTACGCCATGGCGGCACTTTTTAACACCCGCACGCGTGTCCGAAACTTTCAAATGCGGCAAGACCCGGGCGCGCCGGTGGCGCGCGGTGGCGGTCAGCGCACGCCCAGCCACTGCTCGATCGGGTGGATCAGGAAGAACACCAGGAACAGCGCCACCACGGGCCACAGCCAGATCGACACCTCGCGCAACTTGCCCCGGGCCAGCTTGATCAGCGCGTAGCTCACCATCCCGCCGCCGATCCCGATCGTGATCGAGAAGGTGAACGGCATCAGCACGATGGTCAGGAACGCCGGGATGGTGATCTCGAGGTCGTCCCAGTTCACCTTGGCGACCTGCGTCATCATCAGCGCTCCGACGACGACCAGCGCCGGCGCGGCGGCCTGCGCGGGCACCGTCGCGGCGAGCGGGGTGAGGAACAGCGTCACGGCGAACAGCGCGCCGGTCGCGATGTTGGCCAGTCCCGTCCGGGCGCCCTCGCCGACCCCGGCCGCCGACTCCACGAACACCGTGTTCGCGGACGAGCTGGTCACGCCGCCGAACGCGGCGGACACGCCGTCCACCGACAGGATCCGGCCGAGCTTGGGCACCTCGCCCTTCTCGTTCAGCAGGCCCGCCTCGTCGCTGACCCCGAGGATCGTGCCCATCGCGTCGAAGAACCCCGACAGCACGAGCGTGAACAGCACGACCAGCGCGGTGATGATCCCGGCCTCGGCGAAGCCGCCGAACAGGTCGAACTCCCCGAACAGCCCGAAGTCGGGCATCGCGAACAGGCTGTCGGGCATGCTCGGGGTGACCACGCCCCAGCCGCCCTCCTTGACCGCCTCGCTCTCCTGGATGATCACGGCGCCGATCGTGCCGACGATGATGCTGATCAGGATCGCGCCGGGCACCCGCCGCACGTACAGGATGATCATCAGCAGCAGGGTGAGCCCGAACACCAGCGCCGGCCAGGTCTCCAACTGGCCGCCCGTGCCGAGCGAGAGGGGCGGGCTCGTCGCGCTGGAGGTGACGAAGCCGGCGTCGTACAGCCCGACCAGTGCGATGAACAGGCCGATGCCGACCGCGATCGCGTGCTTGAGCGCCAGCGGGATCGAGTTCATGATCCGCTCGCGGATCCCGGTGAGCGCCAGCACCACGATGACCGCGCCCTCGATCACCACCAGGCCCATCGCCTGCGGCCAGGTCATCACCGGGGCCGCCTGGAACGCCACGACCGCGTTGATGCCGAGCCCGGCGGCGAGCGCGAGCGGCGCGTTCCCGACCAGGCCCATGATCACCGTGGCGATCGCCGCGGACAGCGCCGTCATCGTGGTCAGCTGCGGGATCGACAGCGTCGCGCCGGTGACGTCCTTCGCCCCGCCGAGGATGATCGGGTTCAGCAGGATGATGTAGGCCATTGCGAAGAACGTGGTGACGCCGCCGCGCAGTTCGCGGGACACGGTCGTCCCGCGCCCGGTGAGGTCGAACAGCCGCTCCAGCGGCCCGCGCCCGCCCGCCGGCGGCGAATCGTCGGTCGTGGCGGCGTTGGTCTCGGACATGACGGGTGCTCCGCATTCAGCAGCATGGTCTTGGAAACGGCGTGCACAGGGTAACCGTCCCGGTCCCGGACGTCCCGCACCGGCACCGCCGCGGGCGCGGTACGGGCACGGCCGCGGGCGCGGGAGGGCACCGCCGGACGGCCGGTATCGACATGTGATTCCCGGCTTCCGCAGCGTGACGGCGGCGACGGGTCCGCTATAGCCTGCCCGGGTGCGAATGCGAGACTCGGCCGAGATGGACGGCCTCGACTCCTATGCGCGGCTGCTGGCATCGGTCCCGGAGGGGACGCGCTCGTCGTTCCGCGCCCGGATGCTCGGGCCGCTGGAGGAGTACGACAGCAGCCGGCAGGCCGAGCTCCTGCACACGCTGGAGGTCTTCCTCGCCTGCTCCGGGTCCTGGAGCCGCAGCGCTACACGGCTGCACGTCCATGTGAACACACTTCGGTACCGAATCCGGCGAATCGAGGACCTGACCGGCCGGGACCTCGGCACACTTGAGGACAGAGTTGACTTCTTCCTCGCCCTGCGCGCGACGCAGCCGGCGAGCACCCTTCAGCGGGAAGCCCCCTTCTCGCGGGAACACTTGTAGGCGGTGGTCACACGATGGATCGGGAGACACTGGGGCAGCGCATCCGCGCCCTGCGGATCCGGCAGGGCGTGAGCCAGGCGCAGCTCGCCTTCCCCGAGCTGTCCGACAGCTACATCTCGCTGATCGAGAGCGACAAGCGCGTGCCCGCCCCGAGCGTGGTCGAGCTGCTCGCGGCGAAGCTGAACTGCTCGGCGACCTATCTCGTGAGCGGTGTCAGCGAGGACGTCGTGGACGAGCTGCGCGTCACGCTCGACTACGCCGAGATCGCGTTGAGCAACGGCGCGGCGGCGGAGGCGCGGGCCCGGTTCGCCGAGGTCCTCGCCAGCGCCGACGCGGTGGCGCTGCCGGAGATGCTGCACCAGGCGCGGTGGGGGCACGCCCTCGCGCTGGAGGCCGCGGGCGAGCTGGAGGAGGCGATCGCCGGGCTGTCGGAGCTGACCGACCAGGCGTCCGCCGAGACCGACCTCGACCACTGGGCGAAGGTGCACGTGGCGCTGAGCCGCTGCCTGCGCGAGCGCGGTGACATCAGCGCCGGCGTGCAGGCCGCCGAGAGCGCGCTGCGGCATCTGATCGCGACCGGCGCCGACTCCACCGACGCCGCCGTGCATCTCGGCGCGGCGCTGCTCGCCGCGTTCATCGAGCGCGGCGACCTCGTCCGCGCCCGCCAGCTCGCCGCCCAGCTCGTCGAGCGGGCGGAGCGGATCGGCAGTTCCCGCGCCCGGATGGTCGCCTACTGGGAGGCGGCCTACGTCGCCGAGATCCGCGGCGAGTACGAGGACGGCGTCGCTCTGGCCGAGCGGGCGCTGATGCTTGCCGGCGACGGCGAGGACCCCCGCAACCTCAACCGGCTCCGCGTCAGCTACGCGGGGCTGCTGCTGCGCGCCCGGCCCGACCAGGCCGCCAGGGCCCGCGAGCTGCTCACCCGGGTCCGCGGCGAGATCAACGCCAGCTCGTCCGGGGAGATCGACGTCGCCTGGTGCCTGACGGAGCTGGCCCGCGCCGAGACCGTGCTCGGCCGTCCCGCCGAGGCGGTGCGGCTCGCGGAGGAGGCCCTCGACCTGCTGGGGGACGCGCCGCGCCGCGCCGCCGCCGGTGCGCTGACCGTGCTCGGCGAGGCGTCGGTGCGGCTCGGCCGCCGCGACCGCGCCGTCGAGGTGCTGACCCGGGCCGCCACCTGCCTGGAGGAGATGGAGTCCTCCCGGGAGGCCGCGCAGGCGTGGTTCGACCTCGCCGAGGTGCTGGCCGAGACGGGCGCCGCCGAGGAGCCCCGGATGGCCGCCTACCGCCGCGCCCTGACCTGCGTCGGGGTATAGGCGAACCATCCCGGGCGCTCCCGCGTCATGAATAGTGCTGCGGTCGCCTGAGATGGGGAGCCTGGATGTTCGGTGTCGTGAGGCCGTGCCGGCATGTCCTGTGCGGGAACCTGTTCAAGGACTGGCTGGCGCACCTGTGCGGCCTGTGCCTGACGTTGCGGGCCGAGCACGGCCAGGCCGCGCGGCTGGTCACCAACTATGACGGGCTTCTGGTGTCGGTGCTGGCGGAGGCGCAGTCTCCGGCGCTGTCCCCGCGCCGCAAGGCCGGCCCGTGCGCGCTGCGCGGCCTGAAGACCGCCGAGGTCGTGACGGCGAAGGCGCAGGGCGCGCAGCTCGCCGCCGCCGCGTCGCTGCTGCTCGCGGCGGGCAAGGCCCGCGACCATGTGGCGGACGGCGACGGGCCGTACTCCCGGCGCCTCGTCGCCGCCGCGGCGGGACGGATGGCCGGGCGCTGGGACGCCGCCGGCGAGCGCACCGGAGCCGCGGTGGGCTTCGACCCGTCCGTGCTGCGCGAGGCCGTCGCCCGGCAGCCCGCGCTGGAAGCGGCCCCGGGGCTCGGCCTGCTCGACCTGACCCGGCCCACCGAGACCGCCGTCGCCGCCGTGTTCGCCCACACGGCCGTCATCGCCGGCAAGGAGGGCAACGCGGAGACCCTGGCGGAGGCGGGACGCTACTTCGGCCGCCTCGCACACCTCATCGACGCCGTCGAGGACCTCGCCGACGACACCGCGGCGGGCGCGTACAACCCGCTCATCGCCACCGGCACCACCCCTGACGAGGCCCGCCGGTACGCCGGCGACGCGCTGCACGGGCTGCGGCTCGCCCTCGCCGACCTGGAGATGGAGAGGCCGCGGCTCGTCCGGGCGCTGCTGGACCGCGAGGTGCGCCGCTCGGTCGACCGGGTCTTCGCCGACCCCGCGAGCGGGCCGGGGCACGGGCCGCGGCGCCCGCGTCCCGGGTGGCCGGTCCCGTGCTTCACCGGGACGATCGTCTGCGTCACCTGCGGGGTCTTCCAGCCCGAGTGGAGCGAGCACCACGGCCAGTCGTGCGGGGACCGGTGCTGGTGCTCCCGGCACGGCGACTGCGGCGACGGAAGCTGCTGCAGTGACTGCGACTGCTGCTGCTGCGGCGACTGCGACTGCTGTTGTTGCGACTGCAGCTGAAGGCTCGTCCGTGATGCTCGGTGGAACCCGGGATGTGCCATCATCGGCGGCTCAGTAGGGTGGGGAGAGCTCCTCCGACTCTCTAGAGAACCCGGCCATCCATGAAAATCCCCACGCTTCGCCGGCCCCTGCGCGGTCTCGGATTCGTCGCCGTCCTCGCCGCGCTGATCGCCGTCGCCGCGGCGCCCCCCGCCCTGGCCCATCCCCGGCTGGTCGGCAGCACGCCCGCGAAGGGCGCGTCGGCGGGGTCGGTCACCGAGGTGAAACTGGTCTTCAGCGACGAGGTCAGGGTCGCCGAGGTCATCGTCAGGGACGGCGGCGGCAAGACGTTCCAGGCGGGCGCCGCCGAACGCTCGGGGACGACGGTCACGCAGAAGCTGTCGGGCGTGCTGCCCGCCGGGTCCTACACGGTGGCCTACCGGATCGTCGGCGAGGACGGGCACCCCATCGAGAGCGACGACGTGACGTTCACCGCGACCGGCGGGGCGCTCGCGGACGCCGCCGCCGGCGAGCAGCCGGCCGAGGCGAATCCGCAGCCGGCCGCCGGGCAGGAGGAGTCCGGTTCCGGGGCGGTGCTGTGGGTGCTGATCGTCGCCGGGCTGGCGGCGGGCATCGGCATCGGCCTCGGCATCGTGTTCCGGGCCCAGCGCAAGTACCAGGCGGAAACCGGACGTGAATAGGCAGAGTCTCGGCGTCTGGCGGGCCGCCGTCATCGCGGTGGCCGCGGCCGCCGCCGTCCTGGTGGCCGGGTTGGTCCTCGGCGGTTCGGTCGCCGAGAAGGTCATCCCCGGCCTCGGGGACGCGGGCGCCCTCACCCGGTGGGGCCTGCCCGCCTCCCGGACGGCGATGGACCTGCTGTCCGCACTGACCGTCGGCGCCCTGCTGGCCGCCGCCGCGTTCCTGCCGGTCGAGGGCGGGCGCGGCTCCGGCCGGCCCGCCGGGTCCGGTGCCGTCCGGCTCTCCAAGGACGCGGTCGGCTACCTGCTCGCCGCGTCCTGGCTCGCCGCCGGCTGGGCGGTCGCCGCGGCGGCCACCCTCGTGTTCACCGTCGCGGACGTCCTCGGCCAGCCGGTGCAGCAGGTCCTCACCGGCAGTGAGCTGAGCAGCTATGTCGGCTCGCTGCCGCAGGGCACCGCCCTCATGATCGTGGTGCTGCTCGCCGTGGTCGTGGCCCTGCTGGCCCGCACCACCACCACGCCCGCCGCCGCGTTCGGGCTGCTCGCGATGGCGGGGATCGCGCTGCTGCCGGCGCCGCTGACCGGGCACTCGGCGTCCGCCGCCAACCACGCCGTCGCGACGACCGGGGTGGCCCTGCACGTCGCCGCGGTCGCCCCCTGGGTCGGCGGGCTCGCCATCGTCGGCGTCCACGCCCTGCTCCGGCGCGACCGGCTGCCGCTCATGGCGGACCGGTTCAGCCGGATGGCGCTGTGGTGCTTCATCACCGTCGGCGTCAGCGGCCTGGTGAACGTGATCGCGCGCCTTCCCGATCCGGTGGAGCTGGTCGAGACCAACTACGGCAGGCTCGCCCTGGGCAAGATCGTCCTGTTCTGCGTGCTCGGCTGGTTCGGCTGGTGGCACCGGACCCGCACCCTGCCGGCCCTCGCCGACCGCAAGCCGTGGTCGTTCACCAGGTTCGCGTCCGTCGAGGCGGCCGTGATGGCCGCCACCATGGGGCTCGCCGTCGCGCTGGCCAGCACCGCGCCGCCCCCGCCGGCCGCCCCGGAGAGCGCGATCAAGTCGCTGCTCGGCTTCGAGATGCCCCCCGAGGTCACCCCCGTCCGGCTGGCGACCCTGTGGCAGTTCGACCTCTTCTTCGCCGTCCTGGTCATCGTGTTCGGCGGCCTCTACCTCGGCGCCGTCCTCCGGCTGCGCGCACGGGGGGACGCCTGGCCGATGATCCGCACCGTGTCCTGGTTCGTCGGCCTGCTGAGCATCGTGGCCGTCACCCAGACCGGCGTCGCCAAGTACGCGCCGATCCTGTTCAGCGTGCACATGGCGCAGCACATGGTGCTGAACATGCTGACGCCGATCTTCCTGGTCGTCGGCGCGCCGGTGACGCTGGCGCTGCGCGCCCTCAAGCCCGCTCGGATCCGCGGCGACCGCGGCCCCCGCGAATGGCTGACGGCGATGATGCACAGCCGGTACCTCACGGTCATCGCGCATCCGGCGGTCGCGACGGTCATCTTCGTGGCGAGCACGTTCACGCTGTACTTCACGCCGCTGTTCGAGGCCGCGATGCGCAACCATCTCGGCCACATCGCGATGATGACGCACTTCCTGGCCGCCGGGTTCCTGTTCTTCTGGGTGCTGCTCGGCGTCGACCCCGCGCCGAAGAAGCTGCCCTACCCGGGCCGCCTCCTCCTCCTGTTCGTCACGATGCCGTTCCACGCGTTCTTCGGGATCGCCCTGATGAACATGAGCCAGGCGCTCGCCCGCGGCTGGTACGCCTCCGTCGACCCGCCGTGGGGCACCACGGTCCTGCACGACCAGCACACCGGCGGCGCGATCGCGTGGGCCTTCGGCGAGATCCCGACGTTCATCGTGCTGCTCGTCCTGGCGTTCCAGTGGTTCTTCGACGACCAGCGGCAGGCACGCCGCCTGGACCGCAAGGCCGACCGGGCCGCGCAGCCCGGCGGCCGCCCGGAGGACGACGAGCTGGCCGCCTACAACGCCCGCCTGGCCGAACTCGCCGAACGCGACAGGGCCGCCGAGGAGCAGGGCAAACGCACGTGACCCCGGCTCCCTCTCGCGGGGGAGGGGGCGGGCGGCCCGGTCTGCCAGGATCGGGGGTGTGATGCGTTTGCTGCGGCCGGTGATCGACCGGACGACCTGGCGGCGCTGGTCCCACCTGGTGGTGGGGGGCGCGCTGCTGATGCCGTACTGGTTCCTGGGGATCACCCTCGTCCCGGCGGTGATCGGCAACGTCGCGGTCATGTTCGTGGTGTCGCTGCTCTTCCTCCCTGCGGCGGCGACGTTCGTGACCGGGCTCGTGCCGACGGTGCGGCTGCTGGAGGGGTCCCTCGCCAAGGAGCTGCTCAGGGGGCCGGCCGCCGCGCTCGTACCCGGGGCCGCGCGGTCGTGGGAGAGCCGGATCCGCGCCGGCGCGTGGTTCAGCCTGCACCTGGCGGTGGGCGTGGTGATCAGCGGGCTGAGCCTGGCGGTGCCGCCGTTCGCGTTCGTGATGATCGCCGCGCCGGTGGTGAGCTGGGACGCCCAGTTCCTGGAGTCGGTGGGGCTGCACGACACCTGGCACCAGTGGCCCGCGCCGCCGATCGGGCTGGCGTCGCTGGCGGTGCTGCTCGCTCTGATCGTGGGTGCGGGCACGCTGCTGTCCCGGCTGGCGCCGTGGCTGCTCGGGCCGTCCGCCGCCGAGCGGCTCGCCGACATGGAGGCCAAGGCCGTCAAGCTGGCCGAACGCAACCGGCTGGCCAGGGAGTTGCACGACTCGGTGGGGCACGCGCTGAGCGTGGTGACGCTGCAGGCCGGGGCGGCGGGACGGGTGCTCGACAGCGACCCCGCGTTCGCCCGGGAGGCGCTCGGCGCGATCGAGGATTCGGCCCGCGCCGCGCTGGAGGACCTCGACCACGTGCTGGGGCTGCTGCGCGAGGACGCGTCTCCTCCCGCGCCGCAGGCCACCCTGAAGGATCTCGGGCGGCTTCTGGAGCAGACGAGGATCGCCGGGGTGAGGCTCGACGCGGAGATCGGCCCCGAGGTGGAGCGCATCCCGGCCGCGGTGTCGCGCGAGACGTACCGGATCGTCCAGGAGGGGCTGACGAACGCCCTGCGGCACGCCGGGAAGGTGCCGGTGCGGCTGCGGCTCGGGGTCGAGGGGGAGAGGCTGGAGATGGAGATGAGCAACCCGATCGGCGCGCTGCACGGGGACGGCGCCGACCACGGCGGGGGGCGCGGCCTCGGCGGCGTCCGCGAACGCGTCACCGTGCTGCGCGGCGAGATGACCGCCGGGCCGGACGGGGATCTCTGGCGTTTCCACGTGTCGCTGCCGCTAAGGTCCGGAACATGACGATCAAGGTTCTGCTGGTCGACGACGAGCGGCTGATCCGGGCGGGTCTCGCCGCCATCATCAACGCCGAGGACGACCTGACCGTGGTCGGCGAGGCGTCCGATGGGTCGGAGGTGCCGGGCGAGGTGAACCGGCTGCGTCCCGACGTGATCCTGATGGACGTGCGGATGCCCCGGCTCGACGGCATCCAGGCGACCCGCCACATCCTGGAAACGGTGCCGGAGCCGCCCCGGATCATCGTCGTCACCACCTTCGAGAACGACGAGTACGTCTACGACGCGCTGAAGGCGGGCGCGAACGGCTTCCTGCTCAAGCGGACCCGGCCGGAGGAGATCCTGCAGGCGATCCGGATGGTCGCGCACGGCGACAGCCTGCTGTTCCCCGCGGCGATCCGGGAACTGGCCGCCCTGCACGGCACGTCCGGCGGAGGGACCGGCGGGGCGCGCTGGCATGACCAGCTGACCGAGCGGGAGGGGGACGTCCTGCGGCTGATGGCCAAGGGACGCTCGAACGCCGAGATCGCCCGGGAGCTGTTCGTGAGCCCGCAGACGGTGAAGACGCACGTGGGGAACATCCTGGCCAAGCTCCAGGCCCGCGACCGCACCCAGGCGGTGATCCTCGCGTACGAGACGGCCTTCATCACGCCGGGCTAGACCGGTCCTTACGCCTCGTTTACCTGCGAGTAGCTACAAAAGAGACAGAATCGAAGAAGGCCGACGATCGGGGGATCATGGACGCCGCGACGCTGTCCGAACTGCGCAAGCCGAGGACCTACCCTGCGGTGTCGGTGCTGATGCCGACGCACAGGTCCCTCCCGGAGAACCGGCAGGACCCGATCCGTCTGCGCAACCTGCTGGCGGAGGTGCGGCGGCGGCTGCACGACGACGACCGGGTGGCGCCCGACGCCGCCGACCACGTCGTCCGCGGCCTGGAGCGCGCCGCGGGCGAGGTCGACCTGCGGCACGCCTCCGACGGGCTGGTGCTGTTCGCCGCGCCCGACGGGGAGCACCACGCGTTCACGATCGGCCAGCCCGTGGACGAGCGGGTGGTCGTCGACACAGGCTTCGCCACCCGCGACCTCGTCGCCGACTTCACGCGCGCCCCCCGCTACTGGCTGCTGTCCCTGTCGGACCAGCGGACGCGGCTGTGGAGCGGCCACGACGGCGACCTGACCGAGCACATCGGCGGCGGCTTCCCCGCCGCACCGGAGCCGATCGACGAGGCGGGCTCGGGGAGGCAGTCGCGGCGCGGCGCGCGGGGCGGCGACGGGGAACGCCACCGGCAGGCCGTCCGGGACGTGGCGAACGCCGTCGACCGGATCCTCGCGCGGGACCGCCGGCCCCTGATCATCGCCGGCGTCACCCGGCACCAGGCGCTGTTCGACGAGGTGGCGGGCCAGCACACGGTCGTGGCGGGACGCGTCGACGGCAGTTTCGAGGGCGCCGCGCCCAGCACCCTCGCCGAGGCGGCCCGCCCGGCGCTCGCCGCCTACGAGGACCTCCGCGAGGTGGCCGTGCTGTCCGAACTGGAGGCCGCGCGCAGCATCCAGCGGTACGCGGGCGGCCTCTGCGAGGTCACCCGGCTGGTCGAGGAGGGGCGCGGCGAGCACCTGGTCGTCGAGCGCGGCTACTACGCGCCCGCGGTGAAGTCCCGCGGCGAACTCGTCCCGGTGGACGGCATGCCCGGCGTCCTGAGGGGCGCGGACGTCGTCGACGACGCCGTGGACGACGTCATCGAGACGACGCTGGAGTACGGCGGGGAAGTCACGTTCGTCTCGGACGGCTTCCTGGTCGACCACGGCCGCATCGCCCTGGTGACCCGCTACTGAGACCGGGTCATCCCCGGGTCAGCCCCGGGTCAGCCACTCGGTCGTGACGTCGCCGAGGACCGAGCGGACGGCGAGGACGGCGATCCCGAGGGTGAGGACGGGCATCACCACGAAGCGCTCCACCTTGCCGTCCGTCCTCGGGACGACGGGGACGTCGATCCGCCACGGCAGCGGCCAGAACACCGGGCATCCTCGCGGTGTCAGGCAGTCGCCGGCGACGTGCGCCAGGCATCCGAGCGTGACCGCGAACCCCACGAAGCTCATGTCGATCTTGTGCATGAGCCAGACGGCGATGAGGGCGAGCGCGCAGTCGGCCAGCGCCGACTGGGGCTCCTTGCCCTCGAAGTCCAGGCCGACGCCGCGCAGCCCCAGGCCGACGATCATGAACAGGCAGGCCCACCAGGCGTAGACGTAGTGGGTGGCGAGGATGTCCATCGTCCAGCCGATGCCCACGGCGAACAGGATCGAGTGGGTCGCCTGCCGGTGCCCGCCCGAGATCTTCCCGATCCATTTGCACATGTGGCCGGTGATGGGCCCGAACGTGTTGGCGATGCGGCCGTTGTGGTGGTCGATGTCGGGCAGGAGCGCGGCTCCCGCGCACACCACGGCGCCCGCCGCGACCTGCTCCACCGACAGCGACACCGCGTAGTCGCCGAGCAGCCGCTCCTGGGCGAGCACCGGCACGGCCGCCAGCCACACCAGCGCGCCGCTGAGGGCGTGCGTCTTGCCCATCATGTGCCGTTCCCCCGCCTTCCAGCGCGTCCCGCCGCCCGGTTCCAGAGCGGGACTCTAGCCCGCTACTGATCGTTTTCAGCGGCGACGCGCCGAACCGGGCGCTACGTCCGTTTGGATGCGGGAAACCCCGCCCCGGTTCCGCTTCGGGCGGTGTGCCGGTCCCGGGCCTCGACGACGGCTTCGACGTTCTCCTCGGCCCATTCCGTGATGGCCTCGATCGGGGTTCGCAGGGAGCGGCCCAGGGGCGTCAGCGTGTATTCGACCCGGGGCGGAACCTCGGCGAAGACCTCCCGGCTGAGGAGGCCGTCGCGTTCCATCGCGCGGAGGGTCTGGGTCAGGACCTTGGGGGTGACGCCGCCGATCATGTCGCGGATCCGCGTGAAGCGGCGCGGCCCGTCGATCAGGCTGAGCACCACCAGCACGGACCATTTGTCGCCGATGCGGTCCAGGACGAGCCGGGTCGGGCAGCCGGGGTCGAACGCGTCACCCTTCATGATTTCCAGAGGGTACCAATGGAACGTTGAAGTAACCAGTATCCAACGGATACCGTCCTGCCGACAGCGTTCTAGGAGGGCATGTGAGAGTTCTGCTGATCGGAGCGACCGGGATGATCGGGCGGCGGATCGCGGACGAGGCGCGCCGGCGCGGCCATGAGGTCACCGGCGTCACCCGAAGCGGGAACGAGGGCACGGCCAAGGCCGAGGCCGGCGACACCGAGGCGATCGCCGCGCTCGCCGAGGGCCACGACGCCGCGGTGCTGTCGGTCCCGCCGCCCCGCGACGGGTCGGAGACGACCGGCCCGCTGCTGGCCATCACGCGGGGCGTGCTCGACGGGCTGCGACGGGCGGGCGTCCGCCGGCTGATCGTGGTGGGCGGCGCGGGAAGCCTGGAGGCCGCTCCCGGCGTCCGGCTCGTGGACACGCCCGGCTTCCCCGCCATGTACAAGAACGAGGCGCTCGCGGCGGCGGAGCAGCTCGGCGTCGTCCGGGCCGAGGCCGGCGACCTCGACTGGACCTACATCTCGCCCGCGGCCGTCATCGAGCCCGGCGACCGCACCGGTGCGTTCCGCCTGGGCGGAGACCGGCTTCTCGCCGACGCCGACGGCAACAGCGCCATCAGCGCCGAGGACTACGCCATCGCGCTGGTCGACGAGCTCGAGAAGGACGACGCCGTCCGCCGGAGGATCACGGTCGCCTACTAGGTCACCGCCAGGTCAGGACGGGACGAAGCGCCAGGCGCCGGACTCCTCGCCCGGCTCGTACGGGGAGTCCAGGCGCTTGGCGACGACGCCCGGCAGGCCCTGCTCGCGCGCCGCCGCGCGGACGGCGTCGCCGTCGCCGGGGAACCACGGGGCCGTCTGCCACCGCGGCCCCGACAGGCCGAGGTCGTCGAGGGTCTCCCGGCGCTCCCGGTACGGGACGCCGAGCAGCGGCCGCCCGTCCAAATGCAGCACGTCGTAGATCATGTAGGTCTCGCGGCCGTCGAGGACGGCCAGCTCACCGTCCAGCAGCGCGGGCCGGGCGCCGAGCGCGGCGCCGAGCCGGGACCCCATCCCGCCCGGCCCGTCGACGGGGCGGGCCCGGTCGTCGGTGAACCGGGTCCGGCCGCCCTCGACGTAGGCGGCCGTCCGCCGGCCGCCCCACGCGAACTCGAACCCCCACGCGTCCTGGTCGCGCGGCAGCCGGGCCTTCTCCACCGGGCGCATGGGCCGCAGCGACTCCGGCAGCGGCTCGGCGTCGGGGTCGGCGGGCGGGTCCATCCGGTGGATCATCCAGTTCCTGCCGTGCGTCCTGAACAGCACGTAGCGGCCGGAGACCCGCGAGCCGTGGATGACGACCTTCACCTCGCGCTCGGACCACTTCTCCGTCTCGTAGGTCCCGCGATCCCAGAGGATCACCTTGCCGCCGCCGTACTCGTCCTTCGGGATGTCGCCCTCGAAGGCGGCGTACTCCAGCGGATGGTCCTCGGTGTGCACGGCGAGGTGGTTGGTCTCCGGGCTCCACGGCAGGCCCTTCGGGACGGCCCACGAGACCAGCACCCCGTCGCGTTCGAACCGCAGGTCCCAGTGCAGGCTGCTCGCATGGTGCTCCTGGACGACGAACGTGTCGTCGTCGCCGTGCGGCAGCGCCCTCTTCTCGGGAACGGGCTCCGGCGTCCGTTTCGCGTCGCGCTTGCCGCGGTACTCCGCCAGCCGGTCGTCGCTCTTGCGCTTCGCAGGGGTCACGCCCGGTTCGTACCCGCGATCAGCGGATGAAGACGGCGTAGTCGGCGACCTCGCCGGTGAGGTCCGCCGGCAGGCCCGCCACCGCGGACAGCTCCTCCGCGGACATGAACCCGCCCGTCTCGGCCCGCACCCGCTCGATCTTCGCCGCGAGGTCCGGGGTGATGCCGGGCAGCAGGGTCAGCGCCTCCGCCGGGGCGTGGTTGACGTCGACCAGCCCGCCGTCGTTGTACTGGCGCGGGAGGTCGGGACGGCCGATCCGCAGCTCCTTGGCGAGGCCGGGGTCGTCCGCCGCCAGTTCCCGCGCCTTGTCCCGCAGCAGCCGCTGCCGCTTGACCCGCTCCACGACGGCCTCGTTGTCGACCGCGGACAGCCCGTGCGGGTCGAAGACGCGGCGGCGGATGATGAAGGCGTGCGCGCAGCCCACCACCGCGAGGACGAACAGCAGCACCCCGACCGTGCGTTCGGTGCCGTCGTCCTCGTCCATGCCGGGCAGCAGGTACAGCATCACCGCGAACACCCCGAGGTAGGCCGCCGTGGACACCAGCAGATGCAGGCTCCGCCGCCACAGCGCCGCCGCGGCGAACGTGAACGGCGTGGCATAGCCGAGAGTCAGGAACGGCAGCGCCGCCCACGTCACGCTCAGCGCCGCGCGCCCCGGCGGCATGCTGTCGGACGGAACCCGCGGCTCGTACGGCGCTGGGGCGTTCATCTCTGGAGAGTCTCCCGGCCGGATAAAGGGGCGAATCGGACTCTAGATCAAGAGGTTCGTCACGGCAGGGTGAGGATTTCGTGGCCGTCCTCGGTCACCAGCAGGGTGTGCTCGAACTGGGCGGTGCGCTTGCGGTCCTTGGTGACGACCGTCCAGCCGTCCTTCCAGATGTCGTACTCGTGGGTGCCGAGCGTCAGCATCGGCTCGACCGTGAACGTCATCCCCGGCTCGATGATCGTCGTGGCGCCCGGGTCGTCGTAGTGCGGGACGACCAGGCCGGAGTGGAACGTCGTGCCGATCCCGTGGCCGGTGAAGTCGCGGACGACCCCGTACCCGAACCGCTTGGCGTAGGACTCGATGACCCGCCCGATCACGTTCAGCGCCCGGCCCGGCTTGACCGCGCGGATGCCCCGCATGGCCGCCTCGTGGGTGCGTTCCACCAGCAGCCGCGACTCCTCGTCCACGTCGCCGCACAGGAACGTCGCGTCGGTGTCGCCGTGGACGCCGTCGATGAACGCGGTGATGTCGACGTTGACGATGTCGCCGTCGCGCAGGACGGTGTCGTCCGGGATGCCGTGGCAGATCACCTCGTTGATCGAGGTGCACAGCGACTTAGGGAATCCGCGGTAGCCGAGCGTGGACGGGTAGGCGCCGTGGTCGAGCATGAACTCGTGCCCGACGACGTCGAGCTCGTCGGTCGTGACGCCCGGCCGGACGTGCCTGCCGACCTCCTGCAGCGCCTGCGCGGCGATCTTCCCCGCCACCCGCATCCTCTCGATGATCTCGGGCGTCTTGACGTCGGGCTCACCGGTCCTGGGCCGCTTCTTCCCCACGTACTCCGGACGCGGAATGCTCGACGGGACCTTGCGCATGGGGGAAACGTGTCCGGGCCGGAGTAGCTGGGTCGTCATAGTGATGGAGTGTAGTCAGCGCGATCGCGGCAACGAATCCCATGCCGAGCGCACATTCGAGAGGAGCGCCGATGGCCGGTGACGACGGTGACTGGTGGTTCTGCCTGAAGCACATGGAGGTCGAGCACGGGCCCGGCTGCCCCGGAAAGGACCGGATGGGCCCGTACGAGTCCGAGAGCGCGGCGGAGGGCGCCCTCGCCCTGGCGCGCGAGCGCAACGAGACGTGGCGCAAGAAGAACGGGGACGACTAGCCGGCCGGCCGACCGGCTGGCCAGGTCAGTCGATCGTCGGGCCCGACACCGTGTCGAGCAGCCGGGCGAGGCGGCGCCGGAGCCCGCGGGGACTCCTCGCGGGCTCCTCGCCCGCCGCCGCGCTGACCAGGTGCTGCGCGCCGTCGAACGACAGGAGCGCCTCCTGCGGCGGGACGGTCAGCGCCTCGTGGGCGAGGCCGCGGAGCTCGCGGTCGCCGCCCTCCAGGGCGAGGACGGTCGCCCCCGTGCGGCGCGCGTCGTCCACCCGCTCCAGCAGCGGGACGGGCGCGTCCTCCTCGGCGACGACGAACAGCGTCTCGCCGCGCCGTGCCGCTTCGAGCCGCTCCAGGCCGATCTTCAGATGAGCGGGCGCGTCCGGGGGCGGTCGCCAGCGCACCAGCGTCGGCGCCAGGCCGGGGACGTCGGCGAGGCGGCTCTCGTCGTCCAGGTGGGCCGCGAGATGCCACGGGTCGTCGCCGGGCGTGCCGACCAGCAGGAGCCCGCCCGGGGTCCGGGACGTGACCCGGAGCGCGCGGCCGAACTCCCGGGTCCGCTCCAGCCAGCCCGTGGCCGACAGCACCTCGCGCAACATGGTGATCTGCTCGGCGTCCACGGGACCATGGTGCCGCAACCGGGCGCCGGGGACGGGGCGGTTCCGCGATGTGGGAGCCCGGGGCGCGGCGCCCGGACGGCCGCCTGGCAGACTCGGCCGCATGACTGAGCAGCAGCAGAAGACGCCCTATGACCTCCCCGACGCGAGCGGCCTGTCGATCGGCATCCTCGGCGGCACGGGGGACCAGGGCAAGGGTCTCGCGCGCCGGTTCGCGCTCGCCGGCCACCGGGTGACGATCGGGTCGCGGAAGGCCGAGCGCGCCCAGCAGGCCGCCGACGACCTCGCCGGCGAGCGCGAGGGCCTCCCCGTGTCCGGCGCCGAGAACCCGGTCGCCGCCGGGGGGTCCGACATCGTGATCGTCGCGGTGCCGTGGGAGGGCCACAAGGCCACGCTGGAGTCGCTGCGCGACGAGCTGGCCGGCAAGATCGTCGTCGACTGCGTGAACCCGCTCGGCTTCGAGAAGGGCAAGGGCGCGTTCGCGCTGCCCGTCGAGGAGGGCAGCGCCGCGGAGCAGGCCGCCGCCGTCCTGACCGGCAGCCGCGTCGTCGCCGCGTTCCACCACGTCTCGGCGAAGCTGCTGCTCGACCCCGGGGTGGACGAGATGGAACTGGACGTGCTCGTCCTCGGCAACGACCGGGAGGCGACCGACCTCGTCCAGGCCCTGGCCGGCCGGATACCCGGCATGCGCGGCGTCTACGGCGGCAGGCTGCACAACGCCGGCCAGATCGAGGCGTTCACCGCCAACCTCATCTCGATGAACCGCCGCTACAAGGCGCACGCGGGGCTGCGCATCACCGACGTCTGATCGTCCGACCCGGTACGGTGCCGATGGTGAACGATCCGGAAGCGGCGAAAGGGCCGCTCGTCCTGCTGCCCTCGGCCCGGACGGGGCCGCTGCGCGCCGTCGCCAAGCGGGTCGGCTTCGCCCTGCTGCTGCTCTTCGGGACCGTGGCCGCGGTGTACGCCGACCGCGAGGGATACCGCGACGGCGCGGACGAGACGCTTTCGCTGCTGGACGCCTTCTACTACGCCACGGTGACCATCTCGACCACCGGCTACGGCGACATCACGCCGGTCAGCGAATCCGCCCGGCTCGTCAACATCCTCTTCATCACGCCCGCGCGGGTGCTGTTCCTCATCGTCCTCGTGGGCACGACCCTTGAGGTGCTGGCGGAACGTACCCGCGAAGACTGGCGCAAGGCCCGCTGGAGGACACGCGTGCGCGACCACATCGTGGTGGCCGGCTACGGCACGAAGGGCCGCAGCGCCATCAAGACCCTGCTCAGCACCGGCGTCAGCCGGGAGTCGATCGTCGTCGTGGACCCGGACCCGCGCGTGGTGGCCGAGGCGGCGGAGGCCGGGTTCGTCGGCGTCGTCGGGGACGCCACCCGCAACTCGGTGCTGAAACAGGCGGCGGTGCAGCGGGCCCGGGAGATCGTGGTCGCCAGCGCCCGCGACGACACGGCCGTGCTGGTCACCCTGACGGCGCGGCAGCTCAACCCGCACGCCGGCATCCAGGCGTCGGTGCGCGAGTCCGAGAACGTCCCGCTGCTGCGGCAGTCCGGCGCCGACCACGTGGTGACGTCCTCGGAGGCGGCCGGGCGGCTGCTCGGCGTGTCCACCAGCCAGCCGAACGTCAGCCAGGTCATCGAGGACCTGCTCGACCAGGGCAGCGGCCTCGACCTGGCGGAGCGCGAGGTGCGCCCGGACGAGGCCGGCGGCCCCGCCGGGGCGGTGCGCGAGCCGGTGCTCTCGGTGGTGCGGGACGGCCGGCTGCTGCCGTTCGACCACCCCGAATGCGCGGAACTCCGCACCGGCGACCGGCTGATCGTGGTGCGCTCCCAGCGCGGGCGGCGGGCGTCGCCCGAGGCCGGCGAATCCGAGGCGCGCGACACCGGCCGCCGCGAGAACGGTTCCTGACGGTCCGGGGGTCCGCCGCCCCTCGCGTCCGCCGGACCGGCCCCGCCGCCGCGGGGGGCGGGACCGGGTAGCGGCCGGGATCTAGTGGTAGCTGTGCTCGGCCGCCGGGTAGGCGCCGCTCACGACCTCTTCCGCGTAGCTGCGCGCGGCCTCGCTGAGCAGGCCGTTCATGTCGGCGAACTTCTTGACGAACTTCGCGGTGTGCGGGGTGAGCCCGGCCATGTCCTGCCAGACGAGGACCTGCGCGTCGGTCTGGTTGCCGCCGCCGATGCCGATCGTCGGGATGGACAGCGACGAGGTGACGCGGGCGGCGAGGTCCTCGGGGACGCATTCGAGCACGACCGAGAACGCGCCGGCCGCCTCGAGGGCCTTCGCGTCCGCCATCAGCTCGTCGCCGTCCTGGCCGCGGCCCTGCACCCGGTAGCCGCCGAACACGTTCACCGACTGCGGGGTGAGGCCGAGGTGGCCCATCACCGGGATGCCGGCGGAGACCATCGCCTCGGCCTGCGGGATGATCCGGCGGCCGCCCTCCAGCTTGACCGCGTGCGCGCCGGTCTCCTTGAGGAACCGGGTGGCGGCCGACAGCGCCTCGGGCACGCCCGTCTGGTACGAGCCGAACGGCAGGTCGGCGACGACCATGGCGCGCTTGGAGCCGCGGACGACGGCCGCGGTGAGCGGGATCAGGTCGTCGACGGTGACGGGGATGGTCGAGTCGTAGCCGTACACGACCATCGCGGCGGAGTCGCCGACGAGCAGCACGGGGATGCCGGCCTCGTCGAAGATCCGCGCGGTGAGCGCGTCGTAGGCGGTGAGCATCGGCCACTTCTCGTGCCGCTGCTTCGCGGCCGCGATGTCGCGTACGGTGACCCTCCGCCCGCTCGTACCGCCGTAGAGTGCGGTCGGCTGTGCTGGGGGTGCGACAGAAGAAGACATGCGAGAACCTCCGGTCTTGAGGCGCCACGGTGGCGTACCCAGACGGAACCGATCGTGCCACTTCGAAAACGATTCTGGTAGCCCCCGCCATTCCCGGACGGTGACGTCCCCCACACGTCGCCCCGGCGGGAATGGATTCCGAAACGGTACCGTTGCGTATCTACATGGACTCCCCCACGATCCAGCGGCGCCGCTGGTACATCCTCGGCGTGCTGACCATGAGCCTGCTGGTGGTGGTGCTCGACAACACCATCCTCAACGTCGCGCTGAAGACCATCGCCGACCCGGTCAAGGGCCTCGGCGCGACGCAGAGCGAGCTCGAGTGGTCCATCAACTCCTACACGCTGGTCTTCGCGGGCCTCCTGTTCACCTTCGGCGTGATCGGCGACCGGATCGGCCGCAAGCGGGTGCTGATCGGCGGGATGGCGGTGTTCGCGCTCGCCTCCCTGGTGTCGGCGTACGCGCAGACCCCGGACCAGCTCATCTACGCCCGCGCCCTGATGGGCCTCGGCGGCGCCGCGGTCATGCCGCAGACGCTGTCCATCATCACCAACGTCTTCGAACCGCACGAGCGCGCCCGCGCCATCGGCATCTGGGCCGGCGCCGTCGGGCTCGGCGTCGCCATCGGCCCGCTCACCGGCGGCCTGCTGCTCGCCCACTTCTGGTGGGGCTCGGTCTTCCTCGTCAACGTGCCGGTCATCGCCGTCGGCATCGCACTGATGGTGTTCCTGGTGCCCGATTCGCGCAACCCGAAGCCGGGCCGGCTCGACCCGCTCGGCGTGCTGTTGTCAGTCGTCGGCCTGGTCGTCCTGTCGTACGGCATCATCCGCGGCGGCGAGACCGGGAACTGGCTCGGGCTGCCCGTGGTCGGCCCGATCCTCGCGGGCTTCGCCGTCCTCGCGCTGTTCGTCCTGCACGAGGCCCGCAGCGACTCCCCGGCCTTCGACGTCCGGCTGTTCAGGGACCCGCGGCTGTCGGCCGCCGTCGCGTCCATCGCGCTGTGCTTCTTCGCGGCGTCCGGCGTGTTCTTCTTCGCCAACTTCTACATGCAGTCGGTGCGCGGCATGGCCCCGCTCGCGGCGGGCGCGATGCTCCTGCCGTTCGCGGCGGCCCAGCTCGCCTTCTCCGCGCGCAGCGCCCTCATGGTCCGCCGCTTCGGCGCCAAGGCCGTCTGCACGACCGGGCTGCTGCTGGTCGCCGGCGCGCTGGCGAGCTACCGGTTCATCGGCACCGACACCCCGATGTGGATCCTCGGCGTGATCTTCTTCGTGCAGGGCGCCGGGATGGCCAACGTGATGCCGCCCGCCACCGAGTCGGTCATGTCCGCGCTGCCCCGCGAGAAGGCGGGCGCAGGGTCGGCCATCAACAACGTCGCCCGGCAGGTCGCGGTCGCGATGGGCGTCGCCGTCCTCGGCTCCGTCGTCGCGTCGGTCTACCGCCGCGACCTGCACGGCGACCTCGCCGCGCTGCCCGCCGGCGTCCGGGAGGCCGCCGGCGAGTCCATCGAGGGCGCGCACGGCGTCGCCGCCCAGATGGGCGCCGCCGGGCAGGGCCTCATCGAACCCGCCAACGCCGCGTTCGTGCACGCCATGCACACCGCGTCCGCGGCCGCCGCCGTCATCGCCTTCCTCGGCGCCCTGGTCGTCTTCAAGTGGATGCCGGGACGCGCCGCCCCCGCCCCCGCGCCGGGCCCTGCGCCCGCCGTGGAACCGGCCGCGCCGCGGCGGCAGGAGAAGGCCGGCGTGTGAGCGAGCGAGCCGTGACCAAGAGCACCCGGGCGCCGGGACGGCCCCGCAGCGAGCGGGCCGAGAAGGCCATCATCGAGGCGACCCTCGACCTCCTCGCCAGGGAGTCGGGCGTGGCGGGCGTCTCCATCGAGGCGGTCGCCGCCCGCGCCGGCGTCGGCAAGACCACCATCTACCGGCGCTGGCCCAGCAAGGAGGCGCTGATCGTGGACGCGCTGGGCACGGCGAAGGCCCCGCTGCCCGAGCCGTCCGGCGCGTCCGTCCGGGAGGACCTCCTCGAGATCGCCCGCGCGCTCGCCGCCGAGCGGGGACGCCGCCACTCCCGGTGCTTCTGGAACGTGGTCGGCAGCGCGGAGAAGCACCCCGAGCTGTACGCCCGCTACAAGCAGAACATCATCGAGCCGCGGCGCGCGATCGTCCGCGACGTTCTGCGGCGCGGCGTCGCCGAAGGCGAACTGCGCGCGGACCTCGACGTGGAGGTCGCGATGTCGATGCTCGTCGGCTCCCTGACGCCGAGGAGGCTGCGGGAGCCGGTCCCCGAGGGCTACGCCGACGCCGTCGTGGACACCCTCTTGAAGGGGATCGGGGCCGTCCGGGACTGATATGGGGGCAAATGCCGAATGGTTTTCGGCCTGGTAAGCGTGATCTTCTCCCCTCGAAACGGTGTCATGCCCCATACTGTCGCTGGGTAGTGCGAAGACGACCGGCTGTCTGGAGCGCGTCAGGTGAGATCAGTGATGGCGCCGCGAGGCGATGCGCCCGCCACCGATTCCGCGTCCCGGACCCTTGTCCTGGGCATCGACGGTTCCCGGCGGATCGTGCAGTGCGGGCCGAACGCCCGGGCCGTGCTCGGCCGCGCCCCCCAGGACCTGATCGGCCGTCCCGCGACCGACCTGGTGGGGGACGAGGCGAAGGCCGAGCTGGAGGCCCTCCTCGAAGCGAACGACGTCGGCCAGGAGCGCAACGGCGTCATGACCGTGCTGCGCGGCGACGGCACGTCCGCCGACGCGGTGCTGACCGCGCAGCCGATGGTCGGCGACCCGGGTTCGGCGCCCTCCGCCCTGCTGTACGTCCGGGTCGCGCTGCCGCCGAGCGAGCGCTACCAGGACCCGGCCCTCATGCGCCGCGCGCTGATGGACGACCAGGTCACCCGGTTCGGCGCGTCCCTCGACCTCGACCAGTCCGCCCGCGGCCTCGTCGAGGTCGTCGTCCCGCACTACTGCAACGTCGCCTCGGTGCTGGTGCTGGAGAGCCTGGTCGCCGCCGACGAGGTGCACAGCGAGTCCGGCTCGGCGGTGCTGCGCCGCATCGCCGTCACCTCCGACGACGGCAACGCGGCGTGGACGTCCACGTTCCCCGTCGGCGAGGTGCTCGTCTTCCCGGAGGGCACCCCGTACCGCCAGGTCATGGAGACGGCCCGTCCCGTCCACCTGCCGAACATCGACCTGGGCGCGGCGTCCGAGATCGCCCGGCTGTGGCGGCGCGGCCCGGTGGGCGAGTTGCTGTCGGACGTGTCGATGGTGCTGCTCCCGATGATCGCCCGCGACACCCTGCTCGGGTTCATCGCCTGCACCCGCGTCCCCGGGTTCCGCAAGTTCGACGCCTACGACGTCGAGATCGGCATGGAGTTCGCCGCCCGCGCCGCGATCGTCATCGACAACGCCCGGCTGTTCAGCCGTGAGCGCGCCACCGCGCTCGCGCTTCAGCGCAGCCTGCTCCCGAACCGGCTGTCGGCGCCGTCGTCGGTCGAGGTCAGGCACCGCTACCTGCCCGGCAGCAAGCTCGTCGAGGTCGGCGGCGACTGGTACGAGTCGATCGCGCTGCCCGGCGCCCGCGTCGCCCTCATCGTCGGCGACGTCGCCGGGCACGGCGTCCGCGCCGCCGTCACCATGGGACGGCTGCGCACCGCGCTCCACACCCTCGCCAACCTGGAACTGCCGCCCGCCGACGCGCTGCACGTCATGCACGAGCTGATGATCGAGCTGGGCGAGCAGGAACCGCACTTCGCCACCTGCGTGTACGCCGTGTACGACGCGACCACCGGCACCATCGAGATCGCCTCCGCCGGGCATCTGCCGCCGCTGCTGGCCGGCCCCGCCGGAGACAACGAGTACCTGCAGGTCCCGCCCGCGCCGCCGCTCGGCGTCGCCGGCGGCGCCGCCATCGAGAGCCGCGAGTTCACCGTCGAGGACGGCAGCCTCTTCGTCATCTACACCGACGGCCTCGTCGAGAACCGCGGCCGCGACATCGACGACGGCCTCGCCCGCCTCCAGAAGATCTTCGGCCCGGACTCCGTCGACCGCCCGATGGAGGACCTCGCCAAGGCCACCCTCGCCGGCGTGTACGCCGACCAGCACCGCGACGACATCGCCGTCCTCATCGCGCGCCTGCGCCGCATCCCCGAGGACCGCCACGCCTCCTGGACCCTGCCCGCCGACCCGGCCGCCGTCCGCCGCGCCCGCGGCCTCGTCCGCACCCGGCTGGGGGAGTGGGGCCTGGAGGAGCTGGAGTACACCACCGAACTGCTGGCGTCCGAGCTGATCACCAACGCGCTGCGCTACGCGCCCGGCCCGATCGAGCTGCGCCTCCTGCTGGAGCGCACCCTGGTCTGCGAGGTCCTGGACCGGTCCGCCGCCCTGCCCCGACTGCGCCGCGCCGAGGACGACGACGAGAACGGCCGCGGCCTCCTCGTCGTCAGCCAGCTCGCGCACCGCTGGGGCACCCGCCGCACCGCCGCGGGCAAGGTCGTCTGGTGCGAGCAGATCGTCCCCGGCGTCGACCCCGACGCCTCGGAACAGGTCTCCGGCTGGCCCGGCGAAACCTGGCCCGGCGAGAACCACCACCGCGAGTAGGCCGGGGCGGCTACCTCTCGCGCCAGCGGTTGGTGATGGGCAGGCGGCGGTCCCGGCCGAAGTTCTTCGGGGTGATCTTGGGGCCGGGCGGGTACTGGCGCCGCTTGTACTCGGCGATGTCGACCATGCGGATGACGCGGTCGACGAGCGCGGGGTCGTGGCCCGCGGAGACCAGGGCGTCGCGTCCCATGTCGCGTTCGACGTAGTCGGTCAGCACCGGGTCGAGGTCGGTGTACGGCGGCAGGCTGTCGACGTCGCGCTGGCCGGGGCGCAGTTCGGCGGACGGCTCCTTCTTGATGACGGCCTCGGGGATCGGCTCCTCCGCGAACGGGTGCAGGAACGGCAGGTCGACGCCGGCCTGCGCGTTGCGCCAGCGGGCGAGTTCCCACACGGTGAGTTTGAAGACGTCCTTGATGGGGGCGAAACCCCCGGCGGAGTCGCCGTAGAGGGTGGAGTAGCCGGTGGCGAGTTCGCTCTTGTTGCCGCCGGTCAGGACGAGGTGGCCGTGCTCGTTCGACAGGCCCATCCAGATGTTGGCGCGGATGCGGGCCTGGAGGTTCTCGGCGGCGAGGCCGTGCAGGTCGAGCTGCGCCTCGAACGCCTCGACCATCCCGGCGATGGGCACGATGCGGGAGTTGACGCCCTGCCGTTTGACGAGGTCCTCGGCATCGACGACCGAACCCTCGGAGGAGTGGCGGCTCGGCAGCAGGATGGCGTGCACGTTCTCCGGGCCGATGGCGTCGGAGGCGATGGTGGCGACGAGGGCGGAGTCGATGCCGCCGGACAGGCCGAGGACGACGGAGCGGAACCCGTTCTTGCGGACGTAGTCGCGGGTGCCGAGCACGAGCGCCGCGTACACCTCGGCGAGGTCGTCCAGCGGCTCGGCGACGGTCTGCGGCTCGACCGGATAGGCCGGCAGGGGAGCGGTCGACAGGACGTGCCGGTCGATGGTGATCGTGGTGCCGTCCAGGGCGTCCACCGGGGTGCGGTCCCGGCCGGCGGAGGTGGCGGCGGGGAGCGCGAGGTCGGCGACGAGGAGGTGCTCGACGAAGCGGGGGGCGCGGGCGAGGAGCGACCCGTCGGCGCCGACGATGACGGAGTCGCCGTCGAAGACCAGCTCGTCCTGGCCGCCGACCATGTTGACGTAGGCGAGGGCGCAGCCGGCCTCGCGGGCGCGCCGGGCGCACAGGTCGAGGCGGGCGTCGTCCTTGTCGCGCTCGTACGGTGAGGCGTTGATCGCGAGCAGCAGCCCGGCGCCCGAGGCGGTGGTGGCGCTGACGGGGCCGCCGTCCTGCCAGAGGTCCTCGCAGACGGCGGTGGCGACGTCGACGCCGTGGACGCGGACGACGGGCAGCCGGTCGCCGCGCACGAAGATCCGGTACTCGTCGAACACGCCGTAGTTGGGCAGGTGGTGCTTGGCCGACCGCACCAGGACCTCCCCGCCGTGCAGCCACGCGGCGGCGTTGAGCGGCGCCCCGGCGGGCTGCCCGGACCGGACGAGCCCGACCGGCCGGCGGTCGAGGTAGCCGGTGACGACGGGCACGTCGCCGAGACCCTCGTCGGCGAGCCTGCGGGCGAGGCGGTCGAGGGCGCGCTGGGACGCCTCGACGAAGGACGCGCGCAGCGCGAGGTCCTCCACCGGGTAGCCGGTCAGCATCATCTCGGGGAAGGCGACCAGGTGCGCGTTCGCGCCGGCGGCGCGCCGGACCCAGTCGACGATCTTGTCGGCGTTGCCGTCGAGGTCGCCGACGGTCGAGTTCACCTGCGCGAGCGCGATCCTGAGCTGTGCCACGGTCCCAAGGATAAGTGTCCGGCCCCAGTTTCGTCACTATGACGAAAAGTACGCACGGGGCGTGTCCCGACGGTTGATGATCACCGGAGTGAGGCGAGGGCGTCCAGGCGCAGCGGAGCCGCGCCCGTGCCCGCCTCGTAGCGGCCCGACTCGGCCAGCCAGTCCACATGGGCGCGCGGCGTGTCCAGCAGCACCTTGACGACCTGGGCGGCGGCGGCGCGCTGCGCGACGGTGAGCTCCAGCCGGTCGAGCATCTCCGGGAGCCGGCGCGCCGCCGTCCAGGCCTCCTCGATCCGGTCCGCGATCCGGTCGGCGACCGCGGCCGCGGCCAGCGCCGGGTCCAGCCCGTGCGCACTGGTGAGGACGGCGGGCAGGTCGTGGACGTCGCCGCGGGCCGACTCCAGATCGTGGGAGGCGAGGTCGTTGGACCAGGCCACCACGTCGGCGACGCTGTTGGCGAGCGTCTTCCACCGCGGTGTGCGCAGCAGCCGGGCGGGCAGCTCGACGCCGAGGACGGGCTCGATCAGGTCGTACAGGAACGGCCCGCACGCCCGGCGGCGCAGCGGCGCGTACTCCGCCTCCGTCGGGACGTGCCGGATGCGGCGGTTGACCGACTCCTCGGCGCAGCCGTCCCGGTGCGCCTCCAGCTGCAGCATGAACCGGCGGCGCCAGTCGCGGCTCATGCCCTTGGACGTGCTGTGCCACAGCTCCACCAGCGCCGACTCCAGCGGCCGCGCCCCCGGCCGGGCATGGCCGCGCCGCATCGCGCGCAGCAGGTCGTCGTACAGCCCGTGGACGGCGCTGCCGCTGTCGGCGAGCGGCGGATGGTCCATGGTGTCGTCCAGGGCGAGCGACCACGTCAGCCAGCGGGCGAACAGGTCCACGGCGGCCAGGTCGGCGGTGGGGAAGACCCGCGCCGCGAGCCGCTCGCAGCGGGCCCGGCCGAGCGGCGAGGTGTCCGGATCTCCGAGCACCAGGCCCCGGCCGCGTGCCCAGGTCTCCACCTGCGCGCACAGCTGCCACGACTCCGGATGCATGGCCGACGGGGTGGCCAGCGCGGGCACCCGGTCGGTCATCGAGAGAAGAAGAGAGATGTCCACGACCCCGTCCACGCTAATGATCACTGCGTAGAGCGAGCATGATCGCCACGTCAAGTTTCGGGAAACCGATGCGCGGGTCCGTCATGGGCGTGCCCCGCCCGCCGTCCCGGGACCGGGAAGGCCGGGGAGTCGGATATGTTCCGTTCAGCGGTGCCGGACGCGTAACGTCGCGGTAACAGCGGCCGGGCATACTGCAAGCGTGGCCGGACCGGCGAGCGCGGTCGGCACGCGTTGCCGGCCCTGCACCGGCAAGGTCAACGGCAAGGTCATCTGCAGGGCAGTACCGAGGGAGAAGGCTTTGGACCGTCAGCAGGAGTTCGTGCTCCGCACGCTGGAGGAGCGCGACATCCGCTTCATCCGGCTGTGGTTCACCGACGTGCTCGGCTTCCTGAAGTCCGTGGCCGTCGCCCCGGCCGAGCTGGAGGGCGCCTTCGGTGAGGGCATCGGGTTCGACGGGTCGGCGATCGAGGGCTTCGCGCGCGTGTACGAGGCCGACATGATCGCCAAGCCGGACCCGTCCACGTTCCAGGTGCTGCCGTGGCGGTCGGAGTCGCCCGGCGTGGGCCGGATGTTCTGCGACATCCTCATGCCGGACGGGACGCCGAGCTTCGCCGACCCCCGCTACGTCCTCAAGCGGGCGCTGTCGCGGGCCGCCGACCTCGGGTTCACCTTCTACACCCACCCCGAGATCGAGTTCTTCCTCCTCAACGACAAGCCGGAGGACGGCCGCGAGCCCGAGCCCGCCGACTCCGGCGGCTACTTCGACCACACCCCGCACAGCGCCGCGCACGACTTCCGCCGCAACGCGATCATGATGCTGGAGGCGATGGGCATCTCGGTGGAGTACAGCCACCACGAGGGCGCCCCCGGCCAGCAGGAGATCGACCTCCGATACGCCGACGCGCTCACCACCGCCGACAACATCATGACGTTCCGGCTGGTGATGAAGGAGGTCGCGCTGGAGCAGGGCGTCCACGCGTCCTTCATGCCGAAGCCGTTCACCGAGCACCCCGGCTCGGGCATGCACACCCACATGTCGCTGTTCGAAGGCGACCGCAACGCCTTCTACGAGCCGGGCGCGGAGTTCAAGCTGTCCAAGGTCGGGCGGGCGTTCATCGCCGGGCTCCTGCGCCACTCCGCGGAGATCACCGCGGTGTGCAACCAGTGGGTCAACTCCTACAAGCGGCTGTGGGGCAACGTCGGCTCCGCCGCGGGCGCCGGGGGAGAGGCCCCGTCCTACATCTGCTGGGGCCACAACAACCGGTCCGCCCTCGTCCGCGTCCCGATGTACAAGCCGCACAAGGGCCACTCGACCCGCATCGAGTTCCGGTCGCTGGACACGGCCGCGAACCCCTACCTGGCGTTCGCGGCGATCCTCGGCGCCGGGCTGAAGGGCATCGAGGAGGGCTACGAGCTGCCGCCGGGCGCGGAGGACGACGTGTGGGCGCTCACCGTGGCCGAGCGCCGCGCCCTCGGCATCGAGCCGCTCCCGCAGGACCTGGACGACGCCATCCACGCGATGGAGCGCAGCGAGCTGATGGCCGACGTCCTCGGCGAGCACGTCTTCGACTTCTTCCTCCGCAACAAGCGCCAGGAATGGGAGGACTACCGGCGCCAGGTGACCGAGTTCGAGCGCAAGCGGCTGCTGGCGGTCCTCTAACCGTCCTCCAGCCCCCACCCCCACCCGCCGCCATCCGACGGACGAGCTCCGCTCGGTGCCCTGTCGGAATACGGTGGAGCCTGTGACCGAGTCCTGGACTCCCGACCGCCGTCCCTCCCTCGCCGGGCGCCTGGCGAGGCTCGGCTTCACCGACGTGGCCCGCGCCGAACGGCTCCTCGTTGAGGCCGAGCGGGACACCGGCGCCCGCGTCGGCGACGACCTGCTCGACGCCCTCGGCGGCACCGCCGACCCCGACCTGGCGCTGGACGGGCTGCTCCGCCTCCTCGCCGCCGCCTCCGAGCACGGTGCCGGCGGCGAGCTGCGGGAGGCCCTGGCCGGAGAGCCCGGCACCCGGGAGCGGCTCACCGCCGTCCTCGGGGTCAGCGCCGCGCTCGGCGACCATCTGGCCCGCCATCCGGACCACTGGGCGGTGCTGCGCGACGGCGCGGGCCCGCCCGCCGGGAGCGCCCGCGACGACCTGCTGGCCGCCGTCGGCGCGGACCCGGCCGCCGCGGAGCCCGTCGCGTCCGGATCCGGCCCCGAGCCCCTCGTCGCGCTGCGCGTCGCGTACCGCAGGCGGCTCCTCGCCCTGGCGGGACGCGACCTGATCGGCGTCGCCGACGTCGCCGACGTCGCCGCCGAGCTGGCCGGCCTCGCCGCCGCCGCGCTGGAGGCGGGCCTCGCCGTCGGCCGCGCCGAGGTCCCCGGGCACGGGGCGTGCCGGCTCGCCGTCATCGGCATGGGCAAGTGCGGGGGAGGCGAGCTGAACTACGTCAGCGACGTCGACGTGATCTTCGTCGCCGAAGCGCGCGAGGGCGAGCCCGAGGACGCCGCGCTGCGCACCGCGGCGCGGCTGGCGTCGGCGATGATGCGGGCCTGCTCGTCCAGCACCGAGGAGGGCTCGCTCTGGGAGGTGGACGCGGCGCTGCGGCCCGAGGGCAAGGCCGGGCCGCTCGTGCGGACCCTCGCCAGCCACCGCGCCTACTACGAGCGCTGGGCCAAGACGTGGGAGTTCCAGGCGCTGCTGAAGGCCCGTCCCGTCGCCGGCGACGCGGGCCTCGGCGCCCGGTACCTGGACACCATCACCCCGATCGTGTGGAAGGCCGCCGAGGGGGAGAGCTTCGTCGAGGACGTCCAGGCCATGCGGCGCCGCGTCGAGGCCGACCTGAACCAGCGGACCGCCGATTCCGAACGCCAGCTCAAGCTCGGCCCCGGCGGGCTGCGGGACGTCGAGTTCTCGGTGCAGCTGCTCCAGCTCGTCCACGGCCGCGCGGACGAGACGCTCCGCAGCCCGACCACGCTGGACGCCCTCGCCGACCTGTCGCAGGGCGGGTACGTCGGACGCGACGACGCGGCGGCGCTGGCCTCCGCGTACCGGTTCCTGCGGCGGGTGGAGCACCTCGTCCAGTTGCACCGGCTCCGCCGCACCCATCTCGTCCCCGGCGACGAGGACGGCCTGCGCCGCCTCGGCCGGGCCCTCGGCCTGCGCACCGACCCGGTCGGGGAGTTCACCGCGCTGTGGCGGCGGCACGCACGCGAGGTCCGCCGCATCCACGAGAAGCTGTTCTACCGGCCGCTGCTGCGGGCCGTGGCGCGGCTGCCGGGAGAGGAGGCCCGGCTCACCCCCGAGGCCGCCCGCACCCGGCTGGAGGCCCTCGGCTACGCCGACCCGGCGGGCGCGCTCCGCCACATCGAGGCGCTGACCTCCGGGGTGTCGCGGCGCGCCGCGATCCAGCGGACGCTGCTGCCGGTCATGCTCGGCTGGTTCGCCGACGCGCCCGACCCGGACGCGGGCCTGCTCGGCTTCCGGCAGGTCAGCGACGCGCTCGGCACCACCCCCTGGTATCTGCGGCTGCTGCGCGACGAGGTGACGGTCGCCGAGCGGATGGCCTGGGTGCTCGGATCCAGCCGCTACGCCACCGACCTGCTGCTGCGCGCCCCCGAGGCGGTCGCGATCCTCGGCAGCGACGCCGACCTGGCCCCGCGTCCCTTCGAAGCCCTCCGCTCGGAGGCCCTGGCCGCGGTACGCCGCTACACCGAGGACACGGCGTCGGCGGAGGAGGCGGTGGGGGTGGTGCGGGGGCTGCGCCGCCGGGAGCTGTTCCGCGTCGCGGTCGCCGACCTGCTCGGGATGGCGGACGTCCGGACGGTCGGGGAGGCCCTCACCGGCATCGCCACCGTCACCGTCGAGGCCGCGCTCCGCGCCGCCGCCAACAAGATCGAGGCGGCGGCGGGGGAGCCGCTGCCGACCCGGATGGCGGTCGTCGCGATGGGCCGGTTCGGCGGCCACGAACTCGGCTACGGCAGCGACGCCGACGTGATGTTCGTCCACGACCCGCTGCCCGGCGCGGACGAGCGGGCGGCCGGGCGCGCCGCCCACGCCGTCGCCGAGGAACTGCGCCGGCTCCTCGCGCTGCCCGCCCCGGACCCGCCGCTGGAGATCGACCCGAACCTGCGGCCGGAGGGCCGGCAGGGCCCGCTGGTCCGCACGCTGGCGTCCTACGCCGCCTACTACGCCCGCTGGTCGGAGCCCTGGGAGGCGCAGGCGCTGCTGCGCGCCGACCCGCTGATCGGCGACGCGGGACTGCGCGACCGGTTCCGCGCCCTGATCGACCCGGTCCGCTGGCCGGAGGACGGCGTCGACGACGCGGCCGTCCGGCAGATCCGGCGGCTGAAGGCCCGGATGGAGTCCGAGCGGCTCCCGCGCGGCGTCGAGCGGCGGCTGCACACCAAGCTCGGCCCCGGCGGCCTCGCCGACGTCGAGTGGGTCGCGCAGCTCCTGCAGCTCAGGCACGCGCACGAGATCCCCGGCCTGCGCACCACCCGCACCCTGGACGCGCTGGACGCGGCGGTCGGCGCCCGCCTCCTGGACGCCGAGGACGCCGCCGTCCTCGAAGAGGCGTGGTGCCTGGCGACCCGCATCCGGGGCGCGATCATGCTGGTGCGGGGCCGCGCGTCGGACCTGCTGCCCACCGACCATCACCGGGAGCGCAGCGCCGTCACCCGCGTCCTCGGCTATCCGGGGGCGGGAGACCTTCTGGAGGATCACCGCCGCCACACCCGCCGCGCCCGCGCGGTCGTCGACCGCGTGTTCTACGGCGCGGAGTGACCGGCCGGTGTACTACCAGGGGAGTACGCGAGGGTCAGGTGCGTCCGGCGCACCGGGTGGCGGCGGAGCCGGCCGCGGATCCGCTCGGGCGGCGGCTGGTGCGCTGCGCAAGGCGGTGGGACGCGCGGGCCCGCGCGACGAGGAGCGGTTTCGGGCACCGCATGTAGAGCACCCACGACACCCACAGCGCGCCGCTGACCAGCGCGATCCCGGCCACGGCGTCCAGGACGTAGTGGTTGGCGGTGGAAAGGATCACCACGACGGTCGTCGCGGGATACAGGGCGCCGAGAGCTTTGGCCCATTTCTGCGAGGCCAGCTTGACCAGGATGACCCCGCACCAAAGGGCCCATCCCGCGTGCATCGACGGCATCGCCGCGTACTGGTTGGTGAGGGTCCCCGAGGCGTCGCTGGCGTACAGGCCGAGCGAGTGCAGCGCGGTCACCGGGTCGACGAAACCCTCGCTGTGCAGGAACCTCGGCGGCGCCAGCGGGTACAGCCAGAACCCGATCAGCGCGACACCGGTGGCCACCATGATCGACGTGCGGAGCCACCGGTAGTGCTGCGGCCGGTAGCGGTACAGCCAGATGACCACGGCGAGCGTCACGATGAAGTGCATCGTGGCGTAGAAGACGTTGGCCGTGCGCGCCAGCCAGGGGATCGCCAGCAGCGTCTCATTGAGGTAAAGCTCGACGTCCAGCCCCAGGGCCCGCTCCACGTTCAGGATCTGGTCGGCGTGCGCGAACGCCGGCCCCGTCCCGTCTTGAACCAGAACGATGCGCGTCAGCGTATATCCGGTATAGAAGAGAACGACCAGGAGAAGCTCACGCCACACCGGAGGTGCGGCGAGCACCCTGCGCCGCATCGTCGCGGCCGGCTTTCGCTGCTCGCCCTGCCTGGCCTCGGCGGCCTGGCCTCGGCGGGCTGCTGGGGGGGCGGTTTGAGCCATGGTACCTATCTTTGCCGCACGGCCCCCTGACTGTGATCACCGCGGCGAATGGTCTTCATCTCAGACTTGAGTAGTACGACCCTGATGCGGTATCCGGACTTTCGGGGGAGAGACCCGGGGGTTGCCTCCCCCTCTGCTCCTCCCCCCGCGCGTGGAGCCTCTGAAGTTGATCGTGAGTCAGCATAGGAGGCTCTGGGTAGGTCCCGGTCACCCCCCGTGAAACGAACGGGGGGACGAATGGCCCATCACAGGGCGATACCTGGCACATTGCTGGTCGGCGCGGGTGCGCTGGCCGTTTCCGGACTGATCTCCTGCCTCGGTGGGACGTCCGTGCAGCGCACGGAGACGACGACGCCCGCCGCGGCGGTGAGCGTGCACCGCGCCGCCGTCCGTCCACCGGACTGGAAGCGCTGCACCGGCCTCCCGGAACCGCCGGCGGACACCGAGACGCCACCGGACGCCTTCCGCTGCGCGACCCTGAAGGTGCCCCTCGACTACGCGCGACCCGCCGGCGAGAAGATCGGCATCGCGCTGATCAAGATCCCCGCGACCGACCGGCGGCACCGCATCGGCTCGCTGCTGTTCAACTTCGGCGGACCCGGCGGCGACGGCGTCGACACGCTCGCCCAGGTCGCGGACCAGTACGCCGAGCTCGGCACCCGCTACGACCTCGTCGCGTTCGACCCCCGCGGCGTCGGCCGCAGCGCCCCCGTGACCTGCGTCGGCGACCGGCGCATGGACAAGATCACCGCCCGCGACGACAGCCCCGACACCGCCGCCGAGGAGAAGGCGTACATCGACGGCCGCGCCGCTTACGTGCAAGGGTGCGAGGCCCGCTCCGGCGAACTCCTGCCTCATGTCGGCACCCTCAACGCGGCCCGCGACATGGAAATGATCCGCATCGCCCTCGGCGAACGGAAACTCCACTACTTCGGGGTCTCCTACGGCACCTGGCTCGGCGGCGCCTACGCGCACCAGTTCCCGGACAAGGTCGGACGCGCCGTCCTCGACGCCGCCGTCGACACCGGGATCGGCAGCGCGGACCTCGCCCTCCAGCAGGCCGCCGCGTTCCAGCGCGCCCTCCGCGACTTCGGCGACGCCTGCGCACGGCTCGGCAGGAAGCACTGCCCACTGGGCGCCGACGGCCCGTCCGTCGTGAAGTCCATCGGACGGATCCTGGACGGCCTCGACCGGAAACCCCTGCCCACGTCCGGCGACCGCAGGCTGACCCAGAGCCTCGGCACCTCCGGTGTGGCCGCCGCGCTGTACTCGCGCAGCGCCTGGCCGTACCTCGCGCAGGGCCTCGTCGACGCGGTCAAGCGCCGCGACGGGTCGCTGCTGCTCATGCTCGCCGACGTCCAGAACGGCCGCAACGAGGACGGGACCTACACCAACCTCGCCGCCGCCAACACGGCGATCACCTGCGCGGACGGCACCGACCGCCACAGCCCGTCCGACGTCCGGCGGCTCCTGCCGAAGTTCCGCAACGCCTCACCGATCTTCGGGACCTCCATGGCGTGGGGCCTGCTGCAATGCACGGGCTGGCCGGTGCCGGGCGACGACGCGGCCCGCGAGGTGTCCGCCCCGTCCGCCGCGCCGATCCTCGTCGTGGGCAACACCGGCGACCCGGCCACCCCCTACGCGTGGGCCCCCGCCCTCACCAGGGAACTGGGCGGGCGGGCGACGCTCCTCACCCTCGACGGGGAGGGCCACGGCGCCTACGACACCGGCGACCCGTGCGTCCGCAAGACCGTGAACGCCTACCTCCTGCGCGGACGAGTCCCGGCCGCCGGCACGACCTGCGACTAGACGACCTGCTCCACCTTCATCGGCTCGCGGAGGGCGTTGCCGACCGTGCAGTACCTCTCGTGCACCCGCGCGGCCACGGACTTCAGCACGTCCTCGGCCTTGTCGTCGCCGTCGGGCAGCTCAACGTCATAGGTGACCGTGATCGTGCCCAGCGTGCTCGTCGCGACCTTGTCGGCCTGGACGGTCGCGGCGAGCCGCGCCATCCGGTGCCCGCGCTGCGCGGTCAGGGGCTCCACGGTGACCAGCTCACACCCGCCGAGCGCCGCCAGCAGCAGCTCCACCGGCGTGAACACCCCCTCGGTGCCGGAGTCCCCGATGGCGACCGCCGCGCCCCGGCCGTTGACGGCCTGGAAACCATCTGCGGTGCGCTCCACCCTGACCTCGGCCATGACACATCCCCTTTGATCGTCCTGGTCTCCGCTCACGTGAACAGCGACTCCGGTGCCGTTCTTCCCAGGGCTCAGGACGTGCCGAGGCGCTCCTGCTCCTCTGCGACGATCTGGCGGGCGAGGGTCTGCTCGGAGATGTCGGTCGCGTCCGGGGTCTGCTCCGCCAGGTCGCTGCGCCGCGCGTACTGGTCGAACAGCCTGGTCTTGGTGCGCAGGATCTTCAGCATCCGCTCGTCCACGCTGTCGGGTGTGAGCAGGCGGTGCACCTGCACGGTCCGCACCTGGCCCATCCGGTGGGCGCGGGCGACCGCCTGCGTCTCCATGGTCGGCTTGACCTGCGGCTCGCACAGGATCACCACCGACGCCGCCTGGAGATTGAGGCCGACCCCGCCCGCCTGGATCTGGGCGAGCAGGACGGCGTGCCCGGGGGCGGCGGTGAACTCGTCCACCACCTCCTGGCGTCGCGCCGGCGGGACGTCGCCCGAGAGCGGCCCGTGCGCGTCCGGCCCGAGCGCGGCCTCGACGGCGGCCAGCACGTCCCGGAAGTAGGAGAACACCACGACCTTCAGCTCGTTCGCCTCGGCCTCCTCGACCAGCTCCAGCAGCCGGTCGAGCTTGGCGGACTTCTTCGGGACGGCGTACGCGGCGCGGCGCATCGCCATGAAGTTGCCGGCCGCCACCGCCCGCCGGTAGGCCGCCCCGTCGGCCGCGCTGAACTCCTCCAGCTCGTCCACGTGCACGACCTCCGGCAGCTCCACCAGCACGTCCTTCTGGTTGCGCCGCAGGTAGACGGGAGCGACCGCCGACCGGAACGCCTGCGCACCGAGCACCGCCTCGCCCGGGCTGACCTGCTTCGCCACCTCCGGCCGCAGGTGCGCGACCAGGCTGCGGAACTCCTCGACGCGGTTCTCCATCGGCGTTCCCGTGAGGAACAGCACCCGGTCCACCCGGCGGCACCACGACGCGACGGTCTTGGCGCGCCGGGTCTCGTGGTTCTTGGCGTAGTGGGCCTCGTCCACCACGAACATCGTCACGTCGACGTCGAGGGGGACGTCCAGCATGGGCAGCGTGGCGAAGGTCGTGACCCCGATACCGCCGTCGGCGACGAACTTGGCCAGCGCGTCGTCGCGGCCCGGGCCGTGCAGCGGATGCGCGGGAATCGTGCTGCGCGCCTCGATCTCGCGCACCCAGTTGATCAGCACGCTCGCCGGGCACGCCACCACGAAATGCGTCCCGCCCTCGGCCCGCAGATGGGCGATCGCCGCGATCGCCTGGATCGTCTTCCCGAGCCCCATCTCGTCCCCGATGATCACCCGCTGCTGGACGAGCGCGAACCGGGCCCCGAACGACTGGTACCCGCGCAGCGAGACCCGCCGGTAGGTGTCGTCGAGCGGCTGCGCTTTGACCCGGGCGGCCAGATCACTCGGGACGAACCCCTCGGCGGCCTCCCGCGCGGGCTCCAAGGACGCCAGCTCCGCCAGGAGGGTCTGGTAGTCGGACGCGCGCAGCTCGAAATCGATCCACGCCTCGTCCGCCGAGACGGCCGGCCGCAGCAGATCGACCGACGCCTGCGACATCAGCAGTCCGGTGTCCCGCGAGCCCTCGGCCTCCACGGCCTGCGCCAGCTCGGTCAGCGCCTTCTCCGCACGCTCCCGCTTGGCCGGCCGCGCGAACAACCTCCGCCACCACGATCCCGCCGGCCGGGCATCATGCGTCAGCGGGCCGAGCCGCTCCGCCAGCCGCTCCGCCGCCGCGCGGGCGCGCGGAACGTCCGGCCCGGCGTTCACCAGCCGATGCAGCGCGATGACCAGCGGCGTCGTCACGTCGTCCTGCCGCTCCAGGTCGACCCGTATCCCGGCCGACCGCTCCGCCGCCTCAGCCAGGCTGCCCGCCGCCGCATGCACCTGCGCCGCGGTCTGCGGCCCGATCCCCGGCACGAGCTGCAGCCGGTACCGGGTCGTCCCCAGAACGTCCGCGACGGTCGCGAACCCCGCCTTCTCCAGCGCGCCGACACGCAGCCGCCCGCCGGTGACGTCCTTCAGCCGCTCCACCGGGATCGACGCGAGCTGCCCCCGCGCGGCCTCGGCCCGCAGCGGCGCCAGCCCCCGCTGCACCTCCGCGAGCGCCCGGTCGTGGTCGGCCAGCAGCTGACGCGCGGCACCCAGCAGGGAGTTCCCGTCCCGCAGGACGTCCTTGGGGTCGTACGCCATCCCGCTCCTCAACCACATCGCCCCGGACATGATGCCAGCCCCCGAAATTCTGCGCCCCGCCCGAGGGGGCACGATCCAGCGGGACAAGGTTTCACGCAGGCGCTGACGTCGGCGGACAATCCGGGGTGACCCTGCCCTTCGAGTTCGTCGAGCTCGCCCGGCGGTACGGGCGCGGCGCGTTCTGCGATGAGTTCTCCTGCTTCGACCTTGAAGAGATGATCAATAAAGGCCGCGGGTGGCTGAAGGACAAGCGGTTGCTTCTCCAGGACGACGGCGAGAAATGCCCGCACCCCGTTCACCCGGAGCCCGGGGGACTGGTGTTGTGGGGATCGGACTCGGTCGGCGGGGTGCTGTGCTGGCTGACGGAGCCCGTCGGCTCACCCGAACGGTGGCAGACCGTCCACTGGACGATCGACGACGAGTTCGTGTACCCCGAGGGTGGCGTGGCCGCCGCACTCACCGGGTTGATCGAGGACCTGCTGGCGAGGAGGAGGGAGGACGGCCAGGACGTCGATGGCGCCTGGTTCGACCCGTACCGCAGGAACGTCCACGTATACCTGCAACTGGCGGAAGCCGATGGCGCGCCGCCGTACGAAGAGCGACTCCGCGTCCTGCGCGCACGCCTTGCGCCGACCAGCGCGCGCGGCGGCTCCAAAGGCGTCCTGCCGTTGTACGGCACCGCGCATTGGCCCGAACTGGAGTGACTGCCCCTCTCCCGATGGACGATGCGGCTGCTCAACCGTGGCGCCCACCTGGAGTCGATCCGTCCTGCGCTGGCCGCCGCCTACCCCGACTTCGATCCGGACACCGAGATCGACCATGTCACCATGCCCGACCGCACCGAACAGCGGGCGAAGGACAACCAGCGCAGACTCGCCGCCCGCACTGAATTCGAACCCACACGACATCAACGCTGAACATCCTTTTCTAGCCGCTGGTCGCTTGCTGGTGCCGATGAAGGTGCGGATCGGGGGACCGGGCACCGCCACGGTCCGGTTCGAGCGGGGTGCGGCGGCTGCCCGCCATTCTCTCGGCCGGTCGTGGCCGGTTGCCTGCGCACAATCAACTCGAGACGGATCGCCGGTCTAGAGTCAGGCGCGTGTATTTCGTGTCTCGGTGGCGGGAGGAATCGCCGTTCAGTAAGCGGGTGGTCACGGTGTCCGACGCAACCGTGCTCGGTTGGTTCCGCCGCGGCTGGAACCGTGACGATCCGAGAGCCTGGATCGACGGCGAGCTGGGCGGCGATGTCTACGGCCTCGACTCGATCTTCGACGAGGCCCAGAAGCGAAACCTGCCCGAGCCGCAGACTATTGACGAACTGCGCGAGCTGCTGCACGAGCACCTGTGGGTCGAGGGGGACGCCGACTTCATCCGGCTCGGCGAGCATGCCCTGAGAGTGCGCACCGATGACGACGAGGTGGATCTCGCCTACTACTTCATCGATGACGAGAGCGCCGCCGCCTCACCCGATCGGCTCGCGTTCCTGCTGCACGACACTTGGCCGCTGCCCGCCGGTGCCGTCGCGTCCGGTGCGGTCTTCAGCCCTGGCGTACCGGTCCGTACCGTCCGGCTTGCCCCTCCGGGGCCCGAGTCGGTCTTCTCGGTTCGCCTGTGCTGGGAATCGCCCGACGTCGATAGGAACCTGAACCTGGTCGGCGCCCTGGTCTTCCCCGGTCTGCGCCTGCCGGATCTCGCCGCCCGATTGCGGGGCGCCGACGGTCCCGGCACCCACCGCTGGCCGCACGACGCCCGGCTGCTGCGGGCACTGGTCGCTCCCGGCGAGGACGACATCGGCCCGGCGATGGAGCGCTACGCCCGGCTGGCCGGATACGCCCCGTCGCCCGCCGGCATCGACCGGCCGCTCACGCATGAGGCGATCCACGGCGAGATGCTGGACATGCTTCGCCCGACGCGGCACGCCGACTCCCTGACCCGGTTGGATGTCCACATCACGCAGGTCGCCCGGTACATCGACGGCTTCTTCGGTTTCGATCAGTGGTTCCTGTTCGATACCCGGTGGGCGGCGGCTCACCCACACCTGGCCCGCTCGCTGCTGCGCTACGCCGCCCACTGGGACCCCTACGCAGTCTAGAAATTCTTTGCCGACGCCCCGGAGCTCGACGACCAGGGAAAATTCACTCAGAAGTATGCGAAGCGGCGCGCCGCCGCATCGCCGTGCCGCTACGACAACGGTGCCGGTCGCGGCGTGCGTGGCTCACAATGCTCAGGTGACGTGGTTGCTGGACGATGATGCCCTGGAGAGTTCGGCGGTAGTGGCGAACTGCGCGATGAATCGCGAGCGGTCGCTCAGCGGCTCGAACGGTTATGGCCGTGAGCTCGGCCTGGACATCATGGCGGAACTAACGGACCGCAGCGCGCGGTCGGCCCCTGTGCGGTGGCTGGACCTGTGCTGTGGGAGTGGACGCGCCCTGGCAGAGGCCGCTCGGCTCCTCGCCGACCGGAATATGGCGGGACGGGTCGAGATCGTCGGACTTGACCTGGTCGACCACTTCGTGACGGGTCCCGTCCCGCCGCTACTGCGTCTGGTCACCGGCTCTGTGACCGAATGGGTTCCCGACGGCAGGTTCGACCTGATCACGTGCGTACACGGGCTGCACTATGTCGGCGACAAGCTCGGCGCTCTGACGCGCGCCGCCGCCTGGCTGGCCGAGGACGGGCTCATCGCCGCCAATTTCGACGCCCATTCGATCCGCCGCGCGGACGGAGCGCCGGCCGGTCGCCGGCTCACCGCCGAACTGCGCCGGCAGGGGTTCGTCTACGACGCCGCCCGCCGCCGGATCTCGCGTCATGGCGGTGGGGAGGTCCGGCTCTCCTACCGCTATCTCGGAGCCGATGATCGAGCCGGGCCGAACTACACCGGCCAGCCGGCCGTCGACTCGTTCTACGAAGTGCAGGGAAATTGACCCGGCGTGATTCGCCGACGGAAGGTCACGCATTCGTGCCGGTGAACGCGCGGTTCGCCGGCAGATATTCGGGATGGAATGGAACCGGAAGCGGTTGAGGAGAGAGGCGCCGCTCCGACCCTGTCCGCGTTGGCATCTGTTGTGACAACAGGAGGCTATGTCGGCGGCTAGAGTTTCGTCCGTCTTATAGGTATTGGCGGACGGGGTGCTGTGGTCGACGTTTCCGATGCGGTCCTGGAGGAGTTGGCCGGGCCGGTGGCCGCGGCGATGCCGCTGGTCGTCGCCCGCATTCCGAAGGTGCCGGCGGCCGAGCTCGGCCGGCTGAGGGCCATCGCCGACGGCACGTGGCCGATCCGCGGATCGGCCGTCGGGCACCAGGCTGTGGCGCAGCTTTACTCCGGCGGACTGCCGGTGCCGGACGATTCGTCGGTGCGGGACGCGCTCGGCTCGCTGCCGCCGCTGCTGGTCGAACGCCTGCTCGGCGCGCTGGAACTGACCGTCCCGGAGCTGGACACGGCCGGCGTCCCGGACCTGACCGGCTTTCTGGAGGAGCCGTTCACCGGCAGCTTCGCCGTGATCAGGGCGGCCGGGACGAGCGAGGCGGTCAACGGGGCGGCCATGCTGGACCAGATCCGTCCGGGAGCGGTGCCGCTGGTCGCCGCGCTGGCCCGCCGGCTGGCCGCCCACCCGCGCGTGGCCTCCCTCCTGGCGGTGAATCCCGGGATCAACGACGAGCCGGGGGTGGCCGCCGCGCATGGCGCGGCACAGCTGGCGCTGGCCGTGTCCACCGCCGCCGCCGTCTTGGACCGGGTGGGCATTCAGCCCTGGGCCGCCGAGCCCCCGGCGGTGCTCGGCGTCGCGATCGGCACCGCGGTGTTGCTGCTCCGCGAAGCACCGATGCCCCCCGGCTACGCCGGCGCGGTGCTCGCCAAAGCCCGGGAGGAGTACCGGCTGCCCCTCCGGTCCAGCGGGCGGGCACCGGTGTCGGGGCACCGGTTCGCGTTGCTGGAGGAAGGCGGCGTCCCGGAGGCCGACTTCAGCGGCAATGGGCTGGTCGCGGTCGTTCCGGGCGGTGCGGTGATCCGCACCGGGGTTGAGGACGGACACGTCCGGATTCTGGTGAGCATCCTGGACGAGCCACCGCCGGATGTCGCGACCGGCTGGGAGGAGATCGTCGAGGTCAGCTGGCGGACGGTCGCCGGCGGCGCCTCGGTGGTCGGATCCCGGGCGGTCGAGCCGCACCTGCGCGGCATCACCCCGCCCTGGCCGGGCGACTACCGGCTGCGGGTCCACGCCCGCGGTCGCGACGTCAACGATGGAACCGAGTCCTACGAACTGGTGGTGTGGCAGGCGCCCGCCGCGCCCGAGACCGTGCACGCCCGCACCGACCGGCTCGGCCACCGGCTGCGCGGCGAACCGGAGCCGGCACGGCCGGAACTCCCCGAAGCCGCCTACCGGTGGCTGCAACACAGCACCCTGTCCGAGGCCGCGACGGTCACGGTGGTGACCGGGGCGGACGCCGCCGACGTGCTGCGCGCCTTCAACGCGGACCCGGCCCGGCCGGAGTCGCTGCGGGCCATCGGCGAGGACCTGCTGCACCGGCAGTCGATCGATCCATGGGTCGCGGTGCTGGACGTCGGCGGCGCCGTCCTCGCCGTCGAGTACAACGGCTGGCAGGGCTCGACCGAACCCGTGCTGACCCGGGCATCCGCCGGCGGGCGAACCGCCAGCATGTACTGGAACGTCAACGCGGTGACCCGGCTGTCGTTCGCCGAGCACGGCGAAGTCCTGTTCGCCGCGGAGCCCTTCGGTGACCTCGATGCGCCACCACAGATCACCGCGGCGCTCGCCGGCCTCGACTTCGCCGACCACCACCGCCGCACGAACATGATGGGCCTGCTCGCGGTGCAGCGGTTCACCGGCCACGGCATGACCGCCGAAGATCTGGCCCGCATGGAGGCCGCCGACATCGGTTTCCGGATCGTGCCGGACCTGCCGACGCTGTACCCGCACCGGCCGCAGCCCGGCGGCTCGCTCGGCCACGCCGCCGAAGCACTGACCGCCCTGCCCGAACCAACGCTGCGGGACCTGGCCTGGTGGGCCGCCGCACAGGCGGCACGCTACGCGGGGCTCGGCGAAGACCCCGACATCACCGCCAGCCTCGCCGCCCGCACCCTGACCCCGGACGCGCACCTGCGCGCCCGCCGCTCGCAGCTCAGCGACGGCGAACACCCGTGGGCCTGGCTCGCCCTGCACCGCGCCACCAACCCCGACCCGCTCGCCGCAGCCGCCGACACCATCGACGCCGCCCGCTTCGCCGCCGGCCCGCACGCGGCGAACCTGATCAACGACGCCCAGGCCAGGATCACCGCACCCGAAACGCCATGACGGGCCCCACCATTTCAAGAGCAGCGCGGGATACGGGCGAATAGCAGCGAATGAGACTTCGGGCCGGTCGAGCGGGGACGCGGCGCCGATAATGCCGCGGAGCGTCCCGAGGGGAGCGATATGGGTTATGTACTGCGAGCGGTCATCGCGAATGCGGAGATTCTGCGGTCGGCCACCGATGGACTCGCCCATGCGAGGCTCGCCGCGCTGCGGCAGGGCCTCGCCCTGCTGCCGGTCACCGACGACCTGTTCGACGCGGTCGGCGACCCCGCCGCCGATCGGCTGCCGGGCTTCCCGATGCTGCCGGGCGGCTTCGACCGCACCCTGGCCGCCTGGTCACACGCCGGCCCCGTCGCGTATGCCGAGGCGGACTACTTCGGCGGAACCGGCGAACAGCATGCCGCCGTCTGGGACGGGGGACATTTGGTCTTCGGGCCGCTGCACACGCCAGAGGATGAGCCGTTCTCCAAGCTCGGCAGTCCCATCTCGCAAGCACTCCGACAGCTCGGAGCAGACGCCGGCCGCGAGTTCGACGAGTTCGCCGCGGTGGGCCTGGGACGACACCGCGCCACCGAGGACTGGATCCCCGCCTGACCAGCCCAGCTCTCTCATGCGGCACGAGTTTGTTGGGATGACGGCGCCGACGGTCAGGGCGGCCTCGTACCGCCTGGGCCCGCTGGTGGTACGAGGCCTACACCGCCGCAGGGGCCCGGCGGTGATCATGCCGCCGGGCCCCTGCGCCGCCGAACTCAGATGTCGTAATAGAGCTCGAATTCGTGGGGGTGGGGGCGGAGGCGGATGGGGTCGATCTCGAACTCGTTCTTCATCGTGATCCAGGTCTCGATGAGGTCCGGGGTGAAGACGCCGCCTTCGAGGAGGTAGTCGTGGTCGGCTTCCAGGGCCGCGAGGACCTCGGGCAGCGAGCCGGGGACCTGCGGGATGGCGCGGGCCTCCTCGGGCGGGAGTTCGTAGAGGTCCTTGTCGACCGGCTCCGCGGGCTCGATCTTGTTCTTGATGCCGTCCAGGCCGGCCATCAGCATCGCGGAGAACGCCAGGTAGGGGTTGCAGGACGGGTCCGGGACTCGGAACTCGACGCGCTTGGCCTTCGGGTTCGAGCCGGTGATCGGGATGCGGATGCAGGCGGAGCGGTTGCGCTGGGAGTAGACCAGGTTGACCGGGGCCTCGAAGCCGGGGACGAGGCGGTGGTAGCTGTTGACCGTCGGGTTCGTGAAGGCCAGCAGGGACGGGGCGTGCTTGAGCAGGCCGCCGATGTAGTAGCGGGCGTTGTCGGACAGGCCCGCGTAGCCGACCTCGTCGTAGAACAGCGGTGAGCCGTCCTTCCAGAGGGACTGGTGGCAGTGCATGCCGGAGCCGTTGTCGCCGAAGATCGGCTTCGGCATGAAGGTCACGGTCTTGCCGGCGTCCCGCGCGACGTTCTTGACGATGTACTTGTAGAGCATGAGCTGGTCGGCCGTCTTCAGCAGCGTGTCGAAGCGGAAGTCGATCTCGGCCTGGCCGGCGGTGCCGACCTCGTGGTGCTGCATCTCGACGTGGATGCCGACGTCGAGGAGCTGGGCGACCATCTCCGAACGCAGGTCGGTGTAGTGGTCCATCGGCGGGACGGGGAAGTAGCCGCCCTTGTAGGGGGGCTTGGCGCCGAGGTTGCCGCCGGGCTCCTCGCGGCCGGTGTTCCAGGCGCCCTCGACCGAGTCGAGGTAGTAGTAGCCGGCGTTCTGCTTCGTCTCGAACCGGACGTCGTCGAAGATGTAGAACTCGGCCTCGGGGCCGAAGTAGCAGGTGTCGGCGATGCCGGTGCCGCGCAGGTAGTCCTGCGCCTTCTTGGCCACGTTGCGCGGGTCGCGGCTGTAGGGCTCGCCGGTCAGCGGGTCGTGGACGAAGAAGTTCAGGTTCAGGGTCTTGTGCCGGCGGAACGGGTCGACGACGGCGGTGGACGGGTCCGGGAGCAGGAGCATGTCCGACTCGTGGATCTCCTGGAAACCGCGGACCGACGAGCCGTCGAACATCAGCCCCTCGGTGAAGACGCTCTCGCCGAAGCTCTCGACGGGGAACGTGAAGTGCTGCATCTTGCCCGGCAGGTCCACGAACCGGCAGTCGACGAATCGCACACCTTCGTTCCTGATGTAGCTCAGGACCTCTTCGGCGCTGCTGAACATCCAGCCTCCTTGGGGCGCTACTTGGCTTCTGGCAGGCTATGGCGGCGCCGTTTCCCGGCCGTGTCTCATATGTTTCCGCTGTGTTACGCGTCACGCCGCGCCTCCGGGAGCCGGGTCCGGGCCCGCGGAGGGACGGGATAGCTTAGAGGGCATGGGCAGTGGCAAGGCGAAGGCCGGCGGGCCGCGGTGGACGCAGACGTGGCTGAGCGGGGCGCGGTCGGCCGGAGCCGATCTCGGTGAGCCCGGTGCGCGGCTCGGCCTCCCGGACAAGGGCAGCGGCGCCGTCGCGTCCTACGGGCGGCGGCTCGTCGCGCTGTTCGTCGACTGGGGACTGTCGATGCTGGTGGCGAGCCTGCTGGCGCGTTCGTTCGGGTGGGACCCGTCGCAGCGCAGCATGTGGACCCTGATCGTCTTCGGGATCCAGGTGTGGGTGCTGACCGCGCTCCTCGGCACGACGATCGGCAAGCGGCTGTGCGGCATCCACGTCGCACGCCTGGACGGGCGGCCCGTCGGGCTCGGCTGGGCGCTGGCCAGGACGCTCCTGCTGCTGCTGGTCGTCCCCGCGCTGATCTGGGACCGGGACTACCGGGGCCTGCACGACCGCGCCAGCAACACGGTCGTCGTCAACATCTGAGCCGCGCACGAAGAAGCGCCCCGGCCGGGGGCGCTTTTCTCAGCGCATCTTGGGCTTGGGGCCCTTGGGCATCTTCGCGCCCTTGGGGATCGGGCCCTTCGGCATCTGCATCGACCGGGGGAGCGCCTGGAGCCGGTCGTTCAGCTCGCTCACCTGGCCCTTGTTCAGGTTGCGGGGCAGCTTCATCAGGTGGCGCTGCAGCTTGTCGACCGGGATCTGGCCGTCGTCGTCGCCGACCTGCACGTCGTAGATCGGCACCTGCTGCGCGGCACGGGAGAGGCGCTTCTTCTCGGCGCCGAGCAGTGGGCCGACGCGGTTGCGGGGCCCCTCCGACACCAGCACCACTCCGGGACGGCCGACCGCGCGGTGCACCATGTCGAGGTTGCGGTTGCCGCTGACCGCCTCGGTGACCGTCCAATTGCCGCGCATGTTCTTCAGGATCGCGGCGGCGGCGCCCGGCTGCCCGGCGATCACCTTGTACTGGGCGCGCTGCGCCAGCTGACCGAAGACGATCATGCCGACGGCCAGTCCGGCCATGACGCCCAGCGGGAGGAAGAACCACAGCTGGCCGACGATCCACCCGATGAGGATGACGACGACCATGGCGGCGATCGCCGAGGCGAACACGATCGGCAGGGCCTTCGGGTCGGCCTGGCGGAGCACCTGGGCGACCATGCGGATCTGCTTGAGGCGGCCCGGACGCTCCTGGGCCCCGTCCGTGGGCTTCTTCGACATAAGTCCAAGGATAGTGGTGTCGCGACGTTCGCGCGTTCAGCCCTCCCGCGCCTCGATCGCCTGCTTGTACAGGCGGCCCGCGCGGTAGCTGGAACGGACCAGCGGCCCCGACATGACGCCCGCGAAGCCGATCTCCTCGGCCTCGGCCGACAACTCGACGAACTCCTCGGGCTTCACCCACCGCTCCACCGGGTGGTGGCGGGCGCTCGGCCGCAGATACTGGGTGATCGTGATCAGCTCGCAGCCGGCCGCGTGCAGGTCGCGCAGGGCCTGCGAGACCTCCTCGCGGGTCTCGCCCATGCCGAGGATCAGGTTGGACTTGGTGACCAGGCCGTCCTCGCGCGCCATGGTGAGGACGTCGAGGGAACGGTCGTAGCGGAACCCGGGCCGGATCCGCTTGAAGATCCGCGGGACGGTCTCCACGTTGTGCGCCAGGACCTCCGGGCGGGACGAGAAGACCTCGGTGAGCTGCTCGGGGACGGCGTTGAAGTCGGGGATCAGCAGTTCGACGCCGCAGCCGGGGATCGCCGCGTGGATCTGCCGGACGGTCTCGGCGTACAGCCAGGCGCCGCCGTCCTCCAGGTCGTCGCGGGCGACGCCGGTGACGGTGGCGTACTTCAGGCCCATCGTGGCCACGGACTCGGCGACGCGGCGCGGCTCGTCCCGGTCGAGCGCGGTGGGCTTACCGGTGTCGATCTGGCAGAAGTCGCAGCGCCGGGTGCACTGGTCGCCGCCGATCAGGAATGTGGCCTCCCGGTCCTCCCAGCATTCGAAGATGTTGGGGCAGCCGGCCTCCTGGCACACGGTGTGCAGGCCCTCGGACTTCACCAGGCCGCTGAGCTCGCGGTACTGCGGGCCCATCTTCAGCCGGGTCTTGATCCATTCGGGCTTGCGCTCGATCGGGGTCTCGCTGTTGCGAGCCTCGATGCGCAGGAGCTTGCGTCCGTCAGGTGTCACCGTCGTCACGGGACCCAGCGTACGTCGCGATCTACGGTGGCGGCACACCGGCCGCCGCCGGGGCCGGGGCGGCGGGGCGGGGCTCAAAGGCGTATCGGAGCGATCTCGAACGCATGACAGTACCCCGTTCACCTCGCGGATTCGCGTGTTTCCGCCATGTCCAACAGAGGATCTCTCTAGGGTGACTCCCTGTCGTCACGCAACAGCGTTAGCAGGAGGACCGCAGTGGGTCTGGCAATGTCGTACCTCAGGGTGCCGCCGGTGCTGGAGGCGGAGCCGGATCCCGGCCGGATCGCCCGCCACATCTTCGGTACCGCCGACTGGCGCCGTCGCGGCGCGGCGGAACTGTTCGATCTCGGCTGGGCGTGGCAGGCGATGCACTACCTCGTCACCGGCGACCCGTGGGAGGGGCGGCAGCCCGAGGCCGACGTCGTGTGCGGGGGGCGGCTGCTCACCGAGGACGGCGCCGACGAACTCGGCATGGACGTGATCTACCTCGCCCCGGACCGGGTCAAGCCCACCGCCGACCATCTGGCCTCGACGCCGTTCGCGAAGGTCGCCGGGCGGTACGACCCGGCGGCGATGGGCAAGGCCGGGGTCCAGGACGCCGGCAGGCTCGACGCCGCCGCCCGCGACAAGCTCTTCAAGCCCGCCTACAAGGGGCTGGGGGAGTTCTTCACGGCCGCCGCCGCCGAGGGGCAGGCCGTCTACAAGGTGATGGCCCCCGAAGGCTGATCCCCAAGGGCCGGTCCCCCGGGGGCGGCCCCTCAGACTCCGAGCTGTGCCGTGGTGCGGTGGAGCGTCTCCGCCGCGCCGAGCGCCGCGGACAGGTGCCGCTCGACCAGCGGGACGACCCCGGCGACCGGGACGTCCCGGCCGAGTTCGCGGCTGAGGCTGGTCGACCCGACGTCCCGGATCCCGCAGGGGACGATCTTGTCGAACCAGCCCATGTCGTTGTCGCAGTTGAGCATGAACCCGTGCATCGTCACGCCCCGCGCCACCCGGATCCCGATGGAGCCGATCTTGCGGTTCGGGGACCCGGGCACCCACAGGCCGCTGTGCCCCTCGACGGTGACGGTCTCCAGGCCGAGTTCGGCGCAGACGTCCATCATCATCCGCTCCAGCAGCCGCACGTACCCGACCACGTCCTTCGGGTCGGGCAGCCGGACGATCGGGTAGCCGGTGAGCTGCCCCGGACCATGCCAGGTGATCTTGCCGCCGCGGTCGACGTCGATGACCGGGGCGCCCGGGTCGCCGAAGGGGCGGTCGAGCGGCTCGGTGCGCTTGCCCGCCGTGTAGACCGGCTGATGCTCCAGCAGCAGGACGGTGTCGGCGATGGCGTCGTCCACCCGCAGCGCGTGGGTGCGCTTCTGCAGCTCCCACCCGTCCTCGTAGGGGACGGCCGCCGTGCCGAACCCCGCGTGCACCACCACCAGCTCGCGTACGTCCACATCGCTCACACGAGCAAGCTTAAGCCTTCACGGCGGCCGTCCTCGCGGGCGGCGGGACTTCAGAGGGCGGCGAGCAGGCGGGGCTCCAGCCGGTGCTCCTTCGCCGTCCCCGGCCCGTCCGGCTCGACGCGGTAGGCGCCGGCCTCGCGCCGGTACGAGACGGCCTGGACGAACTCGGTGCCCACGTAGTGCAGCGCCACGGACTCGTCGGCCGCGTACCCGCCGGGCAGGGTCCCCTCGCCGACGAGCTGCTGCAGCAGCGGGCGGCGCTGCGGGTCGCTGTCGTAGTGCACGCCGCACGAGAACGGCAGGAAGCCCAGGCCGTCGGTCAGCGGGCGGAGCTGCGGGCCGAACGAGTCGGTGTTGCCGCCGACGTGCCAGCACAGCGCGCCCGCGCTCTGCCCCGACAGCACCACGCCCTCCTGCCATGCCTCCCGCAGGATCTCGTCGAGACCGTGCAGCCGCCACAGGGCCAGCAGGTTCGCCACGCTGCCACCGGACACGTAGATGAGGTCCTGGGTGAGCAGGTGCGCGCGGACGTCGGCGACGTTCGGCATCGGGAACAGCGCCAGATGGCTGACCTCGGCGTCCATCGAGGAGAACGCGGCGTAGGAGCGCGCGATGTACTGGTCGCCGTCGCCCATCGCCGTCGTCATGAAGCAGACTCTCGGCCGGTCCTGGCCGGTCAGGTCGAACGCGTAGCGCAGCAGCGGGCTCGGTTCGAGCCCCTCCCGGCCGTCGGGCACGAAGGTGCCCCCGCCGATCGCGAGGATGTGCGGCTGTCCGTCGGTGCTCATTCACCCTCCTCTTTGGCCAAGCTGTCTCAATGTCACCGTATGGCTACCGAACGGGATCGGCCGGGACTTTGACGTTTCTTGGGACTCACAGGACGGCGCGCAGAGCGGAGTCGAGGTCCTGGTGCGCGAACCGGAACCCGGCCTCCTCCAGCCGCCGCGGCAGAACCCGCTGGCTGACCAGCGGCCCCTCGCCGGCGAACTCGCGCAGCGCCGCCCGCAGCGCGAACGCGGGGACGGTCAGCCGCGTCGGGCGGTGCAGGAGACGGCCGAGCGTCCTCGCGTAGGTCTCGTTGGTCACCGGGTTCGGCGCGGTCAGGTTGACCGGCCCGGCGATCTCGTGGTCGATGAGGAACCGCAGCGCCGCGATCTGGTCGGCCATGGAGATCCAGCTCATCCACTGCCCGCCCGTGCCGAGCCTGCCGCCCAGCCCGAACCGGAACAGCGGCAGCGTGCGGCCCAGCATCCCGCCCTCGCGGGTGAGGACGACGCCCGTGCGCGGGTGGACGACCCGGACGCCCGCCTCCTTCGCGGGCGCCGCGGCGGCCTCCCAGTCGCGGACGAGGTTCGCCAGGAAGCCGCGCCCCGCGGGGTCCTTCTCGTCGACCTCCCGGCCCCCGGTGTCGCCGTAGAACCCGATCGCGGACCCGCAGACCAGCACCGGCGGCCTCGGCCCGGCCGCCGCGATCGCCTCCGCGATCGTCCGGGTGCCGATCACCCGGCTGTCCCTGATCTTCCGCTTGTACGCCTTCGTCCACGGCCGGGCGCCGATCCCGGCGCCCGCCAGGTGCACCACCGCGTCCGTGCCGTCCAGCGCCGCCGCCTCGACGCACCCGTCGGCGGGGGACCAGCGGGCCTCGCCGGGTCCGGACGGCTCCCGCCGTATCAGCCGGACCACGTCGTGTCCGTCCTCCCGCAGCGACTGCACCAGCGCCGAGCCGATGAGGCCCGACGAGCCCGTGACGGTGACCCTCATGTCCTCCACCCTAGGCGGACGACGCCACCGAATGCTGAGATTCTCAGCCGGTCCCGGGTTTTCACGGACCCCCACGCGCCGGGACCCCGCCGGCCGGTGGCGCGGCGGGGTCCCGGGTCGTCGGGCGGACCGGGGTCCGCGGGGAACGGTCAGAGGCCGAGGTCGGCCTCGAAGTTGCCCTCCTCCAGGCGGTGCTTGATCGTGGCGAGGAAGCGCGCGGCGTCCGCGCCGTCGATCAGCCGGTGGTCGTAGGTCAGCGCCAGGTAGACCATCGAGCGCACCGCGATGACCTCGCCCAGGTCCGGGTCGTCGATGACGGCGGGACGCTTGACGACGGCGCCGGTGCCGAGCATGCCGACCTGCGGCTGGTTGAGGATCGGGGTGTCGAACAGCGCGCCTCGGCTGCCGGTGTTGGTCAGCGTGAACGTGCCGCCTGCCAGCTCGTCCGGGCTCACCTTGCCGGCGCGGGTGCGCTCGGCGAGGTCGGCGATGCGCTGCGCGAGACCGCCCAGGTTGAGCTGGCCCGCGTTGTGCACGACCGGGACCATCAGGCCCCGCTCTGGCACGTCCACCGCGATGCTGAGGTTCTCCACCTCGTGGTAGGTGACCTCGTTGGTCTCACCGTTGATGAGCGCGTTCATCTTCGGGTGCGCCTTGAGCGCCTCGACCGTCGCCATCGCGAAGAACGGCAGGAACGACAGCTTGACGCCCTCGCGGGCCTGGAAGTCGGCCTTGGCCTGCTCCCGCAGCCGCGCGATCTTGGTGATGTCCACCTCGACGACGGTGGTGAGCTGCGCGGAGACCTGCAGCGACTCCACCATGCGGCGCGCGATCGTCTGCCGCATGCGCGACATCTTCTCGGTGCGGCCGCGCAGCGCGAGCTGCTCGGCGGGGGCGCCGGCGGGCGCCGGTGCGGCGTGCCGGCCGCCGGGGACCTGCGGAGCGGCCGGTGCCGCGGCCGGAGCCGGAGCCGGTGCCGGGGGCGCCTGCCGGGCCGCCTCCTGCGCGGCGCGGGCCGCCTCCAGGACGTCCTGCTTGCGGATGCGGCCGCCGACGCCGGTGCCCTTGACCGTGGACAGGTCCACGCTGTGCTCGGCGGCGAGCTTGCGCACCAGCGGCGTGACGTACGGGCCCTCACCGGCCGGCGCACCCGCCGGGGCGGGCGCGGACGGCTGCTGCGCCGCCGGGGCCGGCTGCGGCGCGGCGGGCGGCGGGGCCTGCTGGGCCGGGGCGGGCGCCGGGGTCGGCGGCGCGGGCGGCTGCTCCTGCGCGGGCGGCGGCCAGGCGGCGGGCGGCGGGGCCTGCTGCGCGGCGGGCGCGTCCTCGGCGGGGGCCTGCGGCGCCGGGGCCTCCTGCTCCCCGGCGGCGGGGGCGCCGCCGCCGGACGGCGCCTCGCCCTCGTCCCCGATGACGGCCAGTTCGGCGCCGACCTCGACGGTCTCGTCCTCGGCGACGGTGATGCTGGTCAGGACGCCCGAGGCGGGCGACGGGATCTCGGTGTCGACCTTGTCGGTCGACACTTCCAGGAGCGGCTCGTCGGTCTCGACGCGCTCGCCCTCCTTCTTGAGCCAGCGGGTGACGGTGCCCTCGGTGACGCTCTCGCCGAGCTGGGGCATGGTGACGGAGACCGGCATGTCTCAGCGACTCCTTCGGAATACTTGTGCGGCGTTCAGCCGTGCACGTGCAGTGGTTTGCCGGCGAGGGCGAGAAGTGCCTCGCCGACCGCCTCGGACTGGGTCGGGTGGGGGTGGATCAGCTGGGCGACCTCGCCCGGCAGGGCCTCCCAGTTGTAGATGAGCTGGCCCTCCGCGATGAGCTCGCCGACGCGGGCGCCGACCATGTGGAGACCGAGGACGGGACCGTCCACGGCCGCGATCACCTTCACCTCGCCCTGCGTCCCCAGGATCTTGCTCTTGGGGTTGCCCGCGAGGTCGTAGGTGACCTCCTTGATCTCGTAGCCGCGTTCCCTGGCCACGGCGGAGGTGATGCCGACCGAGGCCACCTCGGGAGCCGAGTAGGTGATGCGGGGGACGCCGTCGTAGTCGATCGGCGGCGGGGTGAGGCCCGCGAGCCGCTCGGCGACGAGGATTCCCTCGGCGAAGCCGACGTGGGCGAGCTGCGGCGACGGGATCAGGTCCCCGACCGCCGAGATCGTGGGGACGTTCGTCCGGCAGTACTCGTCGACCTTGACGAACCCGCGCTCGGTCTCGACGCCGGCCTCGGCCAGGCCGATCCCGTCGGAGACCGGGGCGCGGCCCACCGCCACCAGCAGCAGCTCGGCGTCGACCGTCTTGCCGCCCTCAAGGGTGACGGCGATGCCGCCCTGCGTCGTCTTGACGCTCTCGAAGCGGGTGCCGGTCTCGAACTTGATGCCGCGCTTGCGGAACGCGCGCTCCAGCCGCTTGGAGCTGGACTCCTCCTCAAGCGGCAGCAGATGCGGGAGAGCCTCCACGACGGTGACCTCGGCCCCGAACGAGCGCCAGACGCTGGCGAACTCGACGCCGATCACGCCGCCGCCGAGGATGACGACCGAGCCCGGGACGCGGTCGAGCCGCAGCGCGTGGTCGCTGGAGATGATCCGCTCGCCGTCGATCTCCAGGCCGGGCAGGGTCTTCGGCTCCGATCCGGTGCCGAGTACGAGGTGCCGTCCCTCGATCGTCCGGGCCTGCCCGTCGGCGGTGGTGACCTCGACCGTGGTCGGGCCGGTGAGCCGCCCGGCGCCGTGCACGACCTCGATGCCCCGGGCCTTGATCAGCCCGGTGAGGCCCTTCACGGTCGTCGTGACGACCTTGTCCTTGTAGGCGTTCACGCCGGCGACGTCGATGCCCTCGAATGTGGTCTTCACACCGAACGTCGCGGCTTCGCGCGACTGGTCCGCCACCTCTGCCGCGTGCAGCAGCGCCTTGGTGGGGATGCAGCCGCGGTTGAGGCATGTCCCGCCGAGGGACTCGTCCCGCTCGATGAGCGCGACGGACTTGCCGAGCTCGGCGGCGCGCAGCGCGCACGCGTAACCGCCGCTGCCGGCACCTAGGACGACGATGTCGAAGGGGCCGCTGTTGGCCACTGGTCGCTCCCTTTCCCCGGTTGTGGCGCCGCGTGGTTCGGGGCGCCCTGGGCGGGGCGGGGCGCACCGGGTTCCGGGCCCCCACCGCCACGAGAAAATCTATTCTGTTCTCCACCCGGAAAGCGGGCAGGCCCCCTACAGAATTCCCGCGGCGACGTCCTCGGCGATCTGGACGAGCGTCCGGGCCGCGGCGCCCGTGCCGCCCTTCGGGGTGTAGCCGTAGGGCTCGCCCTTGTTGAAGGACGGTCCGGCGATGTCGAGGTGGGCCCACTTGACGCCGTCCGGCACGAACTCCTTGAGGAAGGTCCCGGCGACGAGCATGCCGCCCCACCGCTCTCCGCTGATGTTGGCGATGTCGGCGACCGCCGAGTCGAGGCCCTTGCGCAGCTCCGCCGGAAGGGGCATGCCCCACGACGGTTCCCCGGCGCGCTCGGCCGCCGCGACCACCTTCTCACGGACGTCGTCGTCGTTGGCCATGACCCCGGTGGTCCGGGTGCCGAGCGCGACGAGTTGCGCGCCGGTCAGCGTGGCCACGTCCACGATCAGGTCGGGGGAGTCCTCGCCCGCGCGGACGAGGGCGTCGGCCAGGACGAGGCGTCCCTCGGCGTCGGTGTTGAGGACCTCGACGGTCTTGCCGCCGTAGATGCGCAGGACGTCGGACGGTCGCTGGGCGGTGCCGCTCGGCATGTTCTCCGCGATGGCCAGGTAACCGACCACGTTGACCGCGGGGCCGAGCGCGGCGATGGCCGACAGCGCGCCGAGCACCGCCGCCGCGCCGCCCATGTCGGACTTCATCCAGTCCATGGCCTCTGCGGGCTTGAGGGACAGGCCGCCGGAGTCGAACGTGATGCCCTTGCCGACCAGGGCGAGGGTCTTGGACGCCTCCGGGTGCGTGTAGGAGAGGCGGACGAGCCGCGGCGGGTTGACCGAGCCCTGCCCGACGCCCGCGATGCCGCCGTAGCCGCCTTCGACGAGGCCCTTCTCGTCCAGCACCTCGATGGACAGGCCGGTCTCCCCGGCGACCCGCTCGGCCTCGCCGGCGAGGTCCTCGGGGGTCAGGTGGGACGGCGGGGTGTTGACTAGGTCGCGGACCAGCTTGACCGAGGCGGCGAGGGTCCGCGCGCGCTCCACGGCCGCCTCCGCGCCGCCGTCCTCCGCCGCGGCGGAGACCAGGCGGATCTCCTCGACCGGGCTCTTGTGCTCGTCGCCGGTGCGGTAGGAGTCGAAGGAGTAGGCGCCGAGCAGCGCGCCCAGCGCGACGGCCTCGACGTCCTCGGCGGACCCGCCGGGCAGCGCGACGGCGACCCTGGCGGTGCCCGCGAGGGAGCGGACGGCGGCTCCGGCGGCGCGGCGCACGTCCTCGGCGGTGGGCGCCTCGCCCAGCCCGGCGGCGACGATGACCTTGGCGGTGACGGCGCCGAGCGCGGGCAGCTTGGTGATCTCCCCGGCCTTGCCGGTGGCGCCCAGCGCGCCCAGCGCCTCCGTCAGCCGCCCGTCCAGCGCGCGGTCGAGGTCCTCGGCGCCGGCGGCAGGCGCGGGGCCCGTCTCGGCGGGGGCGACGCCGATCACGATCGCGTCGACGTCGATGCTGGCCAGGGCTGCGCTGTCAAGGCTGATGGTCGTCACGTAGCACGATGTTAGTCGTCCCGGTGACCGGTTTCGTCCTTTTGGATCAAGCGTTGCCCGGCCCTGGGGCTCAGCCGCCCGGCGGGACGGCGGCCAGGACGATCAAGGCGGTCGTGCCCGCGATCTCGACCAGGGCGCCAAGGACGTCGCCGGTCACACCGCCCAGGCGGCGCACGGCGTGGCGGAGCAGGAGCAGGGCCGCGACCAGGGCTGCGGCCACCGCCGCGAGGGCGTGGAGCGCCCCGCCGAGACCCCCGGCGGCCGTCCCGGCGGCCGCGGCGCCGGCGAGGACCGCGGCCGTGGAGGCCGCCGCGGCGCGGACGGGCACCGTGCCGGCCACGAGGGCGCCGAGGCCGCCGGGGCGGGCGGAGGGGACACCGGTGCGGCAGGCCCAGGGGAGCGCCAGCCGGCCGGCGACCGCCGCGATGAGCACGGCGACGGCGGGATGCGGCGCAGCGGCCAGGGCGGTGACCTGGATCAGCAGGGTCAGCAGCAGGGTGACGACGCCGAACGGGCCGATGTCGGACCGCTTCATGATCGCCATGGCCTCCGCGGCGGGACGACCGCTGCCCAGCCCGTCGGCGAGGTCGGCCAGGCCGTCCAGGTGCAGGGCCCGGGTGACGGCCGCCGTGGCGGCCACCGCGAGGGCCGCCGCCGGGAGAACGGGCAGGCCGAGCAGGCCGCCCGCCAGCAGGACCAGCGCGGCGGCGCCGCCGGTGATCAGGCCGGCCGCCGGGGCGAGCAGCATGGCCGCGCGGGCGGTGCCCCGGTCGACCCGGTCCGTCCCGAGCGGGACGACCGTGAGCAGCGTGACGGCCAGCCGCAGACCGGCGATCATCCGAGCTCCGTGACGCGGCCCGCCACGACCAGCGCCGTCTCCTCGGACTCGGCCGCGAGCCGCTGGTTGAGGCGGCCGAGCATGTCGCGGAACGCCCGTCCGGACGGCGTCGCCGGCACCAGCGACAGGCCGACCTCGTCGCTCACGGCGACCACGCGCGCCCGCGTGCCGCGCCACGCAGTGACCAGATCGTCCAGGGACGGCTGTGCCAGGGCGGGGTCGTCCCATGCGGCGGCCTCGTCGATCGCCGCGGTGAGCCAAGTGCCGATGCCGTCCACCAGGACCGCGCCCGTCTCGGACTCCAGGACGTCCACCAGGTCGGTCGTTTCGACGGTGCGCCACCACGCGGGACGGCGGAGCCGGTGGGCGGCGACGCGTTCCCTCCATTCCGGGTCGTCGTCGCTGACCGGCCCGGTCGCGGCGTAGAGCACATCGGGGCAGGCGGCCAGGCGGAGTTCCGCCTCGGCGGACTTGCCCGACCGCGCCCCGCCCAGAAGAAGGGTCCGGTGCGGGCCGTGCCGGGGGCGGTTCCAGAAGGCCATACGGCGTTCCAGTTCGGCCGGTGACGAGATGCGGTGGTCCACGTGGATCGCCACCACCTCCGTCCTGGACGTCGCCGCTCCGGTGCGGCGAAGGTGGCCGAGGTGTTCCGGGGAACCGGCCAGGTCCAGCAGGACGGCGTCGTACTCGGCCCCGGCGGAGGGCTCCGGCCTGGCCCCCGGCCCGGCCGCCACCAGCGCCCGCTGCCCGTGCGGGGCGCGAACCTCGAATCCGCCGGGCACGTCAGTCCGCGGGCAGGCCTCCAGCGGTACGCCGTCGATGACGACACTGGCCGGTTCGTACCGGACGCCGGCGGCGCGCAGCCGGTTGCAGGACGCGCAGCGGCACCCCGGTGCGGGCCAGCCCTCCGGGGCGGCGATGCCGCGAAGCTCGATGTTCATCGTGCCCGGAACTCTACGATTACGCTCCTGGAAGGATCACGACGTCCCCCGTCTAGGAGGCCCCGGTGGGCAATCCCCCGAACGCACCATGGCCGGGCTCGCCGGGCCCGGGAGCGCAACCGCCCTACGGGCCCCCGCCCGGCCCGCCCGGCGGCCCGCCTCCCGGTGGCCCGCCGCCGGGAGGCTCCGGCTGGCAGCCCGGCCCGCCCGGCCCGTTCGGGCCGCCGCCCCCTCCCCGGGGCAAGGGCGGCGCCGCCGGTCTGGTGATCGCGCTGGCCGCCGGCGGCCTGGTGCTGGTCGTGGTGCTGGTCGTGGCCGCCGTCTTGGTCGTCCAGGGTGACGACGGCGGCGGCGGTGGCGGTGGCGATGTCGAGCTGACGGTCGGAAAGATCGCCGGTGGCGCGGAGGCCACGCCGCTCCCCGACGGCGCCCTGGCCATGGCCCGTCCGGGAGTCACGTCACCGGTCGTCGAGGTCTACGAGGACTTCGCCTGCCCGCACTGCGGCGATTTCGACCGCAAGAACGACCCCATGCTCAAGGAGCTGGCGGTCTCCGGACAGGCCAAGGTCGTGTTCCGCCCGATGGTCATCTTCGGCCAGAGCACCCAGCCTGCGTACGGCAACTCCCTCCGGGCGGCGTCCGCGCTGCGCTGCGTCGGCGACGGCGCCCGCTGGCTGTCGTACCAGGACGCCCTGTACGCCCACCAGCCGGCGAGCCTCAACACGCCGGGATACTCGACGGAGAGCCTCCTCGTTTACGCGGCGGACCTCGTGACGGCCGACGGCGACTTCTCGTCGTGCGTCAAGGAGCAGCGCTACGCCGAGAGCGTGAAGACGGTCAGCAAGGGCTACATATCGTCCGGCGTCCGGGGCACGCCGAGCGTCCAGGTGAACGGCCGCACGCTCAGCTCGTCCGAGATCGAGAGCCCGGAGGCGATGCGCCGCGCCATCGAGGCCGCGTCGTGAGCCGAGCGGGCACGGCGCGGCTAGTCTCACCGCGACGAGGGAGGTCGAACGCGATGGCGTGGAGCTGGCGTTTGGAGAAGGCCGACGGGCGCACGGTCGGCATGTCGGAGGAGACCTTCTCCACCCAGGCGGACGCGGAGAGCTGGCTGGGGGAGAACTGGCGGGGGCTGCGCGCCGACGAGGTCGACAAGGTGGCCTTGCTGGACGGCGAGTCTCTGGTCTACGAGATGAGTCTGCACGACCCTGAGTGACACCTGGATGCGCGGCCGGGCCGCGGGGCTGGAGGCTCCGCGGCCCTTCGCGTCCGTGTCCGGCGGGCCGATCAGGGGCGCCGGCGGGGGCTGACGGTCTTGCCCGGGTCGCGGATGACGACCGGGTCGAGGATGTCGTCGATCCGCTTCATCACGTCGCCGTCCAGCTGAACCCCGGCGGCCTTCGCGTTGTCGGCGACCTGCTCGGGGCGGCTCGCGCCCACGATCGCCGCCGCCACGTTCGGGTTCTGCAGCGTCCAGGCGATGGCGAGCTGCGCCATCGACAGCCCGAGGTCGGCCGCGATCGGCTCCAGGTCCTGGACGCGGGTCAGCAGGTCGTCGTCCAGGTAGCGCTTGATCATGTCGGCGCCGCCCTTGTCGTCGGTGGCGCGCGACCCCTCGGGCAGCGGCCGCCCCGGCTTGTACTTGCCGGTCAGGACGCCCTGCGCGATCGGCGACCAGACGATCTGGCCGATGCCCTCCTGCTCGCACAGCGGAACGATCTCCTCCTCGATGACCCGCCACAGCATCGAGTACTGCGGCTGGCTGGAGATGATCCGGTCGAAGCCCATCTCGTCGGCGATCTTGAGGGCGCTCTCGATCTGGTCGGCGCGCCACTCCGACACCCCGACGTAGAGGACCTTGCCCTGCCGGACGAGGTCGTCGAACGCCCGCAGCGTCTCCTCCAGCGGCGACTCGTAGTCGAACCGGTGGGCCTGGTAGAGGTCCACGTAGTCGGTCCCGAGACGGCGCAGCGAGCCGTTGATCGACTCCATGATGTGCTTGCGGGACAGCCCCCGGTCGTTCCTGCCGGGGCCGGTGGGCCAGTAGACCTTGGTGAAGATCTCCAGCCCCTCGCGGCGCTGCCCCTTGAGCGCGCGTCCGAGGACCTCCTCGGCGCGCGTCCCGGCGTAGACGTCCGCGGTGTCGAAGGTGGTGATCCCCTCGTCGAGGGCCGCACGCACGCATGCGCGCGCCGCGTCCTCCTCGACCTGGGAGCCGTGGGTGAGCCAGTTGCCGTACGCGATCTCGCTGATCTTCAGACCGCTCCGGCCCAGGTTTCGGAACTCCATGGCCCCGACCCTAGCCCGCCGTTGATCGAGAATCCCATGGCGGAAGCCGCACACAGGGCAGACCGGGGGGACTGGTTCCGGACGGCGTCGCGAGCCGTCCGGTCAGACCCTCTCCTTCTCGCCGACCTTCAGTTGCGGGTTCGGGATGCGCAGCCGGCGGATCTGCATGGCGCGCATTGCCGCGTACATCCCGACGCCCTTGGCGTTCTCTTCGGGGTAGCGCTCGGCGGCCAGCCTCTTGATGCCGCGGCTCAGCATGATGCCCTCGGCGAACACCGCCAGGAGCAGCACCGGCGGCGCGAACAGCACCAGCAGCCGCGCGACGGGGATCGGGAGCATGCTCAGCAGCACGATCGCGAACATGCCGTACATCAGGTAGGAGCCGACCGTGCGGCGCGAGTCGACGTAGTTGCGGGCGAGCTTGCGCACGGGGCCCTTGTCCCGCTTGAGCAGGTGCTCCTCGCTGCCCTTGGCCATGCCCGCGCGGACCTTGGCGCGGTCGGCGGCCTGCTTCTCCCGCAGCTTCTTGTAGGCCTCCTTGCGGGTGGCCGGGGCGGTGATCGGCTGCCGGCGCCGCTTCTCGGCCTCCGCGCGCTTGGGCGTGGGGCGGCCCTTGCCTCCCGGCTTTACTACCTGAGGAGGATTCGCCGGGGCCTCCTGGGTACGACGCTTGAACACGGGATCAGCCTACCGGGCTGCGAACATCGTGGCTGCCTCGCGCGTTAACGCGTAGGGTGATAAGAACCCCAGCAGTGGTCATTGAGCCCAGTTTGCGACTGAGGCGACAGCACGAAGGGACCGGCGCCGCGCGATGAGCGTGATGAAACGAATGTCGATGATCTTCAAGGCCAAGGCCAACAAGGCGCTTGACCGGGCCGAGGATCCTCGCGAGACCCTCGATTACTCCTACCAGCGACAGCTGGAGATGCTGCAGAAGGTCCGTCGCGGGGTCGCCGACGTCGCCACCTCGCGCAAGCGTCTCGAGCTGCAGATCAACCAATTGGAACAGCAGCAGGGCAAGCTGACCGACCAGGGCAAGAAGGCGCTGCAGGTGGGCCGCGAGGACCTCGCCCGCGAGGCCCTGACCCGCAGGTCCGGGCTGGAGGGCCAGCTGAACGACCTGCGCGCCCAGTACCAGCAGCTGCAGGGCGAGGAGGAGAAGCTCACGCTCGCCTCGCAGCGGCTGCAGGCCAAGGTCGACTCCTTCCGGACCCGCAAGGAGACGATCAAGGCGACCTACACCGCCGCCGAGGCGCAGACGAAGATCAACGAGGCGTTCTCCGGCATCTCCGAGGAGATGGGCGACGTGGGGCTGGCGATCCAGCGCGCCGAGGAGAAGACCGACACCATGAAGGCGCGCGCCGGCGCGATCGACGAGCTGCTGGCCTCCGGCGCCCTGGAGGACTTCTCCGGTCCGAAGGACGACATCCAGGCCGAGCTCGACCGGATGGGCTCCGGCCCCGGCGTCGACATGGAGCTGGAGCGGCTCAAGGCCGAACTCGGCCAAGGTCCGGCGCCCAAGGAGCTCAACCAGGGCACGCCGACCGCGCAGCCGCAGCAGCAGGACTCCCCCCAGCAGGCCCAGTGGCCGAACAATCCCGGGGGTGCCCAGTGATCGTCCGCCTGATGGGGGAGGGCCAGCTCGACGTGGCGGACGAGGAGCTGTCCGCACTGAACACGCTCGACGCCGAACTCGAGTCGGCGATCGAGTCGGGCGACGAGACGAGCTTCCGCTCCGCGCTGAACGCGCTGCTGGAGAACGTCCGCAAGGTGGGCAAGCCTCTTCCGCCGGACAGCCTGGCGCCGTCCGAGCTGATCCTCCCCCCGGCGGACGCGCACATCGACGAGGTGCGTTCGATGCTGGGGGACGAGGGGCTGATTCCCGACTGAGCGCGTGAGACCCCGCGGGGCCGTCTGAATTGGACAGTCGGGCACAAAACCGTGGTTTCACGCGTTATGACAAGTGAATAACGAATCGGGGAACCACAGGGGGTGGCCGCATGGCCAGAACGCGTTATGCCTCCGACCGGGGGCTGACGTCGCGAATGCTCGTGACGATGTTCCTGCTGGGGCTGGTCTACGTCGTCTTCGTGGGGGCTTTCTTCGTCTTCGTGCCTGAATGGGCCTTTGTCGCGCTGGCCGTGGCGGGCCTGTTCCTGCTCGCCCAGTACTTCTTCTCCGACAAGATGACGCTGTTCGCCATGCACGGCCGGGTCGTCTCCCCGGAGGAGGCGCCCGAACTGCACGGCGTCATCGACCGGATCTGCGCGATGTCGGACGCCCCCAAGCCGAGGGTGGCGATCGCCGACACCGACGTGCCGAACGCGTTCGCCACCGGCCGCAACCAGAAGAAGGCCGTCGTCTGCGTCACCACGGGGCTGCTGCGCCGGCTCGACCCCGTCGAACTGGAGGGCGTGCTCGCCCACGAGATGGCGCACGTCGCCCACAAGGACGTCGCGGTCATGACGATCGCCTCGTTCCTCGGCATCTGCGCCGGCATGATCACCCGGTTCGGCCTGCACTTCGGCCTGTGGGGCGGCTTCGGGCGCCGCAGCAACGACCAGAACACCGGGCTGATCCTGCTGGCCGTGGTCGGGGCGAGCGCCCTGGCCTACGCGATCAGCTTCATGCTCACCCGGGCGCTGTCGCGCTACCGCGAACTGTCGGCCGACCGGGCCGCCGCGCTGCTGACCGGCCGTCCCTCGGCCCTGGCCAGCGCGCTGACCAAGGTGCACGGGGAGATCGCGCGCATCCCGACGAAGGACCTGCGGTCCGCGCAGGCGTTCAACGCGTTCTTCTTCACCCCGGCGTTCGGCAAGGGCTTCAGCGTCTCGTCGCTGTTCTCCACCCACCCGACGCTGGACAAGCGGCTCGCCCAGCTCTCGAAGATCTCCGACCAGCTCAGCAGGGGAGTCTGATCCGTGGGTTTCCTGGACACGCTGCTCGGCCGGTCCAAGCCGGTCAAACCCGACCTCGACCGGCTGTTCGGGCTGTCGACGGCCGCCCTCACGCTGGAGGCGGCGACGGGGTTCACCCCGACCGGGCTCGGCTCGGTGTGTTTCCGCGCCGCGGAGGGCGGCGCGTTCGCGCGGCTGCAGAGCGACGTCCGGGAACTGCTCGACGCCGACGAGGGCCCCTCGGTCGAGGTCAGCACCGACACCTACGGCTACACGTGGCTGCTCGCCACGCACCGGCCGGAGGAGCTGCCCGACCTCGTCACCGACCTGCACGCGGTGAACGCGACGCTGGAGTCCGGCGGGTTCGGCCCGCATCTGCTGTGCTCCCTCGCCGGATTCCGCGGCCCCGACGGGCAGCGCCTCGCGCTCGTGTACCTCTACAAGCGCGGGACGTTCTACCCGTTCGCCCCCCTCCCGGGCGACAAACGCGACAACGCGCTGGAACTGCAGGTGCGCGGCGCGGTCGGCGCCGACCTGCCGTTCGAGGACGATCTCGGCCGCTGGTTCCCGGTCTGGGGCGCGCCCGGCCTGTGATCCACGGCAAGTCGTCACCGGCTCGTGACCTGGATTTGTGTCATGAGACGCTTACCGTCACCCGAAGCCGCTCTAGCGTCGGGCCATGGCGCCCTCCCGTGACGCACCCGACTCTGGGCTGACCTGGCGGATGCTCGCCACGGCCGTCCTGGTCGCGCTCGTGTACACGGCCGCCGTGCTGCCCGCGTTCCTGGCCGGTCCGGTCTGGGGCGCGGCCGCGGCGGCCGTGGCGGTGGCCATCGCGGTCGTCTCGGTGCGGTCGGCGGACCGGCTGGCCCTGTACGCGATGGACGCCCGCCTGGTGGCCGCCGACGAGGAGCCGGAGCTGCACGCCGTCCTGGACCGGCTGTGCATGTCGTCCGGCCTGCCCAAGCCCCGCCTCGCCGTCTCCGCCCTCGACATGCCCAACGCGTTCGCCGCCGGGTCGGGCCCCGGCTCAGCGGTGGTGTGCGTCACCGACGGGCTGCGCGCCCGCCTCGAACCGGCCGAGCTCGCCGCCGTCCTCGCCCACGAGACCGCGCACGTCGCCAACCGGGACGTGCTCGTCGGGGCGATCGCCGCGTTCCCCGGCCTGTGCGCCGGCCTGTTCCTCGGCTGGTGGACGGGCCTCATCACCGGCCGCGACAGGTACGGCGCCGGACGCGCCGCGGCCATGGCCGGCGGGGTGGTCCTGCTGCCGCTCGGGGTGGCGGCGGCGGTGCTGCACGGCGTCGGCACGCTGGTCGGGCTCGCGCTGTCGCGGCACCGGGAACTGTGCGCCGACTCCACGGGCGCGCTGCTGACCGGGCGTCCCACCGATCTCGCGTCCGCGCTCGGCAAGATCAGTGACGGGCTGCGGGACGCGTCCCCGCGCGATCTGCGCGCGCTGCGGCCGGTGAGCGCCCTGTGCGTGGTCGGGGCGAGCGGCGGCGTGGACGGCCTGCTGTCCAGCCATCCGCCCCTGGAGCGGCGCAGGGAACGGTTGTCGGCCATCTCCTGGCGGCTCACGGGCGGCGGCTGACATGGGGATCCTGGACGGGCTGCTCGGCCGTCCCGCGCCCGGCCTGCCCGACCTGGACCGGCTGTTCGACCTGCCCGCCGCCGCGCCGGCGCTCGAGGCCGCGACGGGCTTCGCCCCGGACGGCACCGGCGCGGTCTGCCACCGCCTCGTCGAGGGCGGGCCGTTCGGCGCGTTCGGCAGTGCGCAGCGGGACGTCGTCCGGCTGCTGCGCGGCGACGGGACCCGCGAGACGGGCCTGAGCGCCGGCCCGCACGGCTGGGGATGGGCGCACGTGACCCGCCCGCCGGACGCGTTCGACCGGCTGATCGCCGACCTGCACATGGTCGGCTCCACGCTGACCGGCGCCGGGTACGGGCCCTACCTGCTGTGCTCGGTCGCCGGTTTCCGCCGGGGGGACGAGCCGCAGCGGCTTCTGCTGGTCCATTCGCCCGGCCGGGGGACGTTCTACCCGTTCGCTCCCCGCCCGCCCGGCGAGCCGGGGGCGCGCCGCCGCCGCAACAACACGGTGGAGATGCGCGTCCGCGACGCGCTCGCCGGTGAGCTGGCCATGGAGCCGGACACCGGCCGGTGGTTCCCCGTCTGGGACGCCCCCGGCCTGTGACCCGCCCTCACGCCCCTCGTCAGGGACTCGTCAGGGAAGGGCGAGCATCCGGTCGAGGGCCGCGCGGGCGTGGTGCGCCGTCTCCTCGTCCACCTCGATGACGTTCTCCACGTCGCCGCGAACCAGCGACTCCAGTGACAGCACGAGGTGCGGCAGGTCGATGCGGTTCATCGTCGAGCAGTAGCAGACGGCCTTGTCGAGGAACATGACGTTCTTGTCCGGGTGGGCGTTCGCCAGCCGCCGGACGAGGTTCAGTTCGGTGCCGATGGCCCAGGACGAGCCGGGCTCGGCGGCCTCGATCGTCTTGATGATGTACTCGGTCGAGCCGATCTGGTCCGCGGCCGTGACGACCTCGTGCCGGCACTCCGGGTGCACCAGGACGTTCACGCCGGGGACGCGCTTCCTGACCTCGTCCACCGCCTCCGTGGTGAACCGGCCGTGCACCGAGCAGTGGCCGCGCCAGAGGATCATCTTGGCGTCGCGGAGCTGCTGCGGGGCCAGGCCGCCCTCGCGGCGGTGCGGGCTGTAGACGACGCAGTCGTCCAGCGAGAAGCCCATGTCCAGGACGGCGGTGTTGCGGCCGAGGTGCTGGTCGGGCAGGAACAGGACCTTCTTTCCCCTGGCGTAGGCCCAGTCCAGGGCGCGCTTGGCGTTGGACGAGGTGCACACCACGCCGCCGTGCCGCCCGACGAACGCCTTGATGTCCGCCGAGGAGTTCATGTACGTGACCGGGACCACGTCGTCGGCGACACCGGCGTCCTCCAGGACGTCCCAGCACTCCTCGACCTGGTCGAAGGTGGCCATGTCGGCCATCGAGCAGCCGGCGCCGAGGTCGGGAAGGATGACCCGCTGGTGGCCGGCGGTGAGGATGTCGGCCGACTCCGCCATGAAGTGGACGCCGCAGAACACGATGTAGGGCGCATCGGGGCGGGCCGCCGCCTTCTGGGCCAGCTTGAACGAGTCGCCGGTGACGTCGGCGAACTGGATCACCTCGTCGCGCTGGTAGTGGTGGCCGAGCACGAAGACCTTCTCGCCGAGGGCGGCCTTGGCGGCGCGGGCCCGCTCGACCAGCGCCGGGTCGGAGGCCGGCGGCAGCTCGCCGGGGCAGTCGACGCCGCGTTCGGTGGCGGGGTCGGCGCCGCTGCCGAGCAGCAGCAGCGGAAGGTCACTTACCGGGGTGGTCACGGCGGTCTCCCTTCGCGACGGAGGGCTTATCGTCGCTTTGACGACTAATGATGGCACATCCACGGCCCGGCCGTGATGTGACGTAGAACGCACCGTCCCCTGGCGTTAAACATGGCCGAGGAGCGGAATGGCCATGTGGCGAGGTACGTTGTCCTACGGGAAGAGGCGTACGACGTCCTCGAGGACAAGCGACAGTCCGCCGCCTCGCGCGGCGCAGCGAGACCCGGGAGCTGACACACATGACGGTTTCAGGCGAGACCACGCAGGAGACCACGCAGCAGGGCGTCGTCCTCACCGACGCCGCCGCCGAGAAGGCCAGGGGCCTGCTCGAGCAGGAGGGCCGCGATGACCTTGCGCTGCGTGTCGCCGTGCAGCCGGGCGGCTGCTCCGGCCTGATCTACCAGCTCTTCTTCGACGAGCGGGAGCAGGACGGCGACCAGATCCAGGACTTCGACGGCCTGGCCGTGCGCGTCGACCGGATGAGCGCCCCCTACCTCGGCGGCGCCGTCATCGACTTCGTCGACTCGATCGAGAAGCAGGGCTTCACGATCGACAACCCGAACGCGGGCGGCTCGTGCGCCTGCGGCGACTCCTTCAACTGAGCGAAGCCGAGCGAGAGGCGGCCGGGACACCTAGCCCGGCCGCCTCTTTCCGGTTGCCCGCGACCCTCCGGCGGTGATCTACCGGGCGATGGGGAAGTACTCTTGCCGGGTTCGAAACAGCCGGTGAACAGCCGGACGACCACGACGAGGAGAGCGACTCCGTGCGCATCGCCGTGACAGGCTCCATCGCGACCGACCATCTGATGACCTTCCCCGGGAGATTCACCGACCAGCTCCTGCCCGACCAGCTCGCCCGGGTGTCGCTGTCCTTCCTGGTGGACGAGCTGGAGATACGCCGGGGCGGGATCGCCGCCAACATCTGCTTCGGCATGGGCAGCCTCGGCAAGGCCTCGATCCTCGTCGGCTCGGTCGGCGACGACTTCGCCGACTACCGCTCCTGGCTCGAACGGCACGCGGTCGACACCGCGTCCGTGCACGTGTCCGAGATCCACCACACCGCCCGGTTCCTGTGCACCACCGACCAGGAACAGAACCAGATCGCCACGTTCTACGCCGGCGCGATGAGCGAGGCCCGCTCCATCGAGCTCAAGCCCGTCGCCGACCGCGTCGGCGGCCTCGACCTCGTCGTCGTCAGCCCCAACGACCCCGACGCGATGCTCCGGCACACCGACGAGTGCCGCACCCGCGCCATCCCGTTCGCCGCGGACCCGTCCCAGCAGCTCGCCCGCATGGACGGCCCCGACGTCCGCCGCCTCATCGACGGCGCCGCGTACCTGTTCACCAACGAGTACGAGAAGGCCCTCGCCGAGGAGAAGACGGGCTGGAGCGGCGAGGAGATCCTCTCCCGCGTCGGCGTCCGCATCACCACGCTCGGCGCCAAGGGCGTCGTCATCGACCGCGAGGGCGAGGAGGGCGTGCACGTCCCCTGCCTCCAGGTCGACGACATCGTCGACCCGACCGGTGTCGGCGACGCCTTCCGCGCCGGCTTCCTGACGGCCACCGCCTGGGGGCTCCCGCTCGAACGCGCCGCGCAGGTCGGCAACGCCATCGCCGCGCACGCCCTCGAAGCCGCCGGTCCGCAGGAGTACACCCTGTCCCGGCAGGCGTTCCTCGACCGCTTCTCCGCCGCCTACGGCTCCGCCGCCGCCGACGAGATCGCCCCCCACATCACCTGCCCCAACCCGTAGCCGCACATACCCCACGTCAAAGGGCCGCGCCCCCCGGCGCGGCCCTCAGTGTCTTCCGGCGTTCTCGCCGGTGCTCCCCAGTACGTGCGTCCCAGTACGTGCGCCCTAGTAGGTGCGCCGGATGTGGAAGCCCCAGCCGCCCTGCTGGAGGGTCTCCTCCCAGACGAAGTCCTGCGACTTCATGCGGCACCAGGCGGGGACGTCGGTGCGGGCGGCGGCGTCGTCGGCGAGGACGGCGACGACCTGCCCGACCGGGACCTCCCGGATCCGCTCGGCCAGCATGATGATCGGGATCGGGCATTTGCGGCCGAGCGCGTCGATGACGAGCACGGGCGGCGGACCGGCCGGCGCGGGAGGGGACTCGGCGGGGGACGGCGACGCGTCGCCGGGGGACGTCCCGCCCTTGGTGCGGCCTCGGAACCTCATGGGCGCGACCGCCTCCCTGTCTCGAACGTGTTCATCGCCGCCCCGCGGAGGCGGGCGACGGCGCCCGGAAGCTCGGCGAGGAACCGGTCGACGTCCGCCGAGCCGACGCCACGCGGCAGCGATACCCGCACGTTCCCGTGGGTAATCACTCCCATCGCCTCCAGCACGTGACTGGGACGCAGCGTATCCGCCGTGCACGAGCTACCGGACGAAACCGCGAAACCCAGCCGGTCGAGTTCGGTCAGCAGCGCCTCGCCCTCCACGTACAGGCACGAGAACGTCACCAGGTGCGGCAGCCGCCGGACCGGGTCGCCCACCACCTCGACGTCGGGGACCGTCCGCGGGACCTCGGAGCGGATGCGGTCCACGAGCGCGGAGACGCGGGGCGCGTCGGCCGCCATGTCCGCACGGTACGCCTCCAGCGCCGCGGCCGCCGCCACGATGCCGGGGACGTTCTCGAACCCGGGGACGCGGCGCCGCTCCCGCTCGTCGTCCGGCAGCGGGGAGCGCCACCGGGTGCCCTTGCGGACGGCGAACACGCCGACGCCGGCGGGGCCGCCCCACTTGTGGGCGCTCCCGGCGAGGAACGACCAGCCGGACGGGACGTCGTCCCGGCCGAGGGACTGCGCGGCGTCGACGAACAGCGGCACCCCGGCCGCGCGGCACGCCGCGGCGGCCTCGGCGACGGGCTGGACGGTGCCGACCTCGTGGTTGGCCGACTGCAGGCACGCGAGCGCGGTGTCCGGGCGCAGCGCGGCGGCGAACTCCTCCGGGTCGACGCGGCCCGTGCGGCCGACGCCGACGATCGTCACCTCGCCGCCGTCGCGCTCGTGCGCCTCCGCGGCGTGCAGCACGCTGGAGTGCTCCACGGCGCCGACCACCAGATGCCGGCCGACCCGGCGACGCGCCCGGAGGCCCCCGAGGACCGCCAGATGCACCGCCTGGGTTCCCGATGACGTGAACGACACCTCGTCCGGGCGGGCGCCGAGGACCGCGGCCACACGCGCGCGGGCGCGGTCGAGCAGGACGCGGGTGCTCCGGGCCGGCCCGTAGAGGCGGGCGGGGTCCGCCCAGGCGGCGTCCAGGGCTTCCAGCAGCGCCGACCGGGCGGCCGGGTGCGGCGGCTCGGTGGACGCGGCGTCGAAGTAGGCGACCTGTGCGCTGGGATCGGCCACGCGCAAACACTAACCGGGCACCCGATCGGGGGGTCGGGCGACCCTAGCGCTAGTGTGTCCACCACACGTGTAACAACTGATCTCTCCGCCCGGCAGGCCGGGCTTCATCCGTGGGGAAGGCATTCCGTGAGTCCGACCCGCTCTAGGGAGCGGCGTACGCCTGTGCGCAGTCGCCGCGCATTGAAAAGTGCCGGTGCGCTAGGGCTGCTGGCCCTGTCGACCACTGCGTGCAGCGGCAGCCGCCTAGGCATGCCCGAGCCGATCAGCATCCAGGGCGAACGCATGCTGCAGCTGTGGCAGGGCTCCTGGATCGCGGCGTTCGCGGTCGGGGGCGTCGTCTGGGGCCTGATCATCTGGGCGGTGCTGTTCCACCGCAAGCGCTCCGACGATCTGCCGCCGCAGGTCCGCTACAACATGCCGATCGAGATCCTCTACACGGCGGTCCCGTTCGTCATCATCGCGGTCCTGTTCTACTTCACCGCCCGCGATGAGAACTTCGTCGAGAAGACCACCGACAACCCCTCGGTCGTCGTCGACGTGACCGGGTTCCAGTGGAGCTGGCAGTTCGACTACAAGGAGAAGGACGCCTCGGGCAAGGAGGCGACGGTCGCGACCGTCGTCGGCCAGCCCGTGGCGCCGAACGGCCCCGCCCCCGGCAAGCCGGTGATGACGATCCCCTCGGGCGAGACGATCCGCGTGCGGCTGCACGCCAATGACGTGATCCACTCGTTCTGGGTGCCGGCGCTGATCTACAAGAAGGACGTCATGCCGGGCTACGTCAACGAGTTCGAGTTCACGGCGACCAAGCTCGGCACCTACGAGGGCCGCTGCGCCGAACTCTGCGGCGTCGACCACAGCCGGATGCTGTTCCAGCTGAAGGTCGTGACGCCCGAGCAGTACGACAAGTTCATCGCCGATTCGAAGGCCGCCCTGGCCGCGGGAGGTGGGCAGTGACCACGACGAGTCACGCACCGAGCGCGCCGATCGCCGCGCCGCGGACGAGCAAGGGGCGCGTCCTCGCCTCCTGGTTGTCGTCCACCGACCACAAGGTGATCGGCTACCTCTACCTGATCACGTCGTTCTTCATGTTCCTGTTCGGCGGCGTGCTCGCCATGGTGATGCGCGCCGAGCTGTTCGAGCCGGGTCTGCAGGTCGTCAGCAACGAGCAGTTCAACCAGATGTTCACGATGCACGGCACCATCATGCTGCTGATGTTCGCGACGCCGCTGTTCGCCGGTTTCACGAACGTCGTCATGCCGCTGCAGATCGGCGCGCCCGACGTGGCGTTCCCGCGGATGAACATGCTGGCGTACTGGTTCTTCCTGTTCGGCAGCCTGATCGCCCTGTCGGGCTTCCTCACCCCGGACGGCGCGGCCAGCTTCGGCTGGACCGGCTACGCACCTCTGTCGGACGCGGTGCGCTCCCCGGGCATCGGCGGCGACCTGTGGGTGATGGGCCTGGCGATGTCGGGCTTCGGCACCATCCTGGGCGCGGTCAACTTCATCACCACGATCCTGTGCATGCGCGCGCCCGGCATGACGATGTTCCGGATGCCGATCTTCACCTGGAACGCCCTGCTGACCTCCATCCTGGTTCTGCTGGCGTTCCCGGTCCTGGCGGCGGCGCTGCTGGCGCTGGAGGCCGACCGCAAGCTGGGCGCGCACATCTTCGACGCCTCGCACGGCGGCGCGTTGCTCTGGCAGCACCTGTTCTGGTTCTTCGGGCATCCGGAGGTCTACATCATCGCGTTGCCCTTCTTCGGCATCGTGACGGAGATCCTCCCGGTGTTCAGCCGCAAACCGGTCTTCGGCTATGTCGGCCTGGTCTTCGCGACCATCAGCATCACGGGCCTTTCCGTCACCGTGTGGGCGCACCACATGTTCGTGACCGGCCAGGTGCTGCTGCCGTTCTTCTCCTTCATGTCGTTCCTCATCGCCGTGCCCACGGGGGTGAAGTTCTTCAACTGGGTGGGGACGATCTGGCGAGGACAACTGACGTTCGAGTCGCCGATGCTCTGGTCGCTGGGCTTCCTGGTGACGTTCCTGTTCGGCGGGCTGACCGGCGTCATCCTGGCGTCGCCGCCGATGGACTTCCAGGTGTCGGACACCTACTTCGTGGTGGCGCACTTCCACTACGTCGTGTTCGGCACGGTGGTGTTCGCGATGTTCGCGGGCTTCTACTTCTGGTGGCCGAAGTGGACCGGGAAGATGCTGAACGACCGGCTCGGCCACATCCACTTCTGGATGCTGTTCATCGGCTTCCACGGCACGTTCCTCGTCCAGCACTGGCTGGGCGCCGCGGGCATGCCGCGCCGGTACGCCGACTACGCCGCGGAGTTCCAGGCGCTGAACGAGGTCTCCACAGTCTTCTCGTTCCTGCTGGGCATCTCCATGCTGCCGTTCTTCTACAACGTCTACATCACGTGGAAGCGGGGCAAGCGGGTCGAGGTCGACGACCCCTGGGGGTACGGTTCCTCGCTGGAGTGGGCGACGTCGTGCCCGCCCCCGCGGCACAACTTCAACTCCATTCCGAAGATCCGTTCCGAGCGGCCGGCGTTCGACCTGCACCACCCGCACGTGGGTGCGCAGGGCGAACTGGCCGGGACGAAGGGGGAGTAGCCGATGCGCGTCCAAGCGTTCATGTTCTACGGGTCCGCGCTGTTCTTCCTCGTCACCGACGTCGTCTACTGGCTCTGGTCCGGGGACTGGACGGGCACCACGGCGCTGGGCCTTGCCGTCGGCCTCGCCGGGCTCATCGGGTTCTACGTCCACTTCACGGTCCGGCGCCTTGAGCGCGCCAACCGAGGGCCGCTGTACGAGGACGACCCGCAGGGCAACATCGCCGACGCGGCCGGCGAGCTGGGCTTCTTCAGCCCGCACAGCTGGTGGCCGCTGTACATCGGGCTGTCCGCTGCGGCTGTGGTGCTCGGCATCGTGTTCGGCTGGTGGCTGTTCATCCTCGGGGTGGCGGCGGCGATTCTGTCGACGATCGGTCTCGTCTTCGAGTACTACCGGGGTCATTTCGCCCACTGATCAGTAAAAGAACCCCATCGGGGGCCGGTGTCCGCTTTTTTGCGGGTACCGGCCCTTTCGCATACTGGGCGCCGCTCCAGCGACCGGGCTGGGCAGGCGGACCGATCGCCCAGTGCGACGACCGGGGGGGACCACATGCGGGTGGGTGGCTCAGGACCGGGAGACCGGGGACGGCGCGCGGCCGCCGTGCTCGTCGGCGCGAGCATGGTGGCGGGGGCCGCGGCATGCTCGGGGAGCGATGAGCGCGACGGCACGGACGTGCGGCTGACCGTGTCGCCCGTCGGCGGCGGGAGCGGGCTCGGGCCCGAGAACCCGATCGCCGTCCAGGCGCACGGCGGCACCATCGAGAACGTGACGGTGTCTACGGGGAGCGGCGAGGTCGAGGGAGACCTGAACGCCGAGCGGACCCGGTGGCGCTCACGCTGGACACTGACGCCGGGGGCGGCCTACACGGTCGACGCGACGGCGCTCGGCGACGACGGCAGGACCCGGACGGTCCGGAGCCGCTTCACCACGGCCGAGGTCGGGAAGACGAACGAGGTGAAGATCGAGGCGCCGCGCAACGAGGAGACCGTCGGCGTCGGGATGCCCATCATCATGCAGTTCGACAGCCCCGTGAAGGACAGGGCGGCCGTCGAGCGGGCGTTGGAGGTGCGGTCCGACAAGGCCGTCGAGGGCGCCTGGCACTGGTTCGGCGACCAGGAGGTCGTGTTCCGGACGAAGGAGTACTGGCCCGCCCACACCGAGGTGACGTTCAAGGCCCACCTCAGCGGTGTGCGGACCGGCGGCGACATGTACGGCGGGAAGAACTACTCCCTCGGCTTCAAGGTCGGTGACTCGCAGGTCTCCACCGTGGGCGAGGACACCCACAAGATGGTCGTGAAGGTCAACGGCAAGAAGGTCCGGACCATCCCGACCAGCATGGGCAAGGGAGGGGCCCGCAAGTACACCACCACCAACGGCGTCCACCTGACGATGTCGAAGGAGGACCCCACCGTCATGACGTCCGCGTGGATGGGGATCAGCCCCGGGAGCCCCGGCGGCTACAGCCTGACCGTGTACAAGTCCGTGCGGATCTCCGACAGCGGCGAGTACGTCCACAGCGCGCCCTGGTCGGTCGGCAGCCAGGGCAGCGAGAACGTCAGCCACGGCTGCATCAACATCAGCCCGTCCAACGCGAAGTGGTTCTTCAACCTCACCCAGCGCGGCGACCCGGTGGTGGTGACCGGATCGGACCGGGAGCTCGAACCGGACAACGGCTGGGGTTACTGGCAGCTCGGCTGGAAGGACTGGGTGAAGGGCAGCGCCCTGAAGCGGCCGGTCAAGACGGCGCCGCAGAAGGACGCCTCGACGGTGTCCGCGGGCCAGGACGGGCGAGCCGGGACCGGGCAGGACGGGCAGCAGGCGGAAGGCGACTGACGGCCGGCGTCCCCCGGCCGCCCCTGCCGTCAGTCCGCCCGCGTCTCCAGCGGCGGCGGCTCCTGAACGTGGTTGACGCGCGCCCACTCGCGGGCCATGGCGATCCTTTCGGGGCCCGGTGGGTGGCTCAGCCACAGCAGGTGCTCAAGGGCGTCGGGGTCCAGGTCGGAGATGTTGCGCACCGACAGCTCGTGCTGCATCGACACGAACGTGGACGGGTCGCGGGTGAGGTTCAGCGCGTGCACGTCCGCCCGGGTCTCGATCTGCCGGCTGACGAGATTCTGGACGGGAGCGCTGATCTGCGTCCCCGCCGCGATGAGCGCGAGGACGAGCGCGATGGACCGCGGGTCCGCCGCCCCGGCGCCGGGGAGCCGTCCCGGCGGCGCGGCGGAGGCGACTCCCGCGCGGCGCAGGAGGCGCGGAGAGGTCATCAGGAGGTGCAGCAGGCACATGGACCCGGCGACGCCGAGCGCGCCCACGAGCGTGCCCCACAGGACGTCGTTGCGCTTGGCGTGGCCGAGTTCGTGCCCGACGATCGACTCGATCCGCGCGGGCGGCGACTTCAGCAGCGTGTCGTACAGGACGATGCGGCGCGTGGAGCCGAATCCGGACACGTAGGCGTTGAGCGCCGTCGTCCTGCGGGAGGCGTCGGCGACGAGGACGTCCTCGACGGGCACGCCGTCCCGTTCGGCCATCGCCAGAAGGTCGCTGCGCAGGCGACCCTGCTCCAGCGAGTGGAACTTGTTGAAGACGGGTTCGACGGCGATCGGGTAGATGAACGAGACCAGGACGACGAGGAGGAACCCGCCGGCGGCGGCGCCCGTCCACCAGTAGCGCGGGAAGCGGCGCACGACCGCGTACAGGAGCAGCAGGGCGACCGTGTAGATGACCCAGGTGACGCCGAGGGACTTGAGCTGGTCCACGAGCCACGCGGGCCAGCTCTGCGTCGACAGCCCGTACCGGCGCAGCACCGACTCGCCCCAGATGTCGAACGGGAGCCCGGCGACGCGCAGCAGCGTCGTCAAGGCGACCGCTCCGAGGACGACTCTCAACGACCAGTGCCGCAGGCGCTTCGGATGCGTGGGGTCGTCCCCCCTCGAACGGCGGGGCCGCCGGGTGCGGGCGGTGACCCGGCCGATGAACCGTGCGCCCAGCGGGGTGAGACCCAGCGCGAGGATCAGCGCCAGGCCGGTGAGGAGGCCGGCGTAGGCGGGCGGGTTGATGGCCGAGTCGAACGCCTGGGAGCGGGCGATCTCGGCGGGGGAGAAGTCCAGCGCCGGATCGGGCTCCACCTGCCCGCCCGGGACATGGTCGGGCAGCGGGTTCCACGGCGTGCTCAGCGCGATGACGGCGCCGAGCGCGGCGAACAGCACGGCGGCGGCGACGGCGGCGGCGACCCGGGGCCGCCGCATGCCACCGGCCTCACCGTCCCGGCGGGCGCCGGGCTCGGCCGGCTTCGCGCCGGCCTCCGCCTCGCTCATGTGAGCTCCCTCTTCAGGTAGTCGCGCCATAGGGCGGTGAAGCGGTCCCGGGTGAGTCCCAGCACGTCGCGCAGGGCGGTGGCCTCCGGGACGCGCCCGGCGGTCCGGTAGAGCCGCACGAGCGTCGCCTCACCGTACCGGCCGGCGATCATACGGCAGGCGAGCCAGGCCTCCTGGTAGGACTGTGAGAGGCGTGCGGAGCCGCCGGAGAACGCGTCCGCGGCGGGCAGCCCGGAGGGGACCCGTCCCGCGGCCACTTCGAGGCGCAGTTCGCCGGCCGCCGACCGGACGCCGACATCGGCCCGGAGGTAGCCGACATAGTCCGCGAAGCCCTCGATCAGCCACAGCGGGGTCGTGCGGTCGCGGGCGCCGCCGGTGGCGACATGGGTCAGCTCGTGGGTCAGGACGACGTCGCGTCCGAGTTCGTTGAGGCGGCCGAAGGTGCCGGGGGAGATGACGACACGGTCCTGGCCGCGGCCGCCGTCCGCGGACGGCGTGACGGTGGCGAGGGCGGCGATGTCGCCGAGGCTCTGATCCGGACCGGCGAGCGCGGAGGCGAGGGCCGCGTCGGCGGGCACGAGCGCGACGACCCGCCGCGCCCAACCCCGGCCGACGACGCCGGTGACGACGGGGACGGCCGCGTCCAGGCGCTTCGCGATCTCTTCCAGGCCGGGGGCCCCGGTGGTCGTGGGGTCGCCGATGACGAGGCTCGCGCGGCCCCTGACCACCGTCAGGGGGCCGCCGTCCCAGATGGCGGCGTCGTCCTCGAATCCGCGGGCGGACCCGTCGCCGACGATCGTCCAGCTGCCGGAGCTAAGGGCGAGCGTCAGGTAGCGGGTGCGGACGACATCGCCCCGGTCGAACCCCCGCAACCTGGAGCGCACCTCCATGCGGATGACCGCGACACCTTTCTTCTCGTCCATCGTCTGGGTGGCGATGGCACGTTCCTCCCAGCCGTCCAGCGGGAGCTTGCGGAGATTGCCGTACAGGCGGGACTGGACGTCCTGGAACGCGGCGGGCGCGGTGGCGACCGTCGCGAGGAAGGCGGTCCGGTCTCCGTTCCGCACCGCCCGAGCGCGGTTGGCGAGGACGGTGACGGCGTCAGCGGGGCTGAACGATCCGGCGGCCTGCGCCGCGTCGGCCGGTGGGGTCGCGCGGGCGTCCGGCGTCCCGTCGTCGCCGGAACGCGTGCCGAGGAGCCCCGCGCCGGCGCCCAGCAGCACGGCGGCCCCGCCCGCGCCCAGGGCGAGTGCCCTGCGGCGCGTGACGGGGCCGCCGTGTCCGGCCTGCCCGGGACCGTCCTCCATGCGCGTGATCCTATGCAGCCGGCGGAGGAGGAGGGACGTCAGGACTTGTACTCGGGGTAGCCGTAGCCGACGACGGTGCCGGTCGAGCGTTCCCTGACCCGGACGGCGTTGTCGGTGTTCCCTTCGACCGCCTCGATGGTGCCGTCGTCGATCTTCTTGGTCACCATGCCGACGTGGACGATGTCGCTGATGTCCTTGCCGCCGTTCCAGGCGTAGAAGACGATCGCGCCTGGCTTGGGCTCGCTGCCCCAGCGCCCCTGGTCCCGGAACCACTCGGCGTGGGCGACGGTCCAGGCGTCGCTGCCGAACTGATCGCTGAGGCCGATCTGCTCGCCGATCCATGAGATGAACATGTCGCACCATGCGGCGTCGTCGTACGCCTGAACGGAGCCGCCGTCGCGTGCGACGGTCTCCTCGGCCCGGGTGGATTCGACGTACCACTTGTTGAACTTGGTCTCGCCGCTGCCGTCCTCGGTGATGCCGACCTGCGATTTGGCGAGCTTGATGGCCTCGTCGGCGGTGGGCCGCGACTCCTCGGACGGCTTCTTGGGAGCGTCGGGCTTCGGCTCGTTCTTTTCGGGGCGCTCGCCTTCCTCGCCGCCCTTGCCGGACTTGTTCCGCTTCTCGTCCTTGGAGTCGGACCTGTCCTTGGACGAGGACTTGGAACCGGACCCGGACTTGCCCGAGTCCTCGCCGGCGGCCGGGCCGGCGGCGGTGGCGTGGGTGGGAGCGGCGGCGAACGGCAGGACCGACGCCTGCGCGGTGGCGGCGGCGGTGCCGAGTACGGCGGCGCCGACGATCACGCCGCCGGTCGTCCGCCAGGTGATGGCGAAGGTGCCGGGTTTGCGGTGCTTGCCCGGTGACTTTCTGCGATGCGTGCCTGGCACGGGGGATCTCCTGACTTCCATGCCGCCTACCGGGTTAGCTGACGGGTTCGGGCGTGGAAGCCGCCCTACGGCCTGCTGGGCAGGCCGATTCACCCCGAAAGGACACAGTGGGTCCCCGGCTCCGCGTTCCCCGCGCGTCTGGGCAGGGTGAACCGCGGACTCGGCGGTGGCGGCCCGGGGGCGGGCGCGCCGGTTCGGATGGGGGGCTCCGCCGGGCGGGGGCGCCCGCACGGAGTGAAGGGGAGAGCAGGGCGTGGCCGCACTCGGGCGGCCACGCCCAGGTAACGCTGCGGGTTTCACTCCTTCTTCTTCCAGACGCCTACCGGGTTAGCTGACGGGTTCGGGCGTGGAAGTGGCCCTACGGCGGGCTCTCACCGTTCGGTGGCGAGAGACGCACCGATTCACCCCGGGTGCCGGAATGCCCGTCCAGGGACGGTCCCTGGACTCCGGCGGATGTGGGTCCCCGGTTCCGCGCGTCGGCGGATTCGGCGCTGCCGCTGCGATCCTGGGGGCGTGATGGGGCCCGAGCGCGGGACCTGTCTCCCGCGTGCGAAAGAGCGGCGCCTGATGTTGTGCGTGCGGACGGCGGCCCGTTTGCGGGGACCGTCCTGGGCCTGGCCCGTGGAATCCGCCGTGGCAGCGCTCTCAGCGCCATGCACGCTGCGGGCGTGCGCACGGTGGGGCCGGACCGGCCGGGTCTGCTGTGAGACCGTCTGCGGCACCCTTCGGGTGCCGGCGGCGGCGCGTGGATCGTGCCGCCGGGGGGAGCGGCACGTGGCTCGCGCCGCCGTCACGCGGCAGCTGGATGTGCCGCGTGGGGCCGTTGCGCCTGGTGGGCGCCTCGGGGTCACGGCGTCTGGAGGGCGTCGTGAGTGGTGACAACGTACCAAAGCCCCAACAGATGGCAAACCCCCCCAAAATCAACAACGGACCAGGTCAAGCCTGGTCCGTTGTCGAGAAGAGCTCCGTCACGCCCGTCGCGGGCGCTCCGGGGCGGGGCGTCAGGGGCGCCCCGCGCCGTAGTAATTGCTCAGGTAGTAGCCCGAGGTGATGCTCACGACCTCCACGTTCTTCCCCGTGCGGGGGGCGTGGATCATCTTGCCGCCGCCCACGTACAGGCCGACGTGGCCGAGGCCGCTGAAGAACACCAGGTCGCCGGGCTGCAGGTTGCTCTTGGCCACCCGCTTGGTGGCGGCGTACTGGGAGTTGGTGGTGCGGGTGATGCCGACGCCCGCCGCGGCCCACGCCTTCATCGTCAGGCCGGAGCAGTCGTAGGAGTTCGGGCCTTCGGCGCCGTAGGAGTACGGCTTGCCGAGCTGCGCGTAGGCGAAGTCGAGCGCCGCGCGGGCCGGGCCGCTGGCCGGGCCGTTGTAGGTGCCGCCGACGCCGCCCGAGCCGCCGGACGAGGTTCCGCCGCCGAGCCGCCGCAGCAGGGCCTTCTGCTTGGCGACCTCCTTGTCGAGCTTCTTCTTCTGCTCCTTCAGCTCCGTGGTCTTGGCGTTGACCTCCTCGTAGGCGGCCTTGGCCTGCGCCTCCTCGCGGCGGAGCCGCTGGGCGGTCGCCAGGAACTGGCTGAGCTGGGAGCTGCGCTCCTGCGACAGGTGCGAGAAGACGGCGGCCTGGTCCAGGATCGCCTGCGGGTCGCCGGTGCCGACGAAGCCGGTGACGTTGGTCGTGTCGCCGTTCTTGTAGGCGGCGGCGGCCATCTGGGCGATCTTGGAGCGCTGCTCCTCGAAGGCGGCCTGCTCCTGCTTGCTCGACTTGCTCGCGACCTGGTACTTCTTCTTGGCGATCTTGAGCTTCTCGTTGAGCTGGTTGAACTTCTCGACCTTCTGGTCCATCTGCTCGGCGAGCTTGTCGAGCTTCTTCTGGACCTGTGCCCTGGTCGGCTCGGGGTCGGCGTGCGCCACCACCGGGGGAGACGCGAGGGAGACCGTCAGCGTCAGGCACGCGACGGCCGCCAGGCGGCGGGAGGCGCCTCTTTTGGCCGAACCCCCTCGCCGGTCGCGCTCGTGCGCCGCTTCCCCGATGAGATCATTGGCCACGGTCGGTTTCGCCCCTCTCGTCCACGACATCAGCGGATGACATTAGCGATACGCAACAACCGTCACAACCGGTTCATCACTCTTTGGCGTGCTTCATTCGAAATGATGCGCTATCCGTGTCGGCAAGATCACGGAGTGCGAGGAACGCCTCATCGCGGTGTCATGGCCGCCGCCGCGCGCCGGGCGGGCTAGGAACGGCCGAGGCGGCGCAGCAGCAGCGTGGACGGGCAGGGCCGGGCATCGGCGCGCCGCGCCGCGTCGGCGACCTCCCGGTCGGAGGAGACCACCACCACCGCGCGGCCCTGCGGCTCCGCCCGGACCAGCTCGCCGATCAGCTCGTCGGCGGTCTGCCCGGGACGGCTGAACAGCACCCGGACACCGCGCGGCGCCGCGATGGCCACCGGCGCGTCCAGCTCCGCGCCGTCGAACACGCACGTCACCTCCGCGCGGGTCTGCGCGACGAGCCCGCCGAGCCCCGACAGCAGCCGGCTGCGCTGGTCCGCCAGCGGCAGCTCCCCGTACCCGGTCTTGGTGACGTTGTAGCCGTCCACGATGAGGTGCACCCGAGGCAGGGTCAGCAGCCGGTCGAGCAGCTGCGGGTCGCTGTCGGACAGCGCCCGGCCGGGCAGCGCGCGGTGCGCCTGCCGGTCGGGCTCCAGGCCGCCGACCGCGTCCGCGGGACGGCCGATGGTGGAGGGCAGCGCCAGCTCCCGGCGGACGCCCTGCGCCGCGTCCAGGAGCGTGTCGAGCAGCATCCGCAGCCGGACGTCGTCGACGTTGCGCCCCTCCCGCGCGGCGCGCTTGGCGGCTTCGGCGGCTGCCTCGGCCTGCACGGCGCGGGCGCGCAGCCTGCGCAGCTCCTTCTCGGACGCGGCCGTCGACTCGCGGGCCGCCGCCTGCTCGCGCTCGGCCTCGGCCGCGACCGCGGCGGCGCGGTCCTCCGCGGCCCGGAACCTCGTGCGCGCCTCATGCAGCTTGCGGCGCAGCTCCGCCACCTCGGCCTTGGTCTCGCGCAGCTCGGCGCGCAGCCGGTCCACCTCGGCGCCGCGGGCGCTGCGGGCGGCGGCCAGTTCGTCCTTGAGCGCGGCGACGCGGCGCTCGGCGGCCTCCTCCTCCGACGCCGTCGCGGAGCGGTCCAGCTCCTCGCGCGCGGACTCGACGAGGTCCGTCCAGCCCTCGGGACGCAGCAGGTAGGCCAGCACCGCGACCCGCACCGGATCGGCCGCCGGCGGCACGTCCCCGGCCTCCACCGCCTCCACCAGGTCGGCCTGCGCCTCGCGCAGCGGTTCGGCGACGCGCCGCCGGAAGGCGGAGTCCTTCTCCAGCACCGCCGCGATGTGCTGCCCGGCGAGCTTGGCGCGCTTGCGGCGCTCGAACCGCGCGAACCGGCGCAGCGGGGCGGGAACCTCGTCGGGGGGCAGCGCCCCGATCAGCTCGGCGGCGACCTCGACGACGCTCTGCCGCACGGCTTCGGGAAGCGGCCTGCTCAGCCGCGTCTCCCGGCGGGGCGGAGGGTCGGTCCCCTCGGATCGACGCGGCCGCTCTGCGGATTCTTCGCAACCGGGGGTCGCTTCGGGGCCGCTGTCGATGATCCCGCTCCTTCCGGGCTTCGCCGCCGGTGGGCTCTGTGTCTTCCCGAGCCGCCCGCACCTTAACCAGCGCGAACGTGTGATCGGACGGATCACGCCGGCTCCCCCCGGGCCGTCCCGCGGCCCCCTGCCCGGCGGGACGTGCCGGCGCCCCTCAACCCTAGCGGGCCGGGCTTCTGTCGGTGGCGTCCTCTACGGTCGCGCACATGACGGCTGCGCACGGTGTCCAGGGGGCCGGAGTCCAGGGAACTCTGGACGACCTCGGCACGCCATTGTCCGAGGTCACCTTCGTGGTGGTCGACCTGGAGACCACGGGCGGCTCGGCCGCCGACTCCGCCATCACCGAGATCGGCGCGGTCAAGGTCCGCGGCGGAGAGGACCTCGGCGAACTCGGCACGCTGGTCGACCCCGGCGGGCCCGTCCCGCCGTTCATCACCGCGCTGACCGGCATCACCACGTCGATGGTGACGGCCGCGCCGCGCATCGAGTCGGTGCTGCCCGCGTTCCTGGAGTTCGCGCGCGGCTGCGTGCTCGTCGCGCACAACGCCTCGTTCGACATCGGCTTCCTCAAGGCCGCCTGCGCCGGGCACGGCTACGCCTGGCCCGCCTTCCCCGTCGTCGACACCGTCGACCTCGCTCGCCGCGTCCTGTCCAAGGACGAGGTGCCCAACTGCAAGCTCGGCACCCTCGCGCGCTTCTTCCGCACCTCCACCGAGCCGACGCACCGGGCGCTCGCCGACGCCCGCGCCACCGTGGAGGTCCTGCACGGCCTGATCGAGCGGCTCGGCTCCTTCAACGTCACCACGCTCGAAGAGATGCGCGGCTTCGCCAAGGCCCCCACGCCCGAGCAGCGCCGCAAACGCCACCTCGCCGACGACGTCCCGAGCACCCCCGGCGTCTACCTGTTCGAGGACGCCTCCGGCGAGGCGCTCTACGTCGGCAAGAGCGGCGACCTGCGCTCGCGGGTGCGCAGCTACTTCACCGGCTCGGAGACGCGGTGGCGCGTCCGGGAGATGGTCGGCCTCGCCGAGAACGTCCGCACGATCGAGTGCGCCACCGGGCTGGAGGCCGAGGTACGCGAGCTGCGGCTGATCGCCGAGCACAAGCCCCGCTACAACCGCCGCTCCAAGTTCCCCGAGCGGGCGATCTGGCTGAAGCTGACGGTGGAGCCGTTCCCGCGGCTGTCCATCGTCCGCGAGTGCCGCACCGACGGTGCCCGCTACCTCGGGCCGATCTCCTCCCGCCGGCAGGCCGAGGAGGCGCGGGCGGCGCTGCACGAGGCCGTCCCGCTGCGCCAGTGCACCCAGCGGCTCACGCTCCGGCTGATCGAGCGCGGCCGTGCCCGCGCGTGCGCGCTCGCCGAGATCGGCCGCTGCGGCGCGCCCTGCGACGGCCGCGAGTCCGCCGACGCCTACGCCGTCCACGTCGGGACGGCGCGTGCGGTGATGGAGGGCGACGTGCGTCCCGTCGTGGCCGCCGCCCAGGTGCGCATCGACCGGCTCGCCTCCGAACTGCGCTACGAGGAGGCCGCCGCCCAGCGCGACCGGCTCGCCGCGTTCGTCCGCGCCGCCGCGCGCGGGCAGCGGCTCGCCGCGCTGGCCCGGCTCCCCGAGCTGGTGGCCGCCCGCCCCGGCTTCGACGGCGGCTGGGAGCTGTCGGTCGTGCGCTACGGGCGGCTCGCCGCCGCCGGGACCGTTCCGCCCCGCGCCCACCCCCGCCCCTACGTCGACGCGCTCATCGCGACCGCCGAGACCGTCTTCCCGCCCGGCGGCGAGGCGCCCGGCGGCGTCGCGCTCGGCGAGCCGCCCTCGGCGGGCGCCACGGCGGAGGAGATGGAGTGCGTGCTGCGGTGGCTCGATCTGCCCGGTGTCCGCCTGGTCGAGGTCGACGGCGCCTGGACGTGCCCCGCGCACGGCGCCGAGGGCCTGCGCGAGCTGATCGACCGCGCCTACGACAGGACGTACGAGCGCCGGGAGCCGTCCACTTCCAGACCCGGCCGCCGCTAAGGTGATCGGGCAAGCCCGGCGCTCGGAGAGGACGAAACCCACGCATGGCCCTGCCCCTCTACGACAGCCAGCCGGCGCGGCGCGTCCCGTGGGTGACGTACCTGCTGGTCGCGGCCAACGTGGTGGTGTTCCTGCTCACCCCCATGTCGAACTTCGCCACCTGGTACGGCGAGGACCGGGTCCGCGAGTGCAAGGCCGCGCACTTCACCTACGAGTACGGCGCCGTCCCCAAGGAGCTGACGACCGGCGACCAGCAGCCGATGCCGGCCGAAATCGTGCGCCAGTGCGGGCCCGCGGGCTTCGACAAGGCGCCCTGGACGGCGGCGTTCACCTCGATGTTCCTGCACTCGGGGGCGCTGCACCTGCTCGGCAACCTGGTCGCGCTGTTCGTCGTCGGGATGGGCGTCGAGGACCGGCTCGGACGATGGCGCTACCTGTTCAGCTACCTGGTCTTCGGGCTCGCGGCCGTCTACGGCTTCGCCTGGACCACACCGGACTCCATCGTCCCGCTCATCGGCGCGTCCGGCGCCATCGCCGGGGTGATGGGCGCCTACGTGATCCTCAACCCCCGCGGCCGCGTCGTCAGCTTCGTGCCGCCGATCATCGTGATCCGGCTGCCGGTGTGGGTGGTGCTCGGGTACTGGTTCGTCCTGCAGTGGCTGTCTCTGGGCGACGAGACGAGCAACGTGGCCTACACGGCGCACATCTACGGTTTCGTCGCCGGGGTGGTGTTCGCGCTTCTCGCCCGCCGGGCCGGCGCGGCCGGCCGCCTCGCCGCGCTGAGCCGCGGCTGACCGGCGCCCGGTAGGGTCGGAGCGTCGCAATCTCAGGGGAGGGTGAAGTGGTCACTGCGATCGTGTTCGTCAAGGCCGACGTCGCGCGCATCCACGAGGTGGCCGAGACGATCGCCGCCCTGGACGGCGTCAGCGAGGTCTACTCCATCACCGGGGAGCACGACCTGATGGCGATGGTCCGTGTGGGCCGCCACGATGAGCTGAACGACGTCATCCCGGGCCGCCTGAACAAGGTTCCGGGCGTCCTCGGCACCGAGACCCACATCGCATTCCGCACCTACTCCCAACACGACCTAGAGCAGGCCTTCGCCCTAGGCCTCCCCAACGCCGACTGACAGCAACACTCGCCAGAGCCTCTCGACGCAAGGCCGACTTGGGCGCAACCCCAGCCCCCGGAACACGGGACTTGGGCGCGACCCCAGCCACCGGAGCACGGGACTTAGGTGTGACCCCAGTCCCGGGAGCACGGGTTGTGCGGCCGGAGGCGCCCCAGCGCCGGAGGTCGCACAACCCGCCGAGCCGGGCGACCGCAGCGACACGAAGCAGACCGAGACGGTCACAACAAACCGAAACCGTGTCGTGAGGATCGACCGGCTCGCAACGGGGGTTCCAGGGGGTCGCCCCCCTGGGTTAAACGAGCCTCTGGGAGAGGTCGATCCAGCGGTCCAGGAGTGTGCTCGCCGCGCCGGAGTCGACGGCGGCCGCGGCGCGCTCGTAGCCGTCCCGCAGAGCCTCGGTGAGCTCGCCGACGGCCGGCGCGCCGTCGTAGGCCGTGATGAGCGCGGCGGCGTTCAGCAGCACCATGTCGCGGACGGGGCCCGGCCGCCCGGCGAACGTCTCGCGGGCCACCCGGCCGTTGAAGTCCGGGCCGGCGCCGCGCAGGTCCTCCGCGTCGGCCGGCGGGATGCCGAGGTCGGACGGGTCGAACGTCGTCTCCGTCGCCGTCCCGTCGCGGACGACCCACACCGTCGAGGTGCCGGTGGTCGTCAGCTCGTCGAGGCCGTCGTCGCCGCGGAACACCAGCGACGAGCAGCCGCGGGCGGCGAACACGCCGGCGACGACGCCCGCCATCCGCGGGTGGAACACCCCGACGGCCTGCGAGGTGGGACGCGCCGGGTTCGTCAGCGGGCCGAGGAAGTTGAACACCGTCGGCGTGCCGAGCTCGCTGCGCGGTTTGGCGGTGTGCCTGAACGCCGGGTGGTACAGCGGCGCGAAGCAGAAGGCGATGCCGAGTTCCTCCGCGACCCGCTCGGTGGCCCGGGGGGACAGGTCGATGGCGACGCCGAGGTTCTCCAGCAGGTCCGCGGCGCCGCACGACGACGACGCCGCCCGGTTGCCGTGCTTGACGACCCGGACGCCGGAGGCGGCGGCGACGACGGCCGCCATCGTGGAGATGTTGACCGTGTGCGCCCGGTCGCCGCCCGTCCCGACGAGGTCGGCGATGGGGCCCGGCACGTCCACGGGCGTGGCGTTGTCCATCATGCCGTCGGCGAGGCCGGTGACCTCTTCGACCGTCTCGCCCTTGGCGCGCAGCGCGACCGCGAAGCCCGCGATCTGCACGTCGGTGGCCTCACCGGCCATGATGCTGTTCATGGCCCAGGAGGTCTCCTCGCTGGACAGCGATTCGCCCGAGAGCAGGGCGTTGAGGAGTGCGGGCCAGGTTGTGCGCGCGTCCATGTCCCCTACAGCGTCGATCGGTTGACGGGCTGGGCGGGTCGGCGGGTCACAGGACCGGCAGGCGGGTCTCGATGCGCTTGCGCATCAGGTCCGCGACGGCCTTGGCGACGGCCATCGGGTCGAGCGGCAGGCTCACCACGGCGTCGGCGCGGGACCAGGTCGCGAGCCAGCCGTCGTCGCGGCGGCCGATGACGGCGAGGACGGGCGGGCAGTCGTACACCTCGTCCTTGGCCTGCCGGCAGACGCCGAGGCCGCCCGCGGGCTGCGCCTCGCCGTCCACGATCAGGACGTCGATGTCGCCCTCGTCGAGCCGCTCGACGAGGGCGGGCTGCGTCGCCCGCTCGACGAACTCGACCTTCGGGAGGCCGGCGGCGGGGCGGCGCCCGATCGCCATCCGGATCTGTGCGCGGGTGTTCGCGTCGTCGCTGTAGACGAGAACCTTCATCGGGCCCTCCGGGACGGTGCTCATGGACGTGAAGGCTACCGGGTCGGGAGCGCGGGGGACACGCTCGGGAACCCCCTAGAAGGGGGGTCATGCGTCACTCACGGGATGGGGGCGCAATAATGTCGCCCGTGACAGCTTCCGCCATAGAGACAACACCTCACGCACGGGCGAACCGTCCCAATCTGGTCAGCGTGGGGACGATCGTTTGGCTGTCGTCCGAGCTGATGTTCTTCGCGGCGCTGTTCGCGATGTTCTTCACGATCCGCTCTGTGACGATCGGCCAGTCCGGGCAAGACGCTTGGCCGGGCGCCCCGCTAGACCTGCCGCTTTCGGCGTTGAACACCACCGTCCTGGTGCTGTCCTCGGTGACGTGCCAGATCGGGGTGTTCAAGGCGGAGGCCGGCAAGGTGGGCCGTGACGGCAGCCTGCTGAACTTCCGGCGCTGGGGGCTGCGCGAGTGGTACGTGCTCACGTTCCTCATGGGCGCCTACTTCGTGGCCGGCCAGGGATACGAGTACTACAACCTGGTGACCCACGACGGGCTGACCTTCTCGTCGTCGGCCTACGGGTCGGTCTTCTACCTGGCGACCGGCTTCCACGGCCTGCACGTCATCGGCGGCCTCGTCGCGTTCCTGTTCATCCTCGGGCGTACCTTCGCCGCGAAGCGGTGGACGCACGAGCAGGCGACGAGCGCGATCGTCGTGTCCTACTACTGGCATTTCGTCGACGTGGTGTGGATCGGCCTGTTCTCGGTCGTCTACCTGCTCGACCTGTGACCGCCCGACGACCCTGACCAACCAGAAGACATGACCCGAACGGGGATTTCCGTGAAAAGGATCACCGCATGGCGACGGCGCCCGTGGGCGGGCTACGCCGTCGTGCTGGCGGCCCTGGCGGCGATCGGCGTCATCTACGCCGGCTTCTCGCCGAAGACCGACCGCGCCGAGGCGCAGAGCAGCGCCCAGGCCGCGCAGGACCTGAAGAACGGCGAGGCGCTGTTCCTGCAGAACTGCGCGAGCTGCCACGGGCCGAACGCTCAGGGCTCCAAGGACGCCGACGGCAATCCGATCGCGCCCAGCCTGATCGGCGTGGGCGCGGCCTCCGTCGACTTCCAGGTCACCACGGGCCGGATGCCCGCGATGAATCCTGGCGCACAGGTGCCGCGCAAGGAGCCGATCCCCGCCTTCAACACCTCGATCAAGACCGACTACGAGGAGCCGGAGAAGCGGCGGGAGGCCGAGGAGCAGGTCGCCCGGGCGCAGAAGAACGTCAACGACCTGAACGCCTACATCCAGTCGCTGGGCGGCGGCCCTGAGGTTCCGCCGGCGTCGGCCGTCGACCCCGAGGGCGGTGACGTCGCGCTCGGCGGCAAGCTGTTCCGGACCAACTGCGCCCAGTGCCACAACTTCACCGGCCAGGGCGGCGCGCTGACCGGCGGCAAGTACGCGCCCCCGCTGACGGGGGACGTCACGCCCACCCAGATGTACGAGGCCATGCTGACCGGGCCGCAGGCGATGCCGGTGTTCAACGACACCACGCTCACGCCGGAGGACAAGCGGGCGATCATCGCCTACCTGGTCGACGTGCGCAGCGAGCCGAACCCGGGCGGTAACGGCCTCGGCCGCATCGGCCCGGTGAGCGAGGGCCTGGCCGGCTGGATCGTCGGGCTCGGCCTGCTGGTGCTGGCCGCCATGTGGATCACCGCGAAGAAGCCGAAGAAGCTGAAGAAGTCATGAGCGACGACAACAAGGAGAGCGCGGGCTCGACGGACCCGCGCGAGGAGGGCGGCCGGCCCGAACGCGTGATCGGCACCCCCTCCCCGGCGAAGGAGAAGGCCCTCCTCGCCGAGGACGACATCTCGGCGCCCGCGGGCGTGGGGGAGCAGCTCGACGAGGCGTCGGCCAAGCGGGCCGAGCGGATCGTCGCGGCGTTCTTCCTGCTCGCGTTCGCCGCCAGCGTGACGTTCATCGCGTACTTCATCGGCTGGAGCGGCCGCGACGGCGGCATGCACGGCGTCCTGGACGCCCGCGAGTCCAACTTCTGGCTCGGCGGGACGATGGCGGTGGCGTTCCTCGCGATGGCCATCGGCGTGACCATCTGGGTGCGGCGGCTGATGACCAGCAAGCCGATCGTCCAGGAGCGTCACGAGCTGGCCTCCGACGAGGAGAGCCGGGCCGCCTTCGCCAGGGACTTCGTCGAGGGCGCCGAGGACAGCGGCATCACCAAGCGGCCGCTGCTGCGGCGCACGCTGCTGCTGGCCGCCGCGCCGCTCGGCCTGGCCCCGCTGGTGCTGCTGCGCGACCTCGGGCCGCTGCCGGAGAAGAGGCTCCGCAGCACCTACTGGGCCGACGCCGTCGAGCGGGCGAAGGAAGAGGGCAAGAAGGGCGTCCGCCTGGTGGTGGACGGCACCCACAAGCCGCTGCGGGTCAGCGACTTCGCCGAGCCCGGCAGCATGATCACCGTCCTGCCCGAGGGTCTTGAGGAGCACGTTCCCCACGACCAGGTGCTGACGGAGGCCGCCAAGGCGGTCACGATCCTGATCAACGTCCCCGAGGCCCTGTTCAAGCCCGCCGAGGGCCGCGGCAACTGGCACATCAACGGGGTCGTGGCGTACTCCAAGGTGTGCACGCACGTCGGCTGCCCAGCCGCCCTGTACGAGCAGACCACGCACCACATCCTGTGCCCGTGCCACCAGTCCACGTTCGACGCCACGGACGCGGCGAAGGTCATCTTCGGCCCCGCGGCGCGGCCGCTGCCGCAGTTGCCGCTGAGCGTGGAGGACGGGTACATCATCGCGACGAGCGACTATCACGAGCCCGTCGGACCGAGCTTCTGGGAGCGCGGATGAGCGACACCACGGCTCCGAAGGCCGTCGAGGGCACGCTCGGCTTCATCGACGAACGCCTAGGGTCCACCACTTTCTTCAGGCGGAACGTCAAGAAGGTCTTTCCCGACCACTGGTCGTTCATGCTGGGCGAGATCGCCCTGTACTCCTTCATCATCCTGCTGCTGACCGGGACGTTCCTGACGCTCTGGTTCAAGCCGAGCATGGTGGAGGTCGTGTACGACGGTTCGTACAAGAACCTGCAGGGCGTGACGATGTCCGAGGCGTACGCCTCGACGTTGCACATCAGCTTCGACGTCCGCGGCGGCCTGCTGATGCGGCAGATCCACCACTGGGCGGCGATCCTGTTCATGGCGTCGATCCTGGCGCACATGCTGCGGGTGTTCTTCACCGGCGCCTACCGCAAGCCGCGCGAGCTGAACTGGCTCATCGGCCTCGGCATGTTCACCCTCGGCATCCTGGAGGGCCTGTTCGGCTACTCGCTGCCGGACGACCTGCTGTCCGGAACCGGCCTGCGGATCACCCAGGGCGTGGCGGAGTCGGTCCCCGTCGTCGGGACCTACGTCTACATGTTCCTGTTCGGCGGCGAGTTCCCCGGCCAGGACATCGTCCCGCGGCTGTACATGCTGCACATCCTGCTGATCCCTGGCCTGCTGCTCGGCCTGATCACCGCGCACATGATGATCATGTGGCATCAGAAGCACACCGCGATGCCGGTCAAGAACCAGACCGAGAAGCAGGTGTACGGCTACCCGTTCTACCCGGTGTTCATGGCCAAGACGGGCGCCTACTTCCTGTTCACCTTCGGCGTGTGCGCGCTGTTCGGCGCGTTCCTGCAGATCAACCCGGTCTGGCTGTACGGGCCGTACGATCCCGGGGCCATCTCGTCCGGTTCCCAGCCGGACTGGTACATGGGCTTCCTCGAGGGCTCGCTGCGGATCATGCCCGCCTGGGAGATCAACGCCTGGGGCCACACGCTCAGCCTGAGCGTGCTGATCCCCGCCCTGGGTCCGCTCGGCATCATCATGACCGGCGCGGCCCTGTGGCCGTTCATCGAGGCGTGGGTGACGGGCGACAAGCGGCAGCACCACGTCAACGACCGGCCGCGCAACGCCCCGGTCCGCACCGCGACCGGCATGGCCGCGGTGACGTTCTACGGACTGCTGTGGCTCGCCGGCGCGAACGACATCCTCGCCGAGCGGTTCCACATCTCGCTGTTCGCCACGACCTGGTTCTTCCGCGTCATGTTCTTCCTCGGCCCGGTCCTGGCGTTCATCATCACCAAGCGGGTCTGCCTCGGCCTGCAGCGCAAGGACGCCGGCATCGTCGGGCACGGCGTGGAGAGCGGCGTGATCCTCATGTCGCCGGACGGGAAGTACTCCGAGCGGCACGAACCGGCGCGCGAGGAGGAGATGGCCGTTCTGCTGTCCAAGGAGAACGCCCGGCCCGGGGCGCCCGACCGGGACGCCCAGGGCATCCCCGCCGCCAAGGGCCCGATCGGGCACCTGCGCTCTCGGCTGAACCGCGCGTGGACCTTCGACGACATTCCCGTCGAGGAGCACGGCGAGCACGAGGCGATCGAGAGCGGCAAGGACGCGGAGCAGGTCAAGCGCTGACCTGGCATCCCGGCCTCGGAAGGGCCCGGCACCGTCACGGCGGTGCCGGGCCCTTCGCGTACCCGCCGGGTCCGTATGCTGGCCGGCGATGACCAAGACGCTGTTCGTCACCAACGACTTCCCGCCCCGTCCGGGCGGCATCCAGGCGTTCGTGCACGGCCTCGCGGTGCGGCGCCCGCCCGGCTCGGTGGTCGTCTACGCCCCGGCATGGAAGGGCGCCGCGGAGTTCGACGCGGCGCAGCCGTTCCCGGTCGTCCGGCATCCGGGTTCGCTGATGCTGCCGGAACCGGGCGTTCTGCGCCGGGCGGCGGACGTGCTGCGCGCGGAGGGCTGCGACTCGGTGGTGTTCGGCGCGGCGGCGCCGCTGGGGCTGCTGGCCCCGGCGCTGCGGCGGCGCGGCGCCGGGCGGCTCGTCGGCATCACCCACGGGCACGAGGCGGGCTGGGCGTCGCTGCCGGTCGCCCGCGGCCTCCTCGGGCGCATCGGCGACGACGTGGACGTGCTGACCTACCTGGGCGAGTACACGCGGTCCCGGATGGCGCGGGCGCTGTCGCCGGACGCCGCGGCGCGGATGGCGCGGCTCGCGCCCGGCGTCGACGAGAAGCTCTTCCGCGCGGGCGCCGGCGGCGCGGAGATCCGGGCACGGCATCGCCTGGCGGACCGTCCCGTGGCCGTCTGCGTCTCCCGGCTGGTGCCGCGCAAGGGGCAGGACGCCCTCATCCACGCCTGGCGGCACGTTCTGCGGTCGGTGCCGGACGCCGTGCTGCTGATCGTCGGCGGCGGGCCGTACCGGGCTGATCTGGAACGCCTCGCCGCGTCGCTCGGGGTGGGCGGGTCGGTCGTGTTCACCGGCGGCGTCCCGTGGGAGGAACTGCCCGCCCACTACGACGCGGGGGACGTGTTCGCGATGCCGTGCCGCACCCGCCGCCGCGGCCTGGACGTGGAGGGGCTCGGGATCGTCTACCTGGAGGCGTCGGCGACCGGGCTGCCGGTGGTGGCGGGCGACTCCGGCGGCGCGCCCGACGCGGTGCTGGACGGCGAGACCGGGATCGTCGTGCCCGGCCGTTCGGTCGCCCGCGTCGCCGGGGCGCTCACCGGGCTTCTCACGGACCCCGGCCGTGCCCGCGCGATGGGCGAGAAGGGCCGCGCCTGGGTGGAGCGCGAGTGGCGCTGGGAGGTCCAGGCCACCCGCCTCGACGGGCTGATCGCGTCCTGAGATGGCAAGATTCGGCTATGGACATCGAGGACGCATGGGCCCGCGTTCCCGGGGAGGCCGCCCGGTGGCTGCACGATCTGGATCCCGACCACTGCTATTCCGGCTTCGAGCCGCCGCGCCGCCCCGACTCCGTCTGGCTCCTCCACGCGATGTACGCGTGGGAGGAGGGGCTGGTCACCACGACCCACGACGATGTCCACCAGTCCGTGACCGCGGCGGGCCTGACCGACGCGGCCGGTGACGTGCCCGGCGATGTGGGCGACCTGCTGGAGGGCGCGATCGTCACCGGCACCGACCTCGGCCGCAGCGGCGATCCTGGCACGGGGTGGCGGCGGCTGCGCTGGAAGGAGCTCGCGCGCGGCTTCGGCGAGCAGGCCGTCCCGGAGGGGGAGCTGCCCGGCAACCGCTGCCTGCGGCAGGGGCATCCCGCGGGGAGCTGGTCGGCGGCGATCCAGCCGCCCGCGGAGGGCTGCCTCGACCGGGAGGGCTGGCACCGGCTGATCGGGGTGCTGCTGCGGCACAGCCCGTCCGGCTCGGGTACCCGGTGCCTGGCGTACTACTGCCCGCTCGTCACCGCCGACTGGGACGACGAGACGGTCTTCGCGGGACGGCTCGGCGACGCGGCCGCCCTGTACGACCATCCGGCGATGTCGAGCTGCCCGTCCGACCTGTGGGCGGAGGACCGCTCCTGGGTCGTCTACTGCGACTGGGACCTGTGGGGGACGAAGGTCGTCGGCCCCACCGCGCTCGTCGACGCCGTCCTGACCGACCCGGATCTGGAGGCCGTCCGCCTCCCCTGGACGCGCTGACGGTGTGCGAAACCGGTCCCCGGTCGGGACCCCGCCCCCGCGCCGTAGGCGGGGTCCCGTCCCGGGGACCGGTCGTCTGCGGGGAGTGCAACCCCGGCCCTGAAGAGGCGTCGGATGCGACGCACCGGCCACCGCCGCAACCACGCAACGACCAAAATCGTCGCGATCGCGTCCGAAGGCAGGTTTCGAGCTTGCGAGAAACCTGATCGCGCAGCGAGCCGTAAGGCGAGTCGGAGCGATGCAGCGATCGCACGCGTTTCCCGACGATTGAGGGCCGCCAAGGCCCGAAGGAGGAGGAAAACGCCATGAACAGAGTGCCTGTCCGCGGATGGGCGGGAGGGGTGGGCCACCCCTGGGCTGATCCCTGTCGCGGTGATCGACTCATCCGGGGCACCTCCTGCCGCATGTGTCCGCGGTCGTGGACATTTCCGAAGGTAGGGGCCGTCAGTGGTCCTGGCGTCCCCGTTAAAGCGCACTTAAGGGGCGGATCAGTCATCGCTAAGCCCATCGCCACATTTGGCCAGAAAGTACGTGTTCATCGGCATGTACGGCGCTATCCGGCATTGGGATGATCATCGTCTGGGCGGGCGGAGGAGGGCGCATGCGGTCGAAGGGCCTTGTGGTGCTGGCGGGGGTGCTGGCGGCCGTCCTGGTGGCCGGGCTCACGGCGGGCTGGGCACTGGGGAACGGACGTGGCGGCGACGCCGGCGAGGTCGCGGCCGGGTACTTCGCGGCCTGGAGCGAGGGGGATCTGGAGGAGATGCGCGAGTTCGTCGCCGACCCGCCTCCCGACTTCGCCGCGCAGCACCGCGCGCTGTCCCGCGGCCTCATGATCAACAGCATCGCCCTGGAGCCGCGTCCCGTCGTGCGCTCCGGGCAGGGCGCCGCGCAGGCGGGCTTCACCGTCACCCGGTCGGTCGCCGGGCACGGGAGCTGGTCGTTCACGTCGCGGCTGCGGCTCGGGCGGGTGGACGGACGGTGGCGGGTGCTGTGGTCGCCCGGCACGCTGTACCCGGGGTTGAAGGGCGCGGGGCGGTGGACGCTGCGGCAGGTGCGGGTCCCCGCCGTCACGCTGGTCGCGCGGGACGGCGGGGCGCTGCCGGAGGACGGACCGCTCGCGCCCTACCTCGCCGGGATCACCGACCGGCTCGGCAGGGAGGACGAGCAGACCGGATGGGCGATCGAGCTGCGCGACGACGGCGGAGCGCCGCAGCGCGTGAAGCTGTTCGGGGTGGAGAAGGGCGAGAAGATCCGCACGACCCTGGACCGGCGCGTGCAGGCTGCGGCGGAGAAGGCGGCCGCCGCGTCCACGTCGGGCCGGGCCGCGGTCATCGCCGTCCGCCCGTCCAGCGGGGAGGTCCTCGCGGTGGCCGACGGGCTCGGCGGCCTCGGCGCGTTCCTCGGCCTCTACCCGCCCGGCTCGACGTTCAAGGTGGTGGTCGCGGGCGCGCTGATCGCGGACGGCGCCGGTCCTGGGACCGGTGTCGACTGCCCCGCCTCGGTGGTCACCGCGCAGCGCACGATCCACAACGACGAGGACCACGCGCTCGGGCGGACGACGCTGCGGGACGCGTTCGCCGCGTCCTGCAACACCACCTTCGCGCGGCTCGCGGTCGAGCGGCTCGGCGCGGCGAAGCTGGCGGCGAGCGCCCGGCGCTTCGGATTCGGCACGCGGATCGCACCGGGGGTGGACGCCGCGCAGGGGAACTTCCCGGACCCGCGGGGCGGTGCGGAGCTGGCCGAGGCCGGGATCGGGCAGGGCCGCGTCCAGGCGAGCCCGCTGCTGATGGCGTCGGCCGCCGCGGCCGTGGCGGACGGCTCGTGGCGGGCGCCGCGGCTGCTCGCGCCGAAGCTGATCCGCGAGGGCGGGGGAGCGACGCCGGAACCCCGCCGGGTGCCCGCGGCCTCCGCGCTCGGCACGCTGATGCGGGCCGTGGTCACCGGCGGCACCGCCGCGGGCGCCGGGCTGCCGGCCGGGACGGCGGGCAAGACGGGCACGGCCGAGTTCGGCGGCGGGCGGTCGCACGCCTGGTTCATCGGGTACCGCGACGATCTCGCCTTCTCGGTCTTCGTCGAGGCGGGGGGCTCGGGCCCGAAGGTGGCGGCGCCGCTCGCCGCCCGCTTCCTGAAGGCCGTCCGCTGACCGGTGCCCGGGGCGCCGGGCCTCGCGGGCGGACGTCCGAAAAAGTGAGCCTCATCGTGAACGTGCCGCGGCGTCCTTGCGTACTCCCGGGGAGAGCAGAAGGGCCGTGGGATAAGGTCCGTACGGATTTTTGGCACTAACGCGCAACGAGTGACTCATGGGGCGTATGCTCCCGGAGTGATCGAGCGGGTTCGTCAAGAATCCGTTCGGGGAACGCGGTGGGAGCGAGCGGGCTCCCGCGCCGCGATCCCCGATGTCTCAGCGGGAAGGCCGCCGGGTGACGAGCCGGGCGGTCCGGAGCCGACCGGCGTTCGCCGAGCCCTCCGTCTCCTCCACAGGAGAGGGCATGGCGCGACGCGATATCGGGCATGCGTCCCGGAACAACACGCATGCTTCACCGTGGGCCGAGACGCCCGCGCGTCCCTCGTCGAGACCTGAGCCCCTTCCGGGGACATGGTCCGACGAGCCGCAGCCGCGGCCGCAGTGGCCCGAAGGGTCCTGGTGGTCCGAGCAGCCGGACGGCACCGAGCGCGGACGGCGATCGTCCCGCCGCGGGCCGAGCCGGCGCGAGATGAAGCGGCACGAGGCCCGCGCCAAGCGGTCCCGCAAGCGCACGGAAGACCAGTTCGGCGCACGGAACAGGCCTCCCAGGGACAGGGACGACCGTCCCCGGGACGACGGGTCCGATGCGCGGACCCGCCAGTTCGACGCGCGGAACGGCCGGCCCGAGGCCCGGACGAGGCAGTTCGGCCCTCGCAACGACCCGCCCGATGCGCGGACCCGCCAGTTCGGCCCCCGCAACGACCCACCTGATGCGCGGACCCGCCAGTTCGATGCCCGCAACGACCCACCTGATGCGCGGACCCGCCAGTTCGACGCCCGGAACGGCCGATCCGACGAGCGGACCCGCCAGTTCGGCCCCCGCAACGTCCCGCCAGACGCCCGGACCCGCCAGTTCGACGCCCGGGCCGAGCGGTTCGATGCACGGGCCGAGCGGTCCGACCCGCGCACGGAACGGTTCGACGCGCGCACCGAAGGGTTCGGCACCGGCGGCCGGGACCGGTCTCGCGAGTTCCAGCCGCGCGGCGGGCGGTCGCGGCGCACGGAACGGTCACGTTCCCAGCGGCGCGTGGAGGAACGTCCCCCGCAGCGGGCCGCCAGGTCGCGGCAGCCGGCCGGTCCGCCGTCGCGGCGCCCGGCGACGCCGCGGCCGGGGCCGAAGGCGACGCCGCGGCGCGGGCGGCGCCCCACTGACCGGATGAGCATCGGCGCGATCGTGCTGTCCACCGCCGTCGGGCTGTCCCTGCTCGGCATCGCCGAGCGTGCGCTGCTGGAGGGCGGGCCCATCGGCGGGACGTCCGGCCCCGCCGGGTCGCAGCGCGCGATCACGCCGCCGAAGCCCGGCGGCGACCCGGCACAGCCGCCGCAGCCGGGGCAGCCGCAGCAGCCCGGGCAGAGCGGCGCGCCCGCGGCGCCGTCCCCCCCGAACCTCGGGGTGCTCGCCGCGCAGGTGCGGGAGCTGACCATCGACGAGCGCGGCGCGGCCGCCCGGCAGGCCTACGGCGCGCCGCCGGCGGGCCGTCCGATCGTGGACGCGACCCGGACGAGCCCCGACAAGAGCTGGGTGTTCGGCACCACCGCGCTCCCCGTCCCCACCGGCAGCACCGCGACCCCTGAAGTGGCGTTCTACGCGGCCCGCTGGACGGGCGAGGAGTGGCAGGTCGCGCTCTCGGGCGGGACGGAGTTCAACGCGCTGCTCGGCGCCGCCCCCGCGAAGGTCATGCCGGCGGCGGAGGTGCGCGCCCTGCGCCGCTACGGGGCGCTCACCGCCGCGCAGGCCACCGCGCTCGTCAACGGCTCCCGCGCCGGCGACGGTCTGATGCTGCCGTGGAAGACCGGCGAGGTCTGGTCGATGACGACCTCGGACGACTCCCCGCGCCCGCTGGGCTCGCTGGCGTTCTCCGGCGGCGACGGGCGCGTCCTCGCGGCAGGCGACGGCCGCCTCTACCGCTTCTGCGCCGACTCGGCCGGCGGCGCGATGGTCATGCTCGTCCACGGGAGCGGCGTCGCCACCACCTACTACCGGCTCCGCGGCGCCTCGGCGGTGCGCGACGGCGGCGTCGTCGGGCAGGGCGACCCGCTCGGCCGCATCGGTACCGAACGGCCCTGCGGCGGGGCGGCCCCGCCGCGCGCCGAGGTCGGGTTCGGGCTGCGCCGCGGCGGCGGGCCGATCCCGCTCGACGGCGCGCAGATCGGCGGCTGGACGTTCCGGGAGCGGGCCAACCCCCTCCTCGGCTTCGCCGAACGCGGTGTTCTCCAGGTGCTTCCCGGCGGTCTGCTGGCCAACCTCGGCGCGGTCCCCGCGGCGGACGACCCTCCGTCGTCACGGCCGTCCCCAGGCGCCCGGCCGGAGAACGGCGCCGGATCGCCCCCCGCCCCGGCGGCGGGCGCAACCAAGAAGAGGAGTCCGAGCGGTGCGAATTCGCAACAGTGATGATCCCATGGTCCCCACCTGGGCGCTGCGCCTCGTGCTCGTCGGCGCGGTGCTGGTGCTCGTCGGCGCGGCGACCCCGCAGGGCGCCGTCGCGGTCGCGAACGTGCAGTACTTCCTCAACTTCTTCGCCGGCGTCTTCGCCCTCGTGGCGCTGACCACCGCGGTGATGAGCGGCCTGCTCGCCACCGATCGCCTGATCCTGAAGATCCGGCACCGGGTGCTCGCGCAGGCCCTGCACCGCGCGTCCGCGATCATCTCGGTGGCGATGCTGTTCGCGCACGTGTCGGTGAAGGTGATGGCCGGCCTCGCGTTGCCCGTCAACATCGTCGTCCCGACGGGCGGGGCGGTCGGCCTCGGCACGATCGCGTTCGACCTGATGCTCGTCATCGTCGTCACCGGGATGCTGCGGTCGCGGTTCGCCTTCGGCGGCAAGGCGTGGGTGTGGCGGTCGGTCCACGCCCTCGCCTACGTCGCCTGGCCGTTCGCGATCGTGCACGGCCTCATCACCGGGCGCGCCGCGGCGAACTGGGTCGTGCTCTCCTACGTGATGAGCGTGGTGCTGGTCGTGCTCGCGCTGATGACCCGCCTGATCGTGGTGGTCAAGCCGCGGGAGCTCAACCGGGCCGGCGACGAGATCGATCCGTTCTCCAGGCCGGACGGCGCCGGACGCCGCCGCGACCGGCGCGCGATGGCGGCGATGGAGCACGAGGAGGCCCGCGCCGCCGCGGCGGCCCGCGCCAGGGAGGCCGATCCCCTGGACGGCCTCGACGACCCGCGCGGCACCGTCCAGGACCCGCGCGGCATGCCCGTGTACGGCGGCGGAAATGACACCGAGGTCTACCGATGACGTCGACCGTCACCGTCTCCGGCATCGGCGGTCCGCGGCTCACCCTCGGGTTCGACCGGTTCGACCGGCTGGACCTCGACCGGCACCTCGCGGTGCACGGCAGGCTCCGCGCGCCGGACCTGGACGACATCGTCCGCATGTGCGAGCAGGTCGACCTGAGGGGGCGCGGCGGCGCGGGCTTCCCTTTCGCCCGCAAGCTGATGGCCGTGGCGGCGCGGGTCAACTACCCGACCGCCGACCAGACCGCGCTGCTGCCCGGTGAGAGCGGCGGCGAACGCGGCTCCAGCGAGGACGTCGTCATCGTGGTGAACGGCGCCGAGGGGGAGCCCGGCAGCGCCAAGGACAAGGTCCTGCTCGAACGGGCGCCGCACCTCGTCCTCGACGGCGCCCAGATCGCCGCGTCCGCGCTCGGCACCCAGCGGATCGTCGTGGCCGTCGAGGACGACGAGGCCGCCCGCTCGGTCCGCGCCGCGATCAGCGAGCGGCGGATGCCCGCGCGGGTCGTCCGGCTGACCGAGCGGTTCATCTCCGGGGAGAGCGGCGCGGTGGTCCGCGCGATCAACGGGGAGACGCCGATCCCGCCGGGCGTCAAGGTCCGCGCGTCCGACTCCGGCGTCGACGGCTACCCGACGCTGCTGTCCAACACCGAGACGTTCGCGCAGCTCGCCGTGCTCATCTCCCTCGGCTCCGACCTGTACGCGTCGGCCGGGACGGAGGAGGAGCCGGGCACCACGCTGCTCACCGTCGGCGGCACCCAGGTCGTGGAGGCGCCGCTCGGCACGCCGCTCCAGGCCGTGCTCGACCACTGCCAGGTGCCGCCGTCGCCGGGCGTGCTCGTCGGCGGCTACCACGGGATGTGGCTCGGCCCCGCGGCGGTCTCGCGGGCCGTGCTCTCGCGCGCGGGGATGCGCCGGGTCGGCGGGACGGTGGGCGCCGGGATCGTCCTGCCGCTCAGCCAGGGCACCTGCCCGCTCGGCGAGGTCACCCGGATCGCCTCCTACCTGGCCGCGCAGTCGGCCGGGCAGTGCGGGCCGTGCCGGCTCGGGCTGCCCGACGTCGTGCGGTCCCTCAACTCCCTCACCGAGGGGGCGGGGACGGTGGAGGACGTCCGCCGCGCCGCCGGCATCGGCCGGGGCCGGGGCGCCTGCACCCATCCGGACGGGACCGCGAGGTTCGTCCTCTCGGCGATGGAGGCGTTCGCCGCCGACATCGACGCCCACCGGTGGGGCGGCGGCTGCGACCTGTCGACGTACGGGGTCCTGCCGCTGCCGGTGCCCGACGGCTCGGAGGGCCGGGTGGCGATCGACTGGAGCCGCTGCGACGGGCACGGCCTTTGCGCCTACATCGTCCCCGAGCTGATCCAGCTCGACCGATACGGCTTCCCGGTGGTGCTCGGCACCGACATTCCCTCCTGGATGGAGAAGGACGTGCAGAAGGCGGTCGCGATGTGCCCCGCATTGGCGCTGCGCGTCGTCGACGGCGTCCCCGACATCCCGTCCAGACGCTGACGGCCGGCCCCGGCCGGCCAATTCGGACGGGTGGAAACAGGAAATCCGATGAGCGCTCTTGAACCCGGCACCCCGCGTGGCGCGTATCTCCCACAGAACCCGCGCCGGGTCCGTCGAGAGATCCTCGAAAGGAGGAAGAAGTTCCCTTGAGGAAATCCTACGGAATCGCCGAAATGCGCAGGCTGCCACGCCTTCGCCTGGGCCGCACCCTGCTGATTCTGGCGGCCGTGGCGGCCGTGGGGGCCGCCTTCGCGGTCGTCATGAACCCGGTCGGCGTCCCCGCCAGCGGCGCGGCGAACCTCGGTGGCACCGTGAACACTCGCTGGGGACGTCTGAGCACTTTGGACAGAAAGTTGCTTGTCGCGGTGCGGCAGGCCGGCCTGTGGGAGATCCCCGCAGGCCAGCAGGCACAGCAGCGTGCCTCCAGCCCTCGGGTGAGGGAGGTCGCCGAGATCATCTGGCAGCAGCACGTCCAGCTGGACGCGGACGCCCGCGCGACCGCGGAGCGGCTCGGCGTGCTCCTCCCGAACGAGCCCAACGGGAGCCAGAAGGCCTGGCTGAGAGAGATGTCAGGCAAATTCGGCGCCGATTACGACAAGATCTGGGTGCATCGGCTGCGCGCCGCGCACGGGGCGGTTTTCACCGTCATCGCCAAGGTGCGCTCGCAGTCCGAGAACAGCGAGGTCCGTGCGTTCGCCGAACGTTCCATGAAGTTCGTGAACACGCACATGTCGCTGCTGGAGAGCACCGGCCTGGTACCCAGGCGTGCTCTGAAATGACGTACATCCCACCCCGCAAAAGGGAGTACCTTTCCATGGGAAGCAAGAGAAAAGCCTTCGCCGTGATCATTCCGGCGCTCGCCCTTGCCGCGTCGGCCTGTCAGACGACGCCCGGTGGCACCGCGGCCCCGCTGCCGGGCCGCAGCACGCCGGCCGCCGCCGGCGGCTCGGACCTCGAAGGCGGCGGAAATCTCAACGATGTCAACGACCCGGGCGCCCCCAGCGGCACGCCGACCGGCTACCCGAACGGCGGCCAGCAACCGGACGGCGGCCAAGACGGCGGCCAGCAACCGGACGGCGGTCAACAGCCGGACGGAGGTCAGCAGGACGGCGGCCAGCAGCCGGGCGGCGGTCAGCAGGACGGCGGTCAGCAGGACGGCGGTCAGCAGGACGGCGGCCAGCAGCCGGGCGACGGCCAGATGGGCGACGGTCAGGACAACGGCCAGGGCCAGGGCAACGACCAGGGCCAAGGTAACGACCAGGGCCAGGGCAACGACCAAGGTCAGGGCAACGACCAGGGCGACGGCCAGGAAGTCGAGATCCCGGAGCTGAGGCCGGACCAGTTCGTCCCGATCCAGCAGGCGCCGCGCGTGCGGCAGCCGCGCAACACCCGGCAGGCCTCCACCGGAGTCTTCAGCGTGGACTGCGGTACGAACGAGGGCCAGGCGCACAGCAACCCCGACAACGTGCTCGCGGCGCCCGGCGTCGTGAACGGCGCGCACCACATCCACGACTACGTCGGCAACCTCGACACCGATGCCTTCTCGACCGACGAGACGTTCGCCGCGGCCGGGACGACCTGCGAGAACGGCGACAAGTCGGCCTACTTCTGGCCGGTGCTGCGGCTCCGCGCGGGCCAGGACGACTCCGAGCGGGCCGAGCAGAGCCAGATCGACGGCAACATCGGCAGCATCGTCGAGCCGACGGAGGCGCGCCTGGAGTTCCTGGGCAACCCGCGCAGCCAGGTGACCGCGATGCCGCAGTTCATCCGCGTCGCCACCGGTGACGCGAAGGCCGTGACGAACGGCCTGCAGAACGCGAAGGCGCTGTGGACCTGCACGGGATTCGAGGAGCGGGCGTTCACCGACAAGTACCCGCTCTGCCCGGAGGGCAGCCTGGTCGCGCGCGTGCTGAACTTCCCGAGCTGCTGGGACGGCCAGAACACCGACAGCGCCAACCACCGCGACCACATCGCCTTCCCCGACGAGCGGACGGGCGCCTGCCCGGAGGGCACGCAGGCCGTGCCGCAGCTGCGGATGACCCTGACCTACGACGTGCCCGCGGAGCCGCTGGCGTTCGCGCTGGACAGCTTCCCCGAGTCGGGCCACGACCCGGTGACCGACCACGGCGACTTCATCAACGTGATGGGTGAAGAGCTGATGCAGCAGGCGGTCAACACCATCAACGGCCAGGGCGGCGGCCAGAACGGCGGTGGCGGTCAGGGCGGCGGCGGCCAGGACGGCGGGCAGAACGGCGGCGGCGGTCAGAACGGCGATGGCCAGGACGGCGGCGGCCAGGACGGCGGCGCCCAGCCCACGACGCGGCCCAAGCGTCACTACTGATCCATCTGACGTCCGGGTGATCCGGACCGCCCTGGGGTGACCCGGACGCGCGGCCGGTGAGGATGCCGTCTTCGACCTTCGGCGGCGCCTCACCGGCCGCGCCCGCGCGTGCCCGCGCGATTCCGGGAGCCGGAGTCCGTACGATCGGGGACATGAACATCGTGATCGCGGGCGGGCACGGGAAGATCGCACTGCGGCTGTCGCGGCTGGCGGCCGCGCGGGGGGACACCGTGCTGAGCCTGATCCGCAATCCCGGCCACGCGGCGGACGTGCGGGAAACCGGCGCCGAGCCGGCGGTGTGCGACCTGGAGTCGGCGGACGCCGGCGAGATCGCCGGCCATCTGACCGGGGCGGGCGCGGTCGTGTTCGCCGCCGGGGCGGGGCCGGGCAGCGGCGCGGCGCGCAAGGACACCGTCGACCGGGCCGCGGCGGTGCTGACGGCGGACGCGGCGGAGCGCGCGGGCGTCCGCGGCTTCGTGCAGATCTCCGCGATGGGCGCGGGGGAGCCGCCCGCGCCGGGCCGCGGCGAGGTGTGGGAGGCCTACATCAGGGCCAAGGGCGAGGCTGAGGACGACCTGCGCCGACGGGACGCCCTCGACTGGCTGATCCTGCGGCCGGGCCGCCTCACCGACGACCCGCCCACCGGCAGGGTGAAGCTCGCCGAGCCGCCCATCGGGCACGACGCGGTCACTCGCGACGACGTCGCGGCGGTCATCGTGGCGCTGCTCGACGCCGGCGACGTCCGCCGCCGCACGCTCGACCTCCTCAACGGCGACACCCCGATCGGGGACGCCGTCAACGCGTTGCGCTGACCGGGGAAGGACGGGCCCGCACCCCGGTCAGCCGGTGTAGAGCGACTCGATCTCGTCGGCGAAGTCCTTCATCACGACGTTGCGCTTGACCTTCAGGCTCGGCGTCATGTGGCCGGCCGCCTCGGTGAAGTCCACGCCGAGGATCACGTACTTCTTGATCGCCTCGGCGTGGCTGACCGACTTGTTGGCCTCGGCGACCGCGGCCTCGATCTCGGCGATGACGTCGGGATCGAGGCGCAGCTCGTCCACCGTCATCGCCTCGGGCTTGCCGTGCCGGTCCTTCCACGGGCCGAGGGCCTCCTCGTCCAGCGTGACGAGGGCGCTGATGAACTTGCGGCCGTCGCCCACGACCAGGCACTGGCTGATCAGCGGGTGCGCGCGGAGCCTGTCCTCCAGCGGGGCGGGCGCGACGTTCTTGCCCGCGGCGGTCACGAGGATCTCCTTCTTGCGGCCGGTGATCCGCAGGAACCCGTCGTCGTCGAGGGAGCCGAGGTCGCCGGTGTGGAGCCAGCCGTCCTCCAGGGCCTCCTTGGTGGCGGCCTCGTTGTTCCAGTAGCCGCGCAGGATGTTGATGCCGCGGACGAGGACCTCGCCGTCCTCGGCGATGCGGATGTCCACGCCCGGGATCGGCTGCCCCACGGTGCCGATCTTGAGGGCGGTGGGGCGGTTGACGCTGGCGGGGGCGGTCGTCTCGGTGAGGCCGTAGCCTTCCAGGATCGTGATGCCGACGCCGCGGAAGAAGTGCCCGAGGCGTTCGCCGAGCGCGGCCCCGCCGGACACCGCGTACTCCACCTTGCCGCCGACCGCCGCGCGCAGCTTGCCGTACACCAGCACGTCGAAGACCTTGTGCTTCGCCTTGAGGCCGAGGCCCGGCCGGCCGTCGTCCAGCGCCCGGCTGTAGGCGATCGCGGTCTCGGCGGCCGCCTTGAAGATCTTGCCCTTGCCGTCGGCCGCGGCCTTCTGCTCGGCGCCGTTGTAGACCTTCTCGAAGACGCGCGGGACGGCCAGCAGGAAGGTCGGCTGGAAGGAGGCGAGGTCGGGCAGCAGGTCCGGGATGTCGCTGTGCCCGAGGACGATGCCGCCCTCGATCGTGGCGACCTGGATGAGCCGGGCGAACACGTGCGCCAGCGGCAGGAACAGCAGCGTGGAGCTGCCCGCCACGGCGACCTCGGCGATCGCGCCCTGGACGGCGTTGCGGGCCGTCGCCACGAGGTTTCCGTGGGTGATCTCGCAGCCCTTGGGGCGTCCGGTGGTGCCGGAGGTGTAGACGAGCGTGGCGAGGTCCGCGGCGGTGCGGGAGCGGCGGCGCTCCTCGACGACGTCGTCCCCGGTGCCGGCGCCGAGTTCGCGGACCTGGTCGACGCCGCCCGCGTCGATGTTCCAGACGTGCGCGAGGCCGGGGAGGCGTTCCCGCACCTCCTCGACCGAGGCCGTGTGCGCGTCCGTCTCGGCGAACACGGCCTTCGCGCCGGAGTCGCCGACGATCCATTCGATCTGCTCGGGGGAGGACGTCTCGTAGATGGGGACCGAGACCGCGCCGGCGGTCCAGATCGCGTAGTCGAGAACGGTCCACTCATAGCGGGTCCGCGACAGCAGGCACACCCGGTCGCCGGGCTCGATCCCGGCGGCCGTGAGGCCCTTGGCGACGGCGGTCACCTCGGCCGCGAACTCGGCTGCGGTGACGGCGCTCCACGCCGCCTCCTCGCCCGAGCCGCTCTTGCGGCGCGCCACGATCGTGCCAGGATCCTCGGCGGCCCGGGTGAAGGGCGCGTCGGTCAGGGTGGCGGAGTCGGGGACCTCCACCATCACGGGAACGCTGAACTCGCGCACGGCCTGCTCCTGTAGTCGGTCTTCGAGGTCGGCGGGGAAATCCCAGGAGGCTTCTCCGCAGACGAATGATACCCATCAGTAGGGAATTTTCCCTGGAGGTCTGCCTATTGGCCTTCCCCGGAGGCCCCGGGTTAACGGCACGGCAAAGACCGGCCGTCACCCGCGGCGTCCGCCGCGGGGTCGCCTACGCTTGAGCCGGTCGCACACGAACGGGTTCCGGGGGATCGCCATGCTGCTCGAAGTGATCGCGCTGACGGCCGAGGACGCGCGGGCGGCGCAGGACGGCGGCGCCGACCGGCTCGAGGTCGTCGCCGACATGGCCGCCGACGGCCTCACCCCCGATCCCGACGTGGTCGAGGCGGTGCGGAAGGTCACCACCCTGCCGATGCGGGTGATGCTGCGGGCCAACGCCGGGTTCCGCACGACCGGGTTCGAGCTCGACCGGCTGCGGCGCGCCGCCGCGGGCCTCGCGGAGGCGGGCGCGGACGGGTTCGTCTTCGGCTTCCTCGACTCGTTCGGCCACGTCGACGTGGCCGCGACCGGCAAACTCGCCGCGGACGCCGCCCCGCTGCCTTGGACGTTCCACCGCGCGGTCGACCACGCCGCCGACCCCGGCGCCGCGTGGGACGCCGTCCGGCGCCTCGGCGGCGGGCTCGACACCGTTCTCACGGCCGGGTCCGCGCGCGGCGTGGACGCCGGGGTGGACGTCCTCGTCCGGCGTGCCGCCGAGGACCCGGACTCCGCCAAGGTGATCATGGCCGGGGGCGGGCTGCGCCGCAAGCACGTCGCGCTCCTCGCCGCCGCGGGCGTCACCGCGTTCCACGTGGGCACCGCCGTCCGCCCGGACGGCGCCTGGGACGCCCCGGTGGACCCCGCCCTGGTGAGCGAGTGGCGCTCCCTGGTGTCGGCCGCGACCGGCTGACCGGGGCCGGGGCCCGGCGCCCCGCCCGATCGACGCGCAACCCGGCCGTTCTGGCGGGCGGTGTGCCCTATTAGAGTCGGTTCATGAGGATCCACGTGGTGAGCGACGTCCATGGCCGCGCGGACGCGCTGGCGAGCGCGGCGGACGGCGCGGACGTGCTCATCTGCCTGGGCGACCTGATCCTGTTCATCGACTACGACGACCACGCGCAGGGGATCTTCGCCGACCTGTTCGGGCAGGAGAACGCCGACCGCTTCATCGCGCTGCGCACCGAGAAGCGCTTCGACGAGGCCCGCGAGTTCTCCCGGGGGCTGTGGGCGTCCCTCGACGGCGACGCGTGGCCGCACATCGAACGCGCGGTCGACCGGCAGTACGCCGAACTGTTCGCGGCCATGCCGACCCCCGCGTACCTGACCTACGGCAACGTGGACGTCCCGCGCATGTGGGGGGCGCACCTCCGGGAGGGCCACCACGTCCTGGACGGTGAGACCACAGAGATCGGCGGGCTCCGGTTCGGGTTCGTCGGCGGGGGCCTGCGCACCGAGTACCGCACCCCCTACGAACTGGACGACGACGCGTACGCCGCCAAGGTCGAGGCCGTCGGCGAGGTGGACGTGCTGTGCTGCCACATCCCGCCCGACGTGCCCGAACTGCTGTACGACACGGTGGCGCGCCGGTTCGAACGCGGGAGCAGGGCGATCCTGGACGCGATCCACCGGGCCCAGCCGAGGTACGTGCTGTTCGGGCACGTCCATCAGCCGCTCGCGAGCCGGATGCGCATCGGCCGCACCGAATGCGTGAACGTGGGCCACTTCCGGGCCCGTGGCGTGCCCCACGTACTGACGGTGTGAAAGATACTTTCTCTAGGACAGCGGGCCCGCGCGCGGGCTCACCGAGAGCCGGAGGGAGACGCAGATGGCGGACCGCACGAGTTCCACCATCACGGTCAAGGCCGGGAAGGCCGAGATCATGGCGGTGATCGCCGACCTTGAGGCGTACCCCGGGTGGGCGAGCGGCATCCGCGGGTTCACCGTCCAGGAGACCGGCGAGGACGGCCGCGCGTCCCTCGCCAGGCTGACCTTCGACGGCGGCCCGTTCAGCGACACCGTCGGCCTCGCCTACACCTGGGAGGACGACGACCGCGTGACGTGGAAGCTGGTGGAGGAGGGCTCTGTCGTCACCGGCCTGCACGGCTCCTACAGCCTGGACGAGCGGGACGGATCCACCGAGGTGACCTACGAGCTCGCCGTGGACGTCCGCATACCGCTGATCGGCATGGTGAAGCGCAAGGGCGAGAAGCGGATCATCGACTCCGCGCTCAAGGGCCTCAAACGCCACGTGGAGAGCTGAACACCGCGCCGAAGGCAGGACACCGAGCCGAACGCCGGACACCGCGCCGAACGCCGAACACGGCGAAGAAGCGATACCGTGCACGCCGACGACCGATGGAAGATGGACCCATGAGCGAGCAGCCGGGCGACGTCCTCGACGAGGCGGCCAAGCTTTTCGACACGCTGATCAAGCGGGTGAGCGGAGCCGGAGCCGGAGCCGGAGGCGGCGGCCGGGACCGGGACACGGGCGAGGACGTGTGGGGCCGGGCCACCGCCGAGGAGCCGCGCATCGCCACCGGCGCCCCCGAATGCCGCGACTGCCCGGTCTGCCGGGCGATCGCGATGAAGCGCGAGGCGGGCGGCGACGTCGGCCGGCACCTGCACGAGGCCGGCCAGTCGCTGCTCGCCGCCGCACTGGACGTGGTGGCGGCGTTCGACCGCACGCGGCCCGACCGCGGGCCGTCCGAGCGCGGGCCGTCCGAGCGCGCGCGTTCCGAGCGCGCGCGCCGGAACCGGCCGCCGGAGGCGTCGAAGAGCCCGCGGGCGGGTAGGTCCGAGCGGTCGGAACGTCCGGAGACGGGTGATGCGTGGTCGGCCGCCACGGGCGGCGGCCCCGCCGACATCGGTTAGTGCGGTACAGGCTCCAGCCGGGGCGCGCGAGGAGGAGGAAGGGTACATGGCCCTGACCATCGGCGTGGATGTGGGCGGCACGAAGGTCGCCGCAGGGGTCGTCGACGACCGGGGGACGATTCTGGAGAAGGTGCGCAGGCCGACTCCGTCGACCAACCCCAAGGAGACCGCCGAGACCATCGCCGAGGTCGTCGACCTCCTGGCGGGCAAGTTCGAAGAGGTGTCGGCGGTCGGCCTCGGCACCGCGGGCTTCGTCGACGAGACCCGCTCCACCGTGCTGTTCGCGCCGAACCTCGCCTGGCGGGACGAGCCGATCAAGGAGAAGGTGGAGAGCCTCGTCGGACTGCCGGTCGTGGTGGAGAACGACGGCAACGCCACCGCCTGGGGCGAGGCGCGCTTCGGCGCCGGCCGCGGCGAGAACTTCCTCGTCCTGGTGGCGCTCGGCACCGGCATCGGCGGCGGCATCATCATCAACGGCGAGCTGTACCGGGGCCGTTTCGGCATCGGCGCCGAGATGGGCCATTTCCGGGTCGTCCCGGACGGCCGCCGCTGCGGCTGCGGCAACCGCGGCTGCTGGGAGCAGTACGCCAGCGGCAACGCCCTCGTCCACGAGGCCCGCGACCTGGCCCGGGTGGCGCCAGCGATGGCGGGACGCCTGCTGGAGCTCGGCGACGGCCGCCCCGAGGGCATCAGCGGGCCGGAGGTGTCGCAGGCGGCCCGCGAGGGCGACAAGGCCGCCCTGGAGTGCTTCCGGACCATCGCGCACTGGGCGGGCCAGGGCCTCGCCGACCTCAGCGCGATCCTCGACCCGGGCGCGTTCATCATCGGCGGCGGCCTGTCGGACGCCGGCGACCTGCTGCTCGACCCGATCCGCTCGGCGTTCGAGGACGCCCTGACCGGCCGCGGCCACCGCCCCCTGCCCGACATCCGCATCGCCGAGCTGGGCTCGGCGGCGGGCATCGTCGGCGCCGCGGACCTGGCCCGCGTCCGCCCCCTCCAGGACGTCATCGTCTAGCGCATGGCCTCCGTCCGCCTGCTGAGCTACAACATCCGGTCGTTGCGCGACGACCCGGCCGCCGTGGCCCGGGTCGTCCGCGCCATCGGCCCGGACGTGACGTGCCTGCAGGAGGTCCCGCGCTTCTGGGCCTGGCGTCTGCGGCGCCGCCGCCTGGCGCGAGCGTGCGGGCTGCGGATCGCGGCGGGACGGCGGGCCTGCGGCCTCGCCGTCCTCGCCGCACCGCACGTCCACCGGGCGGCCCGCGAGTTCCACCTGCTCACCCCCGATCCGGGCCTGCACCGCCGCGCCCTGGCGATCGCCGTCCTGGAGACCGGCGGAACCCGCCTCATCGCCGCGAGCACCCACCTGGACCTGTCGGACGGGCCGCGCCTGCGCCACGTCCACGAGATCCTCACCCACCTGGACCGCGCCCGCGACCGCTACCGGGCCCCCGTCGTCCTTGCCGGCGACTTCAACGAGGAACCCGGTGGCCCATCGTGGACGCTCCTCACCGACCACTTCCAGGACGGCTACACGGCCGCCCCCAGGGGCGATGAACTCACCTTCTCCGCCCGCAACCCCCGCAGACGCATCGACGCAGTCTTCGCCGATCCCGGAGTCGGCATAACCGCCTGCGGAGTCCCCACAGCGGACACGGCCCCCACGGACGACTACGTGAAGGCCACGGACCACCGCCCCCTGACGGCCGACCTGGAACTCCCTTAGACGACGGCGCCGTCGTCGGGATCTCTCGGCTCGTCGCCCATGCGCAGGACGAGGGTGACGAAGCCGCCGATGAAGGCGGCGACGGCCAGGAAGGCGGCCCAGCCGGGGACCTCCCAGTCGAGGATGACGGTGGCGAGCAGGTAGACGGGCCCGCCGATCAGGGCGACCCAGGCGCTCTTGGTGAGGGGGTCGGCGCTGGGCAGCGGCGGGGGCGGCGGGGGGATGTAGTGGCCGTCCGCGTCGTCGTCCGGGGGGACGTCCGGAGTCTCGGCGGGCTTGATGACGCGGGCGCGGGGGAGGCGTCCGGTGCGGTCGTCGCCCTCCCGCGGCGGGTCGGCGGGCTCGCGGATGTTCTCCTCGTCGGGCCAGGGGACGTCGTCGCCCTCGGGGCCGGAGTCGAAGCCGGCGACGATCTCGGCCCAGATGGCGTCCTCGTCGCGTTCGGCGGGAAGGTCGGCGTCCCTGGCCTTGGCGGGGGCCTGGTTCTCGGCGGCGTCGCGCGTCTCGGCGGCGTCGCGGGGGGCGGCGAGGTCGGTTTCGGGTCGTTCGGCGTCCTGGCCGCGGGCGGATGTGTCGCGCAGCCGGGCGAGGTGGGCGCGCAGGATGCCCTCGGCGGTGGGTTTCATGTCAACGTCGACGTACAGCCGGTCGAGGACGTCGCCGCCGACGGGTTCGCCGGGCGGGTCGGACAGGTCGGGCAGGTCGGACGGCGAGGCCGCGTACGCCGCCACGCCCGCCTCGCCGAGCGCCGCCAGCATCGCGTCGGCGAGGTGCGGGGCGAGGTCGACCAGCGGGGCGTAGGTGTCGGCCGACAGTCCATTGCCACGGCGATTCACGGGGCCGGCTCCTTCGACTCCGGCGTGACCGACAGCACCGGCATGACGGCCTCCGCTCCCCCAACGACGTGTGCCCGGTGGCGCCCCCGGCTCGCGGCGGCACTTCCGGACACCCTGAAACGTGTGTCCCACGGTATTCGCTGCGCCGCCCGGGACAAGCCCCCGGGCGCACCCGATTGAGATTTACGTTAAGAGCCTACGTTCATTCGGCCGCCGCTCGCCGCATCGCTTCGGCGCGCGACCGCCCGGGCCGCCCGCGTCCGATGGTGTACCGGCCGGTAGATCGATGGGACGGGGAGTGGGAAGATGTCCCATCATCTCTCGACGGCAGGGACCGGTCGTGCCCATCCAGGGCGCGCGGTCCGAGGAAGGTCCCGCATGCTCTGGTTCTGGATCCTGCTCCGGATCGTTCTCTCGCCCATCATGTACCTCGGATGGTGGCCGCGGAACCGGGGGATGAAGAACGTCCCCAAGCGGGGTCCGGCGCTGCTGGTGGGCAACCACCTGTCGTTCGCCGACCACTTCTTCGGGCCGCTGCCGCTGATGCGGCCGATCTTCTTCATCGGCAAGGGCGAGTACTTCACCGGCAAGGGGATCAAGGGCTGGATCAGCAAGGCGTTCATGACCGGGGTGGGCGTGGTCCCGGTGGACCGGACGGGCGGCTCGGCGGCCGAGGCGGCGCTGCAGACCGGGCTGCGCATCCTCGCGGAGGGCAAGCTGCTCGGCATCTACCCGGAGGGAACCCGCGCCCCCGACAACCGGCTGTACCGCGGCAAGACGGGCGTCGCGCGGCTGGCGCTGAAGTCGCGGGTCCCGGTGATCCCGATGGCGATGATCAACACGTTCGAGCTGATGCCGCCCGGCCAGGCCTACCCGCGGCTCGGCGTCCGGCCCGGCGTCCGGTTCGGGAAGCCGATGGACTTCTCCCGCCACTACGGCCGCGAGGACGACAAAGAGGTCCTGCGGGAGATCACCGACGAGATCATGAACGCGATCCGGGAGCTGTCGGGACAGGAGTACGTCGACCGGTACGCCGCCGAGGTGAAGGCGGAGATGGCCGGTAAGCCGGTGCGGCCCGTGGAGGACGACGGGGGCCTGAGCGACCACGGATGAGCTGGCACGGATGAGCTGGCACGGATGAGCTGGCACCGATGAGCGGGGTCGAGCCTCGGGGAATGGGCCTTGAGGTCGCGCTGTGGCGGGCGGTGGCGGCCTACCGCGGCCTGGCGCTGGTCTACGCCGCGCTCGTGATCGCGATGAACTTCGGCGGCTACGCCCATCCGGCGGCCGGCTGGGCCGTCCTCGGCGTCATGGCCGCCTGGACGGCGTACGCGGTGCGGGCGTTCGCCGACCCGCGGCGGCGGGGGCGGACGCTGCTGGGCGCCGACCTCGCGGTCGCGGCCGGATGCCTGCTCGCGACGGCATGGGTGGAGACGGCGGAGAACATCGCCGCCGGGCGGCCGACGCTGCCGGTGTCGTGGGTGGCGGCCGCGGTGCTGTCGTGGGCGGTGGCGGGCGGTCGGCGGCTCGGCGTCACCGCGGCGCTCGTGCTCGCCGCCGCGAACCTGGCGGTGCACGCGATCGCCGGGACGGCGGGCGGGCTGGGGTCCAGGACGTTCAACGGCATCGTCCTGCTGTTCCTCGCGGGCCTCGTCGTCGGGCACGTCGTGCGTCTGGCGCTGGAGGCGGAGGCGCGGCTGGCGCGGGCCGTGGAGCTGGAGTCGGCCACCCGGGAGCGGGAGCGGCTGGCCCGCCGCATCCACGACTCGGTGCTGCAGGTGCTGGCGATGGTGCAGCGGCGCGGCGGCGAGCTGGGCGGCGAGGCGGCGGAGCTGGGGCGGCTGGCGGGGGAGCAGGAGGCGGCGCTGCGGTCCCTCATCGGCGCCGCCCCGCCAGGGCCCGCGCCCTCGCCGGGCGCCGGGGCCGGGGTCGATCTCCGTCCGCTGCTGACCCGCCGCGCGTCCGCGTCGGTGACGGTCTCGACGCCGGCGACGGAGGTGCTCCTGCCGGGGCACGCCGCCCGGGAGGTCGAGGCGGCGGTCGCGGCGGCGCTCGACAACGTCCGGCGGCACTGCGGTTCCGGCGCCCGCGCATGGGTGCTGCTGGAGGACGGCGGCGGCGAGATCACCGTGAGCGTCCGCGACGATGGACCCGGCATGGCCGCGGGGCGGCTGGAGGAGGCCGCGGCGGACGGCCGGCTCGGCGTCGCCCAGTCCATCCGCGGCCGCGTGGCCGACCTCGGCGGCGAGGTCACGATCGTCTCGGCCGAGGGGGAGGGCACGGAGATCGAGCTGACCGTCCCCCGCCCCGCCGTACGGTGAGCCGCGGCGGACGGGGTCGTCCGGCCCTGATGTCGGCTTAAGGTGTGTCCCGTGAGCTACGTCCCTCTGAGGGTCATGGTCGTGGACGACCATCCGATGTGGCGCGAGGCGGTCGCACGCGACCTCGCCGAAGCCGGTCACGACGTGGTCGCGACCGCCGGCGAGGGACGCGCCGCGATCCGCATCGCCGCCGCCGCGCGCCCGCAGGTGGCCGTGGTCGACCTCCAGCTTCCCGACATCAGCGGCGTCGAGGTGACCCGCCACCTGGCCGCCGCCGACCCGCCCGCCCGCGTCCTGGTGCTGTCGGCGAGCGGCGAGCAGCGGGACGTGCTGGAGGCGGTGAAGGCGGGCGCCACCGGCTATCTGCTCAAGTCCGCCGCGCGCGAGGAGTTCCTGGACGCCGTCCGGCGCACCGGCGAGGGCGACGCCGTGTTCACCCCCGGTCTCGCCGGGCTGGTGCTGGGCGAGTACCGCCGGCTCGCCGCCGCGCCCGCCCGCCCGGACGACGACGCGCCGCGCCTGACCGACCGCGAGACCGAGGTCCTGCGGCTCGTCGCGAAGGGCCTGACGTACAAGCAGATCGCGCAGCGGCTCGTCCTGTCCCACCGGACGGTGCAGAACCACGTGCAGAACACGCTCGGCAAGCTGCAACTGCACAACCGCGTCGAACTCGTCCGCTACGCCATCGAGAAGGGTCTCGACCAAGACCGGTAGTGGACAGCGGACCGGAACGCGATGAACCCCGGCCAGAATGCGGGCGTCTGACGCCCAAAGCGCATCTGGACGGGAGCACGCCATGCCGGACGAGATGTCAGGTGCCGATCTCGTGTTCTTCGCGGGCTACCTCTGTGCCGGGCTCGTCGTCCTCGCGGCGCAGCTGAACCTGCGGGCGAGACTGCGGCGGGGCCGCCCTCCGTCGCGCGACCTGCACCCGTACGAGGTCGCGTACCTGCAGGGCGGGGGGCGGCATGCGATCGTGGCCTCGATGACGGCGCTGCGGCTGGACGGCGCGGTCGACGCCTACTCCGACGGCCGGCTCATCGCGGCCGGGCCGGCCCCCGGCCGCCCGCGCGCGGCCGGCACGCTGCTGGACGCGGCGGTCTTCGGCGCGATCGCCGGCGGCCGTGCCGGTGCGCTGGCCCACCTCACCACCGAGCCCGGCGTACGGGCGGAACTCGACCGGCTCCGCGACGGGCTGGTCGCGCAGGGCATGGTGGCCGATCCGCGACGGCGGCGCCGGCTGCGGGCCGCTCAGCTGATCCTGCTGGTGTGGGTGTGGGCCGGCTTCATCATCTTCACCATGGTGGACGGCTCCCTCGATTTCCCGGCCAAGCTGATCCCCATCGCGCTGTTCGGCGGGATCGGCGCCGCCGCGCTCATCTACGGCACGGGCACCGAGAAGACGCGGGAGGGCGAGCTGGCCGTGGAGCGGCTGAGAACGTCGAACCCGCATCTCGACCCGGGGAACGCCCCGTCCTACGCCGGGGCCGCCGGTCCCACGGTCCTGCTGGGCGTCGCGCTCTTCGGCACGGCGGCGCTGATGGCGTTCGACCCGATGTTCGCCCTGACCGCCGGGCTCGGCCGCTACCTGGAGCTGACCGGGGTCGCGGCGACCTCCGGCGGGTTCACGGGGACGGTCTGCTCGTCGACCGCCACGGTGTGCTCGTCCGGCTCATGCGGTGGCGGGGGATCGTGTGGAGGAGGCGGCGGTGGCGGCTGTGGTGGTGGCGGCGGTTGCGGAGGCGGGGGCGGCGGAGGAGGCGGCGGTGGCTGCGGAGGCGGTTGACATGGCTCTGCCGGAACCGGGAGTGGGAATCGGCTGGCGCCCGGAGATCGCCGGGTTCGTCGGGGCGCTGCCGGGGCTGCGCTTCACCGAGGTGATCGCCGAATCCGTGCATCCCGGCCATCCGGCGCCCGGCCTGCTGGAACTGCGCGACCGCGGAGTGGCGGTCGTCCCGCACGGGGTGCGGCTGTCCCTCGGCGGCGCCGAGCCGGTGGCCGCCGAGCGGGTCGCGCACCTCGCCGCCTGCGCCGGGGCGCTGGACGCGCCGCTGGTGAGCGAGCACGTCGCGTTCGTGCGGGCGGGCGGGATCGAGGCCGGGCACCTCCTGCCCGTACCGCGGACGCGAGCCGCGCTGGACGCGCTCACCGCCAACATCCGCCGGACCCAGGCGGAGCTGCCCGTCCCGCTGGCCGTCGAGCCCATCGCCGCGCTCTTCGACTGGCCGGACGCCGAGTACACCGAAGGCGACTTCCTGACCGAGCTGCTGGAACGCACCGGCGCCCTCCTCCTGCTAGACGTCGCCAATGTGTACGCCAACGCGCGCAACCGCGGCGAGGACCCCGCCGCCCTCCTCGACCGCCTGCCGCTGGAGCGCGTCGCGTACTGCCATGTCGCCGGCGGGGCCGAGGAGGGCGGGCGCTACCACGACACGCACGCCGCGCCCGTGCCGTCCGAGGTCCTGGACCTGATCGGGGAGCTGTGCGGGCGGCACCGCCCGCCGGGGTTCCTGCTGGAGCGCGACGGCCGCTACCCGCCGGCCGGCGAGCTTCAGGCCGAGCTGGACGCCATCGCCGCCGCCTCCGGCCTCCCGCCCGTCACATGAGCGCGCCGTTCGACCACGGGCCGTTCGACACTGGGCGGTTCGACACAGGTCCGTTCGACACGGGGCTGGCGGCGGCGCAGGAGGCCCTCGTCCGGGCGATGACGGCGGGCGGGCCGGTGCCCGGGGGCTTCGACGCCGAGGCGGTCCGGGCCGCCGTGCACGGCATCCTGCTCAAGCGGGCCGGTGAGGTCGCCCTCGCCTGGCCCGCGCTGGCCGCGTCGTACGGGACGTCGTGGAGGACGGAGTTCGCCGGCTGGGCGGCCGGGCGCCCGACGCTCGGCTCGTTCCGGGACGGCTGGGACTTCGCGCGGGCCCACCGGGACGACCTGGCCGGCGAGGCCGGGCGGGAACTGGCGGTGGCCGAGGCCCGGTGGCGCCATGCCGGCGCGGCGCCGCCGCGTCCCCGCAGGGCGGCCGTGCGCCGGGTCCCCGGGGGAGTGGCGATCCAGGTCGGCGGGCGGATCCGCGTCTTCGGCCGGCGCCCGCCGCACTGATCTCACCCTTCGGCCGGACGACGTCCCATCAGCTCCCGCGAGCGGCTATGGTCTAGACCAATGGCGGCACGCCGGGGCCGGCGGTGAATGCCCCGTGCGGCCGCATCCGGACGACTAGTCTGGCTCTGGCCATGTGAATCGAGGGAGGAGCCCGGTGGCGGGACAAGGAGAGGGCATGCGCGTCGGAGTGCTGACCGGAGGCGGTGACTGCCCCGGTCTGAACGCGGTGATCCGCGCGGTCGTGCGCAAGGGCGTCCAGGTCTTCGGCTACGAGTTCGTCGGCTTCCGGGCCGGCTGGCGCGGCCCGCTCGAAGGCGACACCGTGGCCCTCGACGTGCAGGCCGTGCGCGGGATCCTGCCGCGCGGCGGGACGATCCTGGGCTCGTCCCGGACGAACCCGGTCAAGGTCGAGGGCGGCGTCGAGCGCATCAAGGACAACCTCGCCGGCCTCGGCGTGGACGCGCTGATCGCCATCGGCGGCGAGGACACCCTCGGCGTCGCGCGCGAGCTGTACGCCAACGGCGTGAAGGTCGTCGGCGTCCCGAAGACGATCGACAACGACCTCAACGCGACCGACTACACGTTCGGCTTCGACACCGCGGTGAACATCGGCATGGAGGCCGTCGACCGGCTGCACACCACCGCCGAGAGCCACCACCGCGCGCTGATCTGCGAGGTCATGGGGCGGCACGCGGGCTGGATAGCGCTGCACGTCGGCATGGCCGCCGGCGCCAACGTCATCCTGATCCCCGAGCGGCCCTTCGACATCGACAAGGTCTGCGAGTACGTGGAGAGCCGGTTCAAGACCCGCTACGCGCCGATCATCGTGGTGTCCGAGGGCGCCCACCCGGTGGACGGGCAGATGCAGCTGCAGACCGGTGAGCGCGACGCGTTCGGGCACGTCCGGCTCGGCGGCATCGGGCAGCGGCTCGCCAACGAGATCGAGAAGCGCACCGGCAAGGAGGCCCGCGCCACCGTGCTCGGGCACATCCAGCGCGGCGGCACCCCGACCGCGTTCGACCGCGTCCTCGCCACCCGCTTCGGCCTCCAGGCGATCGACGCGGTCCACGACGGCGACTACGGCAAGATGGTCTCGCTCAAGGGCACCGACATCATCCGGGTCGGCCTGGACGAGGCGACCAAGGAGCTGAAGACCGTCCCGCTGGAGCGTTACGCCGAGGCCGAGGTCTTCTTCGGCTGACCGTCCCGCCTGGCGGGAACACCGGTATCGGGTCGCGGTGTTGGCTCCACTGAGCCACACTGGAAACGCCCCCGTCGACCTGTTCCCGCCAGGAGGATCACGCATGACCACGCTCGACCCCGCGCCCGCGCCCGCGGACGTCCGGGAGCAGGCACCCGTCCGGGAGCAGTCACCGGTCGACGGCGAGCCGTGCGTGCTGCTCAAACTGGGCGAGGTCGTCCTCAAGGGCAAGAACCGCGAGCAGTTCGAGCGGCGCCTCGCCGACAACGTCCGCGCCGCCGTCCGGCCGGTCGCCCGGGTGGACGTCATCCGCCGGCACGGCGTCTTCATCCTCCGCAAGCACGACGCGGATCTGGCCACCATGGAACGGGTGGCGCAGCGGGTCACCGACGTCATGGGCATCGTGTGGGCGCACCGCGCCTGGCGGGTCGGCAAGGACCTCGCCAGCGTCGAACGCGCCGCGCTGGAGCTGATGGACGGGCGGACCGGCACGTTCGCCGTCCGGGCCCGCCGCCGCGACAAGCGGTTCCCGATGACGTCCATGGAGCTCGACCGCCACATCGGCGCCCTCGTCGCCGCCCGGTACGGGCAGCCCGTCCGGCTCAAGGACCCCGAGCACACGCTGTCGATCGAGGTCGACCGCGACGAGGTGTTCGTGTACTCCGGCGGCCTGCCCGGCCAGGGCGGCCTGCCCGTCGGCATGAGCGGCCGCGCCCTCGTGCTGATGTCGGGCGGCATCGACTCGCCCGTCGCCGCCTACCGGATGATGCGCCGCGGCCTGCGCGTCGACTACCTGCACTTCTCCGGCATGCCGTTCACCGGCCCGGAGTCGATCTACAAGGCGTACGCGCTGGTCCGCGAGCTGGACAGGTTCCAGGGCGGCTCCCGGCTGTTCGTCGTCCCGTTCGGCAAGGCGCAGCAGCAGATCAAGTCGTCCGGCGCCGACCGGCTCGCGGTGATCGCGCAGCGCCGGCTGATGCTGCGCACCGGCGAGGTCCTCGCCCGCCGGCTGCGCGGCGCCGCGCTCATCACCGGGGACGCGCTCGGCCAGGTGTCCAGCCAGACGCTGACCAACATCACCGCGCTGGACGACGCCGTCGAGCTGCCGATCCTGCGGCCCCTCGTCGGCATGGACAAGGTCGAGATCATGGACCAGGCGCGGCGCATCCGCACCCTGACGATCTCCGAGCTGCCCGACGAGGACTGCTGCACCGTGCTGGCGCCGCGCCGCGCCGAGACCAAGGCCAGGATCGACGACCTGCGGCAGATCGAGAAGCGCCTCGACGCCGGGGAACTCGCCGACCAGCTCGCCGGTTCCGTCCAGGAGCACCGTCCCGTCTACGGCGACACGGCCTCCTGAGGGCGGGCGCCCGGCCGCACCTAGCGCGCGTCGAAGTCGGTGGGGCGCGGCGGCTCGGGCCCGTCGGGGCCCATCAGCGTGATGCGCTCGACGCGGACGATGCGGAACCGGCGTCCCGCGACCGCGATGCCGTTGCGGCGCGTCTCGTCCTCCATCAGCTCCGCCGCCTCGGCGAACTGGGCGAGGTCCGCGTCGCCGGGGCTCTCCACCGCGGGCACCACGTGCCGGAAGTAGGTGACCAGCGAGTCGCGGGCCCGCTGCGGGGCGTCGTGCAGCCGCCCGACCGGGCGCCAGCGCCGCTCGCTCCGCTCGGCGACCGTGAACGCGGGCGCCAGCGCGACCGGGGTGAGGAACGCGCCGGACGGCTCGTTCCCGGTGGCCGCGGCCGCGTCCAGCACCTGGCACAGCAGTTCGGAGGTCGCGAGGTCGGACGCGGGCCCGTCGTCGGGCAGCAGCTCATGGCGGCGGCCGGGCCCGGTGCGGGGGCCGGACGGCAGCGGGTCCAGGTCCGTCGGGCGGGGCGGTTCGGGCCCGTCGGGGCCGGTGCGGACGAGCTGCTCGATCCGCACGATCCGGAACCGCCGCTCGCCCGCGGTCACCGCGTCGGTCGGTTCGTCCTGCAGCGTCCGCGCGGCGGCGCGCAGCTCACGCGCCTCCGCGCGGTCCGCGGACACGGCCATGTCCGCCAGATGGACGGCGAGGAGCTCACGCGCGCCCTGCGGCAGCGGGTCGCACGGGCAGACGATCTGCCACCCGCCCGCGACGTGCTCGGCGGCCGTGAACAGCGCGCCTACGACCACGAGCTCGGGGTAGGCGGAGATGGCGCGGCACGCGTCCGCGAGCATCACCGCGGCGACCGGGTCGACGCCGTCCAGGTCCTCCGGGAACAGCCGCCCCCCGGCGTCACCATCGCCGGTTGTCATGCCGGACATCATCCTCGCCGCGTCCGCCGCGGCCAATGGTTCAGACCAATTTGTTACCGCGCCGTTCGCGTTTTCCCGCGTCTCCGCCAGGACGCCCGCGGCCCCGCCGGTGCGAGGAGGACGATCAAGCTCGCCCCCACCAGGGCCAACCCGCCCAGCGCGGCCGCGCCCAGATTTTCGTCCAGCAGGACGGTACCGAGCACCGCGGCCACCGCGGGCTCCGCCAGGGTCAGCGTCGTCGCGGTCGTGGCGGGCGTGGTCCGCAGCCCCCGGGCGAACAGCAGATAGCCGCCGCCCGTGGTGATCACCCCGAGGTAGAGCGCGATCAGCGCGCCGGACCCGGTGAGCAGCCATCCCGCCGGCCCGGCGAGCAGCACCGGGATCAGCGGGACGGCCGCCGCCCCGAACAGCGCCCCGGCGACCGCCCGGTCCTCCTCGCCGCGGGTGATGAGGACGGACGCCGCCGTCGCGTACACCGCGTACGACAGGCCGGACAGCAGCGCGAGCGCGATCCCGGCGGGTTCCGCGCTCGCGTCCCGGCCCCCGCCGGCGAGCCCGCCGCCGATGAGCAGGGCGCAGCCCGCTACGGCGCCGGAGGTCGCCAGCGCCCAGCGCCCGGTGAGGACGGTCCGCCGGGCGGCCAGCCCGATCAGCCCGGTGAAGACGGGTGCGCTGCCGATCGTGACGACGGTCCCGACGGCCACGCCGGTGCGGCCGGCGGCGACGAAGAACGCGGTCTGGTACACGGCGATGGCGACGGCTCCGACGGCGATGAGCGGCCGGTTGCGCCGGTCGGCGACCAGCCGCCGCAGCCCGGCGCCGCGGCGGGTCGCCGCGGCGAGGGCGAGCAGCGTCAGTCCGCCGATGATGATGCGGACCGCGGCGATCGAGTAGGGGGACGACCCGTCCGCGAAGGCCTGGACGGTCCCCGTCGTCCCCCACAGCGACGCCGCCACGAGAATGCCGGCGCCGCCCTGGCGGACGCGGGGGGACGAGTCTGTTCCGGACGCGCGCCGGATGAACGTGCGCTGTGACACGGGAGAAGCTCCTGAGCTCGAATCGGAGAGAGGAAATCCGGATTCGGGGCGCAGGAGTGCACGGCCCTGGGCACAGGTCGGTGCCGGGCCGTGTCAGGACTCGGGTGGAGAGTGCGGTCGCCGCGCCCCGTCAGGAGCGCGGCGGGCCGCAGTCAGGGGTCCAGTACGCCATGGTCCAGAACGATAGCCGGTCAGGCGGGGACGGTGTCGGTGTCGGGTGCCCGGGTGAGGGAGCGGCCGACGATGGGGGGCAGGTCGCGCACCAGCTTGGCGAGCTCGCGCAGGTCGCCGTCCACGAGAGCCTGCGGACCGTCGCAGAGGGCGGTCTCCGGGTGCGGGTGCACGTCGATGATCACGCCGTCGGCGCCGACCGCGATCGCGGCGCGGGTCAGCGGCAGGACGAGGTCGCGGCTGCCGCCCGAGTGCGACGGGTCCACGATCACCGGCAGGTGCGACAGGCGCTGCGCCACCGGCACTGCGGAGATGTCGAGGGTGTTGCGGGTGGCCTTCTCGAACGTGCGGATGCCGCGCTCGCACAGCACGATGTCGAGGTTGCCGCGCTGGGCGACGTACTCGGCGGCCATCAGCCACTCCTCGATCGTCCCGTTCATGCCGCGCTTGAGCATGACCGGCTTGCCGGACTCGCCGGCGGCCTGCAGGAGGGAGAAGTTCTGCGCGTTGCGGGTGCCGATCTGCAGCATGTCCGCGTAGGAGGCGACGAGGTCGACGTCGCCGGCGTCCACCACCTCGGTGACGATCGGCATGCCGGTCTCCTCCCGCACGTCCGCGAGGATGCGCAGGCCGGCCTCGCCGAGGCCCTGGAACGCGTACGGGGAGGTGCGCGGCTTGAACGCGCCGCCGCGCAGCAGCGTCGCGCCCGCGGCCTGCGCCATCTGCGCGGCGCCGAGGGTCTGCTCGGGGGTCTCCACCGCGCACGGGCCGGCGATCAGCGTCATGGTGCCGGGGCCGACCGGCACGCCGCCGACCCGGACGATCGAGCGCTCGCCGTGGTTCTCGCGGCTCACCAGCTTGTAGGGCGCCGAGATGCGGATGACGTCGGTGACCCCGCGCATCCCCCGCAGATTCAGCGAGCCGAACTGCTGCACGTCGCCGACGAGCCCGACGATGGTCCGTTCCACGCCGCGGCTCACGAAGGCGTCACCCCCCGCCGTCTCGACAAGTGAGACGACGGCCTTGATATCCGCTTCGTTGGCCTCCTGGGCCATGACGACGACCATTGATGTGCTGCCTCTCCTGTACGCCCGGGATCCCGGTGACCTCGCGGCTTACCCCTGAAACGGCGAAAGCCCCGGGCCAGCCGGCCCGGGGCTTTCGTTTCGTGGTCTGTCAGCGCAGCGCGTGGCAGACCAGCCGCCCGGGCTGGTCGAACCAAAAGAAATAGACGACGTTGCGCATGTGGTCAGCGTAGCCGAATTTCCCGATGGTGCGCCCACGCGACCCCGAATATGGCTCAGCTCACCCCGGATGGCAGGATGGCCGCGTCATGTCCCACCCCGAACAGCCCGCGCCGCAGCCGCGGGATCTGCCGCCCGGCCAGTACGTCCCCCGGGGCTGGCCCGTGCTCCACTACGGGCCCGTGCCGAAGTTCCGTCCCAAGGACTGGGATTTCCGGGTCTTCGGCGCGACCGCGTCGGGGGAGCAGCACCGCTGGACCTGGGACGAGTTCGAGGCGCTGCCCACGGCCACGGCGGTCGCCGACTTCCACTGCGTCACCAAGTTCACCATCCCCGGAAACGAGTGGGAGGGCGTCCCCGGCGCCGCGATCGCGGAACTGGCGCCTCCCGCGCCGGACGCCACGCACGTGATGGTCTGGGCCGAGTACGGCTACAGCGCCAACATCCGGATGACCGACTTCCTCGCCGACACCACGATGTTCGCCACCCACCGCGACGGTGAGCGGCTCACCCCCGACCACGGCTTCCCCCTGCGCGTCGTCGTCCCGCACCTGTACGCGTGGAAGAGCGTGAAGTGGGTTCGGGGCGTGGAGTACCTCGTGAAGGACCGCCGCGGCTTCTGGGAGGAGCGCGGCTACCACAACGTCGCCGACCCGTGGCGGGAGCAGCGGTACTCCTACCAGGAGGACGAGGGCGAAGCCCCGCCCCTGTGACCCGCGTGCCCGTCAGGGCCCCTCGGTGCGCGTGTGGCCGTGTGTGGCCACCGAAGAGGTTCGTAAATGGTCAACACACCGACCCGCATGGAAGACAGACGTTACCGTAAGTCGTCATGGTCCTACCGTCCGTCGTGGACGTCGTGGCGTGCGCCATGGCCGCCGGTGCCGCCGCGGGAGCGTGGGCGCTGCGCCGCCGGCTCCGCGTCCCGCGCCGCGCGCCCGCCGATCCCGCCGAACAGGCGGCGTTCGCGGCCCTGCACACGATCGCGCGGGCATCGCCGCCGCTGCGCGCCGGGCTCACCGAGGAATCGGCGCGCACGGCCGCCCGGCGGCTCAGATCGCTGCTGGGCGCCGAGGCCGTCGCGCTGATCGGGGTGCTGCCCCCGGACGAGACCGGCCGTCCGGGCGACGCCGGTGATCCCGGCGACGTCGCCCCCGAGCCGGTCCTGGAGGCGCCGCGGCTGCTTGCGTGGGACGGCGCGGGGCGCGGCGCCCACGCGGCGGAGGCCGTCCAGCACGCCCTGCCGGTCCTGGCCTCCGGACGGCCCAGGGTGATGACCCCCGAAGCGCTCGCCTGCGGCGACCCGCTGTGCGGCGTCCAGGTGGCGACGGTCGCGCCCCTCACCGTCGAGGGACGCGTCGAGGGGACGCTGACCGCCTACTGGCGGCACCCGTCGGCGGCGCGGGTCAAAGCGGTCGGCGAGGCCGCCCGGCTCGTCACCGGGCAGCTCGAGCTGGCCGGGCTCGACACCGCCCGCATCCGCCTCGCCGAGGCCGAAATGCGGGCGCTGCGCGCCCAGATCTCCCCCCATTTCGTCTACAACTCGCTGAACACGATCGCCTCGTTCGTCCGCACCGACCCCGAGCGCGCCCGCGAGCTGCTGCTGGACTTCGCCGACTTCGCCCGCTACTCCTTCCGCAACCCGCGCGACTTCACCACCCTCGCCGACGAGCTGCGCTCCATCGACCGCTACCTGCTGCTGGAACGGGCCAGGTTCGGCGAGCGGCTGAAATGCCGGGTCGAGATCGCACCCGAGGTGCTGCCGGTCGCGGTGCCGTTCCTGGCGCTGCAGCCGCTCGTCGAGAACGCCGTCCGGCACGGCATGGCGGGCGCGGGCGGGGAGTTCCACATCTCGATCGTCGCGCGCGACTCCGGCGCCGAGGCGGCGATCAGCGTCGAGGACGACGGCGTCGGCATGGATCCCGAACGTCTCCAGGAGATCCTTTCCGCCCCGGTGGGCGGGCCCGGGCCGACCGGCTGGGGGAGCGTGGCGACCCGGTCGCGGCGGGACGGGTCCGGCCCCGGGTCCGGGGCCGGAATCGGCCTTGCGAACGTCGATGAGCGCATGCGGCAGGTCTACGGAGAGGAGTACGGGCTGACCGTGGAGACCGCGCTGGGCGCCGGGACGAAGGTCAAACTGCGCGTCCCGAAGTACCGTCCGGGAGTGTTTCCGGACTGACCGATGCCCCCGCGACACGCCACTCACTTTTCGGAATCGATTGCGGACAGACGGTAATCGCGGCAAAGTCGCCCTCATGCTTCACGTCCTGGCCGTCGACGATGAACGCCCCGCCTTGGAGGAGCTGACCTATCTCCTCCGCAGGGATCCGCGCATCGGCCAGGTCAGCTGCGCGGGCGACGCGTCGTCCGCGCTGCGTGACCTGAGCCGGATGCTCGTCGAGGGCGAGCGCCTCGACGCCGTGTTCCTCGACATCCGGATGCCCGGGCTCGACGGGCTCGACTTCACCCGCCTGCTGACCGGCTTCGCCGCGCCCCCGCACGTGGTCTTCGTGACCGCCCACGACGACTGCGCCGTCACCGCCTACGAGCTGGGCGCCCTCGACTACCTGCTGAAGCCCGTCCGGCCCGAGCGGCTCGCCGAGTCGGTCCGCCGGGTCGCCGTGGCCGCCCGGCGGACCGCCCCGCCGGACGAGGACGGCCGCGACCCCGAGGACGAGATGATCCCCGTCGAGCTCGGCGGGCGCACCCGGCTCGTCTCCCGCCGGTCGGTCACCCACGTCGAGGCACAGGGCGACTACGTGCGGCTGCACACCGCCGACGGCGGCTACCTGGTCCGCATGCCGCTCTCGGCGCTGACCAAGCGGTGGGAGGACGCCGGGTTCATCCGGATCCACCGCAGCACCCTGGTCGCGTCCGCGCACGTCACCGAGCTGCGCTTCGACGGCGGCCGCGCGGCCGTCCAGATCGGGGACGAACTGCTGCAGGTCAGCCGCCGCCACACCCGCGAGGTACGGGACCGCCTGGTCCGCAAGTTCCACCGGCCGTGCGGAGACGACGACGCCGCGGAGGACGACGGCGATGACCGATGACCGCCCCGTCGCGGTCCCGGGAACACCCGGCCCCGGCCCGCCCCACCTCGTCCCGCCCCGCCCCGTCCCGGCCCCCGCCCCGGCCGACCCCGGCCCGCCGGTCTCCGGCTCACCCGACATCGGGACGGCCGACACCGGGCCGCCGGTCTTCGTCGGGGGTGGTCGCGGGGCGGGCGAGGTGCGAGCCCTCATCCGCACCCAGCTGCGCATCGCCCTGGGGACCTGCGCGATCGTCATGATCACGGTGACGGGCCTGCCCGTGCTGCTGGCCACCGTCCCGGCGGTCGCGCGGGCGCGCGTGCACGGCGTCCCGCTGTGGTGGCTCGTCCTCGCTCTCGGCGTCCAGCCCCTCTGGATCGCCGTCTCGCAGTGGCAGCTGCGGCGTGCCGAGCGGGCGGAACGCGACCTGGCGAGACCGGTGGGCCATCCGTGACCGTGCTGGCCGTGGCGGCCGCCCTCATCGCGCTGGTGGCGGTGCTGGGGATGACGGCCGTCCTCGGCCTGTACGGCCGCCGCTCCGCCCGCACCACCTCCGACTTCCTGGTCGCCTCGCGGGGCGTCACCCCCTGGTGGAACGCCTCGGCGGTCAGCGGCGAATACCTCTCCGCCGCCGCCTACCTCGGCACCGCGGGGCTGGTGCTCGCCTACGGCGCCGACATGCTGTGGCTCCCCATCGCCGGGACCGCCGGATACGTGCTGCTCCTGGCGTTCGTCACCGCCCCGCTGCGCAGGTCCGGCGCCTACACCGTCTCCGACTTCGCCGAATGGCGGCTCGGCTCGCGGGCCGTCCGGCGGATCGTCACCGCCTGCGTCTGCTTCATCGGCTGGTTCTACCTGCTGCCGCAGTTCCAGGGCGCCGGAGTGACGCTGCACCTGCTGACCGGCGCGCCCGCCTGGACGGGCTGGGCCGTCGTGGTCGCCGTCGTGCTGCTCGCCGTCGCCGCCGGCGGAATGCGCAGCATCACCGCCGTCCAGGCCGTCCAGTTCTGGTTGAAGCTGGTCGCCTTGGCCGTCCCCGCGGTGGCGCTGCTGGCGCTGTGGAACCTCGACGGCCGGCCCGACCCGGTGACGGACGGCACACCCCGTTTCGAGCGGACCACCCGGGTGCAGGTGCACACCGACGCCACCGTCACCGTGCCGGCGGCGGTCACCGTCACCGCCCGGGGACGGGTCGACGGCACCGTCCACGACGGCGACCCGGTGCCGCTCGCGCCCGGCCGCCACACCATCGGCCGGGGAACCGAGGTCGTCTTCCCCGCCGGGACGGCGGTGCCGCACGCCGGACGGCTGCCCGTGCAGGACGGCGCCGCATGGGTGACCCCGTTCGGGCGCGGCGAGGAACACGACCTCTTCCGCACCTGCTCGGCGCTGCTCGGCATCCTCCTGGGCACGATGGGGCTGCCGCACATCCTGATGCGCTTTTACACCAGCACCTCCGGAAGCGCCGCACGCCGCACCGCCGCGTTCGTCCCCTGCCTGCTCGCGCTGTTCTCCGTGTTCCCCGTCCTGTACGGGACGCTGGGGCGCCTCTACGCCCCCGAACTGCTCATGACCGGCGACACCGACGCGACCCTCCTGCTGCTCCCGCAGCGGATGTTCCCCGGGCCCGCAGGTGCGCTGCTCACCGGCCTGATCACCGCCGGGGCCTTCGCCGCGTTCATCTCCACGTCCTGTGGAATCGTCGTGGCCCTCGCCGGGACGCTCTCCCAGTGCACACGCCGCTCCGGCGGCGTCACCGCGTTCCGCGCCGGCGTCGTCGCCGCCCTGGCCGCACCGCTCGCCGTCCTGCCCGCGATCGGGACGCACGGCGCGGCCACCCTGGTCACGATGGCGCTCAGCGTGTCCGCGTGCTCCCTGTGCCCGCTCCTCGTCCTCGGCATCTGGTGGCGCGGCCTCACCGCCGCGGGCGCCGCCGCCGGCCTGCTCACCGGCGGCGGCCTGGCCGCCACCGCGGGCGTCACCCGGCTGTTCTCCGGCGGCTGGACGGGCTGGTCCGCCGCCGTCCTGACCCAGCCCACCCTCGTCCTCGCACCGGCCGTCTTCGCCGTCATGGTCGCCGTGTCGCTGCTGACCCGCCGCCGCGTGCCCCGCCGCGCCGACCGGGCGCTGATGAAACTGCACCTCCCGGAGGACACGACCGCACGCTGAACGTCCGTAAATCGTCGACGACCGCTCGCCGCCCGCCGTGGACCGTTCCCACCGACCGCTCGTCCCGGAACATCGACCGCTCACCGTATGAACACGCTACGTACATCTCTGACTACGTACCGCTTATCGAGAGCCGCGTTTTCCTGGTGCCGATCGACCGCACCGGACCCCTAGTGTTCTCAGTGGCACCACACGCCACACCGCTCCCGGAGGGCGGGCGGCCGGAAAGCGGCCCACACCGCCGCACCACCGCGAACCTCCCACAACAGCAAATCCGGAGATCCGGCGCACGCCAGTCGAACGCCGGATCATGCGCCGCTGGATCCCGTACCGGGGGGGTGGGATCCGGTGGCCTGTGGCTCGGGCGCCGCTGAACAGTCGGGGGGTTGTTCATCGGCGCCCGAGTCGTGTTTGTTTTGCAGTGCCCTTGGCGTCGGGCCCTGGGGGCCCTCCTTCGGCGGGCACTGCGTGCGATCGCTGCATCGCTCCGAACTCGCCTTGCGGCTCGCTGCGCGATCAGGTTTCTCGCTTCGCTCGAAACCTGCCTTCGGACGCGATCGCGACGGTTCTGGTCGTTGCGTGGTGCGCTGGTGGCCGGTGCCGCCGCAGCAGACGGTTCCGGTCTGTGCGCACCTGTGTCAGTGGGGGGTGTCGCGTAGGTGTTTTAGGGTTTTTATGTCTTTGGCGTGGGGGGCGGGGGCTCGGCCCGGGGTTTCGATGATGAAGGGGAGGCCGGTCACGGCGGGGTGGCGGAACAGGTCGGCGAAGGGCTGTTCGCCGATCATGCCGGCGCCGATGTTCTGATGGCGGTCCCGGGTGGAGCCGCAGGGGTCCATCGAGTCGTTGGCGTGGACGAGTTTCAGGCGGCCCTCGCCGACCGTGGCGACCAGGGCGTCGATGGTGTCCTTGACGCCGCCGGGGGCGGCCAGGTCGTGGCCCGCGGCGAACGCGTGGCAGGTGTCGAAGCACACGCCGAGCTTCGGATGGTGTTCGAGGCGCTCGAAGAACGGGCCGAGGTCCTGGACCTTCCGGCAGAGCATCCCGGCCCGGCCGGCCATGGGTTCGAGGAGCAGGTCCGGGCCGTCGTCGGGGATCTCCTCCAGGAGGGGGAGGACCTGGTCGTGCACCTGGGCCATGGCCTCGTCGTAGGTCTGGGTCACCGCGGAGCCGGTGTGGACGACGACGCCGCGGGCGCCGATGGCCCGGCCGCGGACCAGGGAGTGGCGGACCGTCGCGATCGACTTCGCGAGGGTCTCCTCGGACGGCGAGCCGAAGTTGACCAGATACGGGGCGTGGACGTAGACGGGGACGCCGGCGCGGCGCAGCTTCTCGTCCTCGGCGGGCTTGCCCTCGGGGAGGGCCCAGCCGCGCGGGTTCGCCACGAACACCTGGACGGCTTCCGCGCCGATCTCGGCGGCGTACTTCAGGCCGCCGGTGGCCAGGCCACCGGCCACGGGGACATGGGCCCCGACGGGGCTCTGAGGTGAGGTCATGACCGGCTCAGCCTATCCGGTCACGGCCCCTTGACGATGGTGACGGTGGAGCCCCGCGGGGCCTCGCCGCTGCTCGGGGACTGGAACCGGACGATGTCGCCGCCGAAGCCCGTCACATTGACCTTGAAGCCGGATTCCTTGAGGGCCTTCTTGGCGTCGCCCACGGTGCGGCCGGTCATGTTCGGCACCGGGACGTTCTGTTCGCTGCCGTCGTCGCAGCCGAACTGGAACGGGCCCGCGTCGACGAGGCAGTCGCGCTTGTTGACGACGATCGTGACCTCGTCGCCGCGGGAGACGCCGGTGCCCTCGGACGGGGCCTGGTCGATCACGGAGTTCGGTTCCTTGCCTTCGACCTGCCTCTTCTCCACCTTGACGTTGAGGCCCATCGAACGCAGCTGGTTGGCGGCGGCGTCGCCGTTCTCGCCGATGAGGCCGGGCATGGACATGCCGGTGGAGACGATGACGGCGACCGGGTCGTCGGGGGACTGCTTCTCCCCGGCCTCCGGGTCGGTGCCGATGACCCTGTCCTTGGCGACGGTCTGGGACGGCGTGGTGCTCGTCCGGCCGACCTTGAAGCCCTCGTTCTCGAGGGCCTGCTTGGCCTCGGGCAGGGTCTTGCCCTCGACGTCCGGCACCTCTCGGGGCGTGATGCCCTTGGACGGCGTCAGCGTGATGGTCTCGCCCTGGGCGATGCGGGCGCCGGCGGGCGGGTCGGACTTGACGACGTTGCCCTTGTGGACCCGGTCGTCGTAGACGGGTTCCGCGGTCCGCACGTCGAGGCCGGCGCTCTCCAGCTGGTCGCGGGCGTCGGAGACCTTCATCCCGATGATCGATTGCGGGACGTGCTCGTACTGCCCGGACGTCTGGTACCAGACGGCCCAGCCGAGGATGAGCGCCGCGATCGCGCCGATGGCGACCAGGACGTAGCGGCCGGTGAGCGCCCCGATGGCGCGGTCGGCCCTGGTGCGCCCGGGGATGTGCTCGGGCGGGTAGTCGGGGGGCAGGGTGCTGCGGTCCAGGACGGCCGTGCGCCCGCCGAGGGGGGCCTCCAGCACGCTCGTGGCGTTGCGGGAGGCCTCCTCGAGGCGCCGGTCGAAGTCGCGGGGGAGGCCGCCGAACACCTCGGCGACCTCGGCGTGGTACTGGTTCGCGTCGACCGGGCGGCGCGCCGGGTCGTGGCTCGTCGCGTCGGTGACCAGGGCGTCCACCTGCGGCGGCAGGCCGGGGACGACGCTGGACGGCGGCGGGACGGTCTCGTTGACGTGCTTGTACGCAACGGCGAGCGGGGTGTCGCCCCGGTGGGGGAGATGCCCGGTGACCAGCTCGAACAGCATGACGCCGGCGGCGTACACGTCGGAGCGGACGTCGGCGTTGCCGGCCAGCACCTGCTCGGGCGCCAGGTAGCCGACCGTCCCGATGATCATCCCGGTCTTGGTCATCTTGCTCGCGGTCTCGGCCCGGGCGAGGCCGAAGTCGGCGACCTTGACCTGGCCGTCCTCGGTGATCAGCACGTTCTCGGGCTTGACGTCGCGGTGCACGAGACCGGCCCGGTGCGCCGCGCCGAGGGCGGCGAGCACCGGCTGCATGATCTCCAGCGCGGCGCGGGGGCCGAGCCGGCCGAGCGAGGTCAGCGCGTCGCGCAGCGTCTGCCCGGCGACGTACTCCATCACCAGGAAGACGTGCTCGCCGTCGGTGCGCTGGTCGTACACGGCGACGACGTTCGGGTGGGACAGCGCCGCCGCGGCCTTGGCCTCACCGATGAAGCGGGCGACGAAGTCCTCGTCGGAGGCGAGTCCGGCGTGCATCACCTTGATCGCGACGATGCGGTCGAGCCTGATGTCGCGCGCGACGTAGACCGTGGCCATGCCGCCGCGCGCGATGCGGGACTCAATGCGGTAGCGCCCGTCGAGCACCCGCCCGACGAGTGGATCAGCAACCGTCGTGTCCATCGATGCGAGTTTACGGGCGAATCCCCGTGGATCCCATCAGTCCCGAGTATGAGCCTCGACGAGAACGGAGGGTGACTCCTGCGCGCCGGCCGGCTTCGGCGGGACGCGGCGGCGGCTGCGGGAGACGGCCACTCCGGCGAGGCACAGCAGACCGCCGCCGAGGGTGATCAGGCCGGGGACCTCACCGAGGAACAGCCACGACATCAGCACGACGATGGCCGGGACGGCGTAGGTGGTGGCGCCCATCTTCCCGGCGGACGTGCGGGCCAGCGCGTATCCCCAGGTGGTGAACGCGATGGCGGTGGGGAAGACGCCCAGGTAGACCATATTGAGGGTGGCGCCGGCCGGGGCTTCGGCGGCCTCGGAGACGAGCTGCCAGGAGAACGGCAGGCAGACGAGGGCTCCGATCGCGCAGGCGAACGTGGTGAACTGCAGCGCCGAGGCGTGCCGGAGGGCGGGCTTCTGGCTGACGACGCCCGCCGCGTAGGTGACGGCGGCGAACAGGCAGAGCAGGACGCCGAGGACGGACGAGCCGCCCTCGCCGGACATCGACAGCCCGACGACGGCGGCGCCGGCGAACGACACCACCAGGCCGGCCATCAGCCGGGGCGGCAGCCCCTCCTTCAGCAGCCAGCCGCCGAGGAGGGCGATGAGGATGGGCCCGATGTTGACGACCAGGGCGGCGGTGCCCGCGTCCACGAGCTGCTCGCCCCAGTTCAGAGCGACCATGTAGGCGCCGAACCACAGAATGCCCGCGGCGATGATGCCGGGCCATGCGCCCTTGGGCGGAAGTCCTTCGCGCCGGACTAGCCACAGCGCGCCGAGCACGACCGTCCCGGAGAGGAGGCGGCCGAGGGCGAGGGCGCCGGGGCTGTACTCGGCGCCGGCGCTGCGGATGGAGACGAACGCGGAGGCCCAGAGCACCACCGTGACCGTGGCGGCCGCCACCGCGAGCCTGTCGATGCCCGGCGCGGCCGCCTGCGGGCTGTCCTGCTGCATGTGTCGCACCTTAGGTATGGGACGTTTCCATGAACACCGAGGAAACGTGCCGGGTTGCGGCGCACGGCCCGGTGCATCGCATCAGTCTCACGGTGCGAACATTTCAGGTCCAGCGAATATTTCTATAACCGAATCTTTAGCGCTGCTACGACGTTGCGAGGCCCTCGAACGGCGACGACGCCTGGGCGTAGCGGCGCTTGGGGATCCGCCCGGCCAGCCGGGCGAGCCGCCCGGCCTCGACCGCGTGCCGCATCGCGGCGGCCATCCGCGCGGGCGACTGCGCGCGGGTGACGGCGGTCGCGAGCAGCACCGCGTCACAGCCCAGCTCCATGGCCAGGGCGGCGTCGGACGCGGTGCCGAGCCCCGCGTCCAGGATGACCGGGACGCCCGCACGCTCGACGATCAGCTCGATGTTGTGCGGGTTGCGGATGCCGAGCCCCGACCCGATCGGGGAGCCGAGCGGCATCACGGCGGCGCACCCGGCCTGCTCCAGGCGACGCGCGAGGACGGGGTCGTCATTGGTGTACGGCAGCACGGTGAACCCGTCGTCGACGAGCTGCTCCGCGGCGTCGGCCAGCTCGATCGGGTCGGGCAGCAGCGTGTGCTCGTCCGCGATGACCTCCAGCTTGACCCAGTTCGTGCCGAGCGCCTCCCGGGCGAGCTTGGCGGTGAGGACCGCCTCGCCCGCGGTGAAGCAGCCGGCCGTGTTCGGCAGCACGCGGATCCCGCACTCGCTCAGGACGTCCAGCACCGAGCCGCGCGCGGACGGGTCCACCCGCCGCATCGCGACCGTGGTCAGCTCCGTCCCGGACGCGGTGAGCGCCTCCCGCAGCACCCGCATGCTGGGCGCGCCCCCGGTCCCCATGATCAGCCGGGACCCGAGCTCCTCGCCCGCGATGACCAGCCTGTCACCGTCCATCTCACCCTCCCTGTACGGCGTCTTTGCGGGGGGACGACCCCCCACACCCCCCGGAGCGGGGGGTGAGCGGCCCATTCCACTTCGCTGCGCTCCGTTCCATGCGCCGCTCACCCTCCCTGTACGGCGGTCAGCACTTCCAGCCGGTCGTCGTCGCGCACCGCCGTCGACTCCCACGCGGACCGGCGGACGACCTCGTCGTTCAGCGCGGCGGCCACGCCGGTCCGGGCGGCGGTGACGGACGCGACCACCTCGGCCACGCTGGCGCCCTCGGGCAGCTCGCGCGGCTCACCATTGACGAACACCTTCATCAGTGCACCTCGGCGGAGAATCGGTCGGGGGAGAACGGCACGGCGACGCCGGGGACGGACCCGCCCAGCAGCATCGCCGACAGGATGTCGGCGCTCACCGGGGTGAGCAGGATGCCGTTGCGGAAATGCCCGGTGCCGACGACGAGGCCGGGAAGCGCGGACGGGCCCATCACGGGCGCGTTGTCGGGGGAGCCGGGGCGCAGCCCGGCCGAGACCTCGGCGAACTCCAGTTCGGTGATGCCGGGCAGCAGTTCACGGGCGTCCCGCAGCAGCTCCCAGAGGCCGCCGGCGGTGACGCGCATGTCGAAGCCGAGTTCCTCCTGCGTGGCGCCAAGGACGATCTCGCCGTCCGTGCGCGGCACCAGGTAGACCGACGAGCCCCTCACCAGCCCGCGGGTGGCGCGGCCCAGGAACGGCGTGCGGGTGCGGAGCCGGATCACCTGGCCCTTCACCGGGCGGACGGGTGGAACGGTCCCGGGAGGCAGGCCCTCGAGGTCGCCCGACCAGGAACCGGCGGCCAGCAGGATCCGGTCGGCGGGGATCACCGTCCCGTCGTCCAGCCGTGCCCCTGTCGCCGCGTCGTTCGCCACGGCGATGCCGGTGGCCCGCCGACGGACGAGCCGGACGCCCGTCCTCCCGGCCGCGGAGAGGAGGGCGGCGGTCAGCCTGCGCGGGTCGACCGAGCCGTCCTCGGGGGCGTGCAGGCCGCCGCGGACGCCGGGGGCGAGCATCGGCTCCAGCCTCCGGCACTCCCGTCCGGTCAGCGCCTCGGCGGGAATGCCGAGGGTCTCCTGGAAGCGGCGCAGGTCGTCCAGGTACTTCAGGTCGTCGGAGTCGAAGGCCACCTGGAGGATCCCGTCGGTGCGGTAGCCGGTCTCCAGGCCGGTCAGCTCCTCCAGTTCGGCGACGAACGCGCCGTACCGGTCGCGGGAGGCGAGGCCGAGCCGCAGCAGCGGCTCCTCGCCGTAGGTCACCTCGCTGACCGGGGTCAGCATGCCCGCCGCCACCGACGAGGCGCCGCTCGCCGGCTCGGGGTCGACGAGGGTGACGCGGGCGCCGCCCGCCGCCGCCCGCCAGGCGGTCGCCAGTCCGATGACCCCGGCGCCTATGATCACGATCTCCATGCGCGCTCCCTTCGCCGGCATGATCCGGATCAGGTCGTGGCGGTCGGCGGCCCGTTCCAGCCGCCCTCTCAGCCCGGTCGCACCGGACTCCCGCGCTCTGTCCAGCCACTCTACGACCTCGGTAAAGTGCGCAGCTGTCTGGACACTCGTCCAATCCTCGATCGGGCCCCGTTAGGCTGACCTTATGGAGAGGGTCATCGTGGTGGGCGGAGGGCTGGCGGGCGTGCGCGCCGTCGAGGTCCTGAGGAACAAGGGGTACGAGGGCGGGCTGACCCTCGTCTCGGCCGAGCGGCACCGGCCCTACGACCGGCCGCCGCTGTCCAAGGCCGTCCTCGCGGGCGACTCCGACGACACGACCGTCGACGTCGACTGGGACGCCCTGCGCTGCGACCTGCTCCTCGGCGAGCGCGCCACCGGCCTGCGCCTGGACGATCCGGGGCGCGGCGGCGTCGTCGCGTCCACGGCGGGCGACCTTCCGTTCGACGGGCTGGTCATCGCGACCGGGGCCGTCCCGGTCACGCTGCCCGGGGACGGGCGCCAGCACGTCCTGCGCACCGTCGACGAGGCCCGCGAGCTGCGGTCCCGGCTCACCGAGGGCGCGCGGATCGTCATCGTCGGGGCGGGCTGGATCGGCGCCGAGGTCGCGACCACCGCCGCCCGGAAGGGCTGCGCCGTGACCGTCGTCGAGGCCTCCGACACCCCGCTCGCGGGCGCGATCGGCCCCGAGGTGGGCGCGCTCACCGCCCCCTGGTACGCCGAGGCTGGCGTCGAACTGCGCACCGGCGTCAAGGTCGCGGCGGTGCAGGACGGCGGTCTCCTCCTGGCCGGCGGCACCGCGATCGAGGCGGACGAGGTCGTCGTCGGCATCGGCGTCCGGCCGGCCCTGTCCTGGCTGGAGGGCTCGGGGCTGCTGCTGGAGCGCGGCGTCGTGACCGACGGCTCGTTCCGCGCCTACCAGGGCGAGGAGGAGCCCGGCTCCCTCCGCCCCGACGTCGTGGCGGTCGGCGACTGCGCGGCGTGGTGGTCGCGGCGGTACGGGCGGCGGCTCGTCATCGAGCACTGGGACACCGCCCTCAACGCCCCCGAGGTGGCCGCCGCGACCCTCCTCGGCGAGGACGCACTGTACGACGCCGTCCCGTACTTCTGGTCCGAGCAGTTCGGACGCATGGTGCAGTACACGGGCAGCCACGGCGCGTCCGAGCGGATCGTCCGCCGCGGCGACCCGTCCGGCCGCAAATGGGCGGTGGCGTGGCTGACCGGCGACCGCCTCGACGCGGTCCTCACCGTCGACCGCCCCCGCGACCTGGTGCAGGCGCGGCGCGTCATCGCCGCCGGTACGCCCGTGGACCCCGGCGCGATCGCCGACCCCGACGTGCCCGTCCGGCAGGCCGTTCGCCAATAGCGATCGCCGCCGGAACGTTACGGCTGTGCAGGGGGTTTGAGGGTTCCGAAGGAGTGGTAGCAAGGGGGCGTGACGCAGATGCACGCAACCGTTGACAGCGCACTCGACCCCCGGACCGACGCCCTCGCGGGCGAATGGCTCTCCCTGCGGGAGGCCGCCGAGCGACTCGGGATCAAGCCCAACCGGATCAAGCAGCTCATCAGCGAGCACAGGCTCCTGGCGGTGCGCCGGGAAGGAAGCCCCATGGTGCCCGCCGCCTTCATCAAGGACGGTCAGGTCATCAAGGGGCTGCCGGGCACGCTGACGCTCCTGTCGGACGCGGGCTACGACGACGTGGAGACGATCCGCTGGCTGTTCACCGCCGACGACACGCTGCCGGGGACGCCCGTGGACGCGCTCACCGAGAACCGGGGGACCGAGGTCCGCCGCCGCGCCCAGGCGCTGGCCTTCTAGGGCGCCCCCCGCGCCTTCCGGTCCGCGCCTTCCGGCCCGCCCGCCGAGGGCCGGCCCGGGATCCAACCGAAGACAGCGCACGTGACACGATCGCGGGGTCGCGCGCGACGGGACGTGACCGCCGCGCGACCCCGCGATCTCTCTGTGAAAGGACGGACTCCGGCCGTGTCCAGGCATCTCCCCTCCGAACGCGCCGTCGCACTGCGCGCCCGGCTCAGCCGGGCCCGCCTCTACCTCTGCACGGACGCGAGAGAGCGCCAGGGGGACCTGCCCGCCTTCCTGGACGCCGTGCTCGCGCGCGGCGTCGACCTCGTCCAGCTCCGCCAGAAGGGCCTGGAGGCGCGGCAGGAGATGGAGTACCTGGAGATCTTCCGGGCGGCCTGCGACCGGCACGGGGCGCTGCTCGCGGTCAACGACCGGGCCGACATCGCGCACGCCGTCGGCGCCGACGTGCTGCATCTCGGCCAGGACGACCTGCCGGTGGCCGCCGCCCGCGCGATCGTCGGCGGCGACATGCTGATCGGCCGATCCACGCACTCGGGCGAGCAGGCGTCCGCGGCCGCCGCCGAGCCGGGCGTCGACTACTTCTGCGCGGGGCCGGTGTGGCCGACCCCGACCAAGCCGGGCCGTCCCGCACCCGGCCCCAAGCTGCTCGAGTACGTCGCGGCGCAGCGCGTCGCGCGGCCCTGGTTCGCGATCGGCGGGATCGACCTCGGCAACCTCGGCGCGGTGACGGCGGCGGGCGCGAGCCGGGTCGTGGTGGTACGGGCGATCACCGAGGCGGGCGATCCGGGCGCCGCCGCGGCGGAGTTCGCCCGCCGGCTCGCCGGCTGACCCTCCTTGTCAGCGTTTGACCTGGATCACAGTGCGGGCCGGGGTCCGATCGCGGACAATGGGATCATGAGCGTTGGACCCGACGACGACCGGACGGTGGATCTCGGCGACGAGCTGGAGATCCTGCCCGACCAGACCTCCGACGACACCGACGTCGGATGGGGCGAGTGGCGCGGCGGCGACGACGACTCGCGCCTGCTGGAGGAGCGCCCGCCGCACTGGTGACGCCGGTCGCACTGGTGACGCCGGGCGCAGGCCGGACGGGCGCCGGCTAGAAGAGCATGCCCAGCACGAACCCGGAGACGACCACGGCCGCGAGCGCGACCATCATCCGCCACCGGTAGCGCGGGATCCTGGTCGGCCGCGGTTTCGCCATCGGTCCCTGCCCTTCGCGTAGCGCGCGGACGATCTGCGGCGCGGTCGGCCGGGCGGCGGGGTTCTTGTCCAGGCAGCGGGCCGCGAGGTCGCGCAGCGGGCCCGCCATGTCGCCGAGCTCGGGCCTGCGGGACGTGACGCGCCGCATGACGGCCGCGCTCGGGCCGGTGCCGAACGGCGGGCGGCCCGTCGCGGCGAACACCATCGTGGCGCCCCAGGCGAACACGTCCGCGGGCGGCCCGACCGGCTCGTCCTCGATCTGCTCGGGCGCCATGTACGCGGGCGTGCCGACCGGCCCCGTCGTCAGCGGCGTGTCGAGCGCGGCGTCGGCGGTGCGGGCGATGCCGAAGTCGATGACCTTCGCGCCGTCCGGGCCGAGCAGCACGTTGCCGGGCTTGAAGTCGCGGTGCACGATTCCGGCGCGGTGGATCGCGGCCAGCGCCGCCGCCGTCCGGAGCGCGAGCTTGCGCAGCTGCGGCGCGGACAGCGGACCGCCGTCCTCGACGACGTGCTGGAGCGGCGGCCCCTCGACGAACTCGCTGACGATGTAGGGCCGGTCACCGGTCACGTCCGCGTCCAGGACGCGCGCGGTGTGCCGCCCGGACACCTGCAGGGCCGCGTCCGCCTCCTTGACGAAGCGGCTGCGCGCCCGGTCCCCGGCCGCTGTTCCGCCCCGCAGCAGCTTGACGGTGACGAGCTCGCCGTCGCCGTCCCGCCCGAGGTAGACCACGCCCTGCCCGCCCTCGCCGAGCCGCCCGAGCAGCGTGTAGCCGCCGAGGCCGCGCGGGTCGTCGGGGCCGAGCGGCGTCTCGGGCCGCCGGTCCGGCCCGTGCGGCGGACGGGTCGCGCCGCCCCGCCCCGCCCCGTCCGCAGCCAGGGCGGGGCACGGCGGGCGGCCGGAGTGACCGGCGTGCGCCTGGCCGGCCCGCGCGGCGCGGGAGGCGGGACGCGCGGGATGGGCATTCGTCCTCCCGCGGGAGGTGTCGTGCGACAAAAGGGGACTCCGACTCGGCGGGGACGGACGAAGATTTCCTCATTTGTACCGCGTAACCGGGGTGTACGGCAGAGGAACCACGATCTTTCCCTTTACCGGCACGCCCCGAGTGTCCCCGTCTGGGCGATCTCCCGTGAGGAGGAGCCGACCATGACCCGGTAGCAGCCGTCCGCGACCTTCCACGCCTTCGCGCCTTCGTTCCAGTAGGCGAACGAACGCGAGGACAGCGGGAACGTCACCTTCGCGCTCTCACCGGGTGCGAGCGTGACCTTCGTGTAGCCCTTGAGCTGCCTGGGCGGCTGCGGGACGTCCACACCGGGCGACGGCATGCCGATGTACAGCTGCGGGACGGCGATGCCGGCGCGCTGACCGGTGTTCGTCACCGTCACCTGAACCGACTTCGTGCCGGCCTCCAGGCCGCTGTAGCGGAACGTGGTGTAGGACAGCCCGTGCCCGAACGGGAACCGCGGCGTGATGCCCTTCGCGTCGTAGTGCCGGTAGCCGACCATGACGCCTTCGGAGAAGGTGATGGTCTTGTCGACACCGGGGTACTGCGCAGGGTTCCCGGACGTGGGCGCGTCGTTCTCGTTGACGGGGAACGTCACCGGAAGCCGTCCGCCCGGGTCCACGTCCCCGTACAGGACGCGGGCCAGAGCGTTCCCGGCCTCCTGACCGGGATACCAGGCCTCGACGATGCCCTTCACCTGCCCGGCCCACGGCGTCAGGACCGGACCGCCGGTGTTGAGCACGACGATGGTGTTCGGGTTGGCCTTGGCGACCTCGGAGATCAGGCCGTCCTGGTCGCCCCTGAGCGGCTCGCCGCACTCCAGCGTCAGGCACGACTTGTCGAAGAACTCGCCCTGGCTGTCGGTGGCGAACACGATCGCCACGTCCGCAGCACGCGCCGCGCCGGCCGCCGCAGCATGGTCGTCACCGTTGTTGAAGGTGATCTGGGTTCCGGAGCCCGCGCGGCGGGCGATGCCGTCCTGTGCGCTGACCGCGGTGAACGGGACGACCTTCGCCGACCCGAAACCGCTGGGGCTCTCCTGCGCGGCCCGGCCGATCAGCGCGATCGACTTGGGTGCCTTCAGCGGAAGGGCGCCGTCGTTCTTCAGCAGCGTGATCCCGGCTTCCTCGATCTTCCTGGCCGCCGTCTCGCTCGCCGTCCGGTCGACGCGGGTGAGGTCGTTCGGGAAAGCCTGCCGGTCGAACACCCCGAACTCGAACATGGTCCGCAGGACGTTGCGGACGTGCCCGTCGATGGTCGCCTGCGTGACCTTCCCCTGCGCGACGGCCATCTTCAGCAGGAACGCGTTGTACTTCATGCCGACCGGCAGTTCCATGTCGAGCCCGCCGTTGGCGGCCTCGGCGGTGTCGTGGACCGCGGTGTGGTCGGACGCCACGAACCCCTTGAAGCCCCACTCCGACCGCAGGATCTTGTTGAGGACGGCGTCGTCCTGGCAGGCCCACCGGCCGTTCAGCTTGCCGAACCCGCACATGACGGTCGCCGCGCCGCCCTGCTTCACGGCGGCCTCGAACGGCGGCAGGTAGATCTCGCGCAGCGTGCGCGGGTCCACGTTCATGCCCAGCGACAGGCGGTCGGTCTCCTGCGTGTAGACGGCCAGGTGCTTGACCGACGTCATCACGCCCTGGGCCTGCGCGCCCTTGATCCAGGGCACCCCGAGGGTCGCCGACAGGTGGGGGTCCTCGCCGAAGCCCTCGAACGTCCGGCCGTTGCGCGGGGTGCGCAGGACGTCCACGGTCGGCCCGAAGACGACGTCGTTGCCGCGGTGCCTGGCCTCCCACGCCACCGTCCGGCCGTACAGCTCCGCGGTCTCCGGGTCGAAGCCCGCCGCCATCGCGATCGGCGCGGGCAGCGCCGTGGCCTTGCCCTGCCGGACGCCCGCCGGCCCGTCGGCCATGTAGACCGGGGGGATGCCGAGCCGCTCGATCCCGTCGTTGGTGTCGGCGTGCGCCGTCTCGAAGAACCCGCCGAGCGGGCCGCCGAACGGGTCGTCGGACGCGAGCATCGCGATCTTCTCGTCGGCGGTCATCCGCGGCAGCAGCAGGTCCGTCCGCTGGTCCGGCGTCAGCGACGTGTCGCACCACGGCCGCTGAGCCGGGTCGCCGCACCGTCCGGTGTCCGCGCGCGCGTCCCCGGGGGCCGACACCGCCGCCAGCGCCAGGACGGACGCGAGCGCGCCCGCGGCCGGCAGCCATCTCCCCACCCGCATCAGTGCTCCTCCAGTTTCTGCACGCGCTGCTCGTTCCGCGCGGACTCCTCGGTCTCCGCGTGCCCCTCGTCCGGCACGGGCCCCTCGTTCTGCACACGCAGGGCGTTCAAGGCGAAGGCGACCATGTGGTAGTGGCCGATGAGGATCACCAGCTCGATCAGTTCGCGCTCGCCGAAGCGCGTGGACAGCTCGGTCCACGTCGCGTCGCTCACCGTCCCGCGTGCGTGGAGTTCGTCCGCGGTCGTCAGGACCATGAGGTCGTCGTCGCTCCAGCCGTGCGCGTCCGGGTCCAGCCGGAGCGCGGCGATCTCGGACTCGGTGAGCCCGGCGGCCAGCGCGAGCCCGCGGTGGTGGTCCCACTCGTAGGCGCAGGACCTGTGGTGCGCCGTCCGCAGGATCGCCAGCTCGCGGTCCCGGGCGCTCAGCGTCCCCTTCATCAGCAGCATCGAGCCGAACCCGATCCAGGAGTGGAACAGCGCCGGATGCCTGGCCAGGGTGGTGAAGATGTTCAGGGGCCCGGTGCTGGCGGCCACGGCCTTGAGCAGGTCGTCCCACTCCCGTTCGGGGAGCGGGTCGAAGCGCGGGACGCGGTTGCCCGGGGTGTCGGCACACATGGCGACATTTCTGCCACCAATCGGTGGGAAAGTTCTAGTCCACCGGGGAAAATTGACCGGATTGTGTCACTTGAGTGCTCAGGTGCTGCGTGTGGTGGCCGCAACCGCGAGTTCCGAGAGGGCCCCGCGGGACTCCTCGTCCACGGGCGCCGAGCGCAGCGCCGCCTCCGCCTCGGCCAGGTAGCGCTCGATCATCTCCTCGCAGGCGGCGAGGCCGCCGGTCTCCTCGATGACCGCGCGCAGCTCGTCCACGCCGGCACGGTCCAGGTCCGGGTCGCCGAGGCGGCGCCGCACCGCCGACGCCTGCGCCGCGGACGCGCGTTCCAGCGTCAGGGCGACCAGCACGGTCCGCTTGCCCTCGCGCAGGTCGTCGCCCGCGGGCTTGCCGGTCTCGGCGGGGTCGCCGAACACGCCGAGGACGTCGTCGCGCAGCTGGAACGCGATGCCGAGCGGCAGGCCGTAGCCGGTGAGGGCGGCGGTCACGTCCGGGCGGGCCCCGGCGAGCGCCGCGCCGAGGTGCAGGGGACGCTCGATCGTGTACTTGGCGCTCTTGTACTCCACCACCCGCAGCGCCGTGCCGACGGTCGCCTCGCCGCGCGTGCCCTCCAGCATGTCGAGGTACTGGCCGCACATGACCTCGGTGCGCATCAGGTCGTAGACCGCCCGGCCGCGCCGCCTGCGCTCGCCGTCCAGCCCGCACGTCTCGAACATCTCGCCCGACCAGGCCAGGCACAGGTCGCCGAGCAGGATCGCGGTGCCGGCGCCGAACGCCTCCGCGTCGCCCGGCCACGACTGCGCGTGGTGCAGCGCCTCGAACCTGCGGTGGACGGACGGCTGGCCGCGGCGGGTGTCGCTGGAGTCCATGACGTCGTCGTGGATCAGCGCGCTCGCCTGCAGCAGCTCCAGGGACGCGGCGGCGGCCACGATGCCGGGGCCGTTCTCGCCCCCCGCGGCGCGCCACCCCCAGTAGCAGAACGCGGGACGCAGCCGCTTGCCGCCGCCCAGCAGGGCGTCCAGGGCGGACAGCATGGGCGTCAGGTCGTCGCTGATGGTCAGCAGGGCCGGGCGCTGCCGGTCGACGAAGGCCAGGAGCGCCTCGTCGACCTCCTTGCGGATGCGGCTGGTCGACATGCCGAGATCGTATCCACCTGGGGGGATCCAACCGTCCGCCAGAAACGTGAGATGTCACTAGATCTTCGGAAATGCGTGCATATCACCCGCACGGTGTGCCGAGCATCACTCCGATCGGCGGGTCCGCCGGGCTTCTGTAGGCTTGGGGAATGCGACGTCTGCGGCCGAACCGTCCCCCCACCGTCCGGGAGCTCCTGGCGTCGGGCGGCAGGTCCTTCTCGTTCGAGTTCTTCCCGCCCAAGACCGACAAGGGCGCCAGGAACCTCTGGCGCACCATTCGGGAACTGGAATCCCTCCACCCGACCTTCGTGTCCGTGACCTACGGCGCCGGCGGCGGCACCCGCGACAAGACCGTCGACATCGTCGAGCGGATCGCCACCGACACCACGCTCACCCCCGTCGCCCACTTCACCGCCGTCGACCACTCCCAGGCCGAGCTGCGCAACCTGATCGGGCGGTTCGCCTCCGTCGGCGTCCGCAACATCCTCGCCGTGCGCGGCGACCCGCCCGGCGACCCGACGGGGGAGTGGGTCAAGCACCCCGACGGCGTCGAGTACGCCTCCGACCTCGTCCGGATGATCCGCTCCTACGGCGACTTCTGCGTGGGCGTGGCCGCGTTCCCCTACAAGCACCCGCGCTCACCCGACATCGAGAGCGACACCCGGCACTTCATCGAGAAGTGCCGCGCCGGCGCCGACTACGCCATCACCCAGATGTTCTTCCGCGCCGAGGACTACTTCCGCCTGCGCGACCGCGTCGCCGCGGCCGGCTGCGACGTGCCGATCCTGCCCGGCATCATGCCGGTCACCCAGATGAGCACGATCGAACGGTCCGAGCAGCTGTCGGGCGCGCCGTTCCCGCCCGAGGTCAGGGCCCGCTTCGAGGCCGTCGCGGACGACCCGGAGGCGGTGCGCCGCCTCGGCGTCGAACACGCCGCCGAACTGTGCCGCGAACTGCTCGACCAGGACGCGCCAGGAATCCACTTCATCACGTTCAACAAGTCCACGGCGACGCGCGAGGTCTACGGGCTCCTGGGCGCCGACGCGTACGGCGTCAAAGGCAGCGCCCCGCCCATGACCGCGTAGCGGGGCCCGCCGCCGGGGAACTCGAAGTCGGTCAGCAGATCGACCATGCCGACCGAGCGGTAGAGGGAGCGGGCCGGCGTGTCCGGCCGCCTGTCCAGCGTCGACAGCACGACGGTCCGCTCCGGCCTGCCCTCGCACAGCGCGTTGAGCAGGCCCCGTCCGAGGCCCTTGCCCTGTGAGTCGGGGTGGACGTGAAGCTCCGCCACCTCGAACGTGTCGCCCAGCCACGCCTCCGCGTGCCCGGGCCCCTCCAGATCGCTGAGCGCCTGGTAGACGACGTCATGCCACCACTGGCCGCGCGTCCCGTGGAACCCGTACGCGAACCCCTGGACGGGGCCCGCCAGCACGGGCAGCGCGCCGCGCCGTTCCACCACGAACGCCCGGAACCCGGGATGCGACGCGTGCCGCTCCATGATGGTGTGGCGGCCGGGAAGCTGCTCGTTCGGCGGTTCCATCGCGGCCGCGTAGACGTCCAGCATGGGGCTGAGCCTGCGTAGGAAGGCGCGTTCGTCGATCTCGCGCAGCTTCGGGTCCCTCACGCGACAGAGACTAGACCCGGGGGACGGTCCGCCGGGTAGCGGAGAGTCGATCGTAGATGTCCCAGAGGATACGGTCGGCGGCCTTTTTCAGCGTCTCCCGGTTGGCGTCGAGCCGTCCGCCCCACTGGCGCGCCTCCGGGCCCAGCCACGCGTCCGTCCCGCGCAGGGTCTTGACCGGCGCGTCGAGCGCCTGGCGCAGCCGGTCGATGCCGCCGTAGGCGTCCGCGTACGCCTGATGGAGCCGCCGGTACTCCGGATTGGGCTGCTCGTTCGGCGACAGCCGGGCGGCCGCCGCGCCGGTGAGCGGCGGCGGAAGGCTTCCGGGAGGCGGTGGAGCGGCCATCACTCCCTCCCGCCGGGCGTGCGCAGATCGAGCCTCCCGACGGCCTCACGCGTCCGCCGGCTCATGTCGGCGCCCGTGAGCACCCGCACGGCGACGGGACGCACTCCGGCGCGGTCGGCCTCGGCCAGGAACGCGCGCAGCCACTTCACGTCCATCGTCAGATGGTGGCTGGAAACGCCGAGCGACTCCCGGACGGCCGCCAGCTTCGCCTCGTCCCCGTCCGCCGCGTCGAGCAGGCCGGACGCTCCCGCCGGACCGAGCCGCTCGTACAGCTCCCAGGTGTAGTCCGGGTCGTCGGCATTGGCCTTCAGATGCTGCCACACCGGATCGGGGACGGGCCTGCCGTCCTGGATCGACGCCGCCACGGCGAGCGCGTCGCCCTTGGCGGCCTTGGCCGCGGCCCGCCGGTCCGGGAAGTTGCCGATGTCCCCGGCGCCGCTCGGCGTGAGCCGCCCCGGCGTCCCGGGCGGGGTTCTCGGCGGTGCCGCCTTCGGCGGTGACGTCCTCTGAGGCGATTTCTGAGGCGGTGCCGCCGGGGGCGCGGCTTTGCGGGGCGGTTGGCGCGTTCCCACCGGTGCGCCGCTCGGCCCACCCGGCGTCGGCGGCGGGGGCGCGTCCACCCCGCCGCCGGGGGCCGGATGAGTGATCGCGTAGTTGTACCGCCGTGTCAGCATCCCGACCTGTTCGGCGGCCCACCGCGCCACCTGGTCGGCCTGCCGGTACCCCGCCGCCGGCACCCCCGGCGGCGGGCGGTGCGTGTTCAGCCAGCTCTGGATCGCGTTCTGCGCGTCCTGAAGCTGCTTGACGACCTGGTTGAGCGCCGGCGGATCGATTCCCCGGAACTCCGGGTCCCGCGCCGCCGGGCCCGTCCGCATCCCCGCCGTCATCGCCCCTCCGGGAGGTCACCGGCCGACGTGCCTCGACTCCCCAGAATCACACCCCGGTCACTGGCTGTCGAGTGCCTTGCGCACCGATTCGTCGTCACGGGCGACGACGGCGGCCCCGCCGGTCAGGACGATCGGCCGCTGGATCAGCACGGGGTTCGCCACCATGATCTCGATCCACCGGGCGCGATCGCGTTCGAGGTCCTTCAGCCCGAGTTCCTTGGCGACCGGCTCGTTCAGGCGCGCCACATCCCACGGCTCGGCGCCGATCCGGGTGAGCACCGCGTCCAGCTCGTCCGCCGTGGGCGGCTCGTCCAGGTAACGGCGTTCGATGTACTCCACGCCCGCCTCGTCCAGCGCCGCCTTCGCGGCCCGGCTCTTCGAACAGCGCGGGTTGTGCCAAAGCTCCATGTCGCTCATTCTCGCGTCACTCCACTTCCGCCGGGGTCCCCCCGGTGATCCTCAGCAGTTCCTCGTACGACGTGGGGAAGACGGTGTGCGGATGCCCGCCGGCCGCCCAGACCTGGTCGTACTTGTCCAGCCAGACGTCCACGAGCGTCCTGACCGGCGCGGGGTGGCCCAGCGGCGCGACGCCGCCGATCGGCTGTCCCGTCGCCTCCCGGACGAACTCCGGCGACGCCCGCCTCACCTTCGCCGCCCCCACCAGCGACGCGACCTTCGCCGTGTCGACACGGTGCGCGCCGCTCGTCATCACCAGCAGCGGCGCCCCGTCGGCGTCGAACAGCAGGCTGTTGGCGATGGCCCCTACCTCGCAGCCCAGCTGCTCCGCGGCGGCCTGCGCCGTCCGCGCGGAGTCGGGCAGCTCGACGATGACTCCGGTCGCGCCCTGATCGAGCAGGGCCTTCGCGACACGTTCGGCATTCGGGTGCATGGAAAGCACTTTAAGCTCAGCGCATGCGTGGGAGACCTATGGGCATGCGGAAGAGCGCGGTTCTGCTGATTTCGGCCGTCCTCCTGGCGGGCTGCAGCGGGACGGACGAAGCGGCCCCGCCGCCGGCGAGCTCGCCTGTCGCGAAACCGGCGACGCCCACACCGACTCCCACTCCCACGCCCACGCACCGCAAGCTGAAGCCGGGCGCGAAGGGCCCCGACGTGGAGGAACTCCAGCGTCGCCTCAAGCAGCTGCACTACGACCCGGGCAAGATCGACGGGAAGTACGGGCCGTCCACCCAGATGGCCGTCTGGGCGTTCCAGGCGGTCAACCGCATGAAGCAGAAGGGCACGCTCGGCACGTCGTTCTGGGAGGCCCTGGCCGACCCCGAGGAACCTCGCCCGATGGCCAAGAAGCGTGAGAAGGACCGCGTCGACGTGGACCTGAAACGCCAGTACCTCGTCGTCTACAAGGACGGCGCGCCGCGCCTCATCACGCACATCTCGTCGGGTTCGGGCGAGCTCTTCTGCACCGAGGACCGCGGGTGTCGCTATGCCACGACCAGCACGGGCGACTTCCGGACGGGACGGCGCTTCTCCGGCTGGGAGACCTCGCCCCTGGGCCGGCTCTACAACCCGATCTACTTCAACGGCGGCATCGCCTTCCACGGCGCCCTGAGCGTGCCCAGGGACCCGGCCTCGCACGGCTGCGTCCGGATGCCGATGCACATCGCCGAGTACTTCCCGGACCTGCTCGGAGCGAACGTCCCCGTGCACGTCAGGCGGCCTCGCTAGGGCCTCGCCGCGGAACTGTCGTACCCCGCTGTTCCACTGGTGTCATGCCCGCTGACCTGCGGGATGCGACACACGTTCGAACACGTTGACGAATCGCCGTCAGGGCGCTTTACTGGGTCATGCGTCGAACTTATGTTCGACGTGGTGCGGGACTCGCGGCCCGCGCCAGGGCGACGTCCCCGCCGATCGCGGTGTTTCGGCGGGACGGACGGCCGGGCGGAGTGAGGGGAAGCTCTCCGCCCGGCCGGCCCGAGCCCCGGAAGGAGGCAGAAATGTCCGGAACGATGACCGCACGCGGAGTCCACTCCGCCGCCCAGTCCGTCCCGCCACCTAGCCCACGCCACCGCCCGCTGCCCGCGCCGCGCCCGGCGCACACGGCGGTCGGCCAGCTGCACGCCGCCCGCATGGGCCTCGCAGAGGCCGCCGAGGCCACCTCGCCCGCCGTCCGCTACGTCTGCGCCCACCTGGCCGCGCTGCGCGCCGCCGCCGCGGTGCTGGCGTCCAAGGAACCGCTGGAGACCCACCGCCGCGGGCGTCCCCGCAGCGTCTGGGTGCTGCTGCCCGAGGCCGAGCCCGCACTGCGCGAGTGGGCCGCCTTCTTCGCCGCCGGCGCCGACAAGCGCGCCGCCGCCGAGGCGGGCCTGCCGCGCGCCGCCACCCCGCGCGAGGCCGAGGAACTCCTGCACGACGCCGAGGTCTTCGTCACCCTCGTCGAAGACACCCTCGGCATCATCGGCCAGCCGACTTTGTCATAGCAGTCCCGGCCCACGGAGCTCGCCTTGCGGCGCGCACCGTGACCGGGCCTGTGCGAGCGCGGCATCGCTTCGCGATCTGCCCGGTGAGGCTCGCCTGCGGCATCGCCTCACCGGTCAGGTAACGCGCTCGCGCGGTGGCTGAGGCCGGATCCAGGAAACACGCATTGACCACTCCGGAGGCCGTCCCACCTCCCCGGGACGGCCCACCGCCGGAGGCCCGGGCGACCGTCCCGTCACAGGGCGGCCGCTCCGGCCTCCGGCGGCCCCGGGCGATCGCGCCGGCGACGGCCGCAACCCCCCGAGCCGGCCCCGCCGGCGCGATCCCGCCCGCAGAACCGCCGCTCCCCGGCCACCCGACCCACGCCGCCGCGCGTGCCGTCTTGCCGCCACTCTGCCGTCGTGCCGCCCTGCCACCACCCTGCCGTCGTGCCGTCCTATAGCCGCCGTGTGGTGCCGTGGTCGGCGGTGTCCGTCCAGTCGTTCGGGGGTCTCGGCGGTGGGGTCAGGTTTGGTGGGCGGGGCGGTTGCCGGAGGTGGGCTCGCTGAGGACGTCGTGGGACTTCAGGTGGTCGATCAAGAGGCGGCCGATGTGCCTGATGTGTTCGGCCATGGCGTCGCGGGCGGCGTCGGCGTCGTGGGCGCGGAGGGCGTCGAAGACGGCGGAGTGGTCGTGCGCCGACGCCTCCGCCCAGCCCTCGATGGTGCCGAAGAAGCCCAGCGGGACGTAGTGGACCGTCAGGCTGAGCAGGGACGTCATCCGGTGTGAGGCCGACGAGCGGTTGATCGTCCGGTGGATCTCGTGGTTGAGGCGGTCGACCTGCTCGGCGTCGCGGTCGCGGGCCGCGGCCTCCAGGCGGGTCTGGATCCGCTGGAGACGCTCGATCTCGGCGTCGTCCAGCGCGCGGGCGGCGCGGGCGGCGAGTTCCCCGGCGATGTGGGCCTGCACGGCGAACAGGTCGGCGACGTCCTGCGCGGTGATCGGCAGCACCCGGAAGCCGCGGCGCGGCTCCCAGCGGACGGCGCCCTCGCTGTGCAGGATCATCAGCGCCTCGCGCACGGGAGTCGCGCTGATGCCCAGCTCGGCGGCCAGGTGCTCGGTCCGGATGTAGTCCGGGGCGCGCAACTCGCCGATCATGATGGCCTCGCGGACGTGCGAGGCGACCATCTCGCTGAGCTGGTGCCTGACGGCCGGGACGGGACGGCGCCCGGTGCGCGGCGCCTGGCCGACGGGCATATCTCCCCCGCTCTCCTTGCCGGAACGACGTGAGCATATCGTCGGGTGACCGCGCCGCCCGCGATGTCGCGCGGGGGTGCGGACATCACCGGGAGGCCGGTGCAATATTCTATAGAATCCGCCGACATCCACCCCGAGGAGCCGCTGTGCGCGACCGAGACGCCCTCTACATCGACGGAGCGTGGACCAGCCCGCTGGGCGGCGGGGTCATCGCCGTCGAGAACCCCGCGACCGAGGAGACCCTCGCCACCGTGCCCGAGGGGACGGCTGAGGACGTCGACCGCGCCGTCCGGGCCGCCCGGGCCGCGCTGCCCGCCTGGTCGGCGACGTCGTACAAGGAGCGTTCGGAGTTCCTCGGACGCCTCCACGACGCGCTCGCGAGCCGCGAGGAGGCCATCGCGCGGACGATCGCGAGCGAGGTCGGCACGCCGATGCGCATCGCGACCCGCATCCAGGCCGGGCTGCCGCGGACGGTGGTGGCCGGGTACGCCGAGATGATCGCCGGGGGAATGCCGGACGAGCGCGTCGGCAACTCCCTGATCGTCCGCGAGCCGGCCGGCGTCGTCGCCGCGATCACGCCGTGGAACTACCCCCTGCACCAGATCACCTGCAAGCTCGCCCCCGCCCTCGCGGCCGGCTGCACGATCGTGATCAAGCCGAGCGAGATCGCTCCGCTGGTCGCCTACGAGCTGCTGGACGCCGTCCACGAGGCCGGGCTGCCCGCCGGCGTCGTCAACCTCGTCCCCGGATACGGCCCGGTCGTCGGCGAGGCCCTCGCCACCCACCCCGAGGTCGACATGGTGTCGTTCACGGGGTCGGTGCGGGCGGGCTCCCGGGTCGCCGAGCTGGCCGCCGGGACGATCAAGAAGGTTGCCCTGGAGCTGGGCGGCAAGTCCGCGAACGTCATCCTGGACGACGCCGACGTCAAGACCGCCGTGAAGGTCGGCGTGTCCAACGCGTTCCTCAACGGCGGCCAGACGTGCACGGCCTGGACGCGGATGCTCGTCCACCAGGACCTCTACGACCAGGCCCTCGATCTGGCCAAGGGCTTCGCGGAGGGTTTCGCGCCGGGGGACCCGCTCGACTCGTCCACCAAGCTGGGCCCGATGGTGTCCAAGGCGCAGCTCGACCGGGTGCGCGGCTTCATCGACACCGGTGTCTCCGAGGGCGCGCGTGTCGTGACCGGTGGTACCGCCACGCCGGACGGTTTCGACCGCGGCCACTACATCTCGGCGACCGTTCTGGCCGACGTCGACCAGAACGCGACCGTCGCGCAAGAGGAGATCTTCGGGCCGGTCCTGTCCGTCATCCCGTTCCGGGACGAGGACGAGGCGCTCCAGATCGCGAACAACTCCCGCTATGGCCTCGCAGGGGGTGTGTGGGCGGCCGACCAGGACCGGGCCGTCGCGTTCGCCCGTCAGGTGAAGACGGGCTCCATCGACGTCAACGGCGGCGCCTTCAACCCGATGGCCCCGTTCGGCGGCTACAAACAGTCCGGGCTCGGCCGCGAGATGGGCCGCTTCGGCCTCGACGAGTTCACCGAGATCAAGTCCATCCAGCTCTGAACCCCAGCGGAGGAGAACACCCATGGTCAAGGCCGTCGTCGCCACCGAGCCGGATGCTCCGTTGCAGGTCCGCGACATCGAACTGCCCCCGGTCGGCCCCGGGGACGTCCGGGTCCGGGTGGCGGCGGCGGGGGTGTGCCACTCCGACCTGTCGATGATCAACGGCACGCTCACGCCGAAGTTCCCCCTCGTCCTCGGCCACGAGGCCGCGGGGACGGTCGCCGAGGTGGGCGCGGACGTGACGAAGGTGCGGCCCGGCGACCACGTCGTGCTGAACTGGGCCGCCGCCTGCGGCGAGTGCTGGTTCTGCGGCCAGGGCGAGCCGTGGCTGTGCAGCGCCGTGGAAGGGGCCGTGAGCCCCCTGTCCGGCGCCACGCTGGACGGCGCCGAGGTCTACGCGTGCATGGGCGTCGGCGGGTTCGCCGAAGAGCTGGTCGCCCCGGAACGCTCGGTGGTGCCGCTGCCCGCGTCCGCCCCGCTCGACCTGAGCGCGCTGCTGGGCTGCGCCGTGCTGACGGGGTTCGGTGCCGTCCGCAACACGGCGCAGGTCCGTGAAGGGCAGTCGGTGCTCGTCATCGGTCTCGGCGGTATCGGGCTCTCGACCGTGATGGGCGCACGCCTCGCCGGCGCCGGAACCATCATCGCCGTGGACCGGGGGACCGAGAAGGAGGACCTCGCCAGGGCGGCGGGTGCGACGCACTACCTGGAAGGCGACCCCAAGCTGGCCAAGCAGGTCCGCGCCCTGACGGAAGGACGCGGCGCCGACCACGCCTTCGAATGCGTGGGCAAGGCGGACCTCATCCGGACGGCCTGGCAGTCGGTGCGGCGCGGCGGGCAGTGCACGGTCGTCGGCGTCGGGGCCCGCGACGACGCCACCACCTTCAACGCCTTGGAGCTGTTCCACTTCAACCGGCGGCTGACCAGCTCCGTCTACGGTTCGTCCGATCCCGACCGGGACGTCCCGCTGCTCGTCCAGGAGATCGACGCGGGGCGGCTCGACCTGTCCACCCTGGTCACCCATCGCATCGGCCTGGACGGCGTCGCCGGCGCGTTCGACCGGATGCGGGCCGGCCACGGCGCCCGCTCCCTCATCGAGGTCGCCCGATGACCCTCCCGCTCGCCGGGATGCGCGTGATCGAGCTGTCCAGCTTCGTCGCCGTGCCGCTGGGCGGGATGACCCTCGCCCAGCTCGGCGCGGACGTGATCCGCGTCGACCAGATCGGCGGCGGCCCCGACATCGACCGCCGGCCGCTCGCCCCGTCCGGCCGCAGCCTGTACTGGGCCGGGCTCAACAAGGGCAAGCGGTCCGTCACCGTCGACCTGCGTTCCCCGGAAGGCCGCGAACTGGTCGCGGGCCTTGTCGCGGAGAGCGGCACCGTCGTGACCAACGCGCCGCCGCGCGGCGGACTCACCTACGAGGTGCTGCGCGAGACGCGTCCCGACCTGATCCACGTCCAGCTCCAGGGCCGCCGGGACGGGGGCAACGCCGTCGACTACACGGTGAACGCCGCCGTGGGCTTCCCGGCCGTCACGGGTCCGCCCGAGCAGACCGGCCCGGTCAATCACGTACTTCCCGCCTGGGACATCGCGTGCGGCCTCTACCTGACCGTCGGCCTGCTGGCGGCCGAACGGCACCGCCTGCGCACGGGTGAAGGCCAGAGCCTCCGCGTCGCCCTGCAGGACGTCGCCCTGGCCACGGCCGGGAACCTCGGGTACCTCGCCGAGGCCCAGCTCGGCGGGGTCCGACCCCGCCTCGGCAACAGCCTCTTCGGCGACTTCGGCCGCGACTTCGCCACCGCCGACGGCCGCGTCATGGTCGTCACCCTCACCCCCCGCCACTGGCGCGACCTGGTGGAGGCCACCGGGTTCGGCGAGGTCACCGCCGCCCTCGAACGCGCCCTCGGCGCCGATTTCCGCAGCGCCGGGGACCGCTACACCTACCGCGAGACCCTCGCCGGCGTCCTCGCCCCCTGGTTCGCGTCCCGCACCTGCGCGCAGATCGAGGACGGCCTGAAGGGCACGTCCGTCCTCTACTCCCGCTACCGCGACTTCACAGAACTGACAGCCGACCTGGACACCGAACCCCTCATGGCCCCACTGGACCAGCCGGGGATAGGCCCCCACCTGGCCCCAGGCTCCCCGCTACGCCTCGGTGAGACGTCCACGCCCCCCGCCCCGGCCCCGACCCTGGGCGAGCACACGGACGAGGTCCTCCAGAACGTCTTGGCCCTTTCCCGGGACCGAGTGAAGGATCTGCGCACTCGCCGCATCGCCGGCGAATCGTGACCGGACGGGCCCGGCGGGTCAGCGGCGGCGGCGCCGGTAGGAGACCGCCAGGGCGGCGAGGAGGGGCGCCCAGGCCACCATGGGCAGGTAGAGGATGCCGACGAGCGCGTGGCCGGTCGGCGTCATGCCGTCATGGGGCATCGCCCACCAGGCCAGCAGAGGCGTCCACAGGAAGGCGAGGACGGCGACGCCCAGCCAGGCGGGTATCAGGACCGTCCTGGGCGGGATGTTCCTGCCGCCGATGAACGGGACCCGGCGGGGGACCACCTCGCCCCACCGCTGGACCAGGCCGAGCGCCAGCAGCGCGGCGACCTCGGTGAGCACGGAGAGCATGATCAGGTAGAAGGCTCCGGAGAACCCGGGCGGGCGCACTCCCTGGAAGCCGCTCTCGGTGTAGCCGAGGTGGAAGCCCATGGCGAGGCCGAGCCGCCACAGGGCGGACGGCAGCGCGAGCAGCGTGATCGCGTGCGCGGCCCTGTGAGCCCAGCGGGGGGCGCGGGGGACGGGCGCGCCGAGTCCGGTGGAGGCGTTCTCAAGGGCGGCTGCGGTCGTCATGGACACGATCATGCCCACCGGGTGCGGCCGGTGCCTCCCGCCGGCGGCCGAGCCGCCTCCCCCGTGCGGTGGATCATTCCTGTGACGGGCGGGACGGCGTCCGCACGGGACCGGCTGAACGCCTCAGTGACGTCGGACACGGTACCGCGTCCTTCTTGTGAGCGTCGGTGCAGGTACTGACCGGTTGTGGAACCCGGCCACGTCGGTCGCGCTTTGTCGACATATGAGATTGTTAGGCTGGCGAACTAAGGGAGATCATGGTGTCGGCGCGGGGCGGGCGGGGGCTTGTGCCGCTGCTGGCGTTCCTCGGCGTGATGGCCTACTCGCTGTCCATGGCCGTCGTGACGCCCGCGCTGCCGCAGATCCAGGAGGGCCTGGACACGACGCCCGCCGGCGCCGCGTGGGCGCTGACCGCGATGACCCTCTCCGCGGCCGTCGCCACGCCGGTGGTCGGCCGCCTGGGGGACCTGTACGGGCCGCGGCGCGTCCTGCTCGCCGTGCTCACGGTCGCCACCGCGGGAATGGTCGTCGCCGCCCTGGCGACGACGGTGCCGGTCATGCTGGCCGGGCGCGCCCTCGGCGGCATCGGCAGCGGGGTCTTCCCGCTGGCCTACACGATCATCCGGGACGTCATCCCGGCCGCCCGCAGGGCCTCGGCGGTCGGGCTGATGTCGTCCATGCTGGGCCTCGGCGGCGCCGTCTCCTGGTGCCTGGCCGGGCCGATCATCGACTTCCTCGGCTGGAGGTGGCTGCTGTGGGTGCCGGTCGCCGGCCTGGTGCCCGGGGTCGTCCTCGCCTGGTGGATCGTTCCGCGCGCCGCGCCCCGGGAGGCCGCCAAGGTCGACTGGTGGGGCGCCGTCCTCTTCGCCGCCTGGCTGGTCGCCGCCCTCACCGCCCTCACCCAGGGCGTCGAGTGGGGCTGGACGTCGCCGGGCGTCCTCGGCCTGCTCGCCGTCTCCCTCGTGACGGCCGCCGCCTGGCTGTGGGCGGAGCGCCGCGTCTCCGAACCCCTCATCGACCTGCGGCAGATGCGGGCACGCGGCGTCTGGACGGCGCACGCCGCGTCGCTGCTGTCCGGCTACGCGCTCATGGCGGGCGGGCTTCTGTTCCCCCTCCTCGTCCAGCTCCCGGAGGACACCGGCTACGGTTTCGGCGGAACGGCCACCCAGGCGGCCATGCTGCAACTGCCCGCCAGCATCGGCATGACCGTCGCGGGAATGACGGCGGGCCTCCTCGACCGGCGGATCGGGTCCCGCATGGTCCTTCTCGGCGGCGCGCTGATGACGGGGCTCGGCTACGCGTTCGTGGCCGCCCAGCACGAGACCATGTGGCAGCTCTACACCGGCGGCCTGGCCCGCGGAATCGGCCTGGGCTTCGCCTACGCCGCCGTCGCGAACCTCGTCGTCGCCGCCGTCCCCGCGAGCGAGACCGGCGTCGCCACCGGCGTCAACACCCTGCTCCGGACGGTCGGCGCGTCCCTCGGGCCCCAGATCAGCGCGGTCATCCTCGTGATGGTCCCCGGGGACGGCGGCTACAGCGCGGGCTTCGCCATGAGCGCCGCCGTCATGACCCTCGTCGTCCCCCTCGCCCTCCTCGTCCCGCGGAGGAGGCGCCGAGGCGCGGCGGCGCCGCGTTTCGCGGACGAGCCGCGCTCCGCGCTCATGATGTCCCAAGCCGAGAAATAGGGCGGGGACCCCGGACGCCGTGACGCGAGACGGGGCCCGGCGTGCACGCCGGGCCCCGTCGCGGTGGTGCGGGTTATATCAGAACGACTCGACGGCGCGGCGCGCCTCCGGGTCGAGGACGCCCCAGCCGATGAGCTCTTCGGTCAGCTCCGTCGGGGACTTGTCGTAGATGACCGCGAGTGAACGCAGGTCTTCCTGGCGTATGGACAGGACCTTTCCGTTGTAGTCGCCCCGCTGGCTTTGAATCGTCGCGGCGTAACGGGCGAGAGGACCGGCCTTGTCTTTCGGAAGCTGCTGCAACCGCTCTAGATCGATCACGAGCTTGGGTGTAGGCCCGAGCGGGCTCGGCGCGGCTCCGCCGGGCAGCAACTCGGAAACCGGCACGCCATAGAAATCGGCGAGCTCGGCCAGCTTCTGAACGGTGACGGCGCGGTCGCCCCGCTCGTACGAACCCACGACGACGGCCTTCCAGCGGCCACGTGACTTCTCCTCCACACCGTGCAGGGACAGGCCCTGCTGGGTGCGGATGGCGCGCAGGCGCGCGCCGAGAGCCTTAGCGTATTCAGACGGCATTGTGCGGCCCCCAGGCTCACTTTCGTCGTCGTCGGACTCCGGCGGTCGCCGGAGGGGGACAGTTCTGCGGGGCCTTTGCGCCACAGGAGCCTGTCCCCAGGGATGGTTACGGACAGTGACGGTAAAACGGAGAAGGCCCTAGGTCAAGCTGATTGGAAAAAAGCGGTCGAATCCGCCGGACTCCATCCGGACGGTCCGGATCGTCCGCAACCCCTGTGGGCACGGCGTGCACGGCCGGTCACGCGGCCGGTCCGCGGTCCGGCGGCCGCTCGGATGTGACCCCTCTCACCTGCGAAGACATGGAGCGGTCCGGATGCGGGGCGGTTTCGGCCTGCTGCTAACGTGGGGGAGACAAGACGTCCTTTAAGGCCCGTCCAGTGAGGCGGGAAAGGAGGTTCGGTGGTGAATGCTGCCTCCAGGCCGGAACGGCCTTCCGGGGCGCGCGTGGCGGACGGTGACCTCCGGCCCAAGGCCGTTCTGGAGGGACCCGACATCAGACGCGCGCTGACCCGGATCGCGCACGAGATCCTCGAGCGGACCAAAGGCGGCCACGACGTCCTGCTGCTCGGCATCCAGACCCGCGGCGTGACGCTGGCCGAGCGGCTGGCGGAGGCGCTGCGCGAGGTCGAGGGACGCCCGGTGCCGTGGGGTTCGCTCGACGTGACCATGTACCGCGACGACCTGCGGATGCGGCCCGCGCGCGCTCTCGGCCGCACCGAGCTGCCCTCCGAGGGCGTCGACGACCGGGTCGTCGTCCTGGTCGACGACGTGCTGTTCTCCGGGCGGACGGTGCGCGCCGCGCTCGACGCGCTGAACGACCTCGGGCGGCCCCGCGCCGTCCAGCTCGCCGTGCTCGTCGACCGCGGGCACCGGGAGCTGCCGATCCGCGCCGACTACGTGGGCAAGAACCTGCCCACCTCGATGCGCGAGACCGTGAAGGTCCTGCTGGACGAGAACGACGGGCGCGACGCGGTGCTGCTGGGGCCCGTGCTGACGAGCCCGACGGGGGGTGCCTCATGAACCGCCATCTGATCTCCGCCGCCGACCTGAGCCGCGACGACGCGCTGCTCGTCCTCGACACGGCCGAGGAGCTCGCGCAGATCGCGGGCCGCTCCATCAAGAAGCTGCCGACGCTGCGCGGCCGGACGGTCGTCAACCTGTTCTTCGAGGACTCCACCCGCACCCGCATCTCGTTCGAGGCGGCCGCCAAGCGGCTGTCCGCGGACGTCATCAACTTCTCCGTCAAAGGGTCGAGCGTCTCCAAGGGCGAGAGCCTGAAGGACACCGCCCTCACGCTGGAGGCGATGGGCGCGGACGGCGTCGTCATCCGGCACGGCGCCTCGGGCGCCCCGCACCGGCTGGCGGGCTGGGTCCGGGGCAGCGTCGTCAACGCCGGCGACGGCACGCACGAGCACCCGACGCAGGCCCTCCTGGACGCGTTCACGATGCGCAAGCGCCTGGGCGACCTCGAGGGCCGCAAGGTGACGATCGTCGGCGACGTCCTGCACAGCCGCGTGGCACGATCCAACGTCCTGCTGCTGGACACGCTCGGCGCCGACGTCACCGTGGTCGCGCCGCCGACGCTGCTGCCGGTGGCGATCGGCACGTGGCCGTGCTCGGTCTCCTACGACCTGGACGTGGTGCTCCCCAAGAGCGACGTCATCATGATGCTGCGCGTCCAGCAGGAGCGGATGAACGCCGCGTACTTCCCGACCGTGCGCGAATACAGCCGCCGCTACGGCCTGGACGCCGAGCGGATGTCCGAGCTGCCCGACCACGCCATCGTCATGCATCCCGGGCCGATGAACCGCGGTGTCGAGATCGCCGCGGAGGTCGCCGACTCCGTCCGCTCCACGATCGTCGAGCAGGTCGCCAACGGCGTCAGCGCCCGCATGGCCGTCCTCTATCTGCTTCTCGGGGGCTCCGAGCCCGCAATCGGCCAGGAGGTCACCCAGTGAGTTTTCTGATCAAGGGCGTGCGCGTGCTCGGCGCTGAGGGCGCCGACATCCTGGTCCGTGACGGCGTCATCGCCGAGGTGGGGTCCGGGCTGGACGATGCCGGGGCGCAGACCATCGAGGCCGACGGGCTCATCGCCCTGCCCGGCCTGGTGGACCTGCACACCCATCTGCGCGAGCCGGGCCGCGAGGACGCCGAGACCGTCGAGTCCGGGACGAAGGCCGCCGCGATGGGCGGGTACACCGCCGTCCACGCGATGGCCAACACCGACCCGGTCGCCGACACGGCGGGTGTGGTCGAGCAGGTGTGGCGCCTGGGGCGCGAAGCCGGATACTGCGACGTCCAGCCCGTGGGCGCGGTCACGCGGGGCATCGCCGGGGAGCAGCTCGCGGAACTGGGTGCGATGGCCGATTCGGCCGCCCGGGTACGGGTCTTCTCGGACGACGGGCACTGCGTGTCGGACGCGGTCATCATGCGCAGGGCACTGGAGTACGTGAAGGCGTTCGACGGCATCGTCGCGCAGCACGCGCAGGAGCCACGCCTCACCGAGGGCTCGCAGATGAACGAGGGCGAGATGTCCGCCGCGCTCGGCCTGCGCGGCTGGCCCGCCGTCGCCGAGGAGGCGATCATCGCCCGGGACGTTCTGCTCGCCCAGCACGTCGGGTCGCGGCTGCACGTCTGCCACGTCTCCACGGCCGGCTCGGTGGAGATCATCCGCTGGGCCAAGAGCCGGGGCTGCCCGGTGACCGCCGAGGTCACCCCGCATCACCTGCTGCTGAACGACGCGCTCGCCGGGTCCTACGACCCGATCTTCAAGGTCAACCCGCCGCTGCGCACCGCCGACGACGTCTCCGCGCTGCGCGGCGCCCTCGCGGACGGGACGATCGACTGCGTCGCCACCGACCACGCCCCGCACCCGGTCGAGGCCAAGGAGACCGAGTGGGCGGTGGCCGCGATGGGCATGATCGGCCTGGAGACGGCGCTGCCGGTCGTCCAGGAGGCCATGGTCGAGACCGGGCTGCTCGACTGGGCCGGGGTCGCCGACCGGATGTCCGCCCGTCCCGCGCGCATCGGCCGCCTTTCCGGACAGGGTCGTCCGCTGGAGGCAGGTTCGCCCGCCAACATCACGCTGTACGACCCGTCGCCCCGCCGTTCCGTGGACCCGTCGGCCATGACGTCCAAGAGCCGCAACACCCCGTTCGCGGGGCTGGAGCTGCCCGGACGGGTCGTCGCCACGTTCCTGCGAGGCAAGCCGACCGTCCTGGAAGGGAAGCTCCAATGAACCCTGCTCTGCTCGTTCTGGAAGACGGCAGGGTGTTCCACGGGGCCGCGTACGGGGCCGAGGGGGAGACCTTCGGCGAAATGGTCTTCAACACCGGGATGACCGGTTATCAGGAGACCCTCACCGACCCCTCGTACGCGCGCCAGATCGTGGCCATGACGTCCCCCCACATAGGCAACACCGGCATCAACGGCGAGGACCCCGAGTCACGCCGTATCCAGGTGGCGGGCTACGTGGTGCGCGAGCCCGCCCGCGTGGCGTCCAACTGGCGCGCCACCGGGTCGCTGGGTTCCGCGCTGCGCGAGCAGGGCGTGGTGGGCATCGCCATCCCCGGCACGCGTGCGCTGACGCGGCACCTGCGCGACAGGGGCGCGATGCGCGCGGGCGTCTTCAGCGGGGAGGCGGCGGTCGCGCCCGGCGAGGACGCGCTGCTGGAGCGCGTGCGGCAGAGCCCCTCGATGGAGGGCGCCGACCTCGCGCGGGACGTGTCGACCACCGAGCCGTACGTCGTCCAGGCGCAGGGGGACAAGCGCTACACCGTCGCCGCCGTCGACCTCGGCATCAAGGCGATGACGCCGAACCGGCTGTCCATCCGCGGCTGCGAGGTGCGCATCCTGCCGGCGGCCAGCACCGCCGAGGAGATCCTCGCGCTCGGCCCGGACGGGGTGTTCTTCTCCAACGGCCCCGGCGACCCCGCCGCGGCCGGCTACGCGGTGGACGCGCTGAAGGGCGTCCTCGACGCCGGAACCCCGTTCTTCGGCATCTGCTTCGGCAACCAGATCTTCGGCCGCGCGCTCGGGCTCGGGACGTACAAGCTGCGGTTCGGGCACCGGGGCGTCAACCAGCCCGTCCAGGACCTGGCGACGGGCAGGGTGCACATCTCGGCCCACAACCACGGGTTCGCGGTGGACGCCCCCAAGGACGGCCCGTTCGACACCCCCTACGGCCCCGCCGAAGTCACGCACGTCAACCTCAACGACGGCTGTGTGGAAGGACTGAGACTCCTGGAGCGTCCGGCGTTCAGCGTCCAGTACCACCCGGAGGCCGCGGCCGGCCCGCACGACGCGTCGGGTCTCTTCGACCGTTTCTGCGAACTGATGGAGGCGTCGAAGTAATGCCGCGCAGGGAAGATCTGAAGTCCGTCCTGGTCATCGGCTCCGGGCCGATCGTCATCGGCCAGGCGTGCGAGTTCGACTACTCCGGGACCCAGGCGTGCCGGGTGCTGAAGGCCGAGGGCCTGCGGGTGACGCTGGTCAACAGCAACCCCGCCACGATCATGACCGACCCCGAGTTCGCCGACGCGACCTACGTCGAGCCGATCACCCCCGAGGTCGTCGAGAAGATCATCGCGAAGGAGCGGCCGGACGCGCTGCTGCCCACGCTCGGCGGCCAGACGGCCCTGAACACCGCCATCGCGCTCTACGAGGGCGGCGTCCTCGCCAAGTACGGGGTCGAGCTGATCGGCGCCGACGTGGACGCGATCCAGGCCGGGGAGAACCGGGAGAAGTTCAAGGAGGTCGTCGCCAAGGTCGCGCGCGAGCGGGGCCTGAACGCCGAGTCCGCCCGGTCGCTCATCTGCCACTCGATGGAGGACTGCCTCGCCGCCGCCGGTGAGCTGGGCTACCCGCTCGTCGTCCGGCCGTCGTTCACGATGGGCGGCGCCGGCTCCGGGTTCGCCCACGACGAGGACGACCTGCGCCGCATCGCCGGCACGGGCCTGGACGCCTCCCCGACCACCGAGGTGCTCCTGGAGGAGTCGATCCTCGGCTGGAAGGAGTACGAGCTGGAGGTCATGCGCGACCGCAACGACAACGTGGTGATCGTGTGCTCGATCGAGAACCTCGACCCGATGGGCGTGCACACCGGCGACTCGATCACGGTCGCGCCCGCGCTGACGCTGACCGACCGCGAGTACCAGAACATGCGCGACGTCGCGATCGCGGTGATCCGCGAGGTCGGCGTCGACACCGGCGGCTGCAACATCCAGTTCGCCGTGCACCCCGGCACCGGCCGGATGATCGTCATCGAGATGAACCCGCGGGTGTCGCGGTCGTCGGCGCTGGCGTCCAAGGCCACCGGCTTCCCGATCGCCAAGATCGCGGCGAAGCTGGCGATCGGGTACACCCTGGACGAGATCCCGAACGACATCACCCGCGAGACGCCCGCGTCGTTCGAGCCCACGCTCGACTACGTCGTGGTCAAGGTGCCCCGGTTCGCTTTCGAGAAGTTCCCCGGCGCGGACGGCACCCTCACCACGCACATGAAGTCCGTGGGCGAGGCCATGGCCATCGGGCGCTGCTTCACCGAGGCGCTGCAGAAGGCCCTGCGGTCGCTGGAGCAGAAGGGCTCGTCGTTCAGCTGGGCGGGTTCGGCGGACGCCGCCGAGCTGGTCGAGTCGGCCAGGCGCCCGCATGACGGACGGCTCAAGGACGTGCAGCGCGCGCTCTGGGCCGGCGCCGGTATCGACGACCTCTACAAGGCGACCGGCATCGATCCCTGGTTCCTCGACCAGATCGTCGCCATCAACGAGGTCGCCGAAGAGATCCGCACCGCCGACGACGCGCTCACCAGGGACAAGCTGCTGCGCGCCAAGCGGCACGGGTTCTCCGACGCGCAGATCGGCGAGCTGCGGAACCTCTCCGAGGAGGTCGTCAGGGAAGTGCGCCACGCCCTCGGCATCCGCCCCGTCTACCTGACCGTGGACACGTGCGCCGCCGAGTTCGAAGCGCAGACCCCGTACCTCTACTCGGCCTACGACGAGGAGACCGAGGTACCGCCGGGCACCAAGCCCAAGGTGCTCATCCTCGGCAGCGGACCCAACCGCATCGGCCAGGGCGTCGAGTTCGACTACTCGTGCGTCCACGCGTCGTTCACGCTGGCCGAGGCGGGCTACGAGACCGTGATGGTCAACTGCAACCCGGAGACGGTCTCCACCGACTACGACACCTCCGACCGGCTCTACTTCGAGCCCCTGACGCTGGAGGACGTCCTAGAGGTCGTCTACGCGGAACAGCAGTCCGGTGAGGTCGCGGGCGTCATCGTCCAACTCGGCGGCCAGACGCCCTTGGGGCTCGCCCAGAAGCTCAAGGACGCCGGTGTCCCGATCGTGGGCACCTCGCCGGAGAGCATCCACCTCGCAGAGGAGCGCGGCGCGTTCGGACGCGTCCTGCACAGGGCCGGCCTGCTCGCGCCCAAGCACGGCACCGCCACGTCCTACGAGGAGGCCCGCGAGATCGCCGACGAGATCGGCTACCCCGTTCTCGTCCGGCCCTCGTACGTCCTCGGCGGGCGGGGCATGGAGATCGTGTACGACGACGCGACGCTGGAGTCGTACATGACCCGCGCCACCGAGGCGCTCGGCGCGACCGCGCTGGCGGAACATCCCATCCTGGTCGACCGCTTCCTGGACGAGGCCATCGAGATCGACGTCGACGCCCTGTACGACGGCGAGGACCTGTACCTCGGCGGTGTCATGGAGCACATCGAGGAGGCCGGCATCCACTCCGGCGACTCGGCGTGCGCCCTGCCCCCGATCACCCTCGGGAACGACGACATCCGCCGCATCCGGGAATCGACGGAGGCGCTCGCACGCGGCGTCGGGGTGCGCGGGCTCATGAACGTCCAGTACGCGCTGTCTGCGGGCGTCCTGTACGTCCTGGAGGCCAACCCGCGCGCGTCCCGCACCGTCCCGTTCGTGTCCAAGGCGACGGCGGTGCCGCTGGCCAAGGCCGCCGCCCGCGTCATGATGGGCGCCACCATCGCCGAACTGCGCGCCGAGGGGATGCTGCCCGAGGCGGGCGACGGCGGGACCCTGCCGCCGGACGCGCCGATCGCGGTGAAGGAGGCCGTCCTGCCGTTCGACCGGTTCCGCAACGAGCGCGGCCAGGGCGTCGACACCGTCCTCGGTCCCGAGATGCGCTCGACCGGGGAGGTCATGGGCATCGACGAGGTGTTCGGCACCGCCTTCGCCAAGTCGCAGCAGGCCGCCTACGGTTCGCTGCCGACCAAGGGACGCGCGTTCGTCTCCGTGGCGAACCGGGACAAACGGCACATGGTGTTCCCCGTCAAGCGCCTCGCTGACCTGGGCTTTGAGATTCTTGCCACGGAAGGGACCGCCGGGGTCCTGCGCCGCAACGGCGTGCGTGCCAAGATCGTGCGCAAGCACAGCGAGGGTCCGGGCCCGTCCGGCGAGCCCACGATCGTGCGGCGCGTCCTGGACGGCGAGGTCGACCTCATCGTCAACACTCCCTTCGGCAGCCCCGGACAGTCCGGGCCGCGGCTCGACGGTTACGAGATCCGCACCGCGGCCGTGCTGCGGGGCGTACCGTGCGTGACGACCGTCCAGGGGCTCGCGGCGGCCGTGCAGGGCATCGAGGCCGTCGCGGGCGGCCAGGTCGGCGTCCGCTCCCTCCAGGAGCACGCCGAGCGGCTCGGCGGCGCCCACGGGCGCGCCGGCGGGCCCGCACCGGACGGTGAGGGAGCATGACGCCCGGGTGACAGGAGCCGGGCGGGCGGGGCAGGTCGCGGGACGCCGCGCCCCGGCCCGCCCGGCGCACGCGACGAGGAGAGGGAGACGGGTGTCCGACACACCGGTGCAGACGTCGGGGACGGTTCTGACGGTCCGCCAGGTGCAGGACTACCACGCGCTGACGCTGGTGGCCCCGGCCATCGCCGAGCGGTTCCGGCCCGGCCAGTTCGTGGCGCTCGCCGTCGGCGGCGAGCACACGTCCCGGCTGATCCGCCGCTGCTTCGGGGTGCACGAGGTCAAGTCCGACTACGGCGGCACCGTCGAGCTGGTGTTCGCCGACACCGAGCCCGGCACCGCCTGGCTCGCCGGACGCCGCTCCCGCGACCAGATCGACCTCGTCGGGCCGCTCGGACGCCCGTTCCGGCTGCCCCGCGACCCGGTCACCTGCCTGCTCGTCGGCGGCGGCCCCGGCGCAGCCGCCGTGTTCGCCCTCGCCGACGCCCTGCTGCGGCGCGGCTGCAAGGTGCACTTCGTGCTCGGCGGGCCGTCCACCCGGCAGGTCTTCGGCTCCCGCATGGCGCAGCGCATCGGCGACAGCTCCACCGTCGCCACCGAGGACGGGTCGATGGGGGAGAAGGGCACCGTCCGCGACGTCCTGCCCCGCGTCATCGAGGAGACCGGCGCCGACGTCGTCTACGGGTGCGGCCCCACGGACCTGCTCCGGTCGGTCACGCAGGTCGCCGGCGACTTCGGCCTGCCCTCCCAGGTGTCGGTCGAGGAGTTCCTCCAGCGGACGGGCGCGTGCGGCATCGGCGTGTGCATGACGTGCATGCTGCCCGTCCACGGCGACGACGGCGTGACCCGCATGGTCCGCGCCTGCGCGGACGGTCCCGTCCTGCGCGGCGACCGCGTCCGGTGGGGCGACCTCGGAACCATCCCGTTCGACGCGCTCGGTGCTCCGCGCGTCCTGAGCGTCTCGGAAGGGGGCTCCCAGTGAGCGACCGGGTGAGCGACCGGGTCAAGACCGTGCTCGGGCCTCTGGAGCTGCCCAATCCCGTCATGACGGCCTCCGGGTGCGGCGGGTCGGGACGGGAACTCGCCCAGTTCTTCGACCTCTCCCGCCTGGGCGCCTTCGTCACCACGTCGGTGATGTCCCAAGCGCGCGCGGGCCGCCCCACACCCCGCGTGACCGAAACGCCCAGCGGCCTCCTCACCGCCATGGGGCTCCCCGGCCCGGGGGTCGAGTCGTTCCTGGAACGCGACCTCCCATGGCTCATGGAGCAGGAGGTCCGCACGATCGTCTCCGTCGCGGGCAACAGCGTCGAGGAGTACGGCGAACTGGGGCGCCGCCTCCGCAACGTCCCGGGCATCGCCGCCATCGAGGTCAACATCGCCTGCCCGAACGTCGAGGACCGCGGCCGCATGTTCGCCTGGCATCCCGCCGCCGCCAGGTCCGTCGTCCGGGCCGTCCGCGACAACGCCCGGCCGGGCGTCCCCATCTTCGCCAAGCTCGCCCCCGACGTGACCGACATCGTCACCATCGCCCTGGCCTGCGTCGACGCCGGCGCCGACGGCCTCACCCTCATCAACACCATCGAGGCCATGGCGATCGACCCGCGGACGCTCCGCCCCGCCCTCACCGGCGTGTCGGGCGGCCTGTCCGGGCCGGCCGTCCGCCCCATCGCGGTCCGCTGCGTCTACCAGGTGCACTCCGCGCTGCCCTCCACGCCCATCATCGGCGTCGGCGGCGTCGCCACCGGCCTGGACGCGCTGGAGTTCATCCTCGCCGGGGCCTCCGCCGTCGCCGTCGGCACCGCGGTCTTCCACGACCCCGCGGCCGGGCCCCGCGTCCTGCGCGAGCTGGAGGAGGCCCTCGCGGCCCGCCGCATCGGACGTCTCGCCGACGCCGTCGGCCTCGCGCACAAGCCCGCCGGGTACGTCCCGCCCCAGGTGCGCCCGCAAGAGCCCGAGAAGGAGAAGCTGTGACCGCCCCCATCGCCGTCGCGCTGGACGCGCCCGACCTGGAGACGGCCGCGCGCTGGGCCACCCTGGTCACTCCGCACGTCTCCACCGTGAAAGTGGGCCTGGAGCTCTACCTGCGGTACGGGCCGGACGTCGTCGCCAGCGTCCGGGGCGCCAGCCGCGTCCAGGTCTTCCTGGACCTGAAGCTGCACGACATCCCCGCGACCGTCCGCGGCGCCGCCCGCGCCGTCGCCCGCCTCAAGCCGTCCTACCTGACCGTGCACGCCGCCGGCGGCCCCGCCATGATCCGCGCGGCGGTCGAGGCGGTCCCCGCCACCAGGATCGCCGCGGTGACCGTCCTGACGTCGCTCAGCGAGACCGACCTCACCGCCGTCGGCCTCGCCGGCCCCGCCCCGGACGCCGTCCGCCGGCTGGCCGCCCTGGCCGTCGAGGCGGGCGCGCAGGCCCTCGTCTGCTCCCCGCAGGAGGCCGCCGCCGTCCGTGCCGAGGTCGGCCCTGGCATCACGCTCATCACGCCCGGCGTCCGCCCCGCCGGCTCCGCCAACCAGGATCAGGCCCGCGTCGCCACCCCCGAGGACGCCCTTGCCGCCGGCGCCGACCTCCTGGTCATCGGCCGCCCCATTACCGCCGCCCCCGACCCCGGCGCCGCCGCGGCCGCCATAGCCGCCGCTCTGCGCAGGAAGTCGGCCGGGACGCCCTGAGCGAGCCCATGGCGAGGGTAGGCGGGCGCCCAATGGTGCGCGCGGTCGCTATGGCGAGATCTGCTTTCGGGGCGGGTTTTGGGGTTCTCGGGGCGTGCGGTATCGCACTTTGTGGTTTTGTTCGTATGCCAATGCGGAGACGGTCTCGTCCACATTGGGATACGTGGCGAACGATGAACTCGTTCACGCGGGCCGACGATTCACACCGGGGAACGTCTCCGGCTGACCGCCGGCGGTTCCGCGTCCTGTTCGATGCCCTGGCGGCGGGCGGGGGAGCTGGTGGGGCGGCGGGTCCTCCGGAGTGGGAGCGGTCTTGGCGGGTCGGAGTGCTGTCGAGGATGACAGTAACGGTCCCCCCGCGACGTGCGGAACGGCGTGGCGTGACGAGTGTCACTCGGTCGGGATCATTTGTGGGGGACCTCACAACGGGGCGCCGCGGGGGCCCGCCGGCGGCGGACGGGAGCGCGGCGCGGCGGCCCGCCGGGGGCGCGGACCGTAGCGGCAAAGCGGTATCGAGTGCCGCATTTGGGGTCGGAAAGGGGGGATTTTCACGATCATGCGAAAGTCCCAGCAAGGCAGGGTGATGGGCGGTTGAGGGCCCGCAGTTGTGTACACTCTGTATTCAGGACACTCCGGGGAGTGATTTTCATGAATTTGTGGCGGGCTAAACGGCACTTCACGTTGCCTAATGGGCGGTGAACTCGCTAGTTTCCCAACCCGTCCGACTCCGTCGAGTGGAAACCTGAGGTGACCCGGCGTGGCTCTTCCGCCCCTAACCCCCGAACAGCGCGCCGCAGCCCTGGAGAAGGCTGCCAAGGCTCGCAAGGAGCGGGCCGAGGTTAAGAACCGGCTCAAGCACGGGGGAACCTCGCTCGCCGAGGTTCTCAAAGAGGGTCAGTCCGACGACGTCATCGGAAAGATGAAGGTGTCGGCCCTTCTTGAATCACTGCCCGGTGTGGGCAAGGTCCGTGCGAAGCAGATCATGGAGCGTCTGGGCATCGCCGAGTCCCGCCGTGTGCGGGGCCTCGGCGCCAACCAGCGCGCCTCCCTGGAGCGTGAGTTCGGCGGAAGTGCGAACCGCTGACGCGCGACTCACGGGCGGGCGCGGCGGCCAGACCGCCGCGGCCGGCTCGGGGCGACCCGAATCCGGCTCCATCCCGTCCGGCTCCGGCGCACCGGGAGGACGCTCTTCATCCCCGGCAGGCCCGCGCAGGCCACGCCTCCGCGGACAGGCCGGATGAAGATGTCCATCCCCGCGCCGGACGGCTCCAAGCCGCATGACCCGCTCGCGCGGCGGCTGACGGTCCTCTCCGGGCCGTCGGGCGTCGGCAAGAGCACGGTCGTCGCCGAGATCCGGCGATCACACCCCCGGGTGTGGCTGTCGGTCTCGGTGACCACCCGGCCCCCCCGGCCGGGTGAAACCCACGGTGTGCAGTACTTCTTCGTCGACGACGCCGGTTTCGACCGGCTCGTCGGCGAGGGGGAGCTCCTCGAATGGGCCGAGTTCGCGGGCAACCGCTACGGGACCCCGCGGCGGCCCGTCGAGGAGCGTCTCTCCCGCGGCGAGCCGGTGCTCCTGGAGATCGATCTGCAGGGCGCCCGGCAGGTCCGCCGGTCCATGGCGGAGGCGCTGCTGGTGTTCCTCGCGCCGCCCAGCTGGGAGGAGCTCGTCCGCAGGCTGACCGGCCGCGGCACCGAGCCCGCCGAGGTGATCGAGCGCCGCCTGGAGGCGGCCCGGGTCGAACTCGCCGCCGAGAAGGAGTTCGACGTCACGCTCGTCAACACGTCCGTCCGGGACGTGTGCGATGAGCTGCTAGCCTTGATGGTTGTTCGTTAACACGCGTTCCCAGGGGAAGGCCACCGAGTGGCAGCCAGCAATGAAGGCATCACCAACCCGTCGATCGACGAGCTCCTCGAAGTCGTCGACACCAAGTACGGCCTCGTGAGCATCGCGGCCAAGCGCGCCCGGCAGATCAACGCCTACTACGCCCAGCTGGGCGAGGGCCTGCTGGAGTACGTCGGCCCGCTCGTCGAGACGCAGGTCCAGGAGAAGCCGCTGTCGATCGCGCTGCGCGAGACGCGCGAGGGCCTCCTGAACGCCGAGCCCATCGAGGGCTGAGCCCGCGGAACCTCGGGCGACCCCGGCGCGGACGCGTCGGGGGCCTGATGGGACAGTGGCCGACATGACCTCCCCCAAGCCGCGCGTCGTGCTCGGCGTGAGCGCCGGCATCGCCGCCTACAAGGCGTGCGAGCTGCTCCGGCGGCTCACCGAGTCGGGTCACGACGTCACCGTCGTCCCGACCGCGGACGCGCTCCGCTTCGTCGGCGAGCCCACCTGGGCGGCCCTGTCCGGCAAACCGGTCTCCCCGCGGGTCTGGGACGACGTCGCCGAGGTCCCGCACGTCCGGCTCGGGCAGAACGCCGACCTCGTGTTCGTCGCGCCCGCCACCGCCGACCTGCTCGCGCGGGCCGCGCACGGGCTGGCGGACGACCTGCTCACCAACACCCTGCTCACCGCCCGCTGCCCGGTCGTGTTCGCGCCCGCGATGCACACCGAGATGTGGGAGCACCCGGCGACGCGGGCGAACGTGGCGACGCTGCGGGCCCGCGGCGCCGTCGTGATCGAACCGGCCTCGGGACGTCTCACCGGCAAGGACACCGGCCCCGGGCGGCTGCCCGACCCGGCCGAGCTGTTCGAGGTCGCCCGGCACGTCCTGGCCCGCGGCGCCGACGGGCGCGACCTCGCCGGGCGGCACATCGTCGTCTCCGCCGGCGGGACGCGGGAGGCCATCGACCCCGTCCGCTTCATCGGCAACCGCTCGTCCGGCCTGCAGGGCTACGCGCTCGCCCGCACCGCCGTGGCCCGCGGCGCCCGGGTGACGCTCGTCTCCGCCAACGTCGCCCTCCCCGACCCGGCCGGGGCCGAGATCGTCCCCACCGGGTCCACCGAGGAGATGCGCGAGGCCGTCCTGGAGGCCGCGGCCAAGGCCGACGCGGTCGTCATGGCCGCCGCCGTCGCCGACTTCCGCCCGTCCGGCTACCAGGGCTCGAAGATCAAGAAGACCGAGGGCGGCGAGCCGGAGCCGATCCGGCTGGTCAAGAACCCCGACATCCTGGCCGAGCTGGGCGAGCTCCGCCGTCCCGGGCAGGTGATCGTCGGTTTCGCGGCCGAGACCGACGACGTCCTGGAGAACGGCCGCGCCAAGCTCGCCCGCAAGCGCAGCGACCTGCTCGTCGTCAACCAGGTCGGCGAGAACCTGACGTTCGGGCGCCCCGACAACGCCGCCGTGATCCTCGGCGCGGACGGCTCGCAGACCGAGGTCCCGCGCGGCGCCAAGGAGGCGCTCGCCGAGGTCGTCTGGGACCTCGTCGCCGCCCGCCTCGGCCTCCCGCCGACCGACTGACCGGAGGTGCCCACCACCGTCGCGCTAGCGGTGCTGGACGACGATCCCGCTAGACTTCGGGCCAACACCCGTGGGTAGCCCCGGCGGGGGAGCGGTCCCCTGCCGAACTCGACAAGAAATCCGTCCTGCGACGCCAGTCAGCAGCCGCTGCAAGGAGTTCACGTACGTGCCTCGCCGCCTGTTCACCTCCGAGTCCGTCACCGAAGGACACCCGGACAAGATCGCGGACCAGATCAGCGACGCGATCCTCGACTCGATGCTCAAGGACGACCCGAAGAGCCGAGTCGCCGTCGAAACGATGATCACGACCGGTCAGGTGCATGTGGCCGGTGAGGTCACCACCGAGACCTACGTGGACATCCCCGGTGTGATCCGCGAGAAGATCCTGGAGATCGGCTACGACTCGTCCAAGAAGGGCTTCGACGGCCACTCCTGCGGCGTGTCGGTGTCCATCGGCGCGCAGTCGCCCGACATCGCCCAGGGCGTCGACGACGCCTACGAGGCCCGCGAGGGCGAGGGCGTGGACGACCTGGACCGGCAGGGCGCCGGCGACCAGGGGCTGATGTTCGGCTACGCCACCAACGAGTCGCCCGACCTGATGCCGCTGCCGATCACGCTCGCGCACCGGCTCGCGCACCGGCTGTCGGCGGTCCGCAAGAGCGGCGACGTGCCCTACCTGCGTCCCGACGGCAAGACCCAGGTCACCATCGAGTACGACGGCGACCGCGGCGTCCGCCTCGACACCGTCGTCGTGTCCAGCCAGCACGCCCCCGACATCGACCTGAAGGAACTGCTGAGCCCGGACGTCAAGGAGCACGTCGTCGACCCGGTGCTCGCCGAGTTCGACCTCGACACCGAGGGCTACCGGCTGCTGGTCAACCCCACCGGCCGCTTCGAGATCGGCGGCCCGATGGGCGACGCCGGGCTCACCGGCCGCAAGATCATCGTGGACACCTACGGCGGCATGGCCCGGCACGGCGGCGGCGCGTTCTCCGGCAAGGACCCGTCCAAGGTCGACCGGTCCGCCGCGTACGCGATGCGCTGGGTCGCCAAGAACATCGTCGCCGCGCAGCTCGCCGACCGCGCCGAGGTGCAGGTCGCCTACGCGATCGGCAAGGCGCACCCGGTCGGGGTGTTCGTGGAGACGTTCGGCACCGAGAAGGTCGACCCCGAGAAGATCGAGAAGGCGATCTCCGAGGTCTTCGACCTGCGCCCGGCCGCGATCGTCCGCGACCTCGACCTGCTCCGCCCGATCTACCAGCAGACCGCCGCGTACGGCCACTTCGGCCGCTCGGAGCCCGACTTCACCTGGGAGTCGACCGACCGCGCCAAGGACCTGGCCTCGGCGGCCGGCCTGTAACGGCGAGCCGCCTGCGACGACGGAGCCCCGGGGGGCGTTCTCCCCGGGGCTCCGTCGTGCGCGGGATGCTGCGGCCGGTCAGGATTCGCAGTGGTTGCCGCGCTGGAGACCGTAGCGGGCGGCGAGGGTGTAGCGGCCGGGCGTGCCCGCCTCCAGCCGGACGAAGTCGCCGTCGCGCCTCAGGCACGCGTCCCCGCCCGTCACCCTGAGCCACGGGGACCAGTAGGCGCGCACCAGGACCGAGCCGCTGGACGGCATGTCGATGACGAGTTCGCCGGAGTCGAGCCGGTGCACGGACGCCGGACGGTCGACCAGCGGCGTCGCGCGCAGGACGCGGAACAGCCGCCAGTGCTCGTCGCGCCAGATCTCCGTCAGGTACGGCTGGCCGGCTTCGACGAGCGCCTCCTCCTCCTGCGCCGACCAGTCCGTTTCCTGCTCGGGCAGGACGACGTACTGCACCGCCCACTCGTTCAGCCAGTCGCGGTAGGAGCCGGGCGTCAGCGCGCCCTCTTCGTAGAACAGCCCGTGGCGTTCCGCATCGACCTGGCGGTTCCAGCCGCGCGCGAGGGTGAAGTGACGGCTCATGCCGGACGATTCCCAGTGGGAGCGCAGCGGGACGACCTCGATGCGGCCCTTGTCGGCGCCGAGGGCTTTCAGTTCGGCGATCAGACCGCTGGCGTGCTCGGCGGCCGCGTCGGCGGGCTCGGTGTGGATGACGTCGTCGACGGGCTTCACGACCTGCCAGGACGCCGTGACGATGAACGCCAGGGACAGCACGGCGATCCGGAGCCGCCCGTGCGCGCGCGCAACGGCCGACAACAGGAACATCCCGCCGAACAGCAGGGAGAGCCGTTCGACGTTGCTGCCGACCGGCGAGGGGATCAGCCACGTCAAGGCGATCCCGGCCAGGTACACCCCCGCTCCGATCCGGATGAACCGCCAGCTCTTCGGCGCGCATGTCAGCACCGCGATCACGCTGGTGACAGCGGGCAGGACGATGGCGGTGAACGAGATGGGCTGGATGCCGTCGAAGGGGAACAGCAGGCTCGTCGTCCCCACCACGACGGGGAGGCCGACGGCGACGCAGATCCCGGCGCGGCGGCGTCCGGTCAGGATCATCGCGGCGGCCAGCACGAGGAGGAAGAGCCCCGCGACCGGGCTCGCGAGCGAGGCGAGCAGGCTGAACCCGACCATCCCGGCCGCGCGCAGGGCGGGGGTGCCGCGCGGGGTGAACGCGGCGATCGTCGCCATGAGCGCGAACATCAGCCCGAGTCCGAACGTGACCCGGCCGGACGCGGCGTTGCACGACAGCGCGAAGGCGGCCCACAGGGAGGCCGGCAGGGCCACGGGCGCCTTGAACCGCCTCAGCAGATGCGCGGTGAGGGCGGCCGAGACCGTGCCGGTCACCACGGCCACCGTGCGTATGCCGAACAGCGCCATCAGATGCGGTGACATGACGCTGTAGGAGGCGGGGTGCATGCCGCCGTACCAGGCGAAGCTGTAGGCGGCGTCGGGGTGCTTCCAGGCGAAGTCCGTCCAGGCGGCCTGTGCCGCGAGGTCGCCGCCCTCGGTCGCCAGGAAGAGCCCCCACACGAGGTGGAGGACGGCCGCCGCGAACGTGGCCGCCACCACCGGATGGCGTGGATTGGCCCACTTTCTCCAGGGCGGACGGGCCCGCGGGCCCTTGGGGCGGCGCGACCGCCCTTGACGGACAGGGGCGTCCGGCCGCTCTTGAGTATGCGCTGTGGTCATCGCCTGCACGGGCTCGTCGGACGGCGAGGGCGCGGAAGGCATCGGGCAATGGGCCGGCGGGTGCGCACCCCGTTCAAAGGATCAACCCTAGCGTGCACGGTCGGTTGTCGGGCTGATCTGGTAGGACGGGGGCGTGACGAAGGACGGCGGGGGCACGGACCTGATCCCGGGGCTGGGCGAGCTGCCGGCGGCACCCGCGGAGAAGCCGGGCGGACCGGGAAGGCCGGGCGGTCCGGGGAAGTCTCGGAAATCCGGAAAGGCCGGGAAGAAGGGGGCGCGCCGTCCGGCCGAGGACCGGCCCGTCGCGCGGATCGCGGTCGACATGTCCCTTCCGCATCTGGATCGTCCCTTCGACTACCTGGTGCCGGCCGAGATGGACGCCAAGGCCGTTCCCGGGTGCCGGGTGAGGGTGCGCTTCGCCGGCCAGCTCGTCGACGGTTTCCTGCTGGAGCGGGTCACCGAGAGCGACCACGAGGGGAAGCTGCTCTACCTGGAGCGGGTCACGTCGTCCGAGCCGGTCCTCACCCCGGAGGTCGCGGCGCTGGTGCGGGAGGTGGCCGACCGGTACGCGGGAACGTTCGCGGACGTGCTCCGGCTCGCGGTCCCGCCACGGCATGCCCGCGTCGAAGCGGAGCCGGTGGCCGCGCCCGGCGACGCCGAATCCATGGTGGAGTCCGGGCCCACCGGGGACGGCGATGCGGCCGACATCGGCGCGTGGCGTGATTATCCGGCGGGGGCGTCGTTCCTGAGCGCGCTGGCCGACGGCAGGGCACCGCGGGCGGTGTGGACGGCCCTGCCCGGCCATGACTGGACGGCCGCCATAGCGCGCGCCGTCGCCGCGACCCTCGGGAGCGGGCGCGGCGCGCTGGTCGTCGTGGCCGATGGCCGCGATGTGGCACGGGTGGACGCCGCGCTGAAGGCGGAACTGGGGGAGGGCCTCCACGTCGCGTTGACGGCGGAACTGGGCCCGGCGGAGCGCTACCGGAGGTGGCTGTCCGTCCTGCGCGGCTCCGCACGGGCCGTCGTCGGAACGCGCGCCGCCATGTTCGCGCCCGTGGCCGATCTCGGGCTGGCCGTGCTGTGGGACGACGGCGACGACGTCCACGCCGAACCCCATGCCCCGTACCCGCATCCCCGCGACGTCCTCGCCCTGCGCGCCCATAGAACGGGTGCGGCGGCTCTGATAGGCGGATTCACCAGAACCACCGACGCCACCCAGCTCGTCGAGTCCGGCTGGGCGCACACGCTGGCGGCAGACCGGGGACGTGTCCGGACGGCGATGCCCCGCGTCCGTTACGTGGGGGAGGACGCCCAGCTCGCCCGCGACGCCGCCGCCCGTACCGCGCGCCTGCCGAACGTCGCGTTCGAAGCGGCACGGCAGGCGCTGGAGGACGGGCCCGTCCTCGTGCAGGTTCCACGGCGCGGATACGTCCCGGGCATTGCGTGCGGGCGCTGCCGCACACCCGCCCAGTGCGCGGCCTGTCAGGGGCCGCTGTCGCTCCCCTCGTCCCACGCCGCCCCCCATTGCCGGTGGTGCGGACGCATCGCGGGTGACTGGCACTGCCCCGAATGCGGCTTCTTCCAGGTGCGCGCGGTGGTGGTCGGCGCCAAACGCACGGCGGAGGAGCTGGGCAGGGCGTTCCCCGGCGTTGCGGTCCGCACCTCCGGACGCGACGCGATCCTCGAACAGGTCGGTCCGGATCGTGCCCTGGTGGTGTCCACGCCGGGGGCCGAACCGCCCGCAGAAGGCGGGTACAGGGCGGCGCTGCTGCTGGACGGCTGGGTCCTGCTCGGGCGGCCGGATCTGCGTGCCGGAGAGGAGACGTTGCGCCGCTGGATGAACGCGGCGGCGCTGGTCCGGCCGCACGGGCCGGTCGTGGTGGCCGCCGAGGGTTCCCTTCCGCCCGTCCAGGCCCTCGTCCGGTGGGATCCCGTCACCTATGCGGAGCGGGAACTGGCCGAGCGCAGGGACGTGGGTTTTCCGCCCGCCGCGCGGATGGCGTCCCTGACCGCGACCCCTGCGGCGATCCGGGAGCTGCTGGCCGACGCCCGGCTGCCCGAGGGCGCGGAGGTGCTCGGGCCCGTCCCCGTCCCGCAGGCTCCCGGCCCGCAGGCGGGGGGCGACACGCCGCACAAGGAACGCGCCCTGATCCGGGTGCCCCGGGCGGCGGGCTACGCCCTGGCGCGCGCGCTGAAGGAAGCCCAGGGTGTGCGCAGTGCGCGCAAGGCGGCGGAGACCGTACGCGTGCAGATCGACCCCCTGGAGCTGATCTGACCAATAGGGTTCTCGGGTGGCCGACAACTGGGTGGAGACCACCGTGGGCGACCTGCGGCGGTGGGCGGACGAACGCGGCGAGGCGCTGGACGAGCCGGGTGCGCGCCTCCTGCTCGAACTCGCGCGGGAGGAGATGGGCCTGACCGGCCCGGACGCGCTGACCCCGGAGCGCCTCCGTGAACTCCTGCTGGAGGTGTTCCCCGAGTCGGTGGTCGCAGGGCGCGACGACGTCCCCATGATCCTGGACGACCTCCGCACGGTCGTCGCGTACCTGGACGACACCGGCGCCCTCCCCGGCGGCGCCGCCGCGGGCCTGGTGGCCGAGATCGAACGGACCGGCCCCGAGTTCGCGGACCTGGTCGCCGAGGTCGACACCGAGGAGCGGCAGGCGGCCGCCGAGGTCATCGGCGGGCTGATGCGGGCCGACGGCGTCTCCCTGGACGACCAGGAGGCGGTCGACGCGTGGCTCCGCGATTTCGAGGCGCTCCCCGAAGAGGAGCGGTACGCCCGCACCGAGGGGTATCTGCGGCAGGTCGAGGAACTGGTCGTCCCGCCCGTGCGGCTCGCCCCCGAGGCGGAGCTGGCCGATGCCGTCCGCCGCTCCCGCCTGACCCGGAACGTCCTCGCCCTGGCCGAGTGGACGGGCGAGCGCGACCTCAGCGAGCACGACGCGCTCACCAAGGCCGACGCCGAGGCCGCGGGTCTCGCCCTCGGCATGGAGACTCCCCGGCGCCACGGGAAGATGGAGGACGCGGGTGAACTGGAGCGGGTCTGGTGGGCCGCCGTAGAGGCGGAGGTCATCACGGCCGAGCACGGCAAGGCCGCCCCGGGACCCGCCTTGGACGGCCTCCGTTCCGGCGATGACGCGGCACTTCTCGCCGCCTGGCTGCCGCTGTTCGACGCGCTCGTCGTGCCCGGGCACGACTACGCGGACGGCCTGGACGCGGTCGAACTCGTCCAGAACGAGATGACCGGCGTCCTCATCCACCTGTACGAGCAGGAGGAGCCGACCGAGCCCGGAATTCTCGTCGGCGCTCTGCTCGACCACGTCGAGGAGGCCTACGACCTCACCGACGCCGAGACCATGCCCGCGCTCGTGTCGGACGCGTTCTTCCTCGAACTGGCGGTGCTCGAGGAATGGGGCGTCGTCGAGACGTCCGGCGAGGGGCGGGCCCTGACGCCGCTGGGCGTGTGGGCCGTCCGGGAACTGCTGCTCGCGGACGGGTTCACCGCGCCCGTCATCGGCGAGCTGGCCGGGTCCAGGGCGTCCGACCTGATCGCCGGCCTCACCTGGTACCGGCCGGACGCCGCCGACGAGGAGATCGACGGGTGGCTGGCGCGCCACGACCCCAAGGACGCCGCCGCCGACCTGCTGGACGTCATGCGTACCGGCGGCCCCGGCGCACGCAACCTGGCCGCGGCCGTCCTGCACAGGATCGGCCCGGAGGCCGCCGCCGTGGTCCGTGCCGCGCAGGAGCATCCGCTGGTCTCGCCCTACGCCGCGCTCTGGCTGAACGCCATCGGCGACCCGTCCGGGCGGGAGCTGGCCCGGGAGGAGTACCTGTGGGTGTTCGTCGACACCGTCGCGGGGATGCTGGAGACCGCCGAGCCCGGTGAGGCGGTCGAGGCGGCCCTCATCGACGCTCCGGCGGGAGCGGAGATGGGGCTGATGGTCGACGACCTTTGGCGCACCGACCATCCCGGTGTGGCCGACGTCCTGGAGGCCTTGGGCGCGCACCACCCCGACAAGGCGACCGCCAAGGCCGCCCGCACCGCCGCCTACAAGGCGCGTTCGGCGAACCAGGGGGCACGTCGCAGCGTGTGAATGTCGACGGGACGCCTCCGTAGACTGGACGGAGCATCCCACTGTGCACGAACGCGGGAACCTCGTAGGAACCTCGCAGGAAACGGAGTCCTCGTTGGCCGTCAAGCCCATCCGCCTTTTCGGCGATCCCGTGCTGCGCACGCCCGCGGATCCGGTGAAGGACTTCGACAAGGAGCTGCGGCAGCTCGTCAAGGACCTCACCGACACGATGATCGACGCTCCGGGGGCGGGCCTGGCCGCGCCGCAGCTCGGCGTGGGCCTGCGGGTGTTCACCTACTACGTCGACGACCGGCTGGGCCACGTCGTCAACCCGACCCTGGACCTGTCGGACGAGCAGGAGACCGACGACGAGGGCTGCCTGTCCCTCCCCGGCCTGGCGTTTCCCACGGCGCGCGCCGTCCGGGCCGTGGCGAAGGGCTTCAACATGCACGGGGAGCCGATCACGCTGGAGGGCACGCACATGCTGGCCCGCTGCGTCCAGCACGAGACCGACCACCTCGACGGCGTCATCTTCATCGACCGGATGGACCCCGAGCAGCGCAAGGCCGCGATGAAGGCGATCAGGGAGGCCGAGTGGTTCGGCGACCCGGCCCCGGTCGTCAGGGAGTCTCCGCACCGCACCTTCGGGAAGGCGATCTAGGTGCGGCTGGTCTTCGCCGGAACTCCCGAGACCGCGCTCCCGTCCCTGAGAGCGCTTCTGGAGTCCTCGCACGAGGTCGCCGCGGTCGTGACCCGTCCGGACGGGCGTTCGGGCCGTGGGCGCCGTCTGAGCGCCAGCCCGGTCGCGGAACTCGCGGCCGAGGCGGGCGTCGAGGTGCTCAAGCCCGCCAAGGCCCGCGACCCGGAGTTCCTCGGCCGGCTCCGGGAGATCGCGCCCGACTGCTGCCCGGTCGTCGCCTACGGCGCCCTGCTGCCCCGCGAGGCCCTGGACATCCCCCGGCACGGCTGGGTGAACCTGCACTTCTCGCTGCTGCCCGCCTGGCGCGGCGCGGCCCCGGTGCAGCGCGCGATCCTGCACGGCGACGACATGACCGGCGCGGCCACGTTCCAGATCGAGGAGGGGCTGGACACCGGCCCCGTCTACGGCGTCCTCACCGAGCCGATCCGCCCGGCCGACACCTCCGGTGAACTGCTGGGCCGGCTGGCCGTCGCCGGAGCGAGCCTCCTTCTGGACACGATGAACGGAATCGAGGAAGGCGTGCTGGAGCCCCGGCCACAGCCCACGGAGGGCGTGTCCCACGCGGCCAAGCTGACGCCCGAGGACGGCCACGTCGACTGGCGCAGCCCGGCGCTGCACATCGACCGCCTCATCCGCGCATGCACACCCGCTCCCGGCGCGTGGACGGACTTCCGCGGCACCCGGGTCAAGCTGGGGCCGGTCCGTCCGGTGCCCGGCGCGGAGAAGCTGTCGCCCGGCGAACTGCGCCCGGGGAAGAACGAGGTGCTGGTGGGAACGGCGACGCACCCCGTCGCACTGGGCGAGGTCCAGCCGCAGGGCAAGCGCCGCATGGCCGCCGCCGACTGGACCCGCGGCATCGACCTCGACGACGGCGCCCACTTCAACGACGGCGTCGACCTCAACGACGGCGTCCACCCCAACGACAAGGACGCCCTGCACTGATGCCGCCCGCCCGTAACCGCCGACGCACCCCGAACCGCAGGCCGGGCGGCCCCCGGAGTACGGGCCGTCCCCAGGACCTCGTCCGGCGCACCGCGTTCGACGTGATCCGCGCGGTCGAGACACGTGACGCCTACGCCAACCTCCTGCTGCCCGCGCGCCTGCGCGACCGCGGCCTCTCGGGACGCGACGCCGCCCTCGCCACCGAACTGACCTACGGCACGCTGCGCGGCCGGGGCACCTACGACGCGGTGCTCGCGCTGTGCAGCGACCGCGAACTGCGCCGCATCGACGCGCCGCTCCTGGACGTCCTGCGCCTCGGCGCTCACCAGATCCTCGCGACCCGAATCCCGCCGCACGCCGCGGTGGGGACCACGGTCGAGCTGGCGCGCTCGGTCTCCGGCCCCGGCCAGGCCAAGTTCGCCAACGCGGTGCTCCGCAAGGTCGCCGGCCGCGACATGGACGAGTGGCTGGAGATCGTGGCGCCCGCCGACGCCGACACGACGACCCGCCTCTCGGTCGCCCACAGCCACCCGAAGTGGATCGTCACCGCTCTGCGTGACGCCGTCGGCGCAGACGAGATCGAAGAACTCCTCGCCGCGGACAACGCCCGCCCGCGCGTCACCCTGGTCGCCCGCCCAGGCCGGGCCACCGTCCAAGAGCTGTACGACGCGGGCGCGGAGCCCGCTCCGTACTCGCCCTACGCGGCCCTTCTGCCCGAGGGTGACCCGGCGGGCGTCGCCGCCGTCAATGATGGGCGCGCCGCCGTTCAGGACGAGGCCAGCCAGATGGTCGCCCTCGCCCTGGCCGATGCGCCCCTGGACGGCCCAGACGAGCGCTGGGCGGACCTCTGTGCGGGGCCCGGAGGCAAGGCGGGGCTTCTGTCCGGCCTCGCGACCCGGCGCGATGCGCGGCTCCTTGCCGCCGACATCCAGCCGCACCGCGCCGGTCTGGTCCGCCGCGCGGTCGACGGCCGTGCGGGAGTGGTCGCCGCCGACGGGACCGCGCCCGCCTGGCGCCCCGGGTCCTTCGACCGGGTCATGGTGGACGCGCCCTGCACCGGCCTCGGCGCGCTGCGCCGCCGCCCGGAGGCCCGCTGGCGCCGCGGCCCCGAGTCGGTCGCCGAACTCGGTCCCCTCCAGCGGGGGCTGCTCGCATCGGCCCTCGACTCCGTCCGCCCCGGCGGCGTGGTCGCCTACGTCACGTGCTCACCCCATCTCGCCGAGACCCGGGTCGTCGTGGACGACGTCCTGCGCGGCCGCGATGATGTAGAACGGCTCGACACCCCGGCCGTTCTGGCGTCGCTCGCGCATGACCTCACGGGCCTGGGGAAGGGCCCTTACGCGCAGTTCTGGCCGCATCGCCACGGGACGGACGCGATGTTCCTGGCCCTGCTGCGTCGCACCTAGCCTCTGGGGGTTCTGTGCTGACCGGCTTCTGGCATGTCATGTCGTTTCTGGGAAGCGCGGCTTTCTACGTTCCCCTGATAGTCGTCCTGTTCTGGTGCGCGGCCCCGCGCCTGGCGGCCCGGGCAGCGGTGATCCTGCTGTTCGGCGCGTTCCTCAACACGCTCCTCAAGCTGGTCTTCCACGACCCCCGCCCCTACTGGACGGATCCCGCGGTCGAGGGCGAGCAGTCGCACTCGTCGTTCGGGATGCCGTCCGGCCATGCCCAGAACGCACCGGTGGCCTGGGGTTTCTTCGCCGCCCAGACACGGCGGCGGCTCCTCTGGGCGGCCGCCGTGGTCATCGTCGTCCTGGTCGGAGTCTCCCGCGTCCGCCTGGGAGTCCACTCGATCGGCCAGGTCCTCGGCGGCGGAGCCATCGGCCTGACTCTCCTGGTGGCCGCACTCGGGCTGGAACCCATCGTCGTCCCGTGGTGGAAACGCCGTCATCTGGCCGTCCAGATGGCCCTTGCCCTCGGGATCTCTCTGCTGCTGCTGGGCGCGGCCTGGGGGGCGCTGCAACCGCTCCAAGACTGGCAGTGGCCGAGCACCTGGGCACGCGCCATACGAGCTGCCGGGGGCGACATCGATCCCGTCAACCTGGTCGAATCGGCCAGAGCCGCGGGCGGGTTCTGCGGCGTCCTGGCCGGGATCTCCCTGCTTGCGGCCCGCGGCTGGTTCGACCCTGGCGGAAGGCCCTGGCAACGCCTGGCACGGGTCCCGGTGGGCCTCGTCGGCGCCGCCGTCGTCTACCCCTTCGCCGGGACGGACGTGGTCCAGTCGTTCATCGTCCAAGCGGTGCTCGGCCTCTGGGTCACGGCCGGCGCGCCGGAGGCCTTCGTCCGCCTCCGGCTGGCCCGCCGTCCCACCCCCGCGCTCACCCGGCCGGGTGAGGAGCGGGCGGGACTGCGCCAATAGACTCGGACATCATGGCTCCTCAGATCGCACCCAGCATCCTGTCCGCGGACTTCGCCCGCCTGGCCGACGACGTCGCGCGCATCGCCGACTCCGCCGACTGGGTCCACGTCGACGTCATGGACAACCACTTCGTCCCGAACCTCACCTTGGGGCTGCCCATCGTCCAGGCACTGCTCAAGCACAGCGCGCTGCCGCTCGACTGCCACCTCATGATCGAGGACCCGGACCGCTGGGCGCCCGAGTACGCGGAGGCCGGCGCGAAGAGCGTCACCATCCACGCCGAGGCCGCGAAGGCCCCCATCCGCACCCTGCGCACCATCCGCGCCGCAGGCGCGCGCGCGGGACTGGGCGTCAACCCGGCCACCCCCGTCGACGGCTTCGAAGACCTCCTCGGCGAGATCGACATGCTCCTCCTCATGACCGTCGAGCCCGGCTTCGGCGGCCAGAAGTTCCTGGACGTCGTCCTGCCGAAGGTCCGCCGCGCCCGCGAGCTCATCAAGGGCCGCGACCTCCCCGTCTGGCTCCAGGTCGACGGCGGGGTCAGCGCGGAGACCATCGAACGCTGCGCCGAAGCGGGAGCCGACGTGTTCGTCGCGGGCAGCGCCGTCTACGGAGCCGACGATCCCGCCGAGGCCGTCCGCAGACTCCGCGGCCAGGCCGAGGAGGCGACCGCCAAGGCCGACTGGTGATCCTGCCCTGCGCCGCCGTCCTGTTCGACGTGGACGGCACCCTCGTCGACTCGACGCCCCTCGTCGAACGGGCGGCCCGCGAATGGGCCGCCGAATACGGCATCGACGCCGGCGAGTTCCTCTCCAACGCAACCGGACCCGGCCGGCTACCTCCAGGCGGCCCGGCGCCTGGGAGTGGACCCGGCCGCCTGCATCGTCATAGAGGACGCCCCCGCGGGCATAGCGGCCGGCCGCGCCGCCGGCGCCACCGTCCTGGCGGTGACCACCAGCCACGATTCCGCCGTTCTGACCGAGGCTCACCGCATCATCCGGGACCTGACGGTGGTGACCGCGACCCGGACAGGACTTCGCCTCACCGGCTGACACGGGAGTGCGCGCTCAGCCGGTCTCGGTGGCGATGCCGAGGGAGGAGCGGAACATCTCGTGGACCTGGAAGCGCTTGGCGGCCCCGAGGTTGAGGTGCTGCACCTGGTGGCTTCCCAGGAACCTGCCGTTCGCGTTGGCCTCCGCGGTGAGCAGGCCCGCCCGCCAGAGAACCTCGATGAGGTCGCCGGGGTTGCAGAACGGCAGCCACGTCTCCGTCCCGTGGGTGGGAATGTCGCCGACGGCCAGTTCGAGGCAGAGGAGTTCGAGTTCGTCGCGGCCGAACGTGTGCGGCCGGCTGCGGAATATCTCGAAGACGCTCAGCAGGCCCGGGTACTGGGAGCGGTACTCGGCGGCGATGTCCTTGGTCCGCTCGGCCGAGTAGCCGTACTCGCAGCGCTCGATCGCCGAGTACGGCACCGGGAGCCTGGACGTCCGTCCCCTGGCCTGCGCCAGCGCCTCCGAGCAGAACTGGATGATCTCCCTCGGCCGGTACAGCGTCCTGTCGACCATGTAGCGGAAGGACTCGTCCCTGGCCCGGCCCGGCGGCGAGGCGAAGACCGCCGACCAGCAGGCCCGGTCCCCGGCCCGTTCGAGGGCCTCCGCGTCGAAGCCCTTCTCGTGGGCCGAGTACCGGATCCGCTTGGCGATCAGCTCCAGCAGCGACTCCTCGGACCAGTAGATCTTCTCCAGCAGGTCCCGGTGCTTCTGCGCGTCCTCGTACAGGGCGGGGATGTCGTCGTACAGCTCCTGCCGCAGCGACACGTAGACCCGCAGGTTGTCGTGCAGCGCGTTGATCGACACGCACGCCTGGAACAGCCCCGAGACGAACGCCTTCGCGTCCTCGGACGAGTCCCACCCGCGGTCCAGTTCGTCGACGAGCACCACGACCCGCTGGCCGTCCAGCACCTTCCGCAGCGCCGGCAGCAGGTTCTGGATCTCCTCCAGCTTGTAGAGCCGGTCCAGCTCGCGGGTCCGCAGACCGGCCTCGATCGGCCCGATCTTGATGGCCTCCAGCCGCTTCAGGTACGACACCAGCAGCGACAGCGTGCCGAGCTGGCCGGCGCCGTGGTTGTCGCGGATGTACTTGTGGATCTCCCGGCCGCCGCCCTTGGTCAGCCGCATGCCCTTCCTCGCCAGCGCCTTCATGACGAGGATGTAGATCAGGTACTTCCAGGCCGCGGCGTAGGCCCCGTGCTTCGCCCACGACCCCGCGTCCTCCGCCGCCATCGTCGAGCTGAGCAGCTCGTAGGAGTAGTCCTCGGGGCTCAGTTCGATGACGTGGCTGCCCGCCGCGCGCTCCCGCTTGGCCAGCACCTTGAAGATGGCGCTCTTGCCGGCCCCGCGGTTGCCCATCAGGATCGTCTTCGCCCCCGACCGGACCCGCTGGTAGGCGTCGGATTCGACGAAGTACTTCTCCAGCCCGCGCGAGATGTCCCGCTCGGCGGAGGGGGTCCCGAAGTCGAGAACGTCCAAGATCTTCGGCGACAAGCTCAACTTGGCCATGGGCCTTCCCCGGCAGGCGGCATGCTTTCGCAAACGAGTTTCACCCGCCCCCCTCGGTCCGGCAAGACCTACCGCGAACCGGACTTCACGTACGCGCCGACCGGACGGGCCGGTCGGCGCGCGGTGTCACGTGAAGAGGCGCGGCGTCAGGCGAAGAGCGGGCCCACGAGGTTGAGGCCGGGGTGGGAGTCGGAGGCGTAGAGGACGAACAGGGCCAGGGCGCCGCCCGCGAGGGAGACGTCCTTCAGGAACTGGAGCTGCTCCTGCTGGCGCGCCTCGGGGGACTCCTGCTTCCAGAAGTCGTGGAAGACGAACGCGGTGATCAGCAGGAACGGGACGAGGGCGATGGCGGCGAGGTCGGGCCAGATGCCGAGGATGAGCAGGACCGAGGCCAGGATGATGTAGACGCCCGAGACCTGGACGGCGAGCTTCGGCTGGGGGAGCTTCTTGGCTCCCGCGTAGCCGGCCATGGCGTCGGTGGCGGTGAGATGGCCGATGCCGGCGCCGATGAAGATCGCGGTAAAGATGATGCGGGCGATGAGTGCGACGACGTCCATGACTGCCTCCTGGGGGAATGTCGTCATGCGTCACTTGCGTCCCGTGATCTACCCAGATTCAAGATCGTTGAACGTTGAATCAACTGCGATGTGCCCGGCGCGGGCGGGCTTCGTGGCGATGGTCACATCGGGCGGGAATGGAAGGCGTGGCACACTGGTTGCCAAGCATGAACGCGTGCTCCGGGGTCGGTGAAATTCCGAACCGGCGGTGACAGTCCGCGACCCGGCCGAAGCCATCGGCCGGTTGACCCGGTGAAACTCCGGGACCGACGGTTAAAGTCCGGATGGGAGGCAGCGCGCGGCACGCCCCTGACCAGGGGTGTGCGCTGATGTGCGGACGTCCCCCGGAGCCCTGATCTAGGAGGCCCGGGAGAGGATGTTCACCGGCATCGTCGAGGAACTCGGCGAAATCGTGGGGGTCGAACCCCAGGGTGACTCGGTCAAGCTGACGGTCCGCGGGCCGCTCGTCACCCAGGACGCCGTGCACGGCGCGTCGATCGCCGTCAACGGCGTCTGCCTCACCGTCGTGGACGTCGCGGACGAGGTCTTCACCGCCGACGCCATCAAGGAGACCCTGGACAAGTCCAGCCTCGGCGCGCTGGAGACCGGCTCCAAGGTCAATCTGGAACGTCCCGTGCGGCTCTCCGACCGGCTCGGAGGCCACCTGGTCCAGGGCCATGTGGACGGCGTCGGCGAGATCATCTCCCGGGAGCCGGGGGAGCGGTGGGACGTCATCACCGTGTCCCTGCCCCCCGGCCTGAGCCGCTACCTCGTGGACAAGGGCTCGATCACCGTGGACGGGATCAGCCTCACGGTCGTCGAGGCCGGCGCAGACCGGTTCAGCATCGCCCTCATTCCGACGACGCTCGCGCTCACCACGCTCGGCCACAAGAAGCCCGGCGACCCGGTGAACCTCGAAGTGGACGTCGTCGCCAAGTACGTCGAACGCATGCTGGGTGACCGCTCCGGGTCCCCCGACAGGAGGCACGCATGAGCGGCAACGACAACGGGATCTTCGACTCCATCGAAGCGGCGGTCGCCGACATCGCGGCGGGACGCGCCGTCGTGGTCGTCGACGACGAGGACCGTGAGAACGAGGGCGACATCATCTTCGCGGCGGCGAAGGCGACGCCCGAGCTGCTGACGTTCACGATCCGCTACACCAGCGGCGTCATCTGCGTCCCGATGGAGGGCGACGACCTCGACCGGCTGCAGATCCCGCTGATGACGGCGCAGAACACCGAGCGCATGCGCACCGCTTACACGATCAGCGTGGACGCGCGGCTCGGCGTCAGCACCGGCATCTCCGCCGCCGACCGGGCCCACACGATCCGCACGCTGTGCGATTCGGCGTCGGAGCCGCGCGACCTGGTCCGGCCCGGCCACATCTTCCCGCTGCGCTACCGCGAGGGCGGCGTCCTGCGCCGCCGGGGGCACACCGAGGCCGCCGTCGACCTGGCCAGGATGGCGGGGCTCACCCCGGCGGGCGTCCTCGCCGAGGTCGTGAACGAGGACGGCACCATGGCGCGGCTGCCGGAACTCCAGGTCTTCGCCAAGGAGCACGGGCTCAAGCTCATTTCGATCGAGCAGCTCGTCGAGTACCGCCGGCGCCACGAGGCGATGGTCACGCGCGTCGTGGAGACCCGCCTGCCCAACCGGTACGGGACGTGGCGCGCGGTCGGGTTCTCCAGCGCCATCGACGGCGGCGAGCACGTCGCGCTGGTCCTCGGGGACATCGGCGACGGCGAGGACGTCCTGATCCGGGCGCATTCGGAATGCCTCACCGGAGACGTCCTGCACTCCGAGCGCTGCGACTGCGGGACGCAGCTGGACGCCGCCATGGAGCGCATCTCGGAAGAGGGACGCGGCATCGTCCTGTACCTGCGCGGCCACGAGGGGCGCGGTATCGGCCTGCTCGCCAAACTGCGGGCGTACGCGCTCCAGGACAACGGGTCCGACACCGTCGACGCCAACCTGGAGCTCGGGCTCCCCGCCGACGCGCGCGAGTACTCCAACGCGGCCCACATGCTGCGTGACCTCGGCGTACGCTCGGTAAGGGTGCTCACCAACAACCCGGAAAAGCTCCGGGGGCTGGACGGTTTCGGCCTGGACGTGCGGGGACGCGAGTCGATGCCCGTCATCGTCACCGAGCACAACCGGCGCTACCTGACGGTCAAGCGCGACCGTCTCGGACATCAGATCGAGGGACTCTCATGAGCGGCGCAGGACGCCCCGAGGACATCACCGTCGACGCCGCCGGCGTCACGCTCGGCATCGTCTGCACCCGCTGGCACGGGCGCGTCACCGACCAGCTCCTGGACCGCGCGCTCGCGGCGGCGAAGGCCTGCGGCATCGACCAGCCCGTCGTCACCCGCGTCGCCGGCGCGCTCGAACTGCCGGTGATCGCGCAGCAGCTCGCCCGCGACCTCGACGCCGTCGTGTGCCTCGGCGCGGTCATCCGGGGCGCGACCGCCCATTTCGACTACGTCTGCGATTCCGTCACCGCGGGTGTGACCCGCGTCGCGCTCGACGAGGCGACTCCGGTGGGCAACGGGGTCCTCACATGTGACACCATTGAACAGGCACTGGAACGCAGCGGGCTGCCCGACAGCTCCGAGGACAAGGGATGGGAGGCGACTGTGGCCGCACTCGACACGGCACTGACCCTGCGAGGTCTGCGGCATCACGGTCACGCCGGGCACGGCCCGGAGCATATGTAGGGGTCCAGGGGCTCCGCCCCCTGAAGCGACTCGCGCATTCGGGCTCCTGAACCGACTCGGTACCTCACTCTCATCTCAACCGAAAGGCAATTCCGTGCTGTCACTAGTCCTGCCCAAGGGGTCGCTGGAGAAGGCGACCATGCAGCTGTTCGACGCCGCCGACCTCACCGTCCAGCGCGCGTCGGACCGCGACTACCGCGCCTCCATAGACGACCCCCGCATCGACCGGGTCCGCGTCCTGCGCCCGCAGGAGATCCCGACCTACATCGAGCAGGGCCTGTTCGACCTCGGCATCACCGGCCGCGACTGGATCACCGAGACCGACGCGGACGTCGTGAGCCTCGGCGAGCTGAAGTACTCCAAGGCGACGTCCAACCCCGTCCGCGTGATCATGGCGGTGCCGGACGGCGCGCCCTGGCAGACGGTGTCCGACCTGCCGGAGGGCGTCCGGATCTCCACCGAGTTCCCGGCGATGACCAAGCGGTTCCTCGACCAGCACGGCGTCAAGGCCACGGTCGTCCCGTCCTACGGGGCGACGGAGGCGAAGGTCCCCGACATCGTGGACGCGATCGTCGACCTCACCGAGACCGGCTCGTCCCTGCGCAAGAACGGCCTGCGCATCCTCGACACGCTCCTGACCAGCTACACCGAGCTGGTCGCCAACCGCGAGGCCTACGAGGACGCGGAGAAGCGCGCGGCGATGGAGGACGTCTCCCTGCTGCTGCAGGGCGCGATCCGCGCGCGCGGCAAGGTGCTGCTGAAGCTGAACGTCGCCGAGGGCGACCTGCAGAAGGTCCTGGACATCATGCCCGCGATGGCGTCGCCCACCGTGACGTCCCTGGCGGGCGGCGAGTCGAACGCCGTGGAGTCCGTGGTCGCCAAGCGCGGCGTCAACACGCTGATCCCGGCGCTGAAGGCCGCCGGCGCCCACGACATCCTCGAAATCCCGATCGCGAAGATCGTTGACTGAGGTTCCGGCACTGCCGACCGTGTGGCGCCCGCGCACCACGCGGATCGTCGCCTACATCACGGCGGGCGTGATCGTGCTGGGCCTGATCGTGCTCGCCGTGGTGGTGGCGCCCCAGTTCAAGTTGTCCGACCGCGTCCTCATGGTCGCGTTCGGCGCCCTCATCGCGTGGATCCTGCACATGCTCGCCCGCTGCCGCGTCGTCGCCGACGAGGCGGGCCTCACCGTGGTCAACGCGTTCCGCACCCGCCGTTTCGAATGGGCGGAGGTCGTGGACGTCTCCATGTCCGTCGGCGAACCCTGGCCCACCCTCGACCTGGCCGACGGCACGTCCATCGGCGCGATGGGCATCAACGGCGCCGAGAAGACCCTGGCCACCCGCCAGCTCACCGAACTCAAAACCCTCCTCCACGCCCGAGGCGAAGCGCCCGACCCCCGCTGAACGCCGCGGCGGAGGCCGGGAAGGTGCCCGGCGCAGAGCCGCCGCGGGTTTCAGAGCGAGGTGAGAAGGGTGACGGTGCCGGCGGTGATGAGGGCGGCGGCCCAGAGGCGGTCGAGGTTGAACCAGGCGCGGTGGAGGATCGCCAGGCCGACGATCTCGTAGACCAGCACCGCGATGACGCCCGCGACGGCGAACATCGACAGGGTGTGGACGGCGGTGACGAACACGCCGGTGGACAGCGCGCCTCCGGAGGACGCCGCCAGCCCGTGATCGTGGCCCGCCGGGGCCGTCCCCGACGCGGTGAGAATGGGCAGGAGCATGAGCCCGGCGCCGTGCATCGACGACATCAGGAACGACCACCCGGCGAGCTGCCACAGCGAGATCCGCATGCCGACCCAGCGGAAGTGGCGCCGGGACAGCAGCCGCCAGAGGCCGAAGCCGACGAGCACGACGCCGCCGCCGATCGCGACCGCCCGGGTCGCGACGACGGAGCGGGTCAGCGCGACGAGGACGGCGACGGCGCCGACGGACGCGGCGTGGCCCGCGGCGATGGCCGGGAGCGACTGCAGGACCGGAGACCTGCTGCGCTCCTGGAGGCCGCGGGCCACCGCGAACAGCCAGCCCATCGCGGGGTTGAGGCCGTGGAACGCGCCGAGCGCCACGAGGGCGGCGAGCGAACCGTCGTTCACGTCACGGGTAGCAGTAGGAGTCGGAGGAGGCGTCCCCGCCCTGCAGGCGCGTCTGGTGCGGGCGGCGCCCCCGGAACGCGTCGCCGTTCGGGAAGAACCGCCGGTCGAACGCGATGCCGTCCGGGGTGGCGTCGAGCTTGGCCATCCACGCGCCGACGCCGTCGGGGAAGAACTGGTCGTCCCACGAGCCGTAGAGCGAGTTGGTGACGTAGACGCGTTTCCCGTCGCGGCTGATCTCCACCATCTGCGGGCCGCCCGCGAGGGGCCGGTCCGGGGCGGCGGGGTGCGGCGTCCGGCCGACGATGCCGCCGATGCGCACCGAGCCCGCCTCGACGGGGTTGAACGGGTCGCCGACGTTGTAGCGCCTCAGCTCACCGGTGCCCCAGCACGACACGTACAGCCACTGGTCGTCGACGGACAGGTCGATGTCGGTCACCAGCGGCGGGACGGCCCCGAACGGCTGGATGACGGGCGGCAGGCCGGACGCGTCGGCGGGTTCGGCGGGGATGGTGATGACCTTCTTCGCGGCCCAGGAGTCGCCGTCGCGGTGCCAGACCCACACGGACGCCGACAGGTCCTCGACGTTGACGACCACGCCGGCGAACCCGTACAGCCTGGTCGGGTCGTGCGCGGGGCGCAGTTCCAGGACCATCTGGTGTTCGTCGCCGAGGTCGACGGTCTGGACGTGCTTGCGTTTGCGCAGGTCGAAGAAGTTCAGCGAATGCCCGTACTTGCGGCCCAGCAGCAGTTCCGCGACGACGCCGTCCTCGACCATGGACGGCGTGCCCCACTCCGAGGTGATGAGGACGTCGTGGGCGATGTGCCACCACGCGTCGTAGGCGAAGTACTGCGGGCCCCGGTCGACCTCCCAGCGTCCGAGCACGTCGAACGAGGTGTGGTCGAGCAGGGCGATCCCGCCTGGCCCGTCCTCGCCGTCGGCGCCGCCGAGGGCCGTCAGGTAGAGCCCCTCGGGCCCGCAGTGGACGGTGTGCGGACGCGAGTATCCGGCGCGTTTGGCCAGCTCGTCCGGTTCCAGGGTCCTGATGATCTGCGGTGAGGTGGGGTCGTCCTTGGTGTCGATGACGTAGACCCGGGACGACCGCAGCCCGGGGACGATCAGGTAGCGGCGTTCGACGTGGGGATGCGGGGAGCCTGGGCACAGGGCGCTGCTGCACGCGTTCCATCCGAAGTGGTGCAGTTCGTCGCCGAGGTGGGGGAGGTCGGTCCAGCCGACCACGGAGCCGTAGGAGCCCGAGTCAGGGTCGACGTCCAGGACCGCGATCGCGTCGGGCTTCTCGGCGGCGCGGTCGAACGCGGCCACGTACGCGAGTTTCTCGGGCGGGGCGGAGGCGGCGTCGCGGGGGGAAGCGTAGAACGTCGGGTCTGGCTTCCACAGTGCCATGGTGGTCCCTTCAGGCGATGAGCGGCCGATGCCGAGACATGGCCAGCGTCCAACCGGAGCGGCGGAATGTCCACGGGCCGTTACAGAACGGCATGGCTTGCTCGCCGTCCGGTGACACGGCATAGAAGGCATTCCCTACCGTCTTAACATGAAAATGGTCCTCACGGGAGGGGGACCGCGAAAACGCAAGGGCTCCGGGCATGTGAGTTGCGCCTCGGGCTGAGTAGCCTGAGAGCCGTGGGGGAGACGGCGCCGATGACGATGGACCAGGTCGGATCGCCCGCGGATCTCGCGGGCCTGCTCGACAGGCACGCCTACCTGTGCGACGAGGGGCTCGCGACGGCGTGCTTCCTCGCGCTGCGCATGGGGCGGCCGCTCTTCCTGGAGGGAGAGGCGGGCGTCGGCAAGACCGAGCTGGCCAAAACGCTCGCGCGGGGGCTCGGCGCGCCGCTGATCCGGCTGCAGTGCTATGAGGGGCTGGACGCGTCCCAGGCCCTGTACGACTGGGACTTCCCGCGCCAGCTCCTGCACCTGCGCGCCGCCGAGGCCGCGGGCGTCAACGACGTGACCCGGCTGGAGGGCGAGCTGTACGACCGGCGGTTCCTGCTGGCCAGGCCGCTGCTCCAGGCACTCGAAACCTCGCCGAGCGTCCTGCTGGTGGACGAGCTCGACCGCGCCGACGACGAGTTCGAGGCGTTCCTGCTCGAAGTCCTCAGCGACTTCACGATCACCGTCCCCGAGCTGGGCACGATCCGGGCGGAGCGCCCGCCGGTCGTCGTGGTCACCTCCAACCGCACCCGCGAGGTCCACGACGCGCTGAAGCGGCGCTGCCTGTACCACTGGCTGGAGCACCCGTCGTTCGACCGCGAGGTCGCCATCATCAGGCGGCGGCTGCCGGGTGCGGCGGAACGGCTCGCCGGGCAGGTCGCCCGCGCCGCGCAGCGGATGCGCGAGACGGACCTGCTGAAGCCGCCCGGCGTCGCCGAGACCCTCGACTGGACCGAGGCCCTCGTCGCGCTCGGCGTCCGCGAGCTGGACCCGGGGACCGCGGCGGTGACGCTCGGCGCCGTCCTGAAGTACCGCGAGGACCAGCAGCGGGTGCTCGGCGGCGGCCTAGAGGCCCTGCTCAACGGGGGGTGAGCCGGCGTGGAGCGGGACGTCACCGAGACGATGGTCGGCTTCGCCAGGACGGTGCGCGCCGCGGGCGGCGCCGCCGACCCCGAGCGGGTGCAGGCGATGCTGGCGGCCCTCGACCACCTCGACGTCCTCGACCCGTCCGACGTGTACTGGGCGGGGCGCCTGACGCTGTGCGCCGACCCCGACGACCTCGCCCGCTACGACCGGTGCTTCGCCGCGTACTTCTCCGGCGCGACCGCCCGCGCGGGGCGCCGCACGCCGCCGCCCGTGGTCGTCCGCCGGATGACGATGCCCGACCCGGGCGCGGAGGCGGGCGCTGAGGAGGCGGGGGAGCTGAAGGCCGTCACCGCCAGCGCGGTCGAGGTGCTGCGCGACCGCGACATGGCGCGGCTCGGCGCCGCCGAGCGCGCCGAGGTCGCCCGGCTGATCGCGGTGCTGAACGCGGGGGCCGAGCGGCGCAGATCCCGGCGGTTCGCGCCGTCGTCGACGGGCCGCCTCGACCCGGCCAGGACGGTCCGGGAGACGCTGCGCCGGGGCGGTGAGACGTCCCTGCTGCGCCACCGCACGCACCGCACCCGTCCGCGCCGCGTCGTCCTGATCGTGGACGTCAGCGGCTCCATGAGCCCGTACGCCGACGCGCTGCTGCGGTTCGCGCACGCCGCCGCCCGCTCCGGCGGACGGGACGTGGAGGTCTTCAGCGCCGGCACCCGGCTGACCCGCCTCACCCGGGAACTGCGCCACCGCGACCCGGACGCGGCGATGGCGGCGGCGTCCGCTGCCATCCCGGACTGGAGCGGCGGCACCCGGCTCGGCGAGGAGCTGAAGGAGTTCCTCGACCGGTTCGGGCAGCGCGGCCTGGCCCGCGGCGCGATCGTGGTGATCGCGTCGGACGGCTGGGAGCGCGGCGACGCGGCGCTGCTCGGCGAGCAGATGGCACGGCTGCACCGGCTCGCGCACCGGGTCGTGTGGGCGAACCCGCACAAGGCGCGTCCCGGGTACGAGCCGCTGACCGCGGGAATGGCCGCGGCGCTCCCGCACGTCGACGACTTCACGTCCGGGCACAGCCTCGCGGCCCTGGAAGAGCTGGCCCGTCTCGTGGCCGGCGGCGGGCGGCGACCAAGGAACTCCGGGAAGGGGAACGCACATGCGTGACGTCCTCGGCGACATCGCCGGCTGGTACGCGTCGGGGGAGACGTTCGGGCTCGCGACCGTCGTGAACACCTTCCGCAGCGCGCCGCGCCCGCCGGGCGCGGCGATGGCGGTGTCGCCGGGCGGGGAGGTGACGGGCAGCGTGTCCGGCGGCTGCGTCGAGGGCGCCGTCTACGAGCTGGCGCAGTCGGTGCTGGAGTCCGGCGAGCCGGTCGTGCAGCGGTACGGGGTGAGCGACGACGACGCGTTCGCCGTCGGCCTGACCTGCGGCGGGATCCTGGACGTGCTGGTGGAGCCGGTCGGCCCCGCCACGTTCCCGGAGTTCGCCGACGTCGCCGCGTCGATCGAGCGGCACGAACCCGTCGCCGTCGCCACCGTCGTCGCCGGACCGGGACGGATCGGCGCCCGCCGCGTCATCTGGACCGACCGCGCGTCCGGGTCGCTCGCGCCGGGCGCCCCGCACGCCGCCCGCCTCGACGCCGCGGCCGACGACGACGCGCGCGGCATGCTCGCCCAGGGGGTCACCGGGCAGCGCCACTACGGGCCCGCGGGGGAGCGGAGGCTGGACGACCTGACCGTCTTCGTGCACTCCTACGCCCCGCCGCCCCGGCTGCTGGTGTTCGGCGCGATCGACTTCGCCGCCGCCGTGGCCCGGGTCGGGAAGTTCCTCGGCTACCGCGTGACGGTGTGCGACGCGCGGCCCGTGTTCGCCACGCCCAAGCGGTTCCCGGAGGCGGACGAGGTCGTGGTGAAGTGGCCGCACAAGTTCCTGCAGGAGACGGCGGCCGACATCGACGAGCGGACGGCGATCTGCGTCCTGACCCACGACCCCAAGTTCGACGTCCCGCTGCTGGAGGTCGCGCTGCGCACCGACGCCGGCTACGTCGGCGCGATGGGTTCGCGCCGCACCCATGACGACCGTCTCGCCCGGCTCCGCGAGGCCGGGATGACCGAGGCCGAGCTCGGGCGGCTGCGCTCGCCGATCGGCCTGGACCTCGGCGCCCGCACCCCGGAGGAGACGGCGGTCTCGATCGCGGCCGAGCTCGTCCAGCTCCGCTGGGGCGGATCCGGGCGCCCGCTCACCGACACCTCCGGCAGGATCCACGCCGACGCGCCGTGACCGGACTACCCTCACGGGATGACGGTGCGGTCTTTTGGGCACGGTGCGGAGTCCCCGGCGGGCCTGCTGCTCGCGGCGGGGGAGGGCAGGCGGCTCGGGCGTCCGAAGGCGACGCTCGAACTGGACGGTGAACGGCTGGTCGACCGGGGCGTGCGGATGCTGCGGGACGCGGGCTGCTCCCCGGTCCTCGTGGTGGCCGGGGCCGAACCCGTCGAGGTCATCGGCGCCGTCGTCGTCCCCAACGCGGACTGGCGCGTCGGCATGGGCTCGTCGCTGCGCGCCGGGCTCGCCGCGCTGCCGCCCGCCTGCCCCGCCGTCGTGGTCGCGCTCGTCGACCAGCCCCTCGTCACCTCGGCGGCGGTGACGCGGCTGATCACGGCCTACGAGGAGGGCGCCGAGATCGCCGTCGCGACCTACGGGGGAGCGCCGCGCAACCCCGTCCTCCTGCGCGCCGGGCACTTCGCCGCCGTCGCCGAGACCGCGGTCGGCGACACGGGCGCACGCGCCTACCTGCGCGCCCACCCCGACCGGATCACCCACGTCCCCTGCGACGACGTGGCGGCGCCCGACGACATAGACACCCCCGACGACCTGCTGAGCTACGAACGGGACGCCTTCAGCCGCCGGTCGCCCCGCCCGCGCTCATGAGGCGGGCAGGACGCTCTCGTCGAGGGCGCCGCAGTCCACGGCGCGGCGGAGGCGGGACGTGAGGGCCTTGATGGTGGCGGGCTCGTCCAGGACGCCCGGGTCGCCCGCCGCCTGCTCGTGCCACGCCCGGACCCGCCCGATGACGTCGTCGACGCCGCTCAGGTGGAAGGCGTACACGGCGGCGTAGCGGCTCGGCAGGTGCGCGGGATGCAGGTCCCAGCCCTGGTAGAAGCCGTGCCGCAGCGAGTGCAGGACGTGCGCGGCGTGCGTCGCCCAGGCCGCGTTGACCTCGTCGGGCCCGTCGTTGCGGGGGATGACGTTGGTGGAGCCGTCCGACAGCCGCACCCCGGTGCCGGCGAACGTGACCTGCATGACGTGCCGGGCGAAGTCGCAGGCGGGATGGTCGAGGCGCTGCTCGTGCGGCGGCAGCCCCAGCGCGGCGGTGTAGTCGAACACGCCGAAGTGGGCGGCGGTGAGACGGCCGCCGGCGGCGGCCGCGATGCCGCGCAGCGCGGTCCGGCCCTCGCCGTCCAGGATCGCCTCGGGCGTCTCGACCTGGATCTCGAACCGCAGGATGCCGGACGGCAGGCCGAGCGCGGTCTCCAGCCGGTCCAGGTACTCCACGAACAGCGCGACGTGCTCGGCCGCGACCACCTTCGGGAACGTGATGGTGAACCCGCCGGGCAGCCGCCCGAGGCGGTCGCGCAGCGCGGTGAGGAACCCGTCGAGCGTCCGCATCGCACGATCGTGCCCGCCGTCGGCGAACGACTTGATCCGCACGCCCCAGTAGTGGGGGAGGCCCTTGACCTGGTACGCCGCGGCGACGGCCTCGACGACCTGCTCGATGTGCGCGTCCTCCTCCGCGTCGGGCCGCACGCCGTAGCCGTCCTCGAAGTCGATCCGCACGTCCTCGACCGGCTCGGCGGACAGCTTCGCCGCGACCCGCTCGCGGACCAGCCCGGCGATCTCCGGATCGAGCCCGAACGCCGCGCCGAACGACCCGGCGCCCGGCGTGTGCGTGTTCAGCAGCCGCAGCGCCTCGGCGCCGAAGTCGGCCGGCGTCGAGCGGGAGAACCGGTCGGCCGGCACGTACACCGTGTGGACCGGCTGCCGGCCGTCGGCGCCGCCGGGATGGCGCTCGCCGTGCTCGTCGCGGACGGCGGCGATGCGCGCGGACAGGTCGTCGAACGAGGAGACGCTGAAGTTCACCCGGCCATGATCCCCCAACCCGCCCCGGCTAGGGAACCCGCCGAGGGTCAGGAGCCCGCGACGATGCCGTAGGTGCCGGTGCAGCCGGTACCGGGCTTCAGGTCGATGACGCCCTCGCCGGTCGCGAACGCGTTGGGCGGGCATGTCATGGGTTCGACGCCGAGGCCCTCGCGCGGGGACGGGGCGTTGTCGGCGGTGTAGATCATCATCCAGGGGTGTGCCTCGTCGGCCCAGAGCCGCACCGTCCGGTCGTTGCCGGCCAGGGTCACCCAGACGCGGCCGTCGCCGCCGCGGTTCAGGCCGGTGAACGCGGTGTCGATCCGCCGGTCGCTGAGGACCGGGCCGGCGCGCAGGTCGTACTTGGTGCCGGTGACGTCCAGGGACGGCCCGGACGGGATCATCCGCTCGTCCACCGGGACGTACCGGTCGGCGCCGAGCATGACCTCGCACGCGTCGATGGGCTCGCCGACCGTCAGGTAGGGGTGCGCGCCGTGGCCGTACGGGGCGGTCGCCGTCCCCGCGTTGCGGGCGGTGACGCGGACGTGCAGGCCGTCCGCCGCGTCCAGGGAGTACTCGGCCTCCAGGTCGAGGCGGAACGGGTACCCGGCCGTCGCGAGGAGCCGGTGCGTCAGCCTCACCCGGTCCGGCTCGTGCACGGCGGCCCGCCACGGCGCCCAGCGGGTGAGGCCGTGGATGGCGCAGTCACGGTCGGGCTCGGAGATGTCGAGCCGGTGCGGTACGCCGCCGTAGTCGTAGCGGCCGCGGTCGATGCGGTTCGGCCACGGGATCAGCAGATGCCCGAACGCCGCCGGGGCGGGCTCGTCGGCGCCGTGCGACAGCACGAGCGGCCGCCCCTCGTGCGTCAGCTCGCGCAGGCTCGCGCCCGACTCGGTGATGACCGCCTGGTACGGCCCGGCGCTGAGGGCGTACTGCTCCCCGGTGATCGACTCGCTCATGTCCGGGACGCTACCCGCTGCCATGCCCGCTACGCGGGCCCGCGCGCGCTCTCCGCCAGGGCGTGCAGGGCGTCGGTGAAGATCTCCGCCGGCGGTTCGACCAGGCCGGCGCCGACCTGGCCGGTGCCCGCCTCCCGTCCCGCGATACCCGTGTCGATGACCGGCAGGATCCCGGTGCGGACGACGCGTGCGACGTCGATCCCGGCCGGGGTGCCCCGGAACGACAGCAGCGGGATCTGCAGCGACGGATGCTCGGCGAGCGTGATCTCGTACATCCGCTGGGTGGCGGCCACCGCGTCCGGTACCTCGCCGCCGACGAACCGGACGATCGCGGGCGCGGCGGCGAGCGCGAACCCGCCCATCCCGGCCGTCTCGGTGATCGTCGAGTCGCCGATGTCGGGGTTGGCGTCGCCGGGGCCGTAGTCGCCCAGGTAGAGGCCGTCCGGCACCCCGGCCGGGGCGGTGAACCAGCGGTCGCCCGTCCCCGACACCTGGATGCCGAAGTCGGTGCCGTTGCGGGCCATCGCCACGACGAGGCTGGAGCCGGGGACGTCGCGGGCCGCGTCCGCGCACGCCTTCGCCGCCGCCATCCCCGGGTTCAGGAAGAAGTGCTCGTTGCCCGCCGCGAACCGCAGCGCCTCGGCGGCCCGGCGGCGCGGCACGTCCTCGGCGGCGGCCAGGTCGGGCGCCAGCTCGCGCAGCAGCAGCGACGTCGCCGCCCGGTTCCGGTTGTGCAGCTCGTCGCCCATCTGCAGCGCCTGCGCGATGACCGACATCAGGTCGAGGGGGCCGTGCCGGCGCACGGCCGCCTGCAGCGCGGGCCCGAGCGCCTCGCCCATCCACGTCAGCCGCTCGATGACCTCCGGCCCGTACGCCCCGTACCGCAGGACCTTCCCGAGACCCTCGTTGAGCGAGCAGTACGACCTGCCGCCGTGCTCGGTGTCCTCCACCACCCACATCCACATGGACGGGCTGACGACACCGGCCATCGGCCCCACGGCGGCGTGGTGATGGCACGGTTCGAACGTCGCCGCCCCGCGCTCCAGTTCGCGTTCCGCGCCGACCGGCGTCTCCGCCAGCCCTTCCAGGAGCATCGCGCCGATGAGCGCGCCGCGCATCGGACCGGACGCGCGTTCCCACTCCAGCGGCGGGCCCGCGTGCAGGAACGTTCCCGCGTCCAGGCCGAGCACCTCGCGGGCCGGGCGCACGTCCACGAGGTGGGGGCGGGCCGTCAGCATGCGCCGCACGGCGCGGGCGTTGGCGGCGGCGTGCCCCGGGTCGCCGAGGACCGCCGCGAGCGCCTGCTCGGTCCCGGCGGGCGGCGGCCGCCAGTCGACCGTCTCCACCGGGACGGCCTGTTCGGCGAGCGCGCCGGCGAGGATCTCCACCCCGGCGGCGACGACCGCCGGGTCGCGCGTGAGCAGCCCGCCGAGCAGGTGCCGCTGGTCGTTCATCCGGGCCCCTCTTCCACCATCGACAGGGCGTGCCGGGTCGCCTCGGCGTTGGAGGCGAACACGTCCGCGCCGGCGCCGCACAGCGCCGCGGCCTGCCGGTCGCGGTCCTGCGGGTCCGCGGGCGTCCCGCACAGCGACACGACGACGGCCAGGTCGGGACGGTCCTTCACCGCGGCGGCGACGGCCGGGGCCAGCGACGCCGCCGGATCGGGCTCGGCGCCGTGCCCGAGCACCACGTCCAGCAGCAGGACGCCGCACTCGCCGCCGGACGCCTCGGCGGCCAGCGCCTCCAGCCGCAGCGTCGGGTCGATCATCGGGTGGGCGCGGCCCCGCGTGTAGGCGTCGTCGCCGAAGTCGGTAAACCGGTGACCGCGTGCGTGCGCGCCCCGCGCCTCCAGATCCCAGCCCAGCGCGCCCCGCGCGATCATCTCCGCCTCGTCGCGCAGCGTCCCGCCCGCGAACAGCCCCCGCAGCGCCCGCCCGGCGACCGGGACCGGACGCCGGTCCGCCGCCCAGCGCGGCCACTCCGGGACGGCCCGGCCGAGCATCTTCAGCGTCTTCTCCGTGGCCTGCGTGAGATCGTCCTCGCCGGCCATCGGCAGCGCGAACACGACCGGGGTGTCCAGCCGCCGCGCCGCCTCCCGGATCAGGTCCGCGACCTGCGGCGCCGGCGGCTTGGACACCAGGACGATCAGCTCGGTGCGCGGGTCGGCGTCCAGCGCCGCCAGCGCCGCCAGCGCCGACCGCCCGCTCACCTCCGGCGACAGGTCCCGGCCGCCGACGCCCAGCACATGGGTGACGCCGACGCCGGCCGCGTCCAGCAGGCACATCACCTGCTGCGCGCCCGTTCCGGACGCCGCGACGATCCCCACCGGCCCCGGGCGCACCGCGTTCGCGAACCCGAGGCCCGCGCCGCCGATCATCGCCGTCCCGCAGTCGGGCCCCATCACGATGAGGCCGCGCCGCGCCGCAGCCTCCTTCAGCGCGATCTCCTGGGCGAGCGGCACGTTGTCGCTGAAGACCATCACGTTGAGCCCGGCGTCCAGGGCGTCCATCGCCTCCGGGAACACGTGCGGTCCCGGCACCGACAGCAGCGCGACGGTCGCGTCCGCGCGGGCCGCCGCCGACCCGGTCGTCCGCGCCGGCGCCGGCGCGCCCAGCACTCCGGTCCCGGCGGGCGGCCGGGACGCGTCGCGCAGCAGCTTGTCCAGCGCCTCGCGCGCCTCGTCGACGCCCCGCCCGTCCTCCCGGGGCACGTCCACCCGGATCGCCACGACCAGGTCGTCGGGCCCCGCGTCCGCCGGCACCTCGAAGCCCATCCGCCCGAACATCTCGCGGTTGAGCTCGGTGCCCATCGCCACCATCGCCCCGGCCACCCCGGGACGCTCCGACAACGACCGGCTCACCCGCATGAGCGTGACCGAATCGTGGTAGCTCCCCCGCCGCACCTCGACCCAGTCGCTCATGCCCGCCTCCTGTGGGGAACGACTCCCCACACCCCCCGTTTCGCTGCGCTCATGCCCGTCCTCTGTGGGGGGACGACGACTCCCCACACTCCCCGGTTCGCGCCGCTCATGCCCGTCCTCTGTGGGGGGACGACGACTCCCGGCACCCCCCGGTTCGCTGCGCTCATGCCTGTCCTTTGTGGGGGGACGACCCCCCACACCCCCCGGTTCGCTGCGCTCATGCAGAGACCCTCGGGGTGCGGCGAGTGCGCGCGGCATGCTCGGTGAGGGCGAGGGTGGCGCGGCAGCCGGCGAGGACGCCGTGCGCGAGGTCGGTTCCGGAGGTGTGGCCGACCGCGAGGAGACGGCGGACGGCCGCGGTCGGCGGTTCGTGCCCGGCGACGCAGCGCAGCACCGCCGCGACCTCGGCGCCCGCGCCGCCCGCCGCCGCGCAGTGCAGCAGCGTCGCGGCCAGCGCAGTCGTGCGGGTGCCCGCGTCGGCGGTGACGGCGGCGCCGAGCCAGTCGGCCAGCCGCGCCGCCGCCCGGCCGTGCCGGACCGCGTCGCCGACCAGCCGCAGCGACACCAGCAGGCCGCACAGGATGTCGTCGCCGCTCGGCGTCAGCCCCGGGCCGAGGCCCACGATCCGCTCCGCCGCCTCGACGGCGCCCGCGAGGTCGCCGGCGGCGCAGCACGCGGCGAGCGCGTCCGGGTCGGGGTGGCCGGCGAGGCCGCCGCCCGTCATCCCGGCGTCGGCGAACGCGGCCTCCAGCGACCGCAGGCCGGCCGCGAGCGCGGCGGGCTGCAACGCGCCGAGCGCCGGCGACGGGTCCCACCAGCGGCGGATCCGGACCCGCAGCCCGTCCGCCTCGACCCGGCCGTCGCCGACGAAGGCGTCGCCGCCTTCGCGGACGGAGCGGAACGGGTGCTCGCGGCGCGTCGCGACGACCACCACGGCGTTCGGCAGCCGGTGCGCGTCGGAGCTGACGACGGCGAGCACGCGCGGCTCGGGGCCGCCCCGCATCTCCAGGTACAGCGCCGACGGGAAGACGGCGATGACCCGCGCCGCGCGGCGCGGCGGGTCCAGCAGCGGCCGCAGCGCGAGGCTCGCCGCGCCGGCGGCGGGCGGCCGCCCGCCGGGCCGTGCCGGGAGCGGGATCGGGTCGCGGACGAGGGCAGTCACGGATCCTCCCGAGGCCGGTTGGGGTTGCCGTCCGGCACGCGGTCGGACCGGCCTCTGCGGAGACGTTAGAACGGCCCCCGCGGCGGACGTATGGGGAAAGCTGCCAAGGATGGTTGTCATCGTTCGTCTTTGTTGTCAGTGTTGATCAGGAACAGGTAGCGATCACGCCGTAACGGGCGATGTACGCACCAAAAGGCGAGGTGACCCCTGGCATGAGTTACACCAGCGCGGACCCGGGCCCACCGGCTCTCAGGCTCGCGAGCACCGGAACACTGACCTATGGCCTGTCGGTCGGCGAGGTCCTCGGCGTCAGCACCCTCAACGGCGCCCGCCTCATCGCGGGACGGGCCGGACTCGAGCGCATCGTCCAGCGGCTCAATGTGATGGAGGTCCCCGACATCCTGTCGTGGGTCAAACCGAACGAGCTGCTCCTGACCACCGGCTACCCCCTCCGCAACACCCCCCAGTCGCTCGGCAACCTGGTCGCCGACCTGGACGAGCGCGGCCTCGCGGCCCTGGCCATCAAGCTGGGCCGCTACCTCGACTCGCTGCCCGCCGAGATGATCGCGCAGGCGGACCGGCGCGGCTTCCCCCTGATCCTGCTCCCCAACGACGTCGGCTTCGACGACATCCTCAACCAGGTCCTGACCGACATCCTGAACCGCCAGGCGGCCGTGCTCGCGCGCACCGAGGAGGTGCACCGGGCGCTCGTGCACATCGTGCTGTGCGGCGGCGGCCTCCAAGAGGTCGTGGACGAGGTCGCGACGCTGCTGGAGGTCGCGGTCGTCGTCCTGGACGGCGAGCAGCGCGTGCTCGCCGGCGCCGGGCCGGACGAGCACGTCGAGGCGATGCGCGCGTTCGACGCGGGCCGGCACGCGGCCTGCGGGCGCGGCGGCTGCGGCATCATCGGCGCGCACGGCACCGGCGACCACCTGGTCGTGCCCGTGATGGCGGGCGGCTTCGACCACGGCCGCATCGTCGCGTTCAGCCCGGACGGCACGCTGCGCGGCACCGACCTCGGCATCCTGGAACGGGCCGCGACCGTCGCCGCGCTGGTGGTGACCAAGCAGCAGGCCGTCGCCGCCGTCGAGAGCAAGTACCGCGCCGACTTCCTGCGCGACATCCTGGCCGGACGCGCCGGCGACGACGACCGGGTCATCGCGCACTGCGACGGGTTCGGCTGGGACCTGGACCGCCCGGTCATGGTGATCGTCGCCGAACTCGACGGCCGCCCGCGCGGCACCGGCGGGCCGGTTCCGGCCACGGCCCCCGAGAACGACGGGAAGGGCCGCGGGAAGGGAGCCGACTCCGACGGCGGGACGCGCGGCGGCCGCGGCATCGAGGAACGCTCCGCCCAGGAGCGCCTCGCCGCCGCGTGGACGACGGCCGTCCGGCGCCACGACCGGGGCGCGGCCGTCGCGAGCTTCGCGCACGAGGTCGTGGCGATCGTCGGCGCCGACGGCGGCGATCCGGCCGAGCTGACGGCGGGACCGGTCCAGGCGATGCTCAAGGAGGCCTCGTCGATCTTCGCGGAGCATCTTCCGGTGCGGCGGACGTTCTCCACCGGCATCAGCCGGATGGTGTCGTCCCCCACGGCACTGCCCGAGGCGTACGAGCAGGCGGTGAAGGCCGTCAGGGTCGGCCGCCAGCTCAACGGCGCGGGCGCGCGGGCGCACTTCGACCAGCTCGGCGTGTACCGGCTGCTGAGCCTGGTCTCCGACCCGGAGGAGCTGCACGCTTTCGTCCGGGAGACGCTGGGCGACCTGGCCGCCGACGACGAGCCGGAGCTGGTGGACCTGCGCCGCACCCTGCAGGTGCTGCTGGAGACCAACCTCAACGTCGCCGAGACCGCGCGCCGGCTCCACTTCCACTACAACACGCTGCGCTATCGCATCGGGAAGCTGGAACGGATGCTCGGGGCGTTCACCGAGGACGCGCATCTGCGGCTCAACCTCACCCTCGCCCTTCACGTACTGCGCATGCGCGGTATCTGAGAGTAGTGCCATCGTCTCGGGCGCGTCGCCCCGGCGCGCCGGGGCGGCGGCCGCGCCCGCCGCCGCACGGGCCGGTCCTCCCAAACGAGGGCGCGGGCTTTGGCAGATGTCGCCGATGCCCGCCCAACAGGGTAGATCTACCTTGCCCGCATGAACGCGGCCGGTTGAACGCGGCCGGCTGAACAGGGAGGGGCCCCCGATGGTGATCGGCTGGAAGCTGCACGGCGACGGACGCACGCCGCCGCCCGGTGAGGTCGTCAGACCCGACGAGCGGCTTTCGTGGCCGCGCACCGCGGGCATCGGCGCCCAGCACGTGGTGGCGATGTTCGGGGCGACGTTCGTGTTCCCCGTGGTGATGGGCCTGGACCCCAACCTGGCCATCATGATGTCCGGTGTCGCGACGGTGCTGTTCCTGCTGATCGTCGGCGGTCAGGTGCCGAGCTACCTCGGCACGAGCGCGTCGTTCGTCGGCGCCGTCGCGGCGATCCGCGCGGCGGGCGGCGACAGCGCCACCGTGACCGGCGCGATCCTCGTCGCGGGCCTCGTGCTCGGGGCGGTCGGCGTACTGATCCATTTCGTGGGCGGCGACGTCATCCACCGGATCTTCCCGCCGGTGGTGACCGGCGCGGTGGTCATGCTGATCGGGTTCAACCTGGCGCCCGTGGTCGCCACCGTCTACTGGCCGCAGGACCAGTGGGTGGCGCTGGCGACGCTGGCCTTCGCCGTGCTGTGCGCGGTGCTGCTGCGCGGGTTCTGGGCGCGCATCACGATCCTGCTGGCGCTGGTGTTCGGCTACGTCCTGTCGTGGGTCCTCGACAAGGTCGTCGGGTCCATCACGTCGGTGCTGCCGGGGCAGAACCTGCTGGACGCGTCGGGCCAGCCCTGCGCGGCGGAGGGGCCCTACTGCGTGGCGACCGCGTTCGCGCATGACCGGGTCGACTTCTCCAGCGTGGAGTCGGCCAGCTGGTTCGGGTTCCCGAGCCTGCACGGCCCCGACTTCAAGACCTCGGCGATCCTGCTGGCGCTGCCGGCGGTCATCGCGCTGATCGCGGAGAACACCGGGCACGTCAAGGCCGTGTCGGCGATGACCGGTGACGACCTCGACCCCGTCCTCGGCCGCGCGATCGCCGCCGACGGCCTCGGCACCGTCCTCGCCTCCTCGGTCGGCGGCTCGCCCACCACCACCTACGCCGAGAACATCGGCGTGATGGCCGCGACCCGGATCTACTCGACGGCCGCGTACTACGTTGCCGCGATCGTTGCGATCCTGTTCGGGCTGTGCCCCAAGTTCGGCGCGCTGGTCGCCGCGACGCCGGGCGGCGTCCTCGGCGGCATCACCGTCGTGCTGTACGGGATGATCGGGCTGCTCGGCGCGAAGATCTGGGTCGAGAACCGGGTCGACTTCGCCGACCCCGTCAACCTCGTCCCGGTGGCGGCCGCGATCATCCTGGCGATCGGGAACGTGACGCTCCAGATCACCGACGACTTCCCGCTGCAGGGCATCGCGCTCGGTACCATCGCCGTTCTGCTCGGTTACCACGTCCTGAACGCGATGCGGAGGCCGAGCGGGGCGGGCGGCGGCATCATCGCGCCGTCGGAGAAGGAGATCGGCGGCCCGGTCCGCCACCCGAAGAAGGACGCGCCCGGCACCGAGGCGGGCTGAGGGGAACCGCGCAGTGAAGCCACCGCCGTTCGGCTACCACGCCCCGGCCACCCTGGACGAGGCACTGGACGCGCTCGCCGCCGCACCGTCGGGCAAGGTGCTCGCGGGCGGCCAGAGCCTCATCCCGCTGCTCAACATGCGGCTCGCCGCCCCGTCCGACCTCGTCGACATCAACCGCGTGGGCGAACTCGACACCGTCCACGCGGGGGACGGGGGCGTGCGGGTCGGCGCGCTCGCCCGGCACGCGCGGGTGGAGCGCTCGGCGGAGGCCGCCGCCGTCCAGCCGCTGCTCGCGCAGGCGCTCCGGCATGTCGCGCACCCCGTCATCCGCAACCGGGGCACGGTCGTCGGGAGCCTCGCGCACGCCGATCCCGCCGGGGAGATGCCCGCCGTGCTGGCGGTCCTCGGCGGGACGGTCGAGGCGGCGTCGGCGCGGGGACGCCGGACGATCCCCGCCGCCGAGTTCTTCGGCGGGCCGCTGGAGTCGGCGCTGGAACCCGGCGAGCTGGCCGTCTCCGCGTTCTTCCCCGCCGCGCCGCCGCGCACCGGCACCGCGTTCACCGAGACGGCCCGGCGGCACGGCGACTACGCGCTCGCCGGAGTCGCCGCCGTCGTCACCCTGGACGAGGACCTGCGGGTGTCGGCCGCCCGCGCCGGATACCTCGGCGTCTGCGAGGTCCCGCTCGTCCTCGACCTGACCGGCCCGGCGGGCCCGCACGGCGACTGGGCGGCGGCCGCCGCGCACGTCCGCGAGCGCGTCGACCCCGAACCCGACATCCACGCGGGCGCCGAGTACCGGCGGCACCTGACCGGCGTGCTCACCGAGCGCGCCCTGACGACCGCGTCGGCCGAGGCGCTGCGGAAGGCGGGAGAGTGATGGAGACGTCCTTCGAGGTCGCGTTGACCGTCAACGGGACGCACCGAACGGCGCGCGTCCCCGCCAGGCGGCTGCTGTCGGACCTGCTCCGGCACGACCTCGGGCTCACCGGCACGCATGTCGGCTGCGAGCACGGGGTCTGCGGCTGCTGCACCGTCCTGCTGGACGGCGAGCCGGTGCGGTCGTGCCTGATGTTCGCCGTCACCGCCTCCGGGCACGAGATCACGACCGTCGAGGGCCTCGCCGCCGAGGACGGGACGCCGTCGCCGGTCCAGCGGGCCTTCCGCGAATGCCACGGCCTGCAATGCGGCTTCTGCACCCCCGGGTTCCTCTGCACCGTCACGGCGCTGCTGCGCGAGACGCCGCGTCCGACGGAGGACCAGGTCCTTGAGGGGATCTCCGGGAACCTGTGCCGCTGCACCGGCTACCAGAACATCGTCAAGTCGGTGCACCGCGCCGCCGACCTGCTCGCCCGGCAGGCCGAAGAAGGGGAGAGCTAGATGGGGACGCGGGTCTTCGGCGAGCCGGTCGAGCGCCGCGAGGACGGCAGGCTCCTCACCGGCGGGGGCCGCTACCTGGACGACCTCGGGCACGACGCCCTCGCGGCGGCGTTCGTCCGGTCCCCGCACGCGCACGCCCGGATCGCCGACATCGACGTGTCGGAGGCCATCGACGTCGACGGCCTCGTCGCCATCTACACCTGGGAGGACCTGCCGGGCCGGGTGGGGGAGCCGCTGCCGCTGCTGATCCCGCACCCGTCCCTCACCCACGGCCGCACCGGCTACCCGCTCGCCCGCGACGTCGTCCGGCACGTCGGCGAGCCCGTCGCGATGGTCGTCGCGCGTGACCGCTACCTGGCCGAGGACGCCGCCGAACGCATCCGCGTGGAGTACGAGACGCTGCCCGCCGTCGTCGGCATCGAGGCGGCCTCCCGGGCCGAGCATCTCGTCCACGACGATGTGCCGGGCAACGCAGGCGCCGTCCTCGTCCAGGAGAACGGGGACGCGGCGGCCGCCATCGACGCGGCCCCGCACGTGCTGGAGTTCAGCCTCGCGATCGAGCGCAGCGCCTCGATGCCCCTCGAAGGGCGCGGCGTCTACGCGCGGTGGGACGCCGACGACGGGTCGCTGCGCGTCTACTCGTCCACGCAGGCGTCCACCAGCGTGCGCGCCGCGATCGCCGCGCGGCTCGGGCTGCCGAACGGCAAGGTCGAGGTGGTCGCGCCGGACGTCGGCGGCGGCTTCGGCGTGAAGATCGTCCACCCGTGGCCGGAGGAGATCCTCGTCCCGTGGGCGGCGCGGCTGCTGGACCGCGAGGTCAAGTGGACCGAGGATCGCCGCGAGCACTTCGTGTCCGCCGCCCACGAGCGCGGCCAGCTCCAGGACGTGCGGGTCGGGTTCGACGACGACGGCCGTATCCTCGGCCTGGACGTCCGGATCCGGCACGACCACGGCGCCTACACCCCGTACGGGATCATCATCCCGATCGTCACGTCCACCCAGCTCCTCGGCCCGTACAAGATCGGCGCGTACCGGGCGGAGGTCGTCAGCCTCTACACCAACACCCTGATCGTCACCCCGTACCGGGGCGCGGGCCGCCCGCAGGGCGTGTTCTGCATGGAGCGGACGATGGACCGCGTCGCCCGCCACCTCGGCCGCGACCGCGCCGACGTGCGCGCCGCGAACTTCATCCAGCCCGACGAGTTCCCTTACGACCAGGGCCTGACGTTCCAGGACGGCCGCCCCCTCATCTACGACTCGGGCGACTACCCGGAGCTGCTCCGCAAGGCGCGGGACCTGATCGGCTGGGACGGCTTCGAGGCCGAGCGCGCCGCCGCGCGGGCCCATGGCCGCCGCCTCGGCATCGGCCTCGGCGTCTACGTCGAGGGCACGGGCGTCGGCCCCTACGAGGGCGGGCACGTCGAGATCGACACCGCCGGGCGGGTGCACGTCTCGACCGGGCTGACCTCGCAGGGCCAGGGGCACGAGACCGTGTTCGCGCAGATCGCCGCAGCGGAACTGGGCGTCCCCATCGAGGACGTGCACGTGACGACCGGCGACACCCGCCGGTTCGGGTACGCGGTCGGGACGTTCGCGTCCCGCGCGGCGGTCATGAGCGGCAACGCGATCGCGCTCGCCGCCCGGAAGGTGCGCGACAAGGCGCTGCGCATCGCCGGCGAGGCCCTCGAAGCCGACCCCCGCGACCTCGACATCACCGACGGCGTCGTGCACGTGAAGGGCGACTCGTCGTCGGCGGTCCCGCTGCGGACGGTCGCGGTGCTGTCGAACCCGCTGCGGTACGCGTTCGACGAGGAGGCCGCGGCGGCGACGCAGTTCGCGGTCGGCCGCCCGGTCACCGAGCCGCCCGTCGCGGCCGGGGACGAGCCGGGGCTGGAGGGACGCGACTACTACTCGCCCGTCCGGTCCACGTTCGCCGCCGGGGCGCACGCCGCGATCGTGGAGGTCGATCCGGACACGGCGGAGATCGCCGTCCTGCGGTACGCGGTCGTCCACGACTGCGGGCGGCTCATCAACCCGATGGTGGTCGAGGGGCAGATCCACGGCGGCGTCGCGCAGGGCATCGGCGGCGCGCTGTACGAGCGGATGGTCTACGACGAGTCCGGGCAGCTGCTCAACGCCTCGTTCATGGACTTCCTCATGCCGTACGCGACGGAGATCCCGCGCATCGAGACCGACCATCTGGAGACGCCGTCGCCGCTGAACCCCCTCGGCATCAAGGGCGCGGGGGAGGCGGGCGTCATCCCGGTGTCGGCGGTGATCGCCTCGGCGATCGAGGACGCGGAGGGCGTCCGCGTGGATTCGATGCCGATCTCCCCGGACGAGCTCTACCTGCTCCGGCGGCGCGCCGCGAGGGACCCGGCGCTACGCCTCCGGGAGGGCGTCCGCGCAGGTTGACGAGTGGTGCTGGCGGGGTTGGCTCGGGTTGCGGGGGACCTCAACCCCGCCAGCGTGTTGACGATAGTGAAGGGCCGCCATCGCGTTCGGCGTAACCGGGATTCCTCCGGGAAGGTCGGCTTTCAGCCGTGCGTCGGCTTGTCGGGGACGGTGCCGCCGAGGGACCTCGGCAGGTAGTTCTCCACGGCGGCGGGCCGGAAGCCGGCCTGCTCGATCCAGTCCAGGATCATCTGGAGCTGCTGGGCGAGGCCTTTGCGGTAGTGCATGAGGACGATGTCGCCGGGTTTGAAGCCTTTGCCGCCGTCGCTGCGCGCGAAGCCGTTGAAGCCGACGCCGGGGCCGGACGTGCCGTTGTAGAACTCCGCCGACCACAGCAGGATCGACTTGATGCCGCACTCCTTGGCCATCTGCCGGGTGGTCTCGTTGAAGCTGCCGAACGGGGGGCGGAGGATCTCGGGGCGGCGCCCGTACTGCTTCTGGATCTCGTCGGACGCCTGGCAGATCTCCTTCTTCTGCGCGTCCGGGCCGAGTGTCGCCATGTTGGGGTGGTTGACGGTGTGGTTCTCCATCACCGAGCCCGCGTTGCGCATGGCCCAGAAGTACTGTCCCTGGCCTTTGATGTAGGTCGAGGTCAGGAACGTCATCATGGGAACCTTTTCCTTGCGGACGAGGTTCACGAACTCGGCGTCGTAGGTGTAGCCGTCGTCGATGGTGAGGAAGACGACGCGGTCCTGCGTCTCGATGCTCTTGATGACCGGGGGGAGCCCGTCCTTGGAGGGTTCGGGCATCGTCCAGGAGCCGGGTTTCGGCGTCGCCCACTTCTGGTCGCCGAGCACCGAGGCGAGCTGGGTGCGCATCGGCGGTCCGGAGTCGCCCGCGAGGGCGGTCGCGACGGGCCAGCCGCCCGCGGCCACGCCGAGCACTCCGGCGGCCACCATGGTGATGACGGGCGTCTTCCCTCGCATCTGCCGCGTACTCCGTTCGGTCGGAAGGGGTCAGGTCGTTCGGGGGCTTGCGTCTCGGTTGACGCGCCGGTGGCGACGGGAGTTCGCAACCGACGGAACCTGCCGGACATATCTGACCATTTCCAGGTGCCATCCGGGTAGCTTCGCCCAAACCTCGGCGTGGACTCGGCAGATGTTGCCGTTCGGCGCGGAGGCGCCATTACCTAAAGTCGGGTCATGCAGCTCAACGGCAGTGCCACCGTCGCCGCGCCGCTCGCCCGCGTGTGGGACGCGCTCCAGGATCCGGCGGTCCTGGCCAGGACGATCCCCGGGTGCCGTTCCCTGGAGGAGACGGGACCCGACTGTTACCGCATGACCGTCACGGCGGGCGTCGCCTCGATCCAGGGCACGTACGTGGGGCGGGTCGAACTGGCCGAACCCGATCCGCCGCGCTCGTTCGTCCTGCGCGCACGCGGGCAGGGCGCGCCCGGCACGGTGGACGCGACGGTCCGCGTGCGGCTCACCGGCGGCGACGGCTCGACCCAGATCGACTACGACGCGGACGCGGTCGTGGGCGGGATGGTCGGCGGCGTCGGCCAGCGGATGCTGGGCAGCGTCGCCAAACGCACCGCCGGCGAGTTCTTCGCCGCCGTCGAACGCGACCTGGCCGCACTGGCGGCCGCCGCCGCGGAACCGGAGTCCGCCGCGCCGCCGGCGCCGGCCGCGACCGGCGCACCCGCCGCGACCGGCGCGGTCTACGCGGGACGCGCCGCGGCCGAGCCGGAGCGGGCGTCCGTCGCATGGCCGATGGCGGCGGCCTTCGCCTCCGGCGGCGCCGTCGCGCTAGCCGGCGTGGCGCTCGGCTACCTGCTGGGCCGCCGGTCCCGCACCCGCTGAAGAACGACGGCGGGCACACCCGGGGCGATCGATCGCCCCGGGGTGCCCGCCGGTCGCGAGCGTCAGCTGGTCGCCATCAGGTCGACGACGAAGATGAGCGTCTCGCCGGGCTTGATCGCCGGGCTCGGGCTGCGGTCGCCGTAGGCGAGGTGCGGCGGGATGACGAGCTTGCGGCGGCCGCCGACCTTCATGCCGACGAGCCCCATGTCCCAGCCCTTGATGACGCGGCCGGAGCCGAGCTCGAAGTCGAGGGTCGAGCCCCGGTTCCAGGACGCGTCGAACTCCTCGCCGGTCGACCATGACACGCCGACGTAGTGCATCGACACGTTCGAGCCCTTGGCGGCCTCGGGGCCGTCACCCTCGGTGATGTCGGTGATGTCGAGGTACGCGGGCGGCTGGCCCTCGGGGAAGTCGATCTCGGGGCGTTCAAGCGCCATGAACGGGCTCCAGCGGTCTCGTGGAATGCGTCGGTCGGTTGGAACGGCCCAGCCTAGCGGCAACGCGGTCTGACGAAAGAACATCGCCTCCATTGGCAGATCACGACGGTTCCGCAGGTGGGGCGCGTCCGGTAGACCCTTGACCATGGCGAGGCGGCTGCGGATCGGGATCGACACGGGCGGGACGTTCACCGACGTCGTCGCGCTGGACATGGACGCGACCGGGGACGGCGGGGGGCTCGTCACCACCAAGACGCCCTCGACGCCCGCCGACCCCGCGGAGGGGTTCGCCGCGGGCGTCGGGAAGGTGCTCGGGCTTCTCGGCGCGGAACCGGAGGACGTGGCGGCGCTGTCGCACGGCACGACGGTCGCGACGAACCGGCTCCTGGAGGACCGGATCGACGACCTCGGGTTCGTCACGACCGAGGGGTTCGAGTCGATCCTGGAGATCGCGCGGCAGAGCGTCCCGGACGGCTACGGCAACAGCTACTTCTGGGTGAAGCCGCCGCGGATCGTCCCCGCGCACCGGGTGCGGACGGTCGGCGGGCGGCTCGACCACACCGGCGCGGAACTGCGCCCGTTCGACGAGGAGTCGGCGGTCGCGGCGGCCCGCTGGTTCCGCGACGCGGGGATCCTCGCGATCGGGGTGTGCTTCCTGCACTCCTACGCCGACCCGTCGCACGAGCTGGCGATGCGGGACGTGCTGGCCCGCGAGCACCCGGACGCGGTGGTGTCGCTGTCGTGCGAGGTGCTGCGCGAGTACCGCGAGTACGAGCGGTCGGTGACGACGCTCGTGGACGCCGCCGTCAAACCGGCGATGAACGGCTACCTGGCGCGGATCGCCGAACGCGTCGCCGCCCGCCTGCTGGTGATGAAGAGCAACGGGGGAGTGCTGTCGGCGGAGGAGGTGGCCCGGCAGCCGATCACGACCGTGCTGTCCGGCCCGGCGGCGGGGGCGCTCGGCGCGGCGTTCGTCGTCGCCCACCGCGAGGCGGGGGGCCGCGGCTCCGTCGTGACGCTGGACGGCGGCGGCACGTCCACCGACGTCGCAGTCGTCCTCGATGGCGAGCCGACGCTCACGACGGAGGGGACGATCGGGCGCCATCCCGTCAAGATCCCGATGATCGACATCGTGACCGTCGGGGCGGGCGGCGGCTCGGTGGCGTGGCGGTCGCCCGAGGGCGCGCTGAAGGTCGGCCCGCGCAGCGCGGGCGCCGACCCCGGCCCGCTCTGCTACGGGCGCGGCGGCACCGAGGTGACGGTGACCGACGCGCACGCCGTCCTCGGCCGCATCCCGCCGCACCTCCTCGGCGGCGAGGTCCCGCTGGACGTGGACGCCGCCCGGAGGGGCGTCGAAACCCTCGCGGAACAACTGGGCCTGTCCTTCGAGCGGGCCGCCGCCGGCGTCCTGGAGATCTCGGCGTGGAACCAGGCCAACGCGATCCGGCAGATCACCGTGAAGCGGGGCCTGGACGTTCGCGACTACCCCCTCGTCGCGTTCGGCGGCTCCGGGCCGCTGCTCGCGTGCCGGCTGCTCGACGTGCTCGGCCTGCCCGCCGCCGTGATCCCCGAGAACCCCGGCAACCTGTCGGCGTTCGGGCTGCTCACGGTGGACGTGAAGAACGACTACGTCCGGACGCGCGTCGTCCGCGACGCCGAACTCGACCCCGCGCTGCTGGACGGCGTCTACGCCGACCTCGAAGACGAGGCGGCGGGCGCCCTCGAACGCGAGGGGTTCCCGGAGGACGGGCGCCGCTTCGCCCGCTCCGCCGACCTGCGGTACTACGGGCAGGCGTTCGAGGTCCGGGTCCCCGCGCCCGCCGGGTCGCCGGACGAGGCGTTCCGCGCCGAGGTCGTCCGCCGGTTCCACGACGCCCACGAGGCCCTCTACGGGTACTGCTACCGCGACGACCCGCGGCACCCGGTCGAATGGGTCAACCTGCGGGTCTCCGGCATCGGCCCGATCGCCCGCCCCCGCCTGGCGGAACGTCCGCCCGGCGACGGCGACCCGTCGCGCGCCCGCACCGGCACGCGGGCCGTCTGCTTCGACGCCTGGGAGGAGACGGCCGTCTACCGGCGCGAGAAACTCGCCCCCGGCGACACGATCGGGGGACCGGCCGTCATCGAGGAGTTCGGCTCGACGCTGCCGCTGCACCCCGGCTTCACCGCGAGACTCGACGGCTACGGCAACCTGGTGGTGACCCGATGATCGACCCGATCCTCCTGGAGATCGTCGAGGGCACCCTCGCGTCGGTGGAACGCGAGGTCGAGACGGCCATCGCGCGGACGGCCCGCTCCCCGATGATCCGGGACGCGCACGACTTCCGCGCGGGCATCCACGACCGCCGCCTCCGCAAGCTGACCGGCCGCTCCTACTCCGCCCTCGTCCAGCCGGTCGCCCGCGACTTCCCGCCGGAGGAGATGCGTCCCGGGGACGTGTTCTTCCACAACGACGTGTACCTGTCGGAAGGCGGCATCGGGCACCTTCCCGACCTGTGCGTCACCGTCCCCGTGTTCCACGACGGCGAGGTGGTCGCTTTCGTGCAGGCGTTCGGCCACCACGACGACATCGGCGGCGCCGTCCCCGGCTCGATGCCGAGCCACGCCCGCAGCGCGTTCGAGGAGGGCCTGATGGTCCCCCCGATCAAACTCTGGGATCGGGGCGTCCCGAACGAGGCGGCGCTGACCATCATGACCCGCAACTCGCGCATGCCCGACTCCCTCGCCGGCGACCTGGACGCCGAATGCTCGGCCTGCCTGATGGGCGCCCGCCGCCTGGGCGACCTGTTCGCCCGCTACGGCCGCGCGGACATCGAGGCGTGCTTCGACGCCGTCATCGACAAGACCACCGAGACGTTCCGCCGCGAACTGCTCTCCAAGATCCCGGACGGGACGTTCGTCTGGGAGGACTATGCCGAGCACGACGGCGTGGACCCGCCCCGCCTGCACGCCCAGCGCATCACGCTGACGGTCGACAAGGCGGCGGACGTCCCGCTCGTCATCGACTTCACCGGCACGTCGCCCCAGGCCAAGGGGCCCATCAACCACGCGGGCGACTACGCCGGCGGCGTCTTCCTGAAGAAGTGGCTGGCGCCCGTCCTGCGGAACCTGGCCGACACCCCCGAACGGGCCGCCGAACTGGACGTGAACGAGGGCGTCGTGCCGCTCATCGAGATGCGCTTCCCGGAGAAGGGGACGCTGCTCACCCCCGTCTTCCCGGCTCCGACCAACGCCCGCACGTTCGTCATCCTGCGCCTCCTCGGCGTCCTCGCGGGCGTCCTGGCCAAGGCCACGGGCGGACGCATGCCCGCCGACCAGGAGACGATCCGCTATACCGGCGTCTACGGCGAGGACGACCGGGGCCCCTACCTGATGCGCGAGGTCCTCGGCGGCGGCTCCGGGGGCCGCTACTACGCCGACGGCGAGGACACCATCCACGTCGTCCCCGACTCCCGCAACATCCCCGCCGAGTTCGCCGAGGCCCGCTGGCCGTTCGTCGTCGAACGCCTCGGCCTGGCCGTCGACTCCGGCGGGCCGGGGGAGTACCGGGGCGGCCTCGGCTACGACAAGCACCTGCGGATGCTCCGCGACGCCCACTACATGTCGATCGCCGACCGCTCGATCCTGTCCTGCTGGGGCGTCAACGGCGGCCGGGCGGGACGGCCGTTCCGCGTCGACATCGACGGCGAGGAGATGGAGGGCCTGGTGGACGACCATCCCGTCAAGGCCGGCCAGATCATCCGCATCCGGACCACGGGCGGCGGAGGCTGGGGCGACCCGCTGAACCGGGACCCGTCCCGCGTGGCGGACGACGTCCGCGACGGCAAGGTCTCGCCCGAGGGCGCCCGCGCCGACTACGGCGTCGTACTTGCAGACGGCCACGTCGACGAAGAAGCGACCGCGACCCTGCGCACGCGCCTACGTGCCGAACGCACCCCCACCCCGTTCTTCGACCGGGGCCCCGGCTACCGGGAACTCTCGGGAGGACTCCCGTCCGCCGACCTCGACACCCTCTGAGCAGGTCGCTCGCAGGCGGTCAGGTGGAGCGCCGGTACAGGACGACGGCCAGCGGAGCGAAGACGGCCAGGATTCCGGCCGCCCAGATGAGCGACAGCGCGACCCAGTACCCGGTGGTGTGGCTGAGGCTGGCCACAGAGGGGTCGCCCAGGGCGAGTGAACGCACCGCGTTCACCATGACGCTGACGGGCTGGTGTTCGGCGATCGGCTGCATCCAGCCGGGCAGCGTCCCGACGGGCACGTAGGCGCTCGACACGAAGATGACCGGATAGACGACCATCGACGTGCCCTGCGCGGCCTGCGCGTTGGCGGACACCAGTCCCATGCACATGAACATCCAGAGGAACGCGAAGCCGCACACCATGCACAGCGCGAACGCGGCCAGCGCCTCGGCGATGCCGCCGTGCAGCCGGAAACCGACGGCGAACCCCATGGCCACGGTGACGGCGGTTCCCCACGCCACGATCACGAGTTCGCCCAGCGCCCGCCCGGCGAGCAGCGCGCTCCGGGGCACGGGCAGGGACCGCAGCCGGTCGAAGACCCCCTGGTCTCCGTCCTCCGCGACGCCGACCGCCGTCCCGGTCCCCGTGATGAGCACGCTGGTCAGCACCATGCCGGGGATGAGGAAGTCGACGTACGGGACCGTCCCGAGGTCGATGGCCCCGCCGAAGATGTAGCGGAACAGCACGATGAAGATCGCGCCCGCCGCCATGCCGGCCACCAGCAACTGGGGCGAGCGCGTGTACTTGCGCAGAGTGCGCGCGGCCACCTGCCCGATGGTGGCGGCCGCGCTCGCGCCGGGCGCGGCGGGACGGGCCTCGACGCTCACGGCGACGACACGGTCGGTGGTCATGGTGTTCCTCCTCGGGTTCGTCCGCTCATGCGACTTCGGCGTGGCCGGACTCGGCCGGCGCCCCGGTCAAGGCGAGGAACACCTCGTCGAGCGTCGGACGGCGCAGGCCGATGTCGTCGACTTCGAGGCCGAGACCGCCGAGTGCCCGGACGGCGGCCGTGATCGCCGGCGGCCCCCCGGCGACCGGCACCGTCACCCGGTTCCCGCCGGCGTCGGTACGCGGTTCCTCGGCGCCGACGGGCGCCAGCGCCCGCGCGATCGCCGGCAGATCCGCGGCGCGGCGCGCGCGGACCTCGATCATGTCGCGTCCGGTGAGGGCCTTCAGCTCGTCCGGCCGCCCGTGCGCGATGACCTTCCCGTGGTCGATGATCGCCACCTGGTGGGCGAGCCGGTCGGCCTCGTCGAGGTACTGCGTCGTGAGCAGCACGTCGGTGCCCTCGGCCACCAGGTCGCGGATGGTCTCCCACAGGTGGTTGCGGCTGCGCGGGTCGAGGCCCGTGGTCGGCTCGTCGAGCAGAAGCAGCCGCGGCGCGCCGACCAGGGTCGCCCCCAGGTCGAGCCTTCGCCGCAGGCCGCCGGAGTACGTCTTGGCCGGACGGTCCGCCACGTCCTCCAGGCCGAGCCGCGCCAGGACGTCCCGCGCGCTCACGGCCGCCTCCCGGCGCGACCGGCCGAACAGGCGCGCCACCATGCGCAGGTTCTCGCGCCCGGTCATGGTCGGTTCGACCGCCGCGTACTGCCCGGCCAGACCGATGATCCGCCGTACGCGCTCCGGGTGGCGGGCGACGTCGACGCCCGCCACCCGCAGCCGTCCCGTGTCCGGGCGGATCAGCGTCGCGACCGCGCGGACGAAGGTCGTCTTCCCCGCGCCGTTGGGCCCAAGAACGGCGGTGACCTGCCCGCGCTGCGCCGTCAGGTCGAGCCCGGCCAGCGCCTGGACCTTCCCGAACCGCTTGGTGAGGCCGTCGGCCTCGATGATCGGCTCCGTCATCGGTGGTTCTCCTCGCCCGGCCCGGTGTTACCTCGGCCGCATCCGGTTCGTCACCGTTATGACGGGCGGCGGGGGAGGAAGGTAACGATGGTGGAGGACGAGTGGCTGACGGAGCGCTTCGAAGAGGACCGGCCCCGGTTGCGGGCGGTGGCCTTCCGGATGCTGGGCTCGGTCAGCGAGGCCGACGACGCCGTCCAGGAGGCGTGGCTCCGGCTCCACCGCACGGACGTCACCGGCGTGCACAACCTCGGCGGGTGGCTGACGACGGTCGTCGGCCGCGTCTGCCTCGACATGCTGCGTTCCCGCACCGCGCGGCGGGAGGAGCCCCTTGACGCCCGGCTCCCCGAGACGGCCGGCGCCTCGGCGGACGGCCCCGAACACGAAGCGCTGCTCGCCGACTCGGTCGGCGTCGCGCTGCTCGTCGTGCTGGAGACGCTGACGCCCGCCGAACGGTTCGCGCTGGTCCTGCACGACATGTTCGCCGTGCCCTACCGGGAGATCGCCCCCATCCTCGACCGGACCCCGTCCGCGACCAAGATGCTCGCCAGCCGCGCCCGCCGCCGGATCCAGTCCGCCGACGGCATCCCGGACACCGATCCCGTCCGCAAGGAGCACATCGTCCGCGCCTTCCTCGCCGCCTCCCGCGACGGCGACTTCGACGAACTGCTCGCACTGCTGCACCCCGACGCCGTCCTGCGCGCCGACCGGACGGCCATGCAGATGGGCGCGAAGGCCGAGCTCAGCGGTGCGACCGGCATCGCCAGGCGGTTGTCCGGCCACGCCCAGGCCGCCCGTCCGGCCCTGGTCGACGGAGCCGCCGGCGCCGCCTGGACCACCGGCGGAACGATCCGCGTGGTGTTCGCCTTCACCATCGCCGGCGGCGAGATCACCGCGATCGACATCATCGCCGACCCCGAGCACGTCGCCCGCCTCGACGTCGACTTCCTCCCCCACCACCCGCCGGCCGGCGACGACCCGCGCAACGCCCGGTGACGCCGTACCGGCGTCCCGCCTGACTTGGCCGGATATTGGCCGTCGCGGATCCGATGGGTCCGGGGCGAATGGGTATGGCGGCCGCTGACGGCCGAGTCGTCCAGTGCGGAGAGGGGCTCTGATCATGACTGCACCACCTCGGGCCGTGCCGGCCCAGGAGTGGGCCGACGCGTTCACCGCGGCCAGCAACGACGACCCTGAGATTCAGGCCCACGGGAAGTACTTCACCTGCACCTACCTCCTCGACGCCACCGACCGCGGCTACGCGGTCAAGGTGGAGTCCGGGCGGGTCACGCAGGTCACGGTGGATCCGGGGCCGCTCGATGTGCCCTACCAGTTCGCGATCAGGGCGAGCGCCGAGACATGGCGCGGTTTCGGGGAGCGGGTGCCGGCGCCGATGTACCACGGGATCTGGGCGGCCACCTTCCAGCGCGACATGCGGCTGGAAGGCGACGTCCTGGTCCTCATGCAGAACCTGCGCTGCCTCACCCGGCAGATCGAACTGCTTCGCGTCGTCGGCCCGCCCGTCTGAGAGAGGAGATCACCGTGAGCAGGATTTCCCCGGTCACCGGCCATTACGTGACCGTCGAGGCCGACGGCCTGGAGTACAAGGTCTTCTACCTGGAGAACGGCACCGGGCAGCCCCTCGTCTGCCAGCACACGGCCGGATGCCACAACCACCAATGGCGCGGCCTCCTGGAAGACGATGAGATCACCTCGAACTACCGGGTGATCGCCTACGACCTGCCCCGCCACGGCAAGTCCGACCCGCCCGAGAACACCGAGTGGTGGAAGGAGGAGTACAAGCTCACCGCGGACCACTTCGTCAACTTCATCGTCGCGCTGTGCGACGCGCTCGAACTCGAAGATCCGATCTTCATGGGCTCCTCGTTCGGGGGGAACGTCGCGCTCCAGCTCGCGCTGCGGCGGCCCGACCGGTTCGCGGGCGTCCTGTCGGTCGAGGGCGCCGACTATTCGCCCGGGTTCTACCTCGACTGGTGGCAGCACCCGCACGCCAACGCCGCCCAGGTCTGCGCGAGCGGCGTGTGGGACCTGATGGCGCCCCAGTCGCCCGACGCCGACCGCTGGAAGACCTGGTTCTACTACTCCCAGGGCTCCGAGGCGTTCAAGGGCGATCTGCACTTCTACTCCGTCGACCACGACCTGCGGGAGGATCTCGGCAAGATCGACGGCGAGCGGTGTCCCGTCGTGATGCTCACCGGCGAGTACGACTACCTGACCACCCCGGAGGACAGCGCCCGTACCGCCGGTGCGATCGAGAAGGGCACCTTCATCAAGATGGAGAAGATCGGGCACTTCCCGATGAGCGAGAACCATGCCGCGTTCCGCCCTTACCTCATCGAGGCGCTCAGGACCCTCCAGAGCAGGAAGACGGCGGCCACCTGAGCCCGCCCGCGCGGGGCGGGGGAGCGCCGGGGCGGCCGGTCAAGCCCGCCTGCCGGCGACCACATGCCGGCCTTGGAGGCCATTGACGCGCAGGGCGATCATGGCGATGTCGTCGGTGCCGGCCGGCGGGCGGTGCTCCAGGAGGCCGTCGCAGAAGTGCTCCAGGGGCCTGGGCGCGAGGGCGGACGCCCGGCGGCGGAGGCGGTCCAGGCTCGCGTCCAGGTGTTCGTCGGGGCGTTCGACGAGGCCGTCGGTATAGAGCAGCAGGGTGGCGCCGGGCGGCAGCGGTTCGGTCGCGCTGCGGTACGGCTGGTCGACCGGGACGCCCAGCAGGGGGTTGGCGGCGCCCTTCAGGAAACGGCCGCGGCCGCCGGGCGTGACCAGGAGCGGCGGGAGATGTCCGGCCGCGGCGTGGCTGAACCGCCACCGGCCGGGTTCGGGCTGTTCGATCCTGGACAGGATGCAGGTCGCCGTGGTGTCGGGGGCGACCGTTTCCATGGCGGTGTTGAGCCGGTGCAGGATCTCGCCGGGAGGGGCGACGCGGTCGGCGGTCAGGGCCCGCAGCATGTTGCGCAGCTGGCTCATCCCGACGGCGGCGGCCAGGTCGTGGCCCGCCACGTCGCCGATGGCCAGCACCGTCGCGCCGTCGGGCAGGACGAACGAGTCGTACCAGTCGCCGCCCACCTCGGCCGCCGCGGGGCTGGCCCGGTACCGGGCGGCGATGTCCAGGCCGGGGAGTTCGGGCGGGTCGGCGAGCTGGCCGTGCTGCAGGGCCAGGGCCACCTGCTGGGTGCGATGGAACCGGACGGCGCCGCTCAGCGCGTCGTGGGTGTACTCGAAGACCTGGCTCATGAGGGCGATGTCGTCGGGCCCGAGGGGCGCGCGGTCGTCGCGCCGGGCGGCGGTGACCGCCGCCGCCGCGGTGCCGTCCACGATGACCGGCATCAGCACGACGCTGGTGGCCTCGGTTTCGGCCAGCCAGGCGGAGGTGCTCCTGGGCAGCAGATCGGCCGGCGGCCGGCCCGGCGGGAACGTGCGGTACAGCGGCCGGCGCTGCCGCAGCGCGCGGGCGAACCCGCTGTCGGGGGCGAACCGCTCCTCACCGGCCGGGGGTTGGCGGGGCAGGCCGTCCCGCGCGGCGGTGGCGATGCGCCGGGCGATGATCGGGGCGCCCGGGGGATGGTCGATGAGATCGGGGAGCAGGTGCAGGCCGCAGCCGTCGGCGAGCGCGGGAACGAGCACGTCGGCGAGCGCGGCGAACATCTCGGCCAGTCCGGCCTGCTCCGTGGCCGCCCCCGCGGCCCGGTCGAGCAGTTCCTGGCGCTGCTGCCGCCGCCACTGCTCCTCGACGTCGCTGGAAGTGCCGATCCATTCGACCACCGTGCCGTTCTCGTACACCGGCGCGGAATGGATCTCGAAGTGCCGGTACTCGCCGTCCCGCGTCCGCACCCGGTACGTGTAGTGCCAGGGACGGGCCTGCCGGCGCGTCTGGTGCCACGACCGGAGCGCCGGCAGGCGGTCGTCGGGATGGAGTGCGTCCGACCAGCCGTCGCCGCTGAACTCCTCCCGGCTCTGCCCGGTCACGCGCTCCCAGCCACCGCTCGACTCGATCACCCCGCCCGCCGGATCCGCCGCCCACACGATCTGAGCGCTCATCCACACCAGGCTCTCGAACCGGCGGCGCCAGCGCCGCTGCTCCTCGGTCGTCCGGTCCGCCCGCCGCGTCGCGACGACCTGCTCGGTGACGTCCACCGCGATCACCAGCACCCCGGGCCGGTCGTGGTCGAACCGGGACAGGCTGAAGGAGAAGGACCGCTCCTCGCCGGGCGCGCCCGCGGGGGCCAGCTTCACCGGCGCCTCGACCAGGTTGACCGGCTCCCCGGTGGCCAGCACGTGGTCGAACAGGCCGCCGTAGTCCCGCTGCGCCTGACCGCCGAACGCGTCTCCGATCGGCTGGCCGAGCGGACGGTCTCCGACATAGGCCCGGTAGGCGAGGTTGGTGTACACCAGCCGGTGCTCCGGCCCGATGGTCAGTGCGACCGCGACCGGCGCCGGATCGAACGCCTCCAGCGCAAGCCATCCCATCGCACGCTCGCCGGTGTCGTGCATCGAGCGTCCCCCCCCGTCGGTCCGCCGCACCGTAATTTGTAGCCCTACCCACAACACTCGGCCGTAGCTCGGCCGCCGACCGGATTGCAGTGACCTTTTGCTTCCCTTCGCACACTGTGAGTGGCCGTGCGGGGTCGTTCAGCGCTCGGGTTCGCGTCCGGCGGCCAGTTCCTCGAAGACATGGTCGGGGTCGCGCTGCTTCCAGTACCGGAACATGAGCGAGACGCCGTTCCCGTCTGCGCCGAACGAGCTGATCGGCCGTGACGCGTCGACGAGGAAGCGGGGCTCGTCCCACTGCTGCGCCACGACCGCGAGGGGACGGTCGGCGACGAGAATCCACGTGGCCCGGCCGCTCGCGATCGAGGCGAGGAAGTGCCGGTCCAAGAGATAAGAGACGACGTCGGCCAGCGACGTCTCGGGCGGGAGATCGATCGTCTCGGCATGGGGGAGGGCATCGTCGCCCATGGCGACGCTGCCGCGATCCACATTGATCATCATGGTCCGGGGGCCGTTCGTGTCCGCCAGGCCGCGGCCTCGTCCGCGCGGCCGGTCCGGGTGAGCAGGTCGGCGAGCAGTTCCACGGCGCCCGCGTGCCCCTTCTCGGCTGCGGCGGTGAGCCATGACTCGGCCTCCGGAAGGTCGTCCGCCTCCAGCTTCAGGCGTCCCAGGTTGGCCATCCCATCGACGCTGCCGCCGGTGGCGGCCTCACGGAACCACCGCTCGGCGTCCGTGTTGCTCCCCTGGAGGACGTACTGGATGGCCAGGTTGTTCATCGCGATATCGAAGCCGGCCTCGGCGGAGCGCCGATACCAGTCCATCGCCTCGTCGCGGTGTCCGGCGCGGCTGAGGAGGGAACCGAGGTTGTTCATCGCCGGTGCGTGGCCCGCCTCGGCGGCGCGGCGATACCAGCGCTCGGCCTCCTGAGGCAGGGACCGTCCCAGTTCGTACATCGCCCACGGGTCCCCGTCCTGGGCGGCGCGGCCGAGCCATGTCACGGCGTCGTTCTCCTGGCCCACCTCCCAGGCGAGCCACACCATGCACTTGATCGAGGCGAGGTCGCCGCTCTCGGCCGCCGGACGGAAATGGTCCTGCGCCGCCTCGACCAGCCCGAACCGGGCCAGCCGCGCACACCAGGCGGGTGCGGCGTTCGTGTCGTCCTCGGCCGCCGCCTGCTTCAGCGCGATCACTGCCGCCGGCCCGATCCCCTGAGAGAGCCTGTCATCAACGCTCATCCCGCCAACCTACTGAAGTGACTTCATTTCACGGGACGATTCGGGCCCATACCCATTTGCCGCCATTGGGATCGCGAGTCACATCGCAGGCGGCCGAGAGCGCCCGGACGATGTGCAGGCCCCGGCCGCCGTTGTCGTCGAACGCGTCCTCGGAGAGGTCGAGGGTTTCGAGGGTGAGGTCGGCCTTGGGCTTGACCCGCGGCAGCTCGGGGCTGCCATCCCAGACGGCGATGATGATCCCGTGAGCGTCCCGGCTGAGCTGGAGCCGCAGCTCCTTGTGCGGTGTGTGCTCGGCCGCGTTGGTGACGAGCTCCGAGACGACGAGAAGCGCATTGTCCAGAATATGAAAGTAGTTCCATTTGCGAATTCGCGCGTCGACAAGGGTGCGCGCGAGTCCCACTGAGGCCGGTGTGCCCATAAGGGGGATGATCAAGTCCCCGGTCGCCGTCGTCACCATCGTCCCGTCCTTGCCTCGGTTTCCGATTTCCCGCGACAAGGATCACGAGAGATGTTTACCCTTCTGGTGTACTCGCCCAATCTGAAACCAAGGAGACGCGGTGCCCCCCGTTCGCGAACCCCTGGACCCTCGGGTCTCCATGTGGCACTTCCTGGCCTTCTTCATGCGTTTCATGCGGGAGAAGGCCGGCCTGTCGCTCACTCAGTGCGGTGAGATCATCGGGACTGCCCGGTCCACTGTTTCCAACCTGGAGGCGGGCAGGCGCCGTCCTCAGGACGATCACATGCGACTGCTCGACAAGCACTACGGGACAGGTCTGCTTTTTCAGCTCATTCTCTGGTTTGCCCGAATGGCGCACGACCCGGACTGGGCCCGCCAGTGCATGGAGTACGAGAAGCGCTCCACGGCGATCAAGACCTACCACGGGAAGGCGATCCCGCGACCGTTCCAGACCGAGGGCTACATCCGCGCGCTCCTTGAAACGGAGACGACCACGGACATCGAGGCCGGGATCGCCATGCGTGTGGAGCGGCAGCGCTTGATCCTGGAGCGCCCAGACGCACCTACGCTGTGGATGCTCGTGGATGAAAGCGTTCTGGCATCTCCCATCGGTGGTCCCGAGGTCATGAAGCACCAGCTGGAGCACCTGCTCGACGTGGCGGGCCACCAGAACGTCATTATGCGGATCGTGCCGACTGCGGCTGGCGCTCACCAAGGATTCGATGGGCCGTTCCAAGTTATCTGTCTGGAAGAGCGGGACGTCGCCTACGCCGGCGCCCAACACGGCGGACGCTTGATCGAGAGCCCCCTAGAGGTGAGGGACTTTTCGACTAGATTCGAACGTATCGGCGCGAAGGCCCTCCCCGAAGATGCCTCGCGCGCCCTCGTCGAGCATTACTTGGAGCAGTACTCATGATCGTTCATTGGCGGAAGAGCAGCCACAGCGGCGGCACCAATGACCACCAGTGCGTTGAGCTGGGACGACTCGCGCCGGGTATCGGGGTGCGCGACTCGAAGGACCCGGGTGGTGGGCATCTCAGCCTGACCGTTGCTCAGTTCGCCGCACTGGTGGAGGGGATCAAACGGCGCTAGGGCGCGTGGCCTCCGGCGTCGCGAAGGCCGATCTCGGCGTCGTCCGGGCATGGTGGACGACGTCCGGACCGGCGGCCTCCGTGTGGTCAGGGGCGGCTGATCATGCGGATGACGAACTGGCCCACGGCGAGGTAGAGCAGCGCCGCCAGCCCGTAGTTCAGGACGACGCCGAGCTTCGCGTCGTCCGGGGTGAAGACGTCGCCGAGGCCGAGCACCAGGACCTTCGCGAGGTCGTAGACGCCGTTGACGAAGCCGTTGCCCTGGTTGGCCTCGAAGACGACGAACACGATGTGCAACGCGAAGACCGCCGCGACGAAGCCGGTGACCAGGCGAACCACCGCGGCGACGGCACCGGCGCCGTCACGGCGCTGCGGCGCCGGCGGGCGGTAGTCGCCTCGGCGGGGCTGCTGATAGGGATCGCTTCCCTGGTAGGGGGAGGATTGTGCGGCCCTGGGCCGTATGGGGGAGGGTTTTGTGGGCCCTGGCCATATGGGGGAGGCCCCTGGGGGCCATGACCGTATGGAGGAGGATGTGACATGGTTCCGCATTGTAGGGGCGCGAGCACTTATCGCCACCCTGCGCGTGGTTCATTCTTGCGATGGTCCCGCCGCGTTCCCGAGAGGGCCGATTCCACGGCCGACTCGACGCCGCCTTCGGTGACGAAGGTGAGACGCCGCCTTCGGTGACGAAGGTGAAAGGGGTCCCCGGGTGTGGCCGGCCGTCGCGATCGCGTGCGCCACGACGATCGTCTGCACGCCGAGTGGCGTCCCGTCCTCCGTGCCGTCCGGCGATCTGCCGGATGGCGTGCCGCACCAGGTTCTGACCATCCGGCGCGTCCAGGAAGCGAGCCCGAAGCACTGGACGTTGGTCGCCATCACCGGACTGGCGGGATTTGTGCGACCGGTCGGCGAGCCGATCCTGGAACGCGGGTGTCGCCGGGTCGAAGGTGTCGCGGGCCTCCAGACGAAACTTCCTCGGCTGAGAAAGACAGCGACTGCGCGACGTGGCCCGGCTCGTGGTGCCTTAGCGGTGACCTGGGCTGACAGGTGCCTGATAGCGGACCGATAGTCCGATCCAGGTACTCAGGACGCAAATGGCCCACGGGACATCGGCAGACGGGCCCGCCAGCTGGAGGATCATGTGAAACGCGTACGCACGCTCGTCAACGCCGTGGCGGTCGCGGCTATGACCGCAGGCCTCACGGCCTCGGGCGTTGGCACCGCGCATGCTGACGAAGGCCCGATCTCGGGGTACGGCTATGCCGGTGGGAATTACTGGTGTGAACCAGACTCGGCCATCAAGACGATGCCCGGTACACCGACGTCATCAGGGTGGGTTTATATCTGGGTCCAGGGTTCTGACTTCAACGGGCAGGGTCAGACGATGCAGTTCAAGGTCATCGATCCGAGCACCGGCAAGGCCGACGGCTATTCGGGCTGGTTCTCGGTTCCGAACAGCGGTTTCAGGCAGGTCGCGCTGCTTCACGGAACCTGGGATTTCAAGATCTGCGCCACGTTCGGCGGCGGGCCCCAGAACACGCCGTTCCGGTGGTGGGGCAGAATTTACTATGACACCTAGTACTCCAGCGGTAAGTCGTGATCTTGCTGGTGGGGGTGCTGGAGCATGCAGACGGCCACCGCGTGATCATGGGTGTTTGTGAGGACAACCGAAGATCGCGTGGTGGCCGCTGGGCCCAGCGTAGACCCTGGCCGGTGGCAGACGATGTTGGAGGATCTGGTGGGCCGGGTGGCCTGGAGGTTCAAGCGGGTGGAGACCCGACGGCGGTTC